>NZ_OY762929.1:0-630833 GCF_963666675.1 uncultured Desulfobacter sp. | reverse complement strand
ATACGTAAACGCTGTAATGCTTGGCATTGAAGGCGTTGGCTACTTCTGTTATTCCTGCCTGGTTTAAAATTTAGCCTAGCAAGCCTGACTACCAGCTTGCTCTCCCCAAAAGAACTTATTATATTGCGGAACGTGTTACATAATGATAAACCAAAATGCCATTTAAGCTGGAGGGGTATAAGGTTAGAAAATAGCGTAGCAGAAAAAAAATATATCAACCAACGGCTATCAACTTTTTGGTGATATACAGCCAACCGGAAAATAACATTAGGCGTCTAATAGAATATACATATCTGATATAGCTAAGGCCGGATAACGAACACCCACCCCAGGATTGAACAGAACAACCAAAGAACAACGAGGACAGAAAATGAACAAAGAACAGGAAAAGCTCAAAAGCATTTACATTGGCTACCACCCCCGGACGCATGACGGCAGCTCTCCACAAAGACGCACGCTCAGTGACTCCACTGAAGTAATGGACGCCTTCAATAAAAGGCAGGAGAAGGGGAGGTTCCGGGCCGAGGTTGTCGAAATAGCCTACAGTGATCTTTGCGCCGTTGCCGTTATGGAAACAACGATCGACAAAGTCTGGCAGTACATCTGATGCTTGGCTTGTATTTTAGTTTAGTTTAGCTTATATCAAATCGAAGACTGTTTCATAGTTCGAAAAACGTTTAGTTCCGGGGTACGCCGAATAGATCATGATTGATCCCGGCCGGGAAACTGGGTCCAGACCCGGACGGTTTTTTCATCCACGCCAACGGGTATGCCCTGGGCATTGGTGGCGCAATGCCGGGTGTACCCCTTGCAGATAATCTGGTCATAGGCATGGCTTGTGATCACGTAATCAAACTGAAGTTTAACCCGCTCCAATTCGGCAGGCCGGGTATGAATCCACATGAGGTCGTCATAATACAGCGGGGCAAAATAGTTCAGTTTGGTCTCAATGATGGGATAGACAAATCCGCTCTCTTCAATTTCCCGGTAGGGGTAGGCAATGTCCCGCATCAAATCCGCCCGGCCCTGCTCAAAAAATCGTAAATAATTGGCATGGTAAACCACCTGGGAGCGGTCCGTGTCCGCATAAAGGGTTCTATGGCTGGTGCGGTGCCAGATCAGCCCTGTGGTTTGGTCCTTTACGTAAGGGGTGTTTTCATCCGTAATTTCGGGTTTAAACGGTTTGGGTTTCATGGTCTTACATCCCTTTGAATACAATACAGCAATTGGTTCCGCCAAACCCGTAGGCATTGGACAATAGAAAATCGTGCGGGTGGGCCCTGAAGGTATCGGGCACCACATCCAGGTCGTCAAATTCAGGGGCGGGTCTATGATTAATGGTGGGAAGCACCATGCCCATCTGCATGGCCTCAATGCTCAATGCGGCCTCAATGGCGGCGGCGGCCCCTAATGTGTGGCCCAGCTGGGACTTGTTGGAGGATACGGGAATCTGTCCCAGATGGTGGCCGAACACCTGCCTTAAACAGTCGGCCTCCGAGGTGTCGCCCTTAAAGGTGGAGGTGCCGTGGGCATTAATGTACCGGATATCCCGGGGGGCGATCTGGGCATCGCCAATGGCCTGGTGCATGGCCCGGACAATGGTCTCAAGATTGGGGCTGGTAAAATGAAAGGCATCCGAAGTCCAGCCCACCCCTGCCACTTCGGCCCGGGGTTTAAGGCCATGGGCCTTGGCCACCTCTTCTGCGGCCAGCACCACCACCCCGCACCCTTCGGAGAGCACCATGCCCTTGCGGTCGCTGCTGAACGGACGGCTGGCCTGGCCCGGGTCTTCATAGGCCCGGTCCCCGGGATTGACTTTTATGGTGGCGCCCATGTTGGCAAAGCCCTGGACGATCTCCGGCACCAGGGGCGTGTCCACGCCGCCTGCCAGCACCACATCCACATCACCGTCCCGGATCATCCTGGCCCCCATGCCGATGGCGTGGTTGCCCGATGCGCACGCCCCCTGGGGGGAGAACAACGGCCCTGTAAAGCCTAAATCAATACCCGCTTTGCTGGCAGGCATGTTGCCGCACAGGTTGGGCAAAAGATAGGGGCTGACCCGCAACGGCCCGGCATCGGCATATTTCTCCGAGGCGATCCTGAAGGCATCCATACCATTGAGGGCGGAACCGATCAAACAAGCAGTCCGTCGACCGATATCGGGTTCCATGACAATACCGGCATGGGCCAAAGCCTCCCGGCACACAGCCACGGTCAACAGCACAAAGGCCGCATTCCAGTTATGGGCCTCTTTTTTCTCAAACATCCCGCTTGCCACAGGATCCCAGTCGGGAATTTCGCCCACCACATTGCTTAGGGATTTCGTCTCACACCGGGTGATCCGTCTAAATCCGGATTTACCGGCCACGGCATTTTCAAAGGTCAGGTCAAAGGTGGCTCCCAACGGGGTGGCCGCCCCGTAACCCAACACAAAAACCCGTCTGTTTAATGGTGCTTTCATGGTCTTATCTCTATTCTTTCAACATTTTTGCAGGACGATGCAGGCATTGCAGCCGCCAAAGCCGAATGCATTTTTCAACACATAGGGCTGTTCCAGACGTCTTGCATCCCCTGCCACGCAGTCAAACGCCATGTCAGGGTCCGGATCATAGTTGATGGTGGGCGGGATCTGCCCGTCAATCATTCCCTGGACGGCAAAAATGGTTTCAATGGCACTGGACGCGCCCATGGCGTGCCCGATCATGGATTTGTTGGCTGTCACCGGCGGGATCTTTTTGCCGAACACCGTTGACAGGGCATCATACTCCACCTTGTCCCCCACCGGGGTGGACGTTGCATGGGCATTGACACTTGCCACCGCTTGCGGTGAAATCCCTGCATGCCCAAGGGCCAATTCCATGCACCGGGTGACCGTGGGCAAATGGGGCGCCACCACATGGTGGGCATCCGAGGTCATGCCCCATCCGGCAAGGGCCGCATGATATGTCAATCCCCAGGTTTGGGCAAACTCCCGGGCAGCCAGGATCACGGCACCGGCCCCTTCGGAGACCACGAAGCCCCGTCGGTTTTTAGAAAACGGACGGCTGGCCGCCCGGGCCGGAACATCCTCCCCGGGCTTTGGAGAAAAAATACCGTTCATGGTGTAAAACCCGGCAATGATGGTCGGCACCAGGGCAAAATCCACGGCACCGCAGATGGCGACATCGCACAGCCCCTGTTCAATGAACATGGCACCGATGATCATGGAGGTGGCCCCTGTGGCACAGGCTGAAATGGTTGCGGTGATGGGGCCTGTGGCCCCGGTGAGGATGGAGACCTTACCCCCCACCATATTGATGCAGGCGTTGGGATTGGTAAAGGGCTTGGGCAGCCGGTTCTCTTTGACCAGCCTGCGGTCCGCATCCAGGGCGGCATCCAACCCGCCCAGGGCTGAACTGTAGGTGATGGCGACCCGGGGGGCAATATCCGGGGTAATCTCCATCCCGCTTTTCTCAATGGCACGGGAGGTGGTCAGCAAGGCATGTTTGAAAATGGGTGATGTCCACTTGGCACGTTCCCTGGGTTTAAGAAACGGATAGTCCAGATCATCAATGTTGTCCACTTGCCCTGCGATGCGCACTGGAAAATCATCATCCACGGGAAACCGGGTCAGCGCCCCGATACCGCTCTGACCTTTCAACGCCTTTTCCCAGGCATCAGGAAACCGGGTTCCCAGGGGGCAAACCGCGTCATACCCCAGTATTACGGCCTGTCTGTTTGATGTGCCCAAGAGGATGTCCTTTGTTTTTCGGTTAAAATCGCTCCGGCCTGTGCCATCAGCTTTGCTGTGGACACGCTTTCCTTATCATAATCCGGTTGAATCCTACCGGCAAGCTCCACGCTGATGGTACCGGAAAAATCTGTATGAAATAAAAACCGACCCGGGGTGAACAGTTTATCGGTATTACGGATCACCAACATATTTATGGGGGATCGGCAAAGCCTTGCCATCTTAAACACGCCGCTGTGAAATTCAAGAACCCCCTTATCGGCATTGCGGTTCCGTGTGCCTTCGGGAAACACAAACAAAATCCCGCCCGTTTCAAGAAAGGATGCAAGGGTTTTGGTCTGCTTTACCATCAAACCGGCCATCCGTCCCTTGGGCATGGAAGGGATGTAACCTGCCGCCCTTAAAACCCAGCCGAAAATCGGCACCTTGAAAAAGGTGGCTTTAACAATGGTTTTATGACGCCGGAACAAACTGATCATCACCAGGGGATCCAGATAGGAGACATGATTGCAGACTATGATACAATTTCCAAGCGCCTTGACTGCCGGGTCAACGTGCCAGGTAATGCCCGGCATCAACATGCGAACCCAAAAAAAAAAGCCTTTGTAAAACAAAGAATTAAGACACTGGATGGCCGCTTCCCGCATGGGCGGACAGACAAAGGCAATCAGGTAAAACGGGGAGAAAAACAAAATAAATCCAAACATAAAATAGCCCCAGAGGAAAAGCGTAATGACCAGATCCCTGACAAAATCAAGCCACGTGGTTTTCTTTTCATTCAAGGCTGCTGAAGGTTGGGAATCCATCACTTAAACTTCTTTAATACAAGGGCGGTATTCACCCCGCCAAAGGCAAAATTCTGGACCGATGCCGTGTTAATTATCTCATCAAGCAACTGCTGTGTATGATTGATCATGGCACAGGATTCATCCACGTCGTCAAGATTGAGGGTGGGCGGAATAAACCCGTGTTTCATCATCATCAGGGTAATGATGGTCTCAATGGCCCCGCAGGCGGCAATGGTATGGCCCATGTAGCTTTTCAAACCCGTCACCCGTGTGTTCTCTCCATACACATCATGGATGGCCATGGCTTCAATGGCGTCTCCCTGGCGGGTGGCTGTGGCATGGGCGCTGATGAAATCAACATCTTCCCTGGCGATTTGCGCATCGGCCAGGGCCAGGCGCAACGTCTGGGTAATCCCGGCCAGGTTGGGCAGAATCATGTCCCCGCCGTTGTTGTTGGAGGCAAATCCCACCACCTCCCCCAGGATGGTTGCGCCCCGCTGTTTCGCATGGTCCAGGGACTCGAGCACCAGGGCACCGGCCCCTTCGCCCACCACCAGACCGTCCCGCCGGCTGTCAAAGGGCCTCGGGGTAAGGTGGGGGGTGTCATTAAACCGGGTGGAGCAGGCCCGAAGGTTGTCAAAGACCGCCACGGTTGAGGTGTCATACTCGTCGGCCCCGCCGCACACCATGGCCTCCTGCATGCCGAACCGGATGGCTTCGTATCCGAAACCGATGGACTGGCTGCTGGTGGTGCAGGCCGTGCAGGGGCTGATGACCCGGCCGGATATGCCGAACATCTTTGTGATGTTCACGGCAGTGGTGTGGGCCATGGATTTTAAGAAGTCTGCCGCATTAATAACCGGATCTCCGTCATTATCCCCACTAAAATAGGCCCGCATGATCTCGCGCTGGACAAAGGGGCTGCCATGGATGGAACCGAACGCCACCCCCACCTGGCCCGAGGTTAAAAATGCCTTGTCCAGACCCGATTGTTCAATGGCCCGCCGGGCCGACTCACAGGCAACAAACGCCACCGGCCCCATGGTTTTTCGGTGATTTCGTTCAAAGGTATATGCTTTGGGATAATCGATCCGGCCATAGACACCGGACTGGATAAACCCGGACAAAAATCCGTCATCTTCCAGTTTTTTAACCCCGGAAATGCCCTGGGTCAGATGCCGGATGATCTCATCCTCGGTCTCGCCGATGGGGGAGATGACGCCATAGCCTGTTACCACCACTCTGCGGTTCATTTTGCGTCGCCTTCGTTTATGTCAAAAAAGACTGCAACCCCAGCCCTGTCATACTTTCCGGAACGGGTCACGGGCATGTGGTCCACAACCTTGATTCGCCTGGGATGGGCAAAGGCCTCAAGCCTGCCGGCGAGAAACTGCCGGATATCGGTTTGGGAGCAGTTGCCTTCCACAAGGGCACAGATGTCAAAGGCCCTGCCCCGGGGAACGGGCTTTGCCAGAACCAGCGCATCCCTGACCCCATCCATTGTTTTTAAGACGGCCCGGACCTGGTCCAGGTCCACCCGGATGCCGGCAATTTTTACGACCGTATCCGATCGGCCAAGGATAGCAAAGGCGTTGCCCGGACATGATTTGATCCTGTCCGGTACCAGGAAAAACCCCAAATCATCCCGAACGATTTCAGGGGAGACAAAGGGCGATTGAATTTTTAACGTCTCCTGGGCAACCTGGGTTTCAATGACACTGAACGGCGAAAAAAAGGTCTCGTCGCGCCCCCGGCATCTAAAGGCGATGCCGCCGGTTTCCGTTGACCCGTAAACTTCCATGACGGGCACATTATTTCTTTGGCGAAAATCCCTTTCATCGGTTTCGTCGAGAACGCCTGCCGATGAGAATGCCAGACGCAGGCTGTGATCCGGAAAATCATGCCCCTTTAAGGCTCTGAAATGGGCCGGGACACTGACCAGGATAGTTGCCCGCGTATCCGTAACCAGATTGATAATTTCATGGGGATACCCGCAGGTTTGATCCGCCACCCTTGCGCGGGCCAGCAGCGGCGCAGCCACTGAAAAGAGCAGACCGTAAATATGATAGGGCGGCACCGTGGCAACCACCACGTCATCTTGACGGATGTCGTGGGTATTCACCTGGAACAAGGCTTCGCCCATGATATTGGCCACGGTCTTTGTCCATATGGTCGGCTTTCCGGTGGAGCCGCCGGTATACAGTTTAAGCAGGGGGGCATCCAAATTTATAGTGGTGTCCAGCGGTGTAAGATTCCGGCTGTGGGTGAGTGCGGGAATGACGAGTTTTTTAAAACGGCCAGGCAAATTCCGGCCCAGATCCGCCACCACCCATGTACGTTCCGGGTCACTTTCCAGATCCATCAGCGCCTGGTCCGAGATGTCATGGGGCAGAATCAGTATGGGGCCGCCGGCCAGCCGGGCAATAATCGCGGCAGCGGTGACCGCCCTGTCCGTGGTAAATACGGCAAGGTATCTCTTTTGATCACCTGTTGCGGCGCACTGGTCAACCATGGCATGGGCCATGGCATGGACATCAGCGTAGGTACGTTGCCCGCAAAAGGGGATATCAGACGCGCCGCTATCTTTCAAAAGACCGGCCACAGCCTGTTCTGTCACATACTGCACTCTATTTTGTTTCATGATTCACTGACCCGGACAAAAACATTCAGATGCCGCCAGGAATTATTTCAAAATTATATACACCTGTAAATTAACATTTTTTCACACAAGTCCACAATGGCAGGTCATGGTAGATAAGCGGCTGTGAACTGTCAAGGATAAATCAAGCCGTCACCGCTATGATCCAAGCCTGATAAAAAACATTCCTGTGGCTCTTGGGTGTCAGCAGGCAGACCGGACAGAATCAACACCGACGCAAAAACAGGAAGAACAAAAAAACAGGAAGAACAAAAAAACGGACAGGAATTTGCGGAACACACGTGGGCACAGGAAAGCGCGTTACGCTTATTTACAAAAGAAACATCGGGGCTACAGCCGGTTCTAAACACTATTTTTTGAAAAATAATCCATGGCTTTTTTTATCTCATCTCGTTTAAATTTAACCGCCGCCATGGAAAGGACCGTAGAGACCGGCGCGATAACGGCGATGGCTGCAAAGAGATACACCAGGAAAAGCCGGACCCGGAATTTGCGGGCCGAATCACCCCTTTCCCCTTTTTTAAGAATAAATTTTGACCAGACTTTAAAAATTCGCTGAATGCGTTTTTCAAAGAGGATATACTGGGGTACCACCCTGACTGCGCCTTGCCTGTTAAGCGTCTCCTGTATCGACTTGGGATCATCTCCTTTTAAAAAGCCCATCAGAATTTTTCCAAACATCGCGGCTTCCCGGATATCCTTATCTGAAATCCCTGCATCCGGCAAAAGCCCCAACAAGACCCTTTTCTTCCCGGACAGCATCCAGACGGCAATGGTGAGCACCCCCAGCAGGTTGTTGGTTCTATCCCCAAGAACGATATTCCCGAACAGGCGTCCGCCGGATTTGACGATTTTTTGTTTCACGGTTTCATGGGCCAGCAGCCACATGTTTCTGCATCCGATAATCGTCAGCACAGGCCGGCCGTCCATGACCTTTGCCGCAGGGGAATCAAGGAACGCTGTGATGGGCAGGGACGGGGCAAGAAACCAGACCTGATAAGCCAGAATAACCAGATCATAGTCCCCGTCCGGATCAAATTGAACCGGTTCTATGTCACAGGGAATGTCCTCGACGGATTCCGGAAAAACATCACAAAACCGGGTGGCCGACCATGGAAACGGAAACGCAGGGTTTGGCTTGATCTCCTCATATACAATGGAAAACGTTTCATTCTCTTTAAGGGGGGCCATTATGGAGTTAACGATCTGGGTCAATTGACCGGTTTGTGAATAGTGTATGACGAGTATTTTTTTCATCTTGCTCCCATTATCCTGATAATTATCAATTGCCGGTTGGGTCATTGGCCCGGCACCGTATCAGTGTATGGCCGATGCCAAGCCCGTCATCAACGGATTCAATGCGAAGGCCGGCCTCTTTGATGAGCTCTTCTATCTTGGAAAACCGGTACATACGGCTGTTCCCGTTTGCCATGGCCGTAAAATAGGGGGAAGAGTTGATCAAACAATATGAGGCAATTTCAAATTGCTGGCGGTCCCAGTAGGTATCCAGAATGAACAGGTTACCCTGGGGGGCCAATGCCTTCTTTCCCCGTTCAAGCAGGCCTAGAACCTGATCTTCGGAAAAGCAGACCAGAAACTGGCTCATCCACACCGCGTCAAACCCGCCGGGAAAAGCGAATGTCGGATCCAGCAAATCACTGACAGGATATGGGGTGATTCTGTGATCGACCCCTTGTGCAGCAATATTCTCCTTTGCCTTGGCAAGTTGTCCGGGTAAATCCATCATCGTGACATGGACATCCGGATTATGGCGGACACATTGGATGGCAAATTTACCGGTATTTGCGCCGATGTCTAAAATGGACCGGGGATTAAGCTCGAATACATAGGGCAATGCCGCCGGAAAGGCCGAGTCACTATAAAAATGGTCAAAGGCAAACCAACTCTCCTTGGCTTTGGCAGGCAGTTCACTTAAGGCGTCGTAAATCGTGGGCCATTGGCCAAACACTTCCAATCCCGCAGGTTTACCCGTTTCAATGGCCAGGTCCAATCGGAAAAGGCCCTCGTAACAAACGTCCTGGACAAAATCCATATTCACTTTTGTCAATTCGTCGTTGAGCAAAAAATGGCCCACTCGGGTTATGATATAGCAATCATCTTTCATCTCCAGAACGTCCTGGCTCAGTCCGGTTTCGCACAGAACGGTTACCCCGTAGCAGGAGACCCCTGTCTGTTCCGAGATCTCTTCGACGTTAAGCCCGGTCTTTCCGGCCGCCTCAATGACGTTAAGAATGTTCAGATCCCTGAGCAGCCGAACGGCCTGGAACACCACCGGCGCAAAGGCAATTTTCTGGGCCTCATACCGCGCCTTTAGTGATCTTTTTTTGCCGGAGTCAAATTTTATATCCACCATTCACCTCATAAACACTTAAATGATCCAACTATGTTCTATTGACATTTAGGGCCTGGTTCTAACGTCGGCCATTGTAGGGGCAGGTCTCTGTGCCTGCCCTAACGGGGGCAACCACAGGGGGTTGCCCCTACAAAAAATGGACAAGCTTATGATCAAGCCCGACATTCAAGACAGCCAAGGAAAAAGAAGTATCATAAATGGGGCGTCATATCCAACAAGATCTTTTCCTTTTTACCCTTGCCTTTTGTGAATTAATTGGGATATTTTTACGGGTTTAAATTTTTAAATGAACAGGGGTTGGCCACATACAGCCCGATGAAACAGGAACAAAGAGATGACCCAACCGGTTTACATTAATGACTTATCCGTTTTTCTACCCAATGAGCCTGTATTAAACAGTCAAATCGAAGATGTCCTGGGCCGGATCAACGAGATCCCCTCCCTGACCAAAAAAACAATGCTGGATAACAATAAAATTGAAAAGCGGTATTATGCCATTGACCCCTCAACCGGAAAATTCACCCATAATAACGCCCAGCTCACGGCCCGGGCCGTGCAAAAGCTTCGCCCTTACCCAGGCTTCACGCCCGATGACATCCAGGTTTTAAGCTGCGGCACCACAGGTCCGGACGTCATTCTTCCCGGTCATGGCATGATGGTGGCCGGAGAACTTGGGGCGCCCCCCTGTGAGGTAGTCTCCACATCCGGTATCTGCCTGAGCGGCATGACCGCATTAAAATATGTCCAGATGTCGGTGGCAAGCGGCGCATCCACAAATGGCGTCTGCACGGGGTCCGAACTCTCCTCATCTTTCATGCGGGCCAATTTTTTCAACCTGGCCGTGGACCCTGACGCCGACATCGCCGGCGCACCGCTGCTTGCATTCAATGCTGATTTTCTGCGCTGGATGCTTTCCGACGGTGCCGGGGCGGCCTTTATATCCAACGCGCCGAACGCCCAGGGCATTTCACTGAAAATTGAGTGGATTGATATGATCTCCTATGCCGGAGAACTTCCCACATGCATGTATGCCGGGGGAAAACAGAATAAGGACGGCACCATTTCCGGATGGCGGGAGGCGGACTCCTGCAAAGAGGTATTGAATGACAACCTGCTTGCCGTTAAACAGGACACCGGCCTGCTGAGCCGCCACATTGTAAAAACCATGGGGCAGGCCCTAAGCCGTATTGCCGAAAAACGGCAGTTAACAGCCCAAGACGTGGACTGGTACCTGCCCCATTACTCGTCACACTATTTCAGGGGTAAGTTTTATCAGGTGATGAAAGAGACCGGATTTGAAATTCCCTATGAGAAATGGTTTACCAACCTGCCCTATACGGGGAACGTGGGATCAGCATCCATCTACATCATCATGGAAGAGCTGTTTAAATCGGGAAAACTACAAAAAGGAGAAAAGCTGCTCTGCTTTATTCCTGAAAGCGGACGGTTTTCCCATTGCTTCATGCTCCTGACCGTGGTTTAGGGCCCATGATCAAAATAGATCCTACCCCTCCCCCTGGTTATGCGAAAAACACAATCACGAAGGTACGCTCCATTTACCCGGCAATTTTTTCGGGGAGCCCTTCAACAAACGTTTTAATTTCATCTCGGACCCGTCTATAAACAGCAAGTTTCTCCGCTTCATCTTTTAAGTTACGTGCTAATTCGGGTGGATTATCAAACGATTGGCAAATAATATTTACCTCCGGCGGGAAATTGGGACACTGCCGGGCGGCAGTATCGCAAACGGTTATAACCCAGTCAATATCCTTTTGAAGGAAGTCTTTCACCGCATGGATCTCATGGCCTGAGATATCAATACCCTCTTCTTGCATAACTTTAACGGCAAGGGGATCAAGGGGGCCGGTGGCAATCCCTGCTGAAAAAGCATTAATTCTGTCACGATGAAGAGTACGAGCCCAACCTTCAGCCATTTGACTGCGACACGTATTCATTTCACAAACGAAAAGTACATTTTTTTTCGGCATAATAATTTTACCCCTGCATATAAATATAATCTGAACTATAATAGGTAGTTAATATCGCAGAAAACTGTTAGAAAAAGATGAGAGCCCCCAACATAATTTGGAGCACACCATGACCCTCGATGAACAGAATGATCCGATAGAACACAAGCCCAGCCGGACCGAAAAACAGATATCCACGGAATTTGATCTGAAATCCCCTGAATGGTTCCTGAACAGGGAGTTGATCTGGCTGGAATTCAACCGCCGGGTGCTCCATGAAGGGCAGGACCCGCGCACCCCGCTTCTGGAGCGGGTTTTCTTTCTCTCCGTCGTCGGGTCGAATCTTGATGAATTTTTCATGAAGCGCATCGGCGGGCTCAAGCAAATGGTCGGGGCCGGGGTCCACAAACTCAGTGTCGACGGGCGAACGCCCCAGGAACAGATAGACGACTGCCATATTGTTGTTCAGGATATTTTAAAACAAAATCAAATGCTGGAAGTACAGTTAAAGGCGCTGCTCGCAGATGCGGGAATCGTGATTATCACTTACGCCCAGCTGACCAAAGAACAGAAGACATTTGCCGACAAATTTTTTTCCGATAATGTATACCCGCTCCTGACCCCCCAGGGAATGGACCCGGCACATCCCTTTCCTTTTATATCCAACCTCTCCTTAAACCTTCTGGTCAAGGTAAGTTATCCCGATTCAAAGCATGCGTATCTCAACAGAATCAAGGTGCCGGTCAACTCCGGGATCTCGCCGCGATTTATAAAAATCGGCCAGGAAGATTTATATGTCCCGTTGGAAGACCTTATCGCCAACAACCTTGATTTGCTTTTCCCAGGCATGACAATTGAGTCCTGTGATTTTTTCCGGGTGACCCGCAATGCCATTACCGAACGGGACCAGGACCAGGCAAACGACCTGCTCTCCATGATCGAATCCGCCCTTAGGGATAGAAAATTTGCCGAGATCGTCCGGCTTGAGGTGAATCTGAAGATGAGTCTGCCCTTGAGAGGCATGCTTGCGGCCGAACTCATGATTGATGAAAATAAGGATGTTTTCGAAGTTGAGGGAATCATTGCCAAAAGAGACCTGATGCAGATCGCCGAACTTGACCGCCAGGATTTACACTTCCCCCTCCATCAGCCCGTTGATCATCCGGAACTGCTTGGCGAAGACCCCAATATCTTTCATATCATCCGGGAAAAAGGGTCCATACTCCTCCAGCACCCCTACGAATCATTTGATACATCTGTGGAACGGTTCATAAAAGAAGCCAGTCAGGACCCCAAAGTTCTGGCCGTTAAGATGACACTCTACCGGACAGCCAAGCAATCCCGCGTCATACAATTCCTGATTGATGCCGCCCAGAACGGTAAGCAGGTGGCCGTGGTTGTTGAATTGAAGGCGCGCTTTGACGAGTCGGCCAACATCCGCTGGGCCAGATCCCTGGAGGAGGTGGGTATCCATGTGACCTATGGGGTTGTGGACTTAAAGACCCATTCCAAAGTAATCTTTGTGGTCCGCAAGGATTTTGACGGCCTTCACCGTTACGCCCACATCGGCACAGGCAATTATCATGCCGGTACGGCCCGGGGATACAGCGACCTTGGACTGTTTACCTGTGATTCAACCATCGGGTCCGACCTGACGGAGCTGTTTAATTATCTGACAACCGGATACACGGTCGCCCGTAAATTCAAAAAGCTGTTGCCCTGCCCCAATATTTTGAAAAAAAAGCTGTTGGAAAAAATTTACCGGGAGAGCACATTGTCGGCGGAAGGCCGGGGAGGACTTATCCAGTTAAAGACAAACGCCCTTGAGGATAAAGATATCACAAGGGCCTTGTACAAAGCATCCCAGGCCGGGGTGCACATCGACCTCATTGTCCGGGATTCCTGTCGGCTGAGGCCCGGTATTCAGGGGCTGTCCGACAACGTTCGCGTGATTTCCATTGTCGGCCGATTTTTGGAGCATTCAAGGATTTTTTACTTTCGTAATGGAGGTAAGGAAGAGTACTTCATCTCTTCGGCCGACCTGATGAAACGAAACCTTGAAAGCCGGGTCGAGGTGTGCACGCCTGTGGAATCCCCACGACTGCAGGCCTTGTTGCGGGAGATGCTTGATATCCAGCTCAATGACAGACACAGTTCCTGGGAGATGCAAAGTGACGGCAGTTATGCCCAACTGAAGGCGGCACAGGGTGAAGATGCGCACAGTTCCTTTGAGCTCCTGATTAGAAATGCGGAAAAGCGGTTGAAAACGACACATCGAATGGTGGTGAAAACAGGAAAGGTGAAATCCAAAAAAAAATAAACGTTCCAAAGTTGACAATTCCCTGGCGAGAAAGGCGGCCGGAACCTATTATTGACAGCTTATTCAGCCGCATAAACAGGTCACAACACCTTTTCCACCCACGCTCTTTTGGATAATATCGCATCAGGATCAATTTCACCCAAATGATTAAAAATATAATCCGGCTGATAGGGAAAACGGCTCATACTCTCCCGGCAGGTGACGCCTGTGAGCATCAGACAGGTTGTCATGCCTGACTCCAGGCCCCCGATAATATCGGTATCCATTCTGTCACCGATCATAAAGCAATTGGCTGAATGGACACCCATTTTTTTCCGGGCCCAGTACATCATGGAGGGATTGGGTTTTCCAAGAAAGTAGGGGGCGATGCCGGTCACCTTTTCGATGGGCGCAACCAAGGCACCGCAGGCCGGCACCGGCCCCCGAAGGGTCGGTCCGGTCAAATCCGGATTCGTTGCAATAAATTTTGCCCCTTCCCGGATCAGAAGGGTCGCCTCAATAATTTTTTTGTAATCATACTCCTCGGTCTCCCCAAGCACCACATAGTCCGGATTTTCGGACGTAATCTTTATGTTATGTTTTTCAAATTGTTCTATAACACCCTGGCCGCCGATCACATAAGCCGAACAGTCCACAGGCTTCTGCGTGGACAGAAAACTTGCCGTCGCCATGGCCGACGTATAAAAATGATCCTGTGTTACATTGATTCCCATTTCAGAAAGACGCTCTTTGAGCTGTTGGGGCGTGTGATAAGAATTATTGGTCAAAAACAGGAACTTAAAATCTTGTCTTTTAAGGCGCCCCACAAATTTCGCCGCACCGGGAATCAATTTTGACCCTGTGTAGATGACACCATCCATGTCAAGAAGAAATGATTTTTGATATGTTCTTTTATCGATTCGCCTCATAAGCGGTTTATCCCTCCAATGCAGCCATGAAGTTAAAATAAGCCTGGACAAATTTGCCGGATACGGTTTCGGCCATGGAAAAGGAGAACTGCCCGTTTTCCAGGAATTTTCCGGACAGGGCCAAAAAAACCGTTCGGGACAGTTCTTGGAGCTGGTTTGAAATCTGTGCACCGTCCCGGTCAAACCCATCCATCATGAAGGTCCGGCACCTGACCGGCCTGAAATCGAAAATCAGACACCCGGCCCCACAATTAAAGGGACAGGCCGTATCCTTTGCCTGCACGGCGTCCATGGCTCGCTGAACCGTCTCCGTGCGCGCGCTTGATTTCATCTGTCGGCCCATGCGGGTGTGGATATAGATCACCTCGATAAACGGCATGGTAAAGGGATGGGCACAGCAGGGATGGGCACCGCGACCACAGGCGTTTTCATCGCCTGCCTTCACTCCGGCCATCTCCTGGTCGATTCTGTCCACCAACGCTTCATAGTCCAAAAAGAACCAGCCCAGATCCACCTTGTTTTTTATTTCCAGGGAGGGTTTTCTGATTTTGAGGATGCCCGACGTTTTATTGTACTTTTTTACCAGTTTCCATTGGCTGTATGTAGATGGATTGGCCTGGGAGCGCTTGAGCTTTTTGGCCGCCGCCTTGAGCCCCAAACCTTTACGGATCATATAAGCGGTAACAAAGGTTCCGGTTCGGCCGATGCCGTGGCGGCAGTGAACCAGTACCTTCTTGCCCAGGTATAGAGCCTCGTCCATCCAGGCCAGGGCCTCTTCCATCTGGTCCATCCCGGGCACATCCTCATCCCAGATGGGCAAATGAAACACATCGAATCCGGCCTTTTCTTCGATTTCATGCAGATCACTGAATTCGGCGCAGAGGTTGACAATGGCATGGACACCGTTTTCCCGGATGGTATCCAGCTGGGCATAGGACATGGGGGCGCAGCCCACGGCCAGGCTCTGGGTGATCCATGTCAATTTGTAACTCATCTATTCTCCTCTTTAAACGACCTGAAATCGTATTGGCCGTTCATGAATGCAGTGATATACGCTTGCACATCCGTCTCTTCTTTAAGATACATATCCATGAGTTTGGTGGCACCCAGCAGCCGACCGGTCAGGTCCAGGACCGCCTGGATGCGGGTTTCATCCACCTCGATAATCCGGCCGTCGATCAAGTCAGCCGTGACCTGGGTAATAAACCCTATTTTTTCCAGCACCCCTGCGATAAACCCGGCCCGGCGCCATCTCCCCCCGGAATTGCCGCCGCCGCCTGAAAACCGAAACAGAATATAATTTTGTTCCGGATATTGGGTGCAGATGCAGTCCAGTATCACAAAATGGTATCCAAACCTCAAGTTAAGATTCATATAGGTTCTGGAGACCACGGCATAACTGCCGAACTGGGGTGAATCCGCAGAGATGATACCGCCGGCCATGACAATTTTATCATAGGCTTCCCAGTCAAAATGGCCGGCCTCGTCCCAGCAGATGTCAGGGTGGGCCAGCCCCTTGAACAGGGCCTTCAAAGGGATCGAGGCCAAATCCCTCATACCCAGGACGGATTTTGTCGGCGGCTCAGCACAAAGACCGGCGTGCGCCTCCGACCCCACATCCAGGACGTAAAAAAGCATGGGAAGACCGGATATCAATTGCCGGGCCCCTTTTTTCCGGGTTCCCTTTCTCTGACCTAAAGAAAACATTTCCCGGACTGCGGTTTCGTGGACAAACCGAATGATATCGTGCATGGATCGGCAGGCATCCGGGGTAAAATCTCCGGCATCGGGGTCGGTAAGCTTTAAATCCGCACAAAAACGAATCATAAACCCAAGCTTTTCCATGAAAATACTTTTGGAAAACCCATCTGGATCGGACCGACCGGGTGACGGGGCGAGCAATGATTTAATCTGACCCGGATAGACGGTTCCGCTCTCCGCATCCAGGGTGACCATGCTGCCGGATTCAAGGGCATCGAATCCATCTGTGCAAATGATGGCCGGCAAGTTGAACTCCCGGGCAACCGAGGCAAAGTGCCCTGCCGCACTCCCGGTTTCAAGGATGATACCTGCCATCCTGTGAATGGCAGCCGCGTACTGGGGAAGACCAAAGGGGGCGGCCACAACGGCATGGTCCGGCATATCTTCAAGCTGTTCCAGGCGGTTCAGTTTGAACACCGGCCCTTCGGCCCTTCCGGGACATATGATCTGCCCTGCCCGGCAAAGCGGCGTTAAATCCGGGAGCGGCACAGACCGGTTCATTTCCACACCTTCCCGGGCGTTGAGCGGACGGGATTGAAGAAGGTACAACGCTCTTGCCACGCTGAGACACCACTCCATATCCTGGGGGGTTTTAAAATATTCCTCGACCGTTCTTGCCCACTTATTCAGGGTGAGAATTTCCGTCGTCCCGATGGACAGGGCGTGGTGCTCTGCCTTGGGCGTATCGGCCATACAGGTGCCATGCGTCCCATCAGGAACCAGACGCCGATTCTTGTTCCCTGCCCGGATACCGGTAATGCCGCCGTCCTGATCCACGCGGATCATGTCAGGGGTCACCCGGCCGTCCACCACCGACCCGCCAAGCCCCCAGGTCGAATAGATTGTCAGGCTGTCGGGATCACGCCCATTGACATCCCGGGTATAGATAACCCCGGCGGAACGGGCCTCAATCATCCCCAGGACCAATACGGCCATGGGCGTATCATGGTCCGGAATCCCGGACCGAATCCGGTAGGATAAGGCGGCCGGACTGTATTTACTTGCAATAACCCGCTTGTATGCCGTCCCCAAATCCGCCATATCCACATGCATCAGACTCAGGTACTGGCCGGCAAAAGAGACATCGCCGTCTTCTCTCACAGCGCTGCTTCGTACAGCAAACTTAAGCGTTGCCCCCTCTTTCCCTAGGGCACCCCGGCATTGAGCCAGACCAGCGTCTATCTCCGTCACCAGCTCTTCGGGCAATGTCACTGCGAGTATTGCCTTTTCAAGGGTTCGGGCCGTTGCTGCCAGCCCGGCCGGATCATCCATATCCAGGCCGGCCAGCTGCTGCCTGACAAAGGGATAAAGGTTGGCTGCCTCCATAAAAAAATGGAAGGCCCGGGTGGTGATGACAAATCCCTGGGGAACCGGAAGTCCAAGATCCTGCTTCAGCCGGGCCAGGGTCGCCGCTTTCCCCCCGGCACTCTTTTCATCCAGGCAGAGATCCTGGTCCAGGGTCAGAATAAAGGGGGGTGAAAAGTCAAATTTAGGGGGGGCCAGCATAAACCGGACATAAAAATCGAATTTTTTGTGATACTCTTTCAGACTCCAATACCCATTGGGGCACATGGCCAGCAGTTCCCGGACCATGGCCGCCACTTCGGCAGAAAAGGCCTCGTAGGTTGCCGCGGCAAATTCCAGGTCTACCCGCCGCTGGTTGTAATACAGGTCCTCAAGACTTGCCAGATATTCATGGGCAGCCCTGTCGTGATCCAGCAGACGCTTGAACGCCTCATACTTCTCCCTGAGCACCGTGCCCGGCGCAAAGACCTGATAGGTCCAGTGCCTGAATAAATTTTTAATCACAGGACCCCTTCCTTTACTAAGGTTGGATACGATTGTGCAGCCGACCCCGGCCCCCTGTAAAACAAAGGCAAACCATCAGAGAACACGATAAGATACGAATATTTAAATATATATCGTTTACGTCTTTACATGCAAGTACAAACAGGGCAATATTAGGTGCATAGTATCCGGTACAAAGCGCCGTATTCCCTGATTTCAAAAAGTATACGACAAAAAAAATTCAGTGTCCGGGATTCATCGACCTCCCGGAGAATGTGCAATAAATTTATTGCACCGCCAAAATTTTATTGCAACGGCAGGGCCGCATTCATATTCAGGCCTTTTCAAGCCCAACGCAGGATTGGCGACGACTGCCGGCCCACCCGGGACCATATGAAAACAGCTGAAGGTATCAAGATAAGCCATGCGTATCTAAACCGAATTTTGCAAATTAATATCTTTTAAATTCAAAATCTTATACGAAAATACGCCAGGGTTGCACCTTTGTTTTAATCATCCTGGCATGGTTATGGCTTAAGTTCTGGTGCCAGGTAGCAGACCAGAATAAAAAATCACCCCTTCCGATACGTATTTATACGTTACCGGAAGGACCCGGACCGTCAGGCGGAAACGCCGGCACCCAGTGACGGGGTATTGTATCCCGCACTGCCGGGGGTATTAAAATATGACAGTTTGCGTTTACTATTTTTTTACAATCTGCAAAAGCATCATGCCGGTGGAAGAGCCTGGCCATTGGCGGATGCTTTTCCTAGGAGGATGGAACTATGACTACAAATGATTTTACTTCACTGGACTTTGATCAATGTCTTGATGACGTAACCCTGGCAAAATCCATACTGGCCGACGCGGATAAGAACGACGGCAAAATCAGTGATTCCGCAATCGTCTTCGCCTTGAGGAATATCCTTAAAATGAAATATTACCCGGTTGCGGTAAAATATTTCTTTAAAGAGGATGAGCTGGAAGATTTTAAGAAAAATGTCGACTACAAAGTATCCGGTCCGGCCGTTACATTCTGTGCTTTTGTGGCTGCAAGCCGGCAGAGAGGCGATATCCTGCTGGGCAATGCCAAAAAAGTGGGATGCGGCAACGCAAAATTTGTGATGAAGTGGAAGGAGATGGATGAAAGCGAGATCAACAGTCATCTCAAGTATACCAAGGACAGGGCCCAGGCCGAACGATTCGTTAAAACAAAAAAACGACTGCCCGAAGCGCCCCTGGCCTTTGCCACCGCCCCCCTTCACAAAGCCCCCTTCACACCCGATCTGATCCACGGCATGTGTGATCCGCTTCAGTCATACCATATGGCCAACGACTGGGATGCCGCCTTTGACAGCCACCCGTTTGAAATGATCATGACCATGAACTCTTCCATCTGCCATGGCTGTGTTCAATGCTATGTCATGGATAAATTCAACGTCACCCAGATGTGCAGCAGCAGTTACACCGCCGGAAAGACGGAACAGGGCGAGGTCAACTGGATCATGCCCTATGCCCAGATGGAACCCACCGTTCGCTGGATGCTGGAACGTACGGTGCGTGACGGCGGCGTATCCTTCCCCAGAACAGGTGAAACCTATCCTGGCTTTGATATCTGTAAACTTTGTCCGCTCCTGAATTTCAGAGCGCCCAAAGACTCGGAAAAATAACGCGTTTCAAATGCATCGGTGCAATATTTTTATTGCACCTGCTCAAAAAAGTTTTAAGATTTTTAAGGAGAGAAGAATGAGAAGAACCTGTTACTATCTGGCTGTCATGATGCTGGGTCTATTTGTGTCGGCCCAAATGTGCCTGGCCGCAAACAGCGCTACGGTATCGGCCGCATCCTACAAGGCCGGTGATGTGGTGGAGATCAAAGGGCAGATCGAGCCTGGTGCGGATCTTTACCTCACCCTGTCACAGGAAGGTATGTTTGCCCCCCAGGACACCGACGGTGTCCATGAGACCAAAAAGTTCAAAAGCATCACGGCCAAGGGTGATTTTGATATGGATACGGCCATCCCCCCCATGTACTACCTGGTGACCAACGTACCGGAAAAATTCGGCAAGGTGGACAAAAAGAAATTTGGCGGTCCCTCTGTAATTCTGGGCAAGGGGAACGGCATCTATTCTACCACCATGTTCTATTTGAAAAAAAATTATGACGATGTGGATCCGGCCGCCCGGGCCATGATGGGTCCCATCGCCTCTGCCAAGCAATGGAACTTTTTGCGCTGGGCCAATGAGAACGATTTCGGCATCAACACCATTGTCAAAGAGGGCAACCGCCGGGGCAAGGTGGTGATCTTTTCCAAAACCGTGGTCACCGATGAATCCAGCGGAAACTACTGGGACAAAGGCACCAAGATCAACCTGGACAAGAACACGGGACAGTTTACCGTCACGTTTAAATCCTTCAGACACACCCCGCCTGAGACCAAGTTTGACGTCTATGTCAACGGAGACAAAACCACCTCCTACACCATTGAGAAAAACGGATTCTGGCTCACCAAGGGCTACCGCTACATGAACCCCATCTGGATTCTCATCGGCGCCATCCTCGTGGGCACCTACTTCTCCATGATCGGTGCGGCCGGCGGACTGCTCATGGCGGCCTTCCAGGCATTGGTGGTCAACACCATGGGCCCTGTGGGCATCAACGCCGCCAACGTGCTCAAACCCTCCAACATGGCCCTGACCCTGTTCTCCCCCCTGGGTTCCTTCTACCGATATGCCGTGGTTGAAAAACGGGTGGCCTGGCCTGTGGGACTCTCCTTCGGCGTAGGTATCTTCATCGGCTCCATCTGGCTGGGTAAATACGTTTCCGCGGTTCTGCCCATGAAGGCCTACAAAGAATGGCTGGCCGTCCTGGTGGTGCTCATGGGAATCAAGACCCTCATGGAGATGACCCCCAAGGCCATGAGGAAACGTAAAAACATCAAGGCCATGACCCAGAAATTCAACGCCGAAATCGCCAAGGCCAAGGCCGAAGGCCGTGCCGCTGAAATGGGCTCCATCGAACCCATTAAAACCGGTATGACCGATTACCGTTTTAAATTCTGGGGTGAAGAGTTCAGGATCAATCCCCTGCTCTTTGGGATTATCGGCGTGCTCATCGGCATCGTCTCCCGCTCCTTTGGTGTGGGCGGCGGCTTTTTGCTGGTACCGGCCATGACATCCATCGGCGCACTGCCCATGTATGTCGCGGTCCCCATCTCCCTGATCGGCACCTGTTTTTCCAGTATCGGCTCTTTTATCGGTTACCTGATTACCGGGTATCTGCCGGATATGACCCTTGCCGTTTCTATTATTATCGGCGGGTTTGCAGGTGGTATGCTCGGCTCCCGGGCCCAGAAAATGTTCTCTGAAATGACCCTGAAGGTCGTACTGGCCTGCACCCTGTTCTTCCTGTTCTTCAGATTTTTCAAGATTGAAATCTGGATTTAGTATATAACAGCCATGGGCTGACCTGACATATCAGCACCGAAGGACAGCCCACAACGAATGTTGAAAAAACTCAATAAGTTATCGAGCTCTTTCATATAAAAACTGAACGAAGAACGAATCACATTGAAGACCGTGTACCCGCAGTTCCAATTGGATTTACGGGTACACGGTGTTAACCACGGTTTATCAAGAAGGCAGATATGGATGAATTTTTAGACGTTCTCTGGATGCAGATCTTAAACGGACTTGAAAGTGTCGCCATAGGGCTGGACAGGCTCCTGGCGCCCATTGAAGCCCTGGGGCCCGCCTTGGTGGTATTCGTCCTTGCCCTGGCCATTGGCGGTATCACAAAATTTTTATCCAAAGTCTACCGCACCCGGCGCCACAAAGAGTTGAAAGCAGAATTTCTCCACTGGAAGTCGGTGCGCCAGGCGGCCCTGGACGCCGAGGACAGGGAAAAGGGAAAGGCCATGGCCAAAAATATTGACCAGGCCAAGCTGAACCAGGTTTATTACGATTATTTTTTTGAAGGCCTGATGAAGAACATGATCACCACAGTCCTCCCGATCCTGCTTGTTGTGGCGTATCTATCCAGAACCTACTCCCGGGAAAGTCTTGAAATCCGGTTCGGCAGCCAGTGGATTTTCACCCTGGGCAGCGGCCCGGACGCCTTTCATGTGGGCACCCTGCTCTGGTTTCTCATCTGCCTGCCGATAAGTTTTATCCTCTTTGGCCTTGTGGGATCTTTTATAAAATCAAAAAAAAAGAATCAAGCGATGGAGGGGAATAAGACAAGTGAGGGTCTTCCGGACTGTTGACGCCCCCCGACAACCGCCTGAAAAATAAAGCCCCTGACAACCGATTGATTGTCAGGGGTTTTATTTTGCGCAAACGCGTGATTGAACGAAAAGTCACTAATAGTTTTTATCGGCGAATTCCACCCAGCCCCCGGTCTCCACCAGGGTTTTATCGAATTGTGAAATGGGAAATTCAATTTTCAACGCGTTGCCGGCATCATCTGTTGCGGTGAGGATCTGGTTTGCAACATCCACACGAAGTTGAACCGTTGTTTTGCCTGCACCCAGCTCAAACAACGCCTGGATCTTATCTTCGGGCAACTCAATGGCCATCATGCCGCAATTGAACATATTCTGCCTGAAGATCCGGGCAAAGCTTGGGGCAATCACCACGTAGATGCCGTTTTCTTCCAAAGCCCAGGGGGCATGCTCCCGGGAAGAGCCGCAGCCAAAATTGCTCCGGGTGACAATCACCCGCACATCGTTAAGATCCGTTGCAGCATTAAAACCCTCAAGCACCAAATCCTCAAGCAGGTGGGGTTTTAAGGCGGATTTTGAAATTTCGGTCAGATATTTGGCCGGAATAATTTCGTCGGTATTGATATCTGCCCGGTCCAGGCAGAGCATTTTTCCATTAAAGTCTTTCATAGTCCCTCCCTAATTTTTAAACCGGTCAGAGTGAGTAAGCACACCGTGGATTGCCGTGGCGGCCGCTGTGGCCGGGCTCACCAAGTGAACCATGCCGCCTTTGCCCATGCGTCCGTTAAAATTTCTGTTGGTGGTGGACGCTGCGACCTCTCCTTCGGCCAGAACCCCATTGCTCATGCCGAGACAGGCACCGCAGGTGGGATTGGTTACGCAGAACCCGGCATCCATGAAGGTTTTAATCAGGCCTTCATCCAGTGCCGCTTTAAAGATATCAGGCGTGGCCGGAGATACAATGGCTCTCAAACCGGGATGAATCTTTTTACCCGCTACCTCTGCGGCGGCTTCACGAAGGTCCTCCAGACGGCCGTTGGTGCAGGAACCGATGTACACCTGATCCACCCGGGTATCGCTCATCTGGGACACCGGTTTAACATTGTCCGGTTTAAACCCGAAGGTGGCCAGGGGTTCAAGGGTGCTGACATCAATGGTTTTTGTCTTGGCATAGACGGCATCGGGATCGGAACAGAACTGAGCGTATTCCGCCAGGGCATCTTCGGGGGTATTGAACTCATCCTTGATAAATGGCCACAGGTACTCAACCGTTGTCATATCGGGCAGGCAGATACCGGATGTGGCACCGGCTTCCACGGCCATATTGGCCAGGGTCATACGCTGGTCCATGCCCATGGCATCCACCACGGGGCCTGTGAACTCAATGACCATGTTGGTGGCCCCGTTCACGGTAATCTGACGAATCACCTCAAGGATAATATCCTTGGCATAGACACCGGGCCGAAGGGTTCCGGTAATTTCAATCTTAAACGTTTCCGGTTGTTTAAAGGTGCAGACGCCCTTTAAAATACCCACCTCCAGGTCGGTGGTGCCCACGCCCGCGCCAAAGGCACCGAATGCACCGTGGGTACAGGTATGGGAGTCACCCATAATAATGGTGAATCCCGGGCGGACAAACCCTTTTTCAGGGAACAGGGCATGACAAACCCCGTTTTCCCCGATATCAAAGAAATCTTTGATGTTGTGACGCTGGGCCCAGTCCCGCAGAATTTTTCCCTGCATGGCGGTTTTGGAATCTTTGGCCGGTGACACATGATCAATCACCGCCTTGATTTTGTCCGGATCAAACACCCGGTCTTTTCCCCTTTCGACCAGGTCCATGACCGCAGTCGGGGTGGTGATTTCATGGCAGAAAACCCGATCCAGGCGCAGGACGTTGACATCCCCGAAGGGTTTGTCCACCAGGTGGGTCTCAAAAATTTTTTCAGCAATTGTTTTTCCCATGGCACGCTCCTTTTTAGAAGAAAGGATAAATAAGTATTTGAATTACTATCTTGTTTAGTTTTGGGCTAGGGCCCATGGCCGTCATTTAATATTGGCTTCACCAAAATAATCTTCACCGTCCGCAGGCGTAACAATCCAGTACGCCTGGAACAGCTCGTCACCCGAATTTTTAATCACATGGGGGATCTGGGACGAAAAAGACAAGGTGTCTCCGTCACTGATATCGTAGACATCCCCGCCGTAAATCAACTGGCCGGAACCGCTGACCACAATCCCCAGTTCCCGGCCCAGGTGGCCGTCGTTCTCATCCCCCCGCTGCTGGCCCGGGGCAATCTCAAGGAAAAAGGCGGTAAATGAGTGGTTGCCTTTGGATTGACTCAGTCCGCACAGGGTTTCATATTTAAACCCCTTGCGCTGGTAAACCCGGCGCTGGTCCCGTTTAATAATCTCCACCCGGTTCATGGTCTCATAATCCTTAAAAAACTTCTCCGGAGAGACCCCGTAAACTTCCAGCAACTCCAGCAGGGTATCCAGGGACGGGGATATACGATTACGTTCAATCTGGGACAAAAGGCTTGAACTGACCCCGGCTTTTGTTGCCACCTCTTTGATGGTCAGATGCCGTGCATTTCGAATGGCCCGCAGCAACGGGCCCAGTTTGATTTTCATTTCTTCACCAAATTTCAGTATTTCTTATTAAGATTTAAGAATACTGAAATTTTAATTGGTGTCAATACTTTTTAATTGAACCACTCAAAGTACTGAAAAACACGAAAATAAATTTGATGGATGATGAAGCGGGATATGTGATCTAAGCCCTGTCTTTCCGGCGGTTACCCCAAAGTATAAATTGGATGCTTTGCAGGCTAATTTTCAGTGCCTTCCGTGTCTTCCGTGGTTAGAGAATACTCTAAAAGCCCCTGGCGCTGGTATTGAACGAGCAATGATTCCAGGGCCGGAAGATCGGACAGTTCCACAGTTAGATCATGGGTGACCTTCTCTTGATAATCCGTTCCGTCAATGGTGGTCTTCAAGGCACTGATGCGGTTTAAAAACGAATCATTCAAACTATAATCCAGGCAGACTTGAAAAGACCGGGTTTTAACCAGTCGGACCAGGGGCGCCTGGGCAACGGCTTCCTCCACAGCCAGGGCGTAAGCTTCAATTAATCCACGAACCCCGAGCTTCACCCCGCCGAAATACCGGGTCACAACTGCCGCAGTACAGGTCATATTATGGGACAACAACGCATTGAGCATGGGTTTGCCCGCCGTGCCCGGCGGTTCTCCCGCATCCGAACAATGGCTGATCTGTCCATTATCGCCCACCACATAGGCCCAGCAGTTATGGGTGGCGGTTTTGTATTCTTTCGAGACACTGGAAATAAAGTCCTTGGCCCCTTCAATGGTATCCGTATACTTGAGCCTGCACACAAACACGGAGCGCTTAATTTTTATTTCCGCCTGACGAACAGGATCGGTGACAGACCGTCCCACGGAATAAAACAGAGGTTTTTCGCAATCCGTATTCATGGTCCATGGTATAGTACAAATCAAATGCAAATAAAAGGCCGAATATAACCGTAAACGCCTGTTTATCTGGCGTGAAGGGTAAAGGCCCGTATCATCTGTTCTCTGAATCCCCGGATATACCCCAGTATTTTTCCATCCGGCTCGGGTGTCTTTTCATCCCAGTCCACATAGACCATAGAGACAATCTTGTCCTCCACAAATACGGGAAAAACACCGAACCCCTTTACCCGAAAGGGATCTGCTACGTTTTTTATATACCAGGTGGGAATCTGCTGTTTGGACGACTCTTTTTTGGCATCTTTGACAATAATATCGGCTTTCCGGTCGATGGCGTTGTTAAAAATGCCCGATGCCGGTTCAATTTTGAATTCCATGGCCTTGCCGAAACCTTTGGTTCGTTTCTCCCCCCGGACAAACCTGGGCGGCATGGTATTGGTCTCTTTTTTTTTGATACTGATGACGATCTGGTTAAAGTTAAAGCATTGGGCCATGGTGTCGATCAGCCGGGTAAAAATTTCATGGATGCTCAGGCCTTCCTCCAATGCCTCTTCCACACGACCGATCCCCTGATCCAACCGTCCTTTGTTTTTTTCCCCCGGATCAGTTTTCACAGGTGTGGAGAGAACAGGATCAATACCTAAAATTTCAGCATGCCGAACCACCCGCTCCATGGCTGAGCAGCTCAAATCCATTGCCTGCCGGGCATCCAACGCCAGAAGGCCACGGTACTTATCCGCAACTTGCCCTGCGGCATCAAGGGATGCCGGGTCATCTGCCTGTGCAGGGATATTGCACAATTCATACACAAAGGCACAAAGATACCTGGCCTTTTCCTGGGGGGCGATTCTTATATTCTGCCCGGCAGTCAACCGAACCGGACTCATGGCCCGGACAATTCTCTGGGGCAGATTAAACTTCAAAGCCACCATCTGACCGAGTTCAAAATAGGTTAAGCCTATCATCATTTTAGCCGCAGTTTCCCTGGACACGCCCTCCTCTTCCAAGGCAATCTCAACCTTAACATAGGTATCCGGGTCCAAAAGTGCCACCAGGTACTCCCCCAGTTCATACAACATGGCAGAGACGGGAAAGGCATCCGAACTCTTGCTGCCCGTTTCCGTTTCAATCTGCCGGGCCACGGCACTACGATGAAGGCTTCTAAGCATTTGATCTTTCAAAATCAAAGAATTGGCCCTTGAACTCATCATCTCAAAAATTTTAAGACTGGCTGCTAGTTCCCGGACTTCATCGGTCCCCAATATGATCATGGCTTCGGAAAGGGTCGAAATGCCTTTGTCTGAAAACTGCCGGTAAATGGAGGAGTTCACAAGTTTGAGCACCTGTGCGGTCAAACTTAAGTCTTCAAGAATTACCCGGGCAATATCCCCTGCAGAAGAGTAATCCATGCTCAGGATTTGATTGACATTGTCGATCTGCTGGGAAAAGGTTAAAAACGCCTCCCGCCCCTGCATTCTCTTTAAAATGCCACTCAGGTATACCCGGTAATCCTGGGAATCCGAACGGATGCGCTTTTGAAATTTTTTCGGGATATCCTCATCTGTTTCGACCAATTCGTTAATACAGATGACATCCAGATCAATGCCGGTATGAGAGGAATCCTTATCGCCCATTCATGCTCCATGTTAAAACTTGACTTGAAAATAATAAAAAATAGTACTTATAATAACACAATAATCTTAGACATTTTGAATTATCTTTTCAAATGATTTGCTTACATATAAAACCGGGCAGGCCATGGACCAGCGTTCAGCATCCACAGAAAATACCCTGACGGCCAAACTCATCAGGAAGAAAGCAGCCTTTTCCAACTACAATGTGGTCCGGATGCGTGAGGCATTGCGCTACCTTTCGGGCCCAAAACTTGAACTGTTTATCAAAATTCCTTTTCTCATCCACATTAACCAGCCCCAATTTCCAGGATATGTACCCGAACCGCCTGAAGCCTGCGGCATACATAATTTTGAAAAGTCCGGATTTTACAACTCGGTGCAGGACGTTGAAACGGTTCCCGGACATATTCCCAAAGCGAAAACGGACATCAAAAATCCCTGCGTACTTGGATTTTACCACATCGGTTCTTTGGGGACCTTTACCCAGTCGGCCCAGTCGGACTTTGATTACTGGGTCATCATCGACAAAGCCCAATTTACCGAACAACGATATTACAACCTTGAAAAAAAACTCAACCACATCGTTAAATTTTCCAGGGAAAATTTTGACCAGGAAGTAACATTTTTCATCATGGACCAAAGCGACATACGAAAAGACTGCTATGCCGGATTTAACCGGCCGGAAACCATGATCGCCCCCAAGCTGTTTCTCAAAGAGGAGTTTTACCGGACCTTTTTAATGATCGCCGGCAAAATTCCCATATGGACCATTTTACCGCCCAATATGCAGCAGGGCACCTACGACCGGCTGGTTGCAAATTTATTCCGGCAACCTGAACTCAGTTTCTTTCTAAACGATTTTATTGATCTTGGAAAGGTTGAAATGCCGTCCGTCAGGGACATTTACCAGGGCATCCGCTGGCATATCTGCAAATCCAAGGAAGATCCGGTCAAAGCCCTGCTCAAGGCCACCATGATCTTTTCCCATATTGCCGACGAAAAGGCCGGTGCCACGCTTCTATGCGACGAACTCAAACAAAAATTTGCCAGCGCTGGTATTGACGACTGCGAAAGCGATCCGTACAAAATCGTGTTCGATCGCGTGCTCCATTATCACCGGAACCATGACCGGGATGGATTCAAACTGATAAAAACCGCCATATTTTTCAGGCTCTGCAGTTATCCAAAAGTCAGACTGCCGGAACCTGGATCACCCAAAAAACAATTGCTGGAAAAATATATCCGAACCTGGAACATCTCGCCGTCCGAGGTCAAAAAACTGATGTCATACCCAAACTGGCCGGAACAGGGAAAACAGTTTCTTGACACACACTTAATCCAACGCCTGGCCGGGATGTACCAGCAGATCAGGGTTCAAGAAAAAGACGTTGAAAAAGACCTGCCCGTATCGGAACAAAGGAATATGCGGATTTTGAACAACAAGGTCAAAGCGCGTCTGAACATGCAACCAGACAAAATTCCGGAAAGTTCCAATTTTTTGACCCGGCAGGTGTTTTCAACGCTGTTGATCAAAAAGCGTTCAATGGAAAAATGGACATTAAGTGCCGCGCTTTCCAATGCAGGCAATGACATCGACCTTCACACATCCAGCGGTTTTTTAGGACTGCTCGGCTGGATCATGGAGAACCGGCTTTATCGACGGAATAAAACCCATATTAAACTTGCAGTCCAACTCAACCTTTATGAAAGCAGCGATACGGCGGTCTCCACAGATGCGCTCTATCTGGTAATGCAGCCGGCCAAACCGCTTTTTGACGATTGTTTCGAAGACGATGCCCGGTGGACCAAAATATTGATTCTACTGGCCTGCCCGGATCCAAGCTTTGGGGTATTGCACGTTGAACTGCTGGCCCTAAATTCCTGGGGAGAACTGTTTTTGGAACAGTTGCCGCTTGACATAGACCAGCCTCTGGATGATAGATATAGAACCATAGCCGAAAAAATTAACCAGTATGCCGGAAAAGAGATCCGCCTGTTCTTTTTCCAGATGGCCCCACGCCGGGATACCGATGCCGTTTACGAAATCAAGGAGTCTCTGGCGGACCGTTTCCTCATGCACCGCCCAGGGACACCTAAACAAAATCGTCCAATGCTGGACAAACTATAGGGAATGCTCATGACTCATCCGTCAATTCTCACCATCACAGAAGATACCCTGGAGCGGGACAGACTTTCAGCCGCTCTGAAAAAAATCGGCTACACCCAAATTATCACTGCGGACAGTGCAGATAACGGGTGGGCACTATTAAAATCATCCGACTTCGGATGCGCCATTGCCGCCTATGATATGAATGATATGTCAGGTCTTGCACTACTTAAAATTTTGAGAAAAGAAGAGCAGTTAGGCGATCTGCCTTTTTTTCTGACCGACAGCGCATTTACCAAAATAAAGGTGATCAAGGCCGGTCAGGCAGGGGTCAGCGGACTTTTTGTCATCCCCTATAATCCCAAGGCCATAAAAATGAAATTGGCTGCAGCCCTGGGGAACCTGCAGGACCCTGTCATCCACCAGGTCGAGTTAAACGTAAAACAAGGTCTCGAACTCATTGAAAAAAAAGAGTATAAAAAAGCGCTCGATTTATTCCAGAATCTGATCAACCAGAGAGAGAATCCGGAATACTATTACAACATCGGCTACATTAAAACGGCTCAAAACAAACATCACGAAGCCATTGAGGCCTTTTCAAAGGCAACCCGCCTGGACCGGCTTTTTGTCAAGGCGTACAAGGCCATGGCCATGGTATACAAAGCCATGGGGACCACGGATAAGGTTGAGGAGTGCACCCGGATCGCGGCAGAGATCTATATGGACACCGATAAACTGGGAAAGGCCGAAGACATGCTCAATGAACTCTTGGAGTCCGGCACCAATTCACTGAACGTATTCAACACGCTGGGAGTGCTTTACCGTAAAAAGGGCGATATCAAAGAGGCCATGAAACAGTACAAAAAGGCATTACGAATTCATCCGGACGAACCTTATATCTATTACAACATCGGCCGCCTTTACCTGGATGCAAAAAACGCGACCAAGGCCAAAACCTATTTCCAGGCCGCCCTTGACAAGGACCATAGTTTCAACGAGGCCAAACAGGTGATTAAGGCCATTGATCTGGGAATGATCTAAATCATGACGAATTAAACAGGGCCTGGCCCTTTTATGGGCAGGCCCTCTGTATACCAATAGGGAAACATCAGTCTGCATTCAGCAAAAAAAACTGCCACCGGTAAGCCGGCAGTCTATCTGTGATCTCGCCGCCGGTCCATACCGCTGCGCCGTTTAAGCCCGGTTCTGCGCTCCGGTCCGGGCGCGGCAGCCGGGAAATAGCGGCGGTCTTTGAGTTTTCTGCGTCCGCCCCGATCTGCCGGTCTTCCAAAGATATTCTTTTCTTCCATAGCACCCTCCTTTGTAATTAGCCATGTCCCCTTTTAGATGGTGCGTGTCACTCAAAGGTAGATGGTTAAAGGAGTTTCCCTCTCAAAATTTCGAGGTCTATCAAATCGGATTTAACGTCTTACTACAGTGTCTCTCTTTACCGGGCATTCATTTTAACAATTAAAGGGAACATGGCCGAATGATTTAATTCTATAATATCAAGAAACAATACCTAAAACAAGTATGACGACAACAAATCGTCAGGATATTAAGACTAAATCATGCAAACCGGCGCCATGCAATGTATCATGAAAAACAGCCGACTAATTCAGGGGGTGATCTCTATTATTTCACCGATATCCATAATTTTGAACCGGGATGAGTCCAGTGTCCGGGTTCGGATAAAGCGTTTAAGCTCAAGGCCGGGAAAGCCTGCGGGTTCACTGCCCAGGTGAAAGGTGCCCCACTGGGTGGGAATGAAATATTTTGCCCCCAATTCATTAAAGCCCTTAACCGCTTCGGGGATGTTCATGTGCTGGTAGTGCATAAACCATCTGGGGTGGTAGGCGGTGGTGGCCATGAAGGCATAGTCGATACCCGGATATTTTTTCCCGGTCTCTTTGAATCCTTTGAAATAACCGGTATCCCCGCCGAAATAAAAGGTGGTGTCAGGCGTGATCAGCAACCATGCAACCCACAGGCTTTTGTTCCGGCCCTGGTTGACGCGCATGGACCAGTGCTGGGTGGGCAGGCAGACCAGCTTGATCCCGGGGCCTAAAATTTTTTCTTCCCACCAGTCCATGGCCTGGGTATGGGGTTTATTCATCTTTTTCACCATATCCGCCAGCCCCTGGGGCACAAAGACCCGGGACTCCGCGGGCAGGCCTTTGACGGACCTGCGGTCCAAATGGTCGTAGTGGTTGTGGGAGATCAAAATATTCGGGGCTTTAACCAGGGCGTTGAGTTCTTCCAGGGTCAGGGCGGGCGGTGTTTTGCGCTTGGGAAGCAAGGCACGTTTTGAAAATATGGGATCTGTGAGCCAGTATTGGCCGCCTGTCCGGACAAGAAAGGTATTGTGGCCGATCCAGAGGATAAAATCCCCTTGGGTCCTTTGAATTCGTGCCGGGGTATTCTGCAAAATACCGGGGAGAAACGCCATTTCTTCCTTCGTATAATGGTCTTTTGGAAACAACTTCCAACCCAGAACATCCAGAAAGCTTTTATCCGGCATTTTCATCCAGGGGGCAAAATATCGGTCATCTTTTTTGTGTGGGGCATAAAAGTCTGCTTCCCGGGTCTCGGCTACTTTTTTTTCCCAGATATCTTCTGAAAAAGTTTGCTTCTCTTTCGGGGAACAGCCCAAAAGAAACAAAATAACCGCCATCAGCACACAAACCCGGCAAAAAGCAGAAGATATCACGCACGTCTTGGTAAAAATTATCATGATATTTTAGGGGTAAACCGCCAGGGTTTTGTTGATAATTTAACCCCTGCCGACTTTATAATACCTTTAAGCATTGCGGAAAATACATATTGGTGAGAGGGGTAAAGCCCATACCAATAGACAATGCCGAAGATGCCCGTGGGTAGAAATCTTGACAAAAGAGTGATTTCGCATTCCGTTTCTGAAACGCGGGTCAGGGTGATCTCCAAAAGGGCCTGACCCGGCATTTTCATTTCCGCAACGAGGAGCAGCCGTTCCGGAGGCTCGCAATCCAGCACCCGCCAGAAATCCAGCGCGTCTCCGACCCTGAGCTCTTTGGTGGAACGCCTGCCCCGGTTAAGGCCCACACCGCCGGAAAGGCTGTCTATCACGCCCCGGATTTCCCAGAGCAGGTCCGCCGCATAATACCCGGTTTTTCCGCCGATGGCCTGGATACAAGGCCAGATATCCTCGGGCGTTGCCGCGGCTGTTGCCTTGTATCCGCATTTGAGCAGGGTGCCGCCGGAGTACCCGGAATCCCCGCAATGGGCCCATTCCGGGTATTTGAGTTCACCGGCATCGGCCCAGCAGGTATCCACCTGTTCCTGGCTGATGCGGTCCAGGGCGCGTTCAATGGCCTGCTCACAGGTGATCAGTTCCTGGGGAATAATCTTTTTAATCCGGTCATCCTGACAGATGGTAGGCAGACTCAAGCCTTGGGTCAGGGGAAGTGCAATGGCCGAGGGCACCGGGGTCACCAGGTGAATCCACAGGGCCGACAGTTTAGGGGTAAGCACCGGCACTGGTATCATCAGGGGAATGGGCACTCCGGCGGTCCGGGCAAATATGGAAAACAGATCCTTGTATGACACAATATCCGGTCCGCCGATATCAAAGGTCTGATTTCTGACTTCAGGGACGTTCAAACACCCCATAAGGTAGCCCAGGACATTGGATATGGCAATGGGCTGGGTGGGCATATGCACCCACCGGGGGGTAATCATGATCGGCAGACGCTCGGCAAGGTAGCGCAGGATTTCAAAGCTTGCGGAGCCCGACCCCAGAATCATGGCTGCCCGGAGCACGGTTGCAGGAACTTGGCCGCTCATCAGAATATTTCCCACCTCATTTCTGGAGACCAGATGGCGGCTGATGTTGGGGTGATCCATCTCGCCCAGGCCGCCCAGATAGATCATATGGTCCGCCTTTCGGGCGGCTGCGGCCCGGACCATATTCTGGGCGCCGATGCGGTCGGCATCCCGGTACTCTTTTTTTCTGGAGATCATGGAATGGACCAGGTAGTAAATGGTGCCGCAGCCCTCAACGGCCCGTTCAAGGGAGGCCGTATCCTGGATATCGCCCCGGATCAGCTGGACATTTGGATCCCTGGCCCAGGGTCTTGCCCCCATTTTTTCAAGGGATCTGCCCATGGCCCGGACCCTGCGGCCGGATGCCAGCAGCAAGGGAATAAGGCGCCCTGCCACATAGCCTGTGGCGCCGGTGACCAGGACAGGTTTGTCAGTCAATGGGGTCGGTTGGGATTCGGATAAAGGTGCCATACAACTCCTTAAATAAAATATGCGATTTGATATATGCTGTAAAATCTATATAGTTAAAGGGATTCTGTCAATTTATTGCAACACCCCACGGGAGGGAACATGACCGGCAAAACCAACATCGAAAAAACCAAGGTGGACAATACCCAAATCGATATCCCAAAAATCAAGATCGGGGCTTCCACCTGTCTTCTGGGTGAAAAGGTCGGCTATGACGGAAATCACAGCCATGACCGCTATTTGACCCAGACCCTGTCGCTTTTTGTTGAGTATGTATCCGTTTGCCCCGAAGTGGAGTGCGGTATGCCCATTCCCAGGGAATCGGTCCGCCTGGTGGGTGATCCGGCTGCCCCGCGCCTGGTAACCCGGAATACCCAGGAAGATAAAACCCAAATGATGACGGACTGGATTCCCGGAAAATTGGCCGCCCTTGAAAAGGAAAATCTCTGCGGTTTCATATTTAAAAGCAAATCCCCCTCCTCGGGGCTTTACCGGATCAGGGTCTATGGCGATGACGGGAAAGTCCGCAAAAACGGCACAGGGATGTTTGCAAAAGCCTTTTGTGAACATTTTCCCAGGATTCCTGTGGAAGAGGCAGGACGGCTTAACGACCCCCAGTTAAAAGAAAATTTCATTGAAAAAATATTCACCCTCAAACGGTGGCGACAGGTCATTGAAGAACAGAAAAATTTAGGGGGGCTTGTGGCCTTTCACACCCAGAATAAACTGCTGATCCTCTCCCACAGCCAGGCCCATTACCGGCAGATGGGTAAACTTGTGGCCACGGGCAAAGAGACCATCCAAAAAGAAGGGGCCCAGGCACTGTTCGACCAATATGAGCGCCTGCTTTTAAAGGCCCTTGACCTGAAAACCACCATAAAAAAGAACATCAATGTACTCATGCATATCCTGGGCTATTTTAAAAAGAACCTGAGTGTAGATGAAAAGCAGGAGATGCTTTCACTCTTTGACCAGTACCGGCAGGGCTATGTGCCCCTGGTGGTACCCTTGACAATGGTCAACCATTACGTGAGAAAATACGACCAGCCCTGGCTCAAGGGACAGACCTACCTCAATCCCCATCCGTTTGAACTGAAATTACGGAATTATTTTTGACGGACAGTCTCCCGATTAAGGTAAAATTCAGCCATACTATTTACCCGTCCAATGAAAAGGGCAAAAAAATTATTTTTCCCGCCCCCCCCCCCCCCCCCCTCATATGTGAATTATATTTTTTCTCAATATATCGGTTTTAGACCTTAAATTTACCGATCATTTCATGAAGTTCCGCCGCCAGTTTTGAAAGATCTTCTGAGCTGGAAGAGACCTCCCTGCTTCGGGTCGCCATATCATCAGCCGATTGATTAACATCTGATATATCCTTGGAAATTTCATTCACCACCAGTGTACTATGCCCGACATTTTCATTGACCTCCTGGATTCCATTAGAGACCTGATTCACATTTTCAGCAATTTCTTTGGTCGCCGCAGATTGTTCTTCGACGGCAGTGGCAATGGCACCGACAATGTCATTGACATCAAGGATCACACCGTTAATTTCATCTATCACTTTCACGGTGGAGGATGAGCTGGTTTGGATATTTTCAATTCGCTCTTTGATATCTTTAGTGGCTTGTGCTGTCTGGCTTGCAAGATCTTTAATCTCATTTGCGACAACTGCAAACCCTTTTCCGGCTTCTCCTGCCCGTGCCGCCTCAATGGTTGCATTGAGAGAAAGCAGATTGACCTGCTCTGAAATATCAGTGATGGTTTCCACGACTTGTCCAATTGTTTTCACTGTTTCGTTGAGTCGATTCATTTCACCGCTTGATTCTTCCACTTTAGAAACGGCGTTTTCTGAAATGCCTCTGGCACTTTCTGAATTCTGTGCAATTTCATTGATGGTGGAATTCATTTCGTCCACAGCCGTGGCAACGGTATTGGTATTGGCGCTTGACTGCTCCATGGCGGCGGAAATCGAGTTCATGTTTTTTGACATTTCCTCACTTGCAGCAGCAACGGTCTGGGACTTATTTGAAGTCTGGGCGGAACTGTCGGACATCTGCTGCGCAATGGCGGACAATTCAGTGGAAGAAGAGGAGAGTGTATCCACCCCGTGGGCAATATCTTTTATCATTTTTTGCAGCTTATTAATAAACGTATTGAAAACCTCGGCCAAACGACCAAGTTCATCATTTGAATTAACATCCAGTCGCTGGGTCAGATCGCCTTCGCCCCGGGATATATTATCAAGGCTCCCCACAACCCGATTCACCGGACTTACAATGACAATCCGGGCAAGGAAAAAAATCAACGCCGCCAGCACCCCTAAGGATATGCAGCAGATGAGAACACTCAAATTCCTCATCTTATATACGCTTGACAATATTCTGTTGGTGGGCGCAGTGATAAATATTGTCCAGGACGTTCCGGTTTTTCCGATGTTAATGGGGTTAGAGACAATGACACCTTTTTCCCCGGTTGTTTCCAGGGGCATGTTTTCAAATTTCACATCGGTATTGTTTACAAGCTGTTTTACATTTTCCGGATATACGTCACCAATGGTTTTACCGATATTTTCTTTGTCTGGATGGGCTGTTATCATACCGCTTTCCGTTGATAATACCGCATATCCGGTTTCAAAAACGGTAATATCGTCAACCAGTGCCCCAATCTGTTCCATGGAAAAATCCACACCGGCGACACCGATTGAGGTGCCGTCCACCACAATGGGCACACAAACGCTGACCAACAAGATGGATTTACCGCCGACCTCGTATTCAAAGGGATCCATGATTACTTCTTTTCCGGTATCCCGGGCTTTGGTATACCACTCTCCATTGAGTTCAACACACGTTTCCAGATGAACACCGCCCACACGATTCCAATATGGAACAAAACGTCCCTGTTCGTCGTGGCCGGGCGCACCCTTGAAATCTTGATCCCGCCCATCAAAGGCATTGGGTTCCCACACAATCCATATGCCCAAATAGCCGGGATTGTTGTTCAGCATGCCTTCCATCATTGCTAAAAGGGTTTGCCTTTTTACCAGCTTCCCGGTCTTTTTCATGTTCTGGGTTGCATATGACAACGATCGTGCGACACCAAAAGCCCCATCAATGTCAAGCTTGATTTCGTCGGCATATTTCAGGGACGTGGTGTCAAGGAGCGCTATGGCCTGACGGCTGGATATATCAGTGGCCTTTGTTGTGATGAAGGTGACCGTGATAATAAACGACAATACCACCATGGTGCCCACGGATAACATTAACTTTTCCGTCAATTTTAATTTTTTGAACATAAGCGCTCCTATTAATTAATGGATGGACTTCAGCACCTTTGGACGCTGAATGTCGTTTGCTTGCGATTCGCAACACACTCAAATAAGTATAGATCAGACACTTATCGCTTTGAGAAACGTCTTTGATTTACAATGTTTTTTTTACGGATTATGTTTAATTTACACAACCTGATTCAAGAATTCAAGAATCGGATTTAAAAAAGTATATTAAAATATGATGACGAATGCCTGCTTTACTCATCATACCTGATTCTGATATCGGGTATCTGCTCATACCCAACCCCCAATCCGACTTGGTCAGGGGAACCCAAGGAGACAGCGAAAAGGATTCCATGCCCCGCATATTGGATAACCCGTTACTTTACAATTCTGATAATATCCCTGAACTGATCACCTCCAGCGACTTTCAGCAATTCAAACAGTGCGGTTTCAACACTTGTCACACCGACACCGGCATTTTGCATTTTCTGTAAACCAACCTCTTTATTTTCCAAAGTTCTTGAAGATACAGCATCGGCCACAGCTTGAACCTCATACCCCACAGCCACGAGATCTGCGGCTGTCTGATAAACACAGATATGGGCCTCAATACCTGAAATCAATATTTGTTTACGATCCAGAGCGTTCAGCGCCTGCACAAAGCGGTCATTGCGGCAACTGCTGAACGTCATTTTGCTGATGGGCTCAATATCAGATAACAGGCTTGCGATTTCAGGAATTGTCGGCCCCAGTCCCCGGGGGTTCTGCTCGACCCAGAGAATCGGAACACCCAACGTCCGCATCCCTTTGATCAGCTTTTGGACGTTCTTGAACAAATGTTCTTTTTTGTCCATCAAGTGTGCTAATTTTCCCTGAATATCAACGATCAGCAAAACAGTGTTTTCAATTTCAAGCATGTTGCAAGTCCTCCCTTGTTTTTATTGTCATCGTCGTTCTGTCTAAGATTATATAAAATGATTAGCTTGTTTTGACTAGGATATCAATCGGGTAACGACACATCCCAAAGTCCACATCCCGAAAAGAATCAAAATAGTGCCCGTCACAATGTTTATTTTTTCAGTGAATCCACGATTAAGGCGTTTGCCGGCCGTTTCAGTTACGGCCGCAAGGGCTGTCCACCACAGCGCAGAACCTGCAAAAACACCGATTACAAGTGTGGCCGACGCGGCATAGCCGTTATGCTTCAAACCAATGCCAAGACCGGTGAATATGCCCATAAACGCCATGACGGTCATGGGGTTGGTCAAGGTCAACAACAGCGTGGCAACGTAAGCGCGGAGATATCCTGAAAACGGGGCGCTTGAATATTGAACCTCCAATGCCCTCTTCTTCAATGTCTGCAGCCCAAAAACGCACAAAAACAAGCCGCCTAAAATATGCAGCCAAGGTTTCTTATCCAACAAAAAATCCGTGATAAATGTGAGTGAGAAGCCTGCAACAAATCCATAAAAGGCATCTGCCGTGGCTGCACCCAATCCTGTCACAAGTCCGGCACGAAAACCATGGCTCAAACTCCTTTTGACACACAAAAGCCCGATAGGTCCCACCGGCACGGCAATGGAAACGCCAATGACGATGCCTTTGAACAGGTATTTAATTTCCATATCCACATCCTTATGATAAAGTCCGGGTACTATTTTAGAGAAGCCTGTTGGGATCGCACATGGGCATTTGCAGTTTTTACGGCCCCAAAACTTAAGATTTCCAGGAAAATTCGACGTGAACCTTAAATTTGAAAGTCTGCTGGACAATATCGGAGAACAGATTCTTCGGGAACTTACTGAAAATGGCCGGATCAGTTTCAGTGAATTGGGGCGGAAGGTCGGCCTGTCCAGTCCGGCTGCCACCGAACGGGTAAAAAAAATGGAAGACGCAGGTATCATCAAAGGCTACAAAGCCGTCATTGATACGCCAAAAGACAGCGGAAAAATCACGGCATTTATTGTGATGACCACCCTGCCCCAACACTATAAAAAAATCAAACAGATCCTTGGATCCCATCCCGGCACTGTGGAATGCCATCATCTCAGCGGTGAAGAATCGTTGATGATCAAGGTGGTCATGGAATGTGTAGAAGAAATTGAGGCGCTTGTGGAAATGCTTGGTGCTTACGGTCAAACCCGGACATCCATTGTGCTGTCGACCTTTCTGGACAAAACCCCATGAAGATAAGGATATTAAAACAATAAAATAAGGTCTCCCCATGTCAGACAATCTCACCATCCTTGCCGGCCGGACAGCCTACCGGCACATCAAAGAAAACGGCCTTTCTCCTGACGATATCGATGCCGTGCTCGGGGCATCGGGCGCAGCCAAATGGCTCAGTATTTACGGGCTTGATTCCGCCATTTTTTCCCAGTGGTTTTCGGGCCGGACAAGACCCCTGCACCTGTTCGGCACCTCTGTCGGGGCATGGAAATTTGCCGCGGCAGCCCAGGCCGACTGCCGGGAAGCCTTTGACCGGCTCAAACGTGCATATATCCATCAACATTATAAAGGCGGGGTGAAGGCGGTCCAGATCGCCAGGGAGACCCGGCGGATTATGAATGAATTTCTCACCCACCAGGCCATTGATGAAATTTTAGACCATCCATGGATTCGCATTGGATTTTCAGCAGCCCGGTGCAAAGGGCCCATCGGCTCAAAACACAGTGCGGTCCAGGCCATGGGCATCGGGCAGGCATTTACCCTGAATGCGATATCCAGAAAACTGCAGCGGTTTTGCTTTGAGCGTGTGCTGTTCCACCACCCCCAATATGATACCGGAATACTGGAGGAAAACAATTTCACCACAACAGCCGTCCCCCTTGACCGAAACAATTTTTCCAGCGCACTTCTGGCATCGGGGTCCATCCCCATGGTCATGGCGGGTGTGACCGATATCCCGGGGGCACCCGAAGGCACATACCGGGACGGTGGGCTTCTGGATTACCACCCGGCATTTTCCTTAAACCCAGAACAAACGGGTTTTATTCTATACCCTCACTTTTATACGGCATTAACCCCTGGGTGGTTTGATAAAAAATTGTCCAACCGCAGACTAAAAGGAAAGGCCGTGGACCGAATGATCCTTTTGGCGCCGTCCCCCGAATTTGTTTCAACCTTGCCCTTTGGCCGCATCCCGGACCGGCAGGATTTTATCCGGCTCATGGGCAGAGATCATGAAAGAATCCAGGCCTGGAACAAAGCTGCGGACATGTGCAGAGTATTAGGAGACGAATTCATGAAAGCTTCGGAAAACGGTTCCATCCGAAACAAAGTCAAAAAATTTGATTGACAAGGAATCATACACAGTCGGTATTTGCCTTTAATATATCCAGAATTTCGTCAATTTTCTCCTGGGCATCATGGGTATCCAGGGTGCATCCGCCGGCACCAAAATGCCCGCCACCACCGAAACGGGAGAGCATGGCGCCCACATTCACCCGGCATTCACGATTGAAAATACTTTGCCCAACGCTGAGCAGCACCTGTTGTTTGTCCGGTCCGGCATACCGGATCTTTACACTGGCAATGGAGTCGGCAAACAACGAATAGGTCAAAAACCGGTTGCCCGAAGGAACCTTTTCAAGCGTTCTGAAATCGGTCACGGAAATGCGGTCCACCATGGTGGTATAGGTTTCCAGGTAATATTTAAATGCCTTGTTTTCCTCAATCACCTCCTGGCATCGAAGGTCCACCTCGGGGTCATTTAATACGGCATCAATATGGGTGTTGCCGAGCATCCCAACCAGGCGATTCCAATAGGGGATATCCTGAAAATCATTATTTTTAAGGGTCATGGACAAAATCAGATAGGGATAATCTTCCGGCGCCCGGACCTGTTCCCTTGTCAGATCGGCAGAATCAATCATATCGGCCTGGTCCACCAGTTCATCAAACCGGCTGTCCAGAAGATTTTGCCGTTTATAATATTTATAGATAACACCGGCGGCGGACGGTGCAATCTCAAAGGCCCCGGGCACACCCTGGGCAGACTTGTTGGAGAAATGGTGATCAAACCATAAACGGACATTGGGATGCCAGGGCAGGTTGGCAAGGATGTCACCACCTTGTATATCAGCGGAACCGGACTGAATGGCATTGGGCTCTATCCAGTGTATGGGTAAAGACGGTTCCAGGGCCTGGCGCAGCAGGACTGCACACACAATGCCGTCAAAATCAGGACGGGTGACGATTCTCATGGTATTTCCTTTTATTAATTTATATTACGCTATTTGGCCGACCACACCGGTAATAATCCGGCTCAATTTCTCAGAGGCCTTTGCAGCCGTCCCCACCACAGCTTCCAGGGTGGTCTGTTCGGGCGCATCGGGATCATTGATATTGGTAATCAGGGAGATTCCCAGAATTTTCATACCGGCATGAACTCCGGCAATGGCCTCCATTACCGTGGAAAACCCCACGGCATCGGCGCCGATGTTTTTTAGAAACCGCGTCTCGGCAGGTGTCTCAAGGCTTGGACCTAAAAGACCTGCATAGACCCCGGAGTTTAATTGGATATTTTCCAGTGCAGCAACGCCAACGGCAAGCCGTTCCAAATCCGTGTCATACACCCGGGTCATATCCGGAAACCGGAGACCCCAGGACTCCTCGTGGGGGCCTGCGAGGGGATTTTTCCCTGTGAGGTTGATATGGTCCCGGATGAGCATAATGTCTCCGGCACTGAAATCCAGATTGATGCCGCCGGCTGCATTGGTAAGGATAAGAGCGGTCACCCCAAGGGCCTGGAGCAGCCGCACCGGAAAGGTGACAAGCTGCGGGGAATACCCCTCATACAAATGTATCCGCCCCTGGAAAACAAGGATTTCCCTGCCGTTCAGTGTACCCTGGACAAGACACCCTTTGTGGCTATCCACCGTGGCCTGGGGAAAGTGAGGCAGCCCCGCATAGGGAAATACCTGGTTAACCCGCAGGTCCGTCAGGGTATCGGAAAGACCTGTTCCCGTTATCATACCCACAACCGGCGTAACCGGCATCCGCTCCTGTATGAATTCGGCACACTCCTGAACTTGATTTATAAATGATAGAGACATAACTTCGTCCTTTATTTTTTTACCCTTGGGCGCCGTTGCCGGTCATATTCACAAACGCCTTCATCACCCACCCATAGGTATTATCAGGCAACCGGACATAATACCAGTCAGCCGAACTGCCCTGAACGATCAAAACATTGCCCATATAGGTCTGGGTCAACACGCCATGGTTTATTCCCGGACCTGACCGCACATTAAGGATTTTGGTCGCGACCACAACCTGGGCCCCGGAAACTTCGGGATTAACAGGTATGTTAGGGGACCGCATGGCCGGGGTCGTCCGGCCCGGCACCTGCACCACCTGATATCCGGCCGGCACCCGTCTGTAATACACATCGTCATACACATAATAGGGTAATCCACCGATCAACACCGTGATGGCAGCGGCCGGGAGACTGTAAGAGATGATACCAATGGGCGGACGCACCCAGAAATACCCTTTGGGCCCATGCCTGTAGAAACTGCCCCGGTGACAATAATAGTCATCCCCCCTGTGCCGGACCCTTTGGCTGCCGGGCGGGAGGTGCTTAAATGACGAATGATGCGCTGGGCTGCGGTCATATTTTCTTTTGGAACTGTGGCCGTCCCAATCTCCTTGATACCCAGGGTGATGCCGGGGTTCCGCCCAGGTTGCCGACGACAGCGTTGTAATTACCCCCAAACACACAAAAATGATCAGAGTTGAAAACGTCACATATTGATTTTTCATTTTATCCTCCTGATTAACCCCATGAGGTTAAACATTGGTTGCCCGATTTTCGGTAACGATGCCATGCATCAAGCGTTTATAAGCCTTTGGACAGAAATATAGGCAAGGAATACACACTGCAAAAAAACGCAAACCATGAAACGCCGGACCCATACTATCATAATTTTGGGGATAATGCAGCTTAACACCTGTTTCCAAGAATCACCGTCGAGGTAATGATCCCGTAAAACAACACCTGGAACACATCCAGGTAGCGAAGGGTCAGTTCAAAGGCCGTGGCCGACGTGGACCAGAACAACACCGTCATCAGGCCCAGAAGATACTCTTTTTTCATCATTAAAAATCCTCAAACCGATCAATGGCTGTTCGGTCATACCCCTTCCCGGCAACAAGCAGCTGCCTTGTGTAGGCTTCTGCGATGGCTCCGTTTTTAAGCTGATGGCGTGTAAGGGTCTCAACGGCCTTTCCACGGTTCATCACCAGAAGGGTATTGCACATGTGGGAGACCACGGCAAGGTCGTGACTGACAAGGATATAGGTCAAGTTTTTCTTTTTTCGAAGATCCTGAAGCAAATTGAGCACTTCGGCCTGGATGGAGACATCCAGGGCGGATGTGGGTTCATCCAGCAGAATAATCTCAGGCTCAAGGATCAGGGCCCGGGCCACGGCCACACGCTGACGCTGGCCGCCCGAGAGCTGGTGGGGAAATCGAAACCGAAATTTTGCCCCCAGCCCCACCTCGTCAAGCACACGGGCCACCCGCCGGTCGGCATCCCCAAGCCTGTGTATCTTCACCGGTTCTTTTAGTGTCCGGTCAATGGTATGCCTGGGGTGCAGGGAGCCGTAAGGGTCCTGGAACACCATCTGAACTTTGCGGCAAAAGGACAAGTCTCTTTTCTTTGTTAAGCTGATGCCGTCAATTTCAATGCGCCCGGTCCAATGGGTCAACAGACCTGAAATACAATTAAGTACAGTCGATTTACCCGACCCGGACTCTCCCACCAGACCGAAGCTTTCGCCCTTATCCACGGTGAAATTGACATCTTTTACTGCATGATTCCGGGTCCGGCCAGTACCGAAAAAAACATTGAGGCTCCCAACGGCAATCATGATACCACACCGCCTTTGACAGTTCCCGGCATTGGTTTAAGCCAGGCATCATCCCGGACCAGTGTGGGCAGGCGATCCCGGGTGCCGTTGATTTTAGGCAGACAGGCGAGCAATCCTTTTGTGTACGGATGACTTGATTTATGAAGGTCGCCTGCCGCCACCACCTCCATGATTTGGCCTCCGTACATAATAATCACCCGGTCGCAGAATGAAGATACCAGCTCAAGATCATGGGAGATAAAGATAAGGCCCATGCCCCGCGCTTTAACCAGATCATCAAGAATGGCAAGCACCTGGAGCTGCACCGTAACGTCCAGGGCCGAGGTGGGTTCGTCGGCAATGAGCAGACTGGGTTCAGGAATCAGCATCATGGCAATCATAATTCGCTGCCCCATGCCCCCGGAGACCTCGTGGGGATAAAGGCCGTAGACCTGCCCGGGATTTCTGATCCTGACAGCTTTAAGCATATCCAGGGTCTTTTGCCGGGCCTGTTCTTTGCCGGCTTTGTGGTGAATGGTATAGGCCTCGCGGATCTGATCGCCCACGGTTCGCACCGGGTTCAAGGCGTACGTTGGATCCTGCATGACCATGGAAATCTGCCGGCCCCGGATCTTTCGCATCTGCTTTTCCGTGAAATCCAGCAGATTGTTCCCCTTAAAAGAAATTTGCGATGCCCGGACCCCGGCATAGGAGGGCAGCAGACCCAAAACCGCCCGGCCGGTCACGGACTTTCCGGAACCGGACTCCCCCACAATCCCGATTTTTTCCCTGCCCATGGAAAAGCTGACGTTGTTAACGGCACAGATATCGCCCCTGGGAGAAGGAAACGTCACGCAAAGATCTGCGACGGTCAGCAACGGAGCCTTTTCAATCATCACCGGTCACTCCTTGGGTCAAGCACTTCACGAAGCCCGTCCCCCAGAAGATTGAACGCAAGACTGACAATAAAGATGGCCGTCCCGGGCATGGTGATCACCCACCAATGGTCAATGATATAGATTCTGCCGCCGGCGGTCATGGCCCCCCACTCCGGAGCGGGGGGCTGGGCCCCCAGACCCAGAAAGCCCAGGCCCGCGGCCGTGAGGATGATTCCCGCCATGTCCAGGGTAACCCGGATAATCAGGGACGGCAGGCAAAGGGGCATGATATGGCCGACAATGATCCTCAGGGCACTTGCGCCCTGTAACCTGGCGGCTTTAATAAAATCGGCATTTCTGATGGTAAGGGTCTCTGCCCGGGCAATCCTGGCGTAGGGCGGCCAGGAGGTAATGGAGATGGCAATAATGGCGTTTTCAATGCCCGGCCCCAGGGCGGAAACAAAGGCCAGGGCCAAAATAAGCTTGGGAAAGGCCAGGAAAATGTCTGTGATGCGCATGAGCACCGTATCAATGATCCCGCCCAGATATCCTGAAACCGTGCCCACCAGGATTCCCACCGGTGCTGCAATAACAGCCACAAGGCCAATGACGTAAAGGGTCAGCCGCGCCCCCCAGACCACCCGGGAAAAGATATCACGCCCCATCTCGTCGGTGCCGAAATAGTGATTCCAGGACAATGGCTGGAGACGGTTGGCGATGTTTGTTTCCAGCGCATCATGGGTGGCGATGACAGGTGCAAGGGCTGCAATGACGATCAGGGCCACAATAATAATCAGCCCCAGCACTGCCAGGCGGTTTTTCATGAATGACAGAAGACCCAGATAGGCCCTGCCGGCCCTGGCCTGGAACGCCGATTTCGGCGTATCGGCTAGAAGCCATTGTTTCATGGGGCCTGGGCTTAATGTGTTGTTTATCATGGTGTGAATATCATCAATGCAAATTAACGGGCCCTGGGGTCCATCACTTTGTATAAAAAGTCCGAGAACAGGTTCACCCCCAAAAATATAGCCCCCACAACAATGGTACTGCCCAGCACCGCATTCATGTCGGCGTTGAGCAGGGAGTTGGTCAGATACAGGCCCAGGCCGGGCCAGGAAAAAACGGTTTCCGTCAACACCGACCCTTCAAGCAGGGTGCCGAAACTTAAGGCGATGACGGTAATCAATGGAATGGCACAGTTGCCCAAGGCATGTCCCCAGACGACCTTCCACTCGCTGACGCCTTTGACCCGGGCGGTGAGAATATACTCCTGGCCAAGCTGCTCGATCATGAAGGAGCGGGTCATTCTCAACAGATATGCCATGGAATAATATCCAAGAAGGGATGCCGGAAGAATTAAATGATACACGGCGTTTCTAAAAATGTCCCACTCCCCGGCGATAATACTGTCCAGGGTTAAAAAGCCTGTGACCGGCGTCACAATGCCCTCATAGAAGATGTCCACACGACCGGGGCCCGGCAGCAGGTCCAGCCGGACGTAGAACAGCATCAATCCCATCAGCCCCAGCCAGAAAATGGGAAGGGAGTGACCGAACAGGCCGATGACACGGGTGAGATGGTCCCAGAAACTGCCCTGTTTAACCGCCGAAAAAATGCCCAGGGGAATGCCCAATACAATGCCGATGACCGTGGCCGTAACAGCCAGTTCAAAGGTGGCCGGAAACACCCTTAAAAGATCCTCGGTCACAGGGTTGGCCGTCAGCACCGAGGTGCCGAAATTACCTTTCAGTATATTGCCGATATAGAGTAAAAATTGCTTCCACAACGGCAGATCCAGCCCCATGGCCATGCGCGCCTTTTCGTAAACCTCAGGGGAGGCTTTGTCTCCGACCACGGCCAGAACCGGATCAATGGGAACCACCCGGCCGATGAGAAAGGTGATCAGCAAAAGCCCTAAAAAGGTGGTTGCCACCATCACCAGTATCCGCAATATCTGCTTCAGCGTATTGCCCACTCTCGCCCTTGTTCAACGCCCGCGGCGCTCACTTGGTTGTGTACCGGTAAAAGTTGCTGTCAAAGGTCGGCCCCAGAATAAAATTTTTGACATTGGCCGGTTCAGCCACCACCTCAATGTCCTGGAACATGATGACAAAAGGAGAGGTCTGCTGGTGTTCACGCTGGAGTTCCTCGTACATCCGGGCGCGTTTTGCCGTATCTTTTTCCAGCACCGCAGCATCGGTCTTTTTAGTCATCTCCGGGATATCCCAGGCATTTCTCCAGGCCAACGGTTTGAATGCTGCGTCATCCGAGTTGTCCGGATTGCGGGCAAAGGTATCTGCGTTGGTGTGCGGATCCATGTAATCCGGCCCCCAGTCTCCGATATAGATGTCGTGCTTTCGGGCGCGGTATTTGGTCAGGGTCTGTTTGCCGTCGCCGGGAATGATCTCAAGTTTTATACCGGCTTTGGCAAAGGTGGATTGAATGGACAGGGCCATGGAGTTAACCGGTTCGGCGCTCCTTACGTCCATGGTAACGGCAAAGCCGTTTTCCAGACCGGCCTTTTTCAACAGCGCCTTTGCGCGTTCAACGTCCAGGGAAAAAGGCGTCCCTTCCAGGGCACCCAAAAAGCCCTGGGGCAAAAAGGCCTGGTGCAGGGTCGCCTTGCCGTTGAGAAAGGTGTGTTCCATACCTTTGTAATCCACCAGATACTTGAGTGCCTGGCGCACCTCTGGAATCTTGAGGTACTTGTTTTTCTGGTTCAGCCCCAGGTAATACACCCTGCCTTTGGCCCGTTTCCGGATTTTGATATCACTGTTTTTTTCCAGGCTTTTCACGTCATCGGCCGTCAGGTTCCTTGCCATGTCAATGTCGCCCTTTTCAACGAGCATGCGCTGGGCGGCAGGTCCGGCAATATGCCGGATAACGACCCGTCTTAATTGGGGCGCACCTGCCCAATACTCTTTATTGGCATCCAGCAGCATGATTTCCGATGCCTTCCAGGCCCTTAACCGAAAGGGCCCGGAACCGGCATACCCGGTTTTAAGCCACCCATAGCCAAGATCCCCGTTCTTTTCATGGGCCATGACCTCCTTTTTATCCACAACAGACCCGACTGTTGAGGTCAGGCAATAGAGGAAAAAGGTGGGGGCATAGGCCTGATCCACAACGATTTTCACCGTATAGTCCCCCAGCTTTGTGATGGTCCGGCCCACGTTTTTTGGGGTAAATCCAAACCGGGTCAAAATAAAGGCCGGCGACTTGTTCAGCAGGACGACACGACGAAGGGAAAAGACCACATCGTCTGCCGTGAGCGGGTTGCCCGAGGCAAAAGAGACACCTTTTCGAATTTCAAATGTGTATGTCAAGCCGTCATCGGAAATTTCCCAGCTTTGGGCAATACCCGGATAGATTTCACTGACATTATCAACATTATAGTTAATCAGGCGGTCGTATGCGTTGGCGGCGTATTCGGCACTGGCAAATTCAAAAATTTCAGCCGGGTCCAGGGAGATGATCTCATCAATATTAAAGGCCATGACAAGGGTATCTTTCGGGGTTGCGGCCTGGACCGGCTGTATTACAAAGAGAAACAGGGCAAAAACGAACAGGAACAGCCTTTCCACATTTTTCTCCTTTAGATGTTTTTTCCAAGGGAGGTGCCCTCGGATCTTAAATCCCGGCAGGCCTGCATGATCCGGTCCGCCATGCTGCGCTCGGCTTTTTTCCCCCAGGAACGCGGATCATATACCTTTTTGTTGCCCACCTCGCCTTCGATCTTAAGCACACCATCATAATTTTTCATCATATGGTCTGCCACGGGCCGGGTGTAGGCGTACTGGGTGTCTGTGTCCACATTCATTTTAACCACGCCGTAATCAAGGGCCTCGTGGATATCCTTCAATTCAGAGCCGGAGCCGCCATGGAACACCAGGTCCAGCCGGGTGTCCGCGCCAAGGGCCTTGGCCACAGCCTCCTGGCCGTCTTTTAGAATGGTGGGTTTAAGCTTCACATTGCCCGGCTTATACACCCCGTGCACATTACCAAAGGTGGCGGCTAAAAGAAACCGTCCCATGGATCCCAGTTCCCTGGCGGCCAGCACCATGTCTTCGGGGGTTGTATACAATTTCTCCTTTGCCACGCCCGACGTATCATGGCCGTCCTCTTCGCCGCCCACCACGCCGGTTTCAATCTCCAGGATCAGGTCGTTGGCCACGCAGGTTTCCATAATCTTTTTCGATGCCTGGATATTTTCATCCATGGGCAGGGCCGACCCGTCGTACATATGGGAACTGAACAGATTGGGCAGCCCCTTGGCACGGCGCTTTGCAGTCTCTTGGATCAGGGGCATTAAAAAAGAGTCCACATATTCCGGGTGACAATGATCCGTATGCAGGGCAATATTAACATCATAATAAGCGGCCATGGCATGGGCAAACTCAGCCAGGGCAATGGCGCCTTTATACGATTCGCCCACCCCCAGGCCCGAGGCAAAACTGCCGCCGCCGGTGGAGACCTGGATAATGCCGTCGCTGTTCGCCTCTTTGAATGCCAGAAGTGCGGCATTAATGGTTTCGCTGGAGGTGGTATTAATGGCCGGGTAAGCAAACTTGTTCTGTTTGGCGTTATCCAGCATCCGGCAATATTGGTCATAATTAACGATTGGCATAATAGATCTCCTTTATTTTATTTAAATTGTTGAACATTTTTGATCGTTATTTTGTCATGGAGGTGTCAGGACGGCATCGGGGAACAAGATAAAATAACAACGCTGATATTGCTTTATCTTAAACATCTAACGATGAAAAAAAGAATGTTCTATCCCAAATGCCTTCAAATATGGAACCATACCTCATTCAAAGTCATTTGAAAATACACAACCGTGTGTTATTGCAAAGTTCATTCAAATCCAATATGTAGTAACGCAATCTGCGCAAGCAAAAAATGACAAGAACAAAGCAAATTATCGTTCATAAAGCAGCTAGGCCCACGTCAAGATAAAAAATTAAGGACAAAACATGATCTGGAAAAAAGAGTTCACTGTTGATGATATGAACCGGTTTAAGGCCGACACAATGCTTGGTCATCTGGATATTACCTTTGAAGAAAAAGGGGACAATTTTTTGACCGCATCCATGCCCGTGGACAGCCGCACCCATCAACCCATGGGTATCCTCCACGGCGGGGCCTCGGTGGTCCTGGCTGAAACCCTTGGCAGCTGTGCGTCCCAGATGGTCCTTGGGCAGGGATTTTACGCCGTGGGCCTTGAGATCAAAGCCAATCACATCAAAAGCATATCCCAGGGCCGGGTCACGGGGAGAACCACGCCCCTGCATCTGGGCAGAACCACCCAGGTATGGGATATTGACATCAAAAACGATAACGGAGAATTGATCTGCGCCTCCCGACTGACCATGGCTGTATTAAAAATTCAAGAAAAACACAATCAAACAATTTTGCAATTCATGCGCTAACGGTGTATACAAAATAGTTGGAACTTAACTGGGAAAAAGAGTCATGGGCTCATACAAAGCACGAATGATCATCAAGGAGGCAAAGGAAGAAGCAAGGCGTCAATTCCGCCGCCACCGGAATAAAAACCGTCTTGCTGCGCCGGGAATTCATCAATGTATCATTGTCCTGGACGGGCTGAAACCCACCTTTAACATCGGCAAAATATTTCGAAGCGCCGAAGCCTTCGGCTGCCATGAGGTGCATCTGATCGGCACCGATTTCTTTGATCCGGCACCGGCCAGAGGCGCGTTCAAACACGTACCGGCAAAATTCCACAGCCGGTTCATATCCTGTTACGCGGAACTTCTTGAAAGGGGATATATCCCTTTTATACTTGAGCCGGGCCAGGGAGAGCCGGTGATGGATGTGGACCTGCCGGAAAAAAGTGCGTTTGTATTTGGCCACGAGGAGTTTGGGATCAGCTTTGAACCGGATCTGTTCCCCCAAGTAGAGCGCCTGACCATTCCCCAGTACGGACGCTGTCAAAGTCTGAATGTCAGTGTCGCAGCTTCCATTATTTTGTACGAATATACCCGGCAGTTTGCAGGCCGGGATTTGCAACCCCAAGCACCATATCCATGCAAGGAAAGAGTATGAACGCAGAAAAAACGGCCGCCCATATCATCAACTGGCTGAAAACCTATGTCGAGGAATCCGGATTAAAAGGATTCACCGTCGGCGTATCCGGTGGAATTGATTCCGCTGTCACATCGACTTTATGTGCAAGGACCGGCTACCCTGTAATCGCCGTGAACATGCCCATCCACCAGGCCCCGGACCAGGTCTCCAGATCCGGCGAACACATTGCCTGGCTGTCCAAAACCTATGACAATGTTACAGGGCATGATGTTAATCTGACCCCGGTGTTTGAACAGGTCAAAACCACATTGCCTGATGACATCCAGGACGGCTTGACCATGGCCAACACCCGGTCCAGGTTGCGTATGATCACCTTATATTCATTTGCGTCCCACCACCGCATGCTCGTGGCCGGCACCGGCAACAAGGTTGAAGATTTCGGCGTGGGGTTCTACACTAAATACGGGGACGGCGGTGTGGATCTTTCTCCCATTGCAGACCTGATGAAAACTCAAGTCTATGCCCTGGGCCGCTATCTGGGAGTCAGTCAGGATATTTTATCCGCCCAACCCACCGACGGACTCTGGGAAGATAACCGCACGGACGAAAGCCAGATCGGTGCATCCTATGAAGAGCTGGAATGGGCCATGGCTTATGAAGCCGGAGATCAAGCGCAGGAAATAACAGAGCATCAAAAAAGCGTCCTGGAGGTCTACAGAAAATTCAACCGGGCCAACCGGCACAAAATGGAACCCATCCCGGTGTGTATCATCCCCGAAGAACTGAAAGTATAACTCTTAAACATAGGCATATTGGGTAAATTATCCCTTCAGGGGGAATTTCACCGGTAGGCGGCGGGAAACGCCACGTCATTTTCCCCCGGACAAAACTTATCAGACACCGCCCCCTGAGCCCTATGCTTTTTTGGGACTTGATTTTATTGTCGGCCATTTTTTGTAGGGGCATTTCTCTTTAGGGCAGGCACGGGGACCAGCCCCGACAGCGGCCGACGTCAGCACCAATCTCTTTTTTTTCGATCAATCCAGGCAATCCCAATTAACCCCATACTAAAAAACAGTATGGTGGCAGGTTCAGGTACAGTATCAGGGGTGCCGGGTACGACAAACGTAGCATATCCTATCCCCCAAGGATCTCCCAGGCCCCGAAATAATCGCCAACTGATATTTTCATCCTCCGACCAAGTGGTGTAGCATGCATATTCCTTGGTCTGATCATCATAACCAAAAACCGGAACAAAGTGATCTGTTCCCCCATTACCATCCGTATCAATTAAGAACATTATAGGGCGGCCATTGTCAATTTCATTGGTGAGATCATCCCAAGTAAAGTTTCCGCTTCTTAAACTTTCATTCCATGACGCCCAATCATCATATCCCCGGTAACTTGCATACTCTCTAAATGCATCATCGGCGTCGCGAAGATAACTCCAGCCATAGGGTTGGTCTTCAGAGGTATGAAAAAAATCGGCAATACTTGTATCCGGCGGATCAGGACCAGCTGCGTCCGGATGGGGATTGTACTTTGCATTATGCGCCGGGCTTGAGATTTCATCTTTTACATTGGATGTGAGCTTCACGTCATCCCATCCGCTGACGTCAAATAAGAAATCGTATCCATTAAGGTCATAGTACCCCAAAATTGACGCCGCAGCAGTCGGCCCGCAACCATGGTACCAGTTGTATGCCGGTATATCAGAAAGGACTACAGGTGTTGCGGCTGCATTAATCGCCGGTAAACATATCACCATAAAAGTTAAAAGTAGGAGGTCTATTTTTTGTTTCATACATAACTCCCATATATTTATATTTTAGGGTTGGGGGGTATTGGGCCATGAAAGGCGTTAAATATCCCCATGGGAAAACCGGAAAACACAGCTTTTTAAATAATCGCTCTTTGGACGGACGGTCAGAAAAGGAGAGCGCGTATACTATAACTTATCCAGCACTGTGCGATACGGCCATACATCGCAAGGGCTTGGAAAATTTTTTTGCAAATTTCAACCGGAGCAGGAAGGGTACTATAAAAATCAGCACTTAATCGGAACAACAGCCACAAGGTGTCTATCCGAATAGTCTAAAACCATATGTAGATTCAATTAATTTATCTTAGGAATACATATTGCATCAAACAATGATAAATCACAAATATATAGAGACAGCGTATAGCTTCCTTATACGCGAAATCGTCTCAAATGGCAAACAACAACACACAATATTTCAAAGCCGAAGGATACATATGAAAAGCCCATCGGCAGGTGAAGGTTATGGCTACACCACGCTCAGCCAGATGCCGTAAGTAAGCCCGGACACAAGAGTGGAGATAGAGATGGCCGCCACGGCAAGATCCGGATCACCGCCGATTTGTTCTGCCATGATAAAAACCAGGGTCGCCGAAGGTGCCGCAAGAATAATCAGGCCCGGAATAAAATCCGAGGCACTGATCCCGAACAGCTTAAACAAAATAAAGCCCATGGCAGGCATCACCAGAAGTTTTAACACCGACGTCATCACCACCGAAGAGAAAACCAGTCTGATCTTTTCAAAAGAGAGAGAAGCCCCGATCACCAGCAGTGCCATGGGCAGCGCCATCCCCTTAAGAATGGTCAAGGCGCGGTCCAGGATCACCGGCAATGGCATCCCCGAAAGGGAATACGCAATGCCTGCCAAAGCAGACAGGATCACCGGATTGGTCATGGCTGACCCCAAGGTGGCGGTCAGGCTTGTACGGCTGCCGGCATCCCGACTGTAAAATTGAAGCACCGCCACAGCCAGAACATTTTGAAGGATCATCACAAAACCTGCTATAATGGCCGCCTTGACAAGGCCTTCGTGCCCCAGATAGTAAAAGGCCACCGCAAGGCCGATGTACCCCAGATTGCCATGGAAGGCACAGTGGATAAAGGACCCTTTTGATGATGGTGAAATCTTTACCACACGTCCCAAAAGCCAGGCAGCCGGGACAATGAGACACACGGCGGCAAGGGTGACCAGGATGACCCCTGGATGAAACTGGGTTTTTAAAGAAGACTTGGCAATGGCGCTGAAAATCATGGCCGGGATGGCAATGTGGTAGACAAGGCGATTGGCCTGGTGTAAAAAATCCTGGGATAAAAACCCCTTATGCCGGGCAAATATTCCCAGAAAAATAATAATGAATATGGGGATGATTGTTGAAATAATCTCCATGACGCACCGCTGCCTTAAGTTAATCGCATTGGTGGTGTTTATACGCCTTTTTAGCGGGATTGCAAACAGGCCGGCCCATACTTTTTAATTGACAGGAACACGAACACACCATGGAACTTACCCTCTCTTCCTATTCAATTTTATTTATTTCAGGCCTGCTGGCAGGATTTGTGGACGCCATTGCCGGCGGTGGCGGGCTGATTGCCCTGCCCGCACTCCTGTCCGTGGGACTGCCGCCCCAGCTGGCCCTGGGTACCAACAAATTCCAGGGCAGTTTCGGCACATTATCGGCAGCGGCCAACTTCATCCGCAAGGGCAAGGTAAAGCTGTCCGAAAATCTACCGGGCATCGCATTCACCTTTATCGGTGCGGCCACAGGGGCCTGGGCCATCCAGCAGATCCATGCGGAATTTATCAAGCACCTGGTGCCCTATATGCTGCTGTGTGTCTTTTTCTATACCCTCATGGCCAAGGATCTGGGCGTTGTCCAAACAAGGGCCAGAATGCAGAAAAACGCCTTCTTTCTACTTTTCGGCTTTGGACTGGGCTTTTATGACGGATTTTTCGGACCCGGCACCGGCGCGTTCTGGACCGGGGCCCTGCTCATTTTCATGGGTATGGACATGACACAGGCCACCGGCACCACCCGGGTCATGAATTTTGTATCCAATATCACGGCATTGGTCCTGTTTATCGCCGGGGGCAATGTATTGTACACCGCAGGGCTGATTATGGCGGCGGGCCAGATTATCGGAGCCAATGTCGGCTCCGGGCTGGCCATCAAACGCGGCGCGCCCTTTATCCGACCCATTTTTCTGACCATGGTCTTTTTAACCATTGTCAGACTGATTTATGTTAATTACATCTCGTAACCCAAGAAAGGAAGCCCCATGCTGCAGACCCAGGAAGAACTGCTTAACATTCTGGACGAGCTGAACATCAAATATACCAACCATGAACACCCTGCCGTGTTCACGGTTGAAGAAGCAGCCCGCCACAGCGAGGGCATCAAAGGTGCCCACTCCAAAAATCTGTTTTTCAAGGATAAAAAAAAGAGGCTGTTTCTGGTGGTCACCCTGGCGGACAAACCCATCAAAATCAAGGATGTGGGTAAACGGATCGGGGCCGGCAACATGTCCTTTGGCAAACCGGACCTGCTCATGGATGTTTTAGGCGTGATCCCCGGTTCCGTCACCCCCTTTGCCGCCGTGAACATCGGCGACCACGAGGTGAAAATTGTACTGGACGAAGAACTGATGGAAAACAATCTGCTCAATTTCCATCCCCTGACCAACACCGCCACCACCATTACCGCCGACGACCTGGTTAAATTTCTGGAACATGTCGGCCAGGCACCCCATATCATACGCCTGTAACAATGAATTGTTAACGCTTTGCCTGATTCTTTTTATCAGCAGGGGCAATCCCCCTGTGGTTGACCGCGTGAGGGCAGGCTCGGTGGCCTGCCCCGACAGGAGGCCGACGTTAGAACCAATCCCTTTATCTGGGAGGATTTACAACGATGTACTGCACTGTCGTCCCCTGATAATATGGCTGATACCAGGCGGAACCACACTGGCGGTAAGGGACACCACCAATAACGAGATCTGTACATCCGCTGGGCATGGAGGCTGCGGTCACAATGGCACCAATGGCAAGACCGGTAATTGCCCCGGCCACGACACCCCCAATGACATTATCATGGTGGTGGTGGTGGTGGTGATCATCATGATGTCCACCGCCATGATTGTTCACATTCACATTTATATTGGTATTGTGGTTACCACCGCCGCCATGGCCGCCCTTATGCTTGTCGCCGCCATGAATGGACATACGCGCCTTCCCCCGCGCGGGAGGTCCTGCCTGGGCCAAATTGGGGACAATAAAATCGGCACCAAAAACAAGAGCGACCACCAGTAAAAATGTAACTGCATTAGAAAAGACAACACTGTATTTCATGTTATACTCCTTTATTCCCGGGCATCTGCGTTTTCAGCAGGCATAAATTCAATGGCACGTGCCCCTTTGGGGGGCGTGAATACGAACAGATCATCTGAAGCAGATGGATTCAAATCCCAGCTGAGGCGGGCAGTATACTGGGGCTGTGACGTATCGCTGGTGGTTGTGATCACCACCTGCAGGGGCAAAGGCGCCTCACCATCTGCAATCCACACCTGCCAGTCCACACCGTCCTGGCTGTAAGCATAATGGGTGCAAGGCTTGCCGTCCATGGTCGTGGTGCCGACACTAAAGGCGGATTCCAAAGCCTCTTTATCGGCAGGGCTTGTTCCCCAAAGAAAAATATCCTGCAGCGGCAGTTCAATGCCTTTTTCCGCAAAGGTCTTAAATACCAGATCCCGCACCGTACCGGGGGCTGGAGAGGTTACGTAGAACTGATGATTCTTACCGTACAATGTAAAATTGCGGCCGTCGAAATAAACCTCGAAATCCTTTTTTCTCTCATCTATTTTTACTTTGGCCAAATATTTGTCCGGCAGCCGAATCAATGTTGTGCTTTCCCCGCTGATCAGCACCTTCTGGCCTGTGACCAGCACCTCATCCTGAAAAAAGGTGGATTTCATTTCAAAAACCTTCAAGATCCGAAGGTAGCTGCTCATGGTATAAAGTGCCTGGACAGCCTCGTCTTCGATGAGATTTTCATATTGAATTCCATCGGTCTGCGCATCCCGATCAGCAGACCCGGCAGCCTTGGCTGCCATGGGAACTGCACAGCAGCACACAGCGACGAACACCACACACCATGTTAACTTCAAAGAGCCCTCAAAAAATTTTCTCATTATCAATGTCTCCAATTTAATAAAGATATAGCGGTCTGGGACAGCCCCGGGCCATAGCCAGATCAACTATATTATAAAAATTTTAATTCCAAAACCCTCACCAGATTAAATTTGTGTTTCCTTACAAGGCCTTATTATGAGTCAATATCAAAAAAAACCGCTCGCCCCCAATTCAGGCACGTAATACCTCAAAAATAAATATATTGTTCGTTGAACAGCATACAGCTGTTTATGATACTGAAATAATAGTCAAAATAAATTCACACAAAGAGAACCCATAGTAAGGAGGATGGTATGAAAAAGACGTTCGGCAGGATCGGATTACTGACCGGTGCCATGATGTGCACGGCTTTGGCCGTTCAGGTCTGGGCAGCGGCGTATCCCAATCTCCCAAAGGAGATCAATATTAACCGGGGTTTTAGGCCCATGATCAAAATAAATTCTCCCATATTGCTTGCCTTTTTGGCCTTCTTCTTTGTTGCTCCCTTAGGCACATATTTCAATATGCTCCCAAGTGAGCGCCTTGAATAAGGCTCAAAAATTCGGCGCCATATTTTGGAAGATTTTATTCCGACCCTGGGCCTTACCAAAGAAGCACGGCAATGTATTGAGTGTCACATAGGAAAAATGCCGGTGACCGTGGAAAGCTGGAAAAGCAGCCGTCAAGAATCATTTTGACGGTTGCTTTTCTATTTGAACTTACTCGTTTACTATTTGCCTGACATCATGGCTTGGATATCTTCGTCAACATCACCTATAGGTTTGATATCGAAATTTTCTACCAATACATTCAACACCGTGGGCGAAACAAAAGCAGGCAGGGTGGGCCCCAACCGAATGCCCTTAACCCCCAGGTGCAGCAACGCCAGCAGAACCGCCACGGCCTTTTGTTCATACCAGCCGATATCAAAGGAGAGCGGCAGGTCATTAATGTGATCCAGCCCAAATGCATCCCGCAGCTTCATGGCAATCACAGCCAGGGAGTAACAGTCATTGCACTGTCCTGCGTCCAGCACCCTTGGAATTCCGCCGATATCGCCCAGATCGAGTTTATTGTACCTGTATTTGGCACATCCGGCGGTGAGAATCACGGTGTCTTTGGGTAATTTTTCAGCCACCTGGGTAAAATAGTCCCTGTCTTTGTTGCGCCCGTCGCACCCGGCCATGACGATAAAATGTTTAATCGCACCGGATTTAACAGCTTCCACAACTTTATCGGCCATAGCCAGGACCTGATTGTGTGCAAATCCGCCAACGATTGTACCTGTCTCTATTTCGGTCGGTGCCGGACAGGTCTTTGCAAGTGCCACAATCTTTGAAAAATCCTTGGCACCGCCGTCTGCTCTGTCCGGAATATGGGTGGTGTCCGGATAGGAGACAACGCCGGTGGTATAAAGTCTGTCCTGGTAGGTGTTTTTCTTTTTAATGGGAATAATGCAGTTGGTGGTCATCAAAATAGGTCCGTTAAAGGTTTCAAAATCCTCATTCTGATGCCACCAGGAACCACCGTAATTGCCTTTTAGGTGATCGTATTTTTTAAATGCAGGATAATAATTGGCCGGCAGCATTTCGCCGTGGGTGTAGACATCAACGCCCGTCCCTTTGGTCTGTTCCAGCAGCTCTTCCATATCTTTCAGGTCGTGGCCGGAAATCAAAATACCGGGGTTTGTCCCCACACCGATATTGACTTGCGTGATCTCAGGATTGCCGTAGGCCTGGGTATTGGCCTGGTCCAGCGCCGCCATTGTGGTCACGGCGATTTCACCGGCTTTCATGACCATGGCGACCATCTGATCAACACCCATGTCCCGGGTGGTCGAGGTTAACGCCTCATACAGAAAATCCCAGATCTCATCTTTGGTGACACCAAGCACAGCAGCATGCTCCGCATAGGCACAGATCCCTTTCAGGCCTATGACCAGAAGCTCGCGAAGAGATCGGACATCTTCATTTTCGGTTGAAAGAACGCCAACGGCTTCGGCTTTGGCGGCAAATACCGACGTATCATCTGAAAACCAGGTCGTACAATCGTGAAGATCCGATCCCACCGTATCTTTAACGCTATCAAACAGTCTCTTTTTAACTGCCTGGGCACGGGTAATCCAGGCAATAAGGTTTTCATCATTAAAGTTGACATTTGTAATGGTCGTAAACAACCCTTCGGCGATAAATTGACCATTGGCCGCAGGGACATCCATACCAGCCTCTTTTGCAGCTTGCGCAAGAACGGCGATCCCTTTTAAATTATAGATCAACAGATCCTGAAGATTTGCCGTACTGCCTTTTTTCCCACACATCCCATTAATGGTGCATCCCTGGTTTTTCGCGGTTTCCTGACATTGAAAACAAAACATGCAAAGGTCTCCTTTTTATATTAATTAAGTGCTTAATTACGTCTTATCTCGCAGGTACAATTTACGATTTAAACAGCACAAAAACCTTGATCTGGATCAATTTTCAAAAAAAAAAGAAATAACAATGAACACCGGACAGAATAAACGGTGTAATGGAGTATATCCTAATACCTAACACATTATAATTTAGGAATAAAACCGTTTAACGAAAATCTACCTTGCAGGAATCAACAGGGAACAGAGAGGGAAACGATGATGCCTGCAAGGCCAATTGGCTAAAATTTATGAATTATCCGTTGGACCCTTTGAATTTGTCAAGGATTGGGCGGCAAGACGCGCCGGGTTGATCACGGTCAGACCCGCAGGTTCATCAAGATAGCCGCCCAGGTTGATCCGGCATACCGGACAATCGGTCACCCAAAGATCCGCCCCTGTGGCTTTGGCATTGGCCACCTTTTTGGCTGCTATGCCCTTTGACACATCCGGGTATTCGTAGAAAAACGTACCGCCACCGCCACAGCAGGCATCCATATCCGGCGCCGGGGTATATTCAACACCCTTGAGTACATTCAAAAGCGCCTGGGCGCTTGCCGGGGTAGGCATATGATTTCGCAGATGGCAGGGCTGGTGATAGGTGACGCGCACCGCCTCACCGGTTTGTGCAAAGTCGTCAGGCCCGGCATGGGCCATGATAAAGGTGCTGATATCCACCACGTTTGCCGCCACACGATTCGCCCGATCCTGGTCCAGACCGAACGCCTTTGCAAGCCCGGGGTACTCATTTTTCAAGGCGGAACCGCAGGTGGGGCAGTCCACGATGACGGCATCAATTCCCGGGACATCCAAACAGGCCAGATTGGCGGTGATATTTTTTTCCATCTTTTCCCGGCCGCCGTGATAAAGCATGGGGATGCCGCAGCAGGTCTGTGACCCGGGAATAATCACCTCAAGTCCCATGTGCGCCAAAATATCCAGGACGGCAAACCCGGTATCATCAAAAAGATAGTTGGTGGCACAGCCTGTAAAATAGACCACCCGGCCATATTTCAGATCCGACACTGCGTTGGACGTCTGCTCGGACCTTTTTCCCATCTGTGTCCGTGCAGCGGACCTGAACGGTTCTTTATTCAATACAGGAAACTGTTTTAAGGCAATGTTGCCCAGTTTGTATTTTTGGGCAAACACCTTGGGTACAATCTTCTGGGCCATCTTGGCCGCACCGGCCGCCATCCGGATTCGGGACTCCTTTGCCAGAAGATAGACCAGGCTCTTGATCTCGGGTCGATCGCCGTGGTCCCGGATCATCTGTTCGCGCATGCGCACATAACGTTCGGGATGGTTGATGCCCGAAGGGCAGATATTTGCGCAACTGCCGCACATCAAACATTTGGATATGATCTCCTGGAGCTTTTCAGAAGAGTCAACCTTATGGTCCGCAAAAAAATCAATGAGCTGTATCCGGGCCCTGGGGGACGCATCCTCGGTGCCCTGGGCCTGGTATGTCGGGCACACAGACAGGCAGAACCCGCACCGGTTGCAATTTTGTCCATATGAAGAATCAGCCATGTTACACAAACTTCCCGGGATTCAGGATACCGTCCGGATCCACTGCTTTTTTAATGACCCCCATGAACTCAATGGTATCTTCATCCATAACCAAGGGCAGATATTCGGTCTTGGCAAGGCCGATGCCGTGCTCACCGGACAGGGAACCGTTCAGGGAGGCGGCTGCCGCCATAATCTCGTCAAATGCTTTTTTCACCCGGGCCCACTCATCTTTATTGGCCTTATCTCCCGGAATCATCGGGTGCATGTTGCCGTCGCCGGCATGGGCCATCACCCCCACAAGCAGCTTATATTTTTCGCCAATCGCCACGATCCTTCGGGTCATCTCCGGAATTTTGCCGGCGGGCACCACAATATCTTCGGTGTAGAGACTGGCTGAAAGCTTGGCAAACACCCCATATACCGAACGCCTTGCCTCCCAGAGTTTTTCACGTTCTTCTTGGGTCTTGGCAATATCGATGCCCACAGCCCCGTTGGCCTCAAGCTTTTCGGCGATTTTTTTGATCTCTTTGTCACACGCTTCTTTCACCCCGTCCACTTCAATGAGCAAGGTGCCTTCGGCATCCACCGGCAGCCCGATATGGGCATTATCTTCAACGGTCCGAATGGTGGTCTTGTCCATCAGCTCCAATGCCACCGGTAAGATACCGGCACCAATGATATCGGCCACGGCATTTGCCGTATTATCCAGATCATCAAAGGTGACAAGCAGCGTGGAGACGCTTTCGGGCTGGGGCAGAACCTTGAGGATCACCGAGGTAACCATGCCCAAAGTACCTTCGGACCCACAGAACAGGCTGGAGAGACGGTAGCCGGTGACATCCTTGACATTGCGGCTGCCGAAACGCACCACCTTACCCGACGCCAGCACCACCTCCATGCCCAAAACATAATCCACCGTCACCCCATATTTAAGACACCTGGGGCCGCCGGCATTCTGGGCCACATTGCCGCCTATGGTGGAGACAGCCATGGAGCCGGGGTCCGGGGGATAAAAGAAACCGAACGGGGCCAGGGCCCTTTGAAGGTCGGCATTAATAACACCGGGTTCAACAATCACATACCGGTCCTTGGTATTGATCTCAATAATCCGGTTCATTTTCGAAAAGCACAAGACCACACCGCCCTTGGCCGGAATGCTGGCCCCGCATACTGACGTACCCGCCCCCCGTGCGGTTACCGGAATTTTGTTGGCAGCACATATTTTTAAAATGCCGGACACCTCATCCCGGGTACAGGGAAACAGAACCAGGTCGGGCATGGCCTCTTCAAAATAGGCATCATAACAATAACAGGCCAGTTGTTCGGGGGAATCGAAACACCTTTCCTTACCCACGATTTTTTTGAGGCTGTCTATGGCATCTGGGTCGATCATCTTTGCATCATCCTGCTAATAGTGTTCAAACAAGACCCAACTATAGGGATGCTTTAGCTGTTGTCAATCTCCTTTAATGGTGACAGGTCAGCCGACGATCATCATTGAATCAACTTACGTGCGCCTGAAATTTGCCAGTGCCCCCCATGCCCTTCATTGCCTTTTGACCCGCGGCCCGGGATGGGTTAGAATGGGCTGCCATGAAAAAGAAAATTAAAATCATAGAACACGGACAAGGCTGGATCTGTGTAGAAAAACCCGGAGGAGTCAGTGTCCATAACGATCCGGGCAGGGATATCATGTCGGGCCTTCAAAAAAGCCTTGGCCCCGGCACCACGAAGATACTTCAGCCTGTCCACCGCCTGGACAAGGAGACCTCGGGGCTTCTCCTTGTGGCCACGTCCAAAGAGAGCCTGACCGATCTATCGGCCCTTTTTGCGGAAGGCAAGGTGACAAAACGCTACAAGGCACTGGTCCACGGCCATTTTGATCAGGAACAGGGAGACTGGGACACCCCCCTGACAAAATCCGCAGCCGGCAGAACCGAGCCCCGGGGCCGGGGAAAACGGGTCAAGGCCCTGACCCGCTACAGGGTCGAGGACCAGTCCCTCCATTATACCCTTCTGGACATTGAATTGTTCACCGGCCGCAAACACCAGATCCGGCGCCACGCCAAACTGGCAGGGCATCCGGTCGTGGGCGATCCCCGATACGGCTCCCCCCGAGCCCTTGAATTCTTAAAAACCCAAAAACAGTTCGGCGCCATGGGCCTGCACGCCTATTACCTCAAATTCAAGGATAAGGGCAGGACCGTCACCCTTGAGCTGCCGGATCTGCCTCCGGAAGTTGAAAGACTGTTTGAAGCGGACAAAACATAGCCCATAAAATGCCACTGAACCCTAATTTTTCTTATGCAATCTTGAGGCGTATATTCGGGACGCCCAAAAGGCTGCTGGTTTTCATCCTTCCACTGTCATCCCTCATCCTTTTTCACTCTGTGTATATACTCTAATATCCTTACTCCCGTTGTCCTCTCCGGAAACAGTTCCGACATTTTCCGGGCAACTTCAATTGCTTCATCATACCGTTTCCTACGAATCAGGAAATCTGCGACTGATAGAAGGTAGTCGTAATTTTCCGGATCAAGTTCAAGGGCCCTGAACAGGGATGCTTCAGCTTCGGAGTGCTGTTTCAGCATCTGCTGCAGCAACCCTAGATTATAGTAAACCCGTGGGCGTCCGGGCATACCGCCGGCTGCTTTTTTCAGGTAAATCACGGCTTCAGTGTAACGTTTTTCCTCGGCAAGCAGGAGTCCCAGAGAATAGGCCGCATCAAACAGATCGGGCCGGATTTCGATAATTTCCTGAAACAGCTTCAGGGCTTCATCATTGTTTCCGGTTCTGTTGTAGAGCATTGCCAGGTTGTTCAGTGCCGGGATAAACTGACGGTCAATCCGGATGGCTTCCTTATAGTTCTTAATGGCCTGACCGGTGTTTCTGAGTGCATCGTACAGGTTGCCGAGATTATATCTTCCGGCCGGGAAATCCGCAGAATATTCCATAGCGTTTCTGTATTCATCAAGTGCGGCCTTGAGTTTAATTCTTTGAGCTGCTGAAACCGAGTCAGGGCAGACTCCGGCAAGGCTCATTGCTGCCTGCATTCTTACGGCCTTGACCGGGTCATACAACAGTGGCGCAATCTTTTCTGTTTCCAGAGGTCTGCTGTACAGGCTCAAGGTTGATATTGCCGTATGACGGATCAAGGCTTGGTCATCAGACAGGGAAGATATCAGCAGCTTGTACGAACTGTCGTCCGGGAACCCCCTGAGGAGAGAAACTGCCGTGGCCCGGACCACAGGGGGCTGAAGCTGGTCTTCTGCAAGTTGAATCAACGCCTTGTGTGCCTCCGGATCGCCATTTCGGGCTGAAGCAAATACGGTTACATAGTGTGGCCGTTCTCTGAGTCCATACCATTTGGCGGTCCATTCTGCAGACCATTTAACGGTTTTATCATCATGGCAACCGGCGGTGTTGCACGAATTGGGAACAGGGTACTTCCGGCTGATATCGGGCCGCGGGATTCTGATGCTGTGATCCGCTCTGTGATCAATCCCCATATAGGGGCTCTGGGGCATATGGCAGCTGATGCAGTCATCCCCCTTGCTGGGCTTCCCCTTGTATTCCGGCTTGTGAAAATGATGATCCTTTGTATCGTAAACATCTTTACGGTGACACTGGAGGCATAAGGCATTGCCGTTTGCTTTAAGCTTCAGGCTGTGAACATTGTGGCAGTCGCTGCACTTTACATTCCGCTGGTACATTTTGCTCTGGGTAAACGAGCCGTATACATAAACTTCATCCAGAATCTGACCGTCAGGATAGTAAAGATTTTCCGTCAGAAGAGAAGGGATCATATAATCCATCATATTATCAACATCATGGCTGAAATCTGTAAACAATGCCCTCCGGGAATGGCATCGGGCACAAATGGCGAGCTGTGCCCCAGGCGTTATATCCCGGGTTTTTACAATAAGATTATAATTGTCTGTTTTTTCCCGTGCCATGTCAGGTTTTTCTGCCCAGGCAACATGGTGTGACCCGGGTCCATGGCATGCCTCGCAACTCACATCAATTTCTGACCAGGTGGTATTGAAGGTATCTGTCGTCAGATCATATCCTTTTCTAAGATGCGTGGAATGGCATTCGGCACACATTCCGTTCCAGTTCTGGGCACCATTTGTCCAGTGAAGCCAGTCACTGTCGTCATTTGTATGGTTCGGGAGCGCATACCATCTGCGCTTTTCAACATTCCAGGCAATCGTCAGACACTGGAGCCTCCCGCCGGGAAACGAAACGAGGTATTGTTGAAGAGGGGTCGCACCGAATGTATATGTGATCTGAAAATCGGCTTTTTCACCGTCAGGACCCCGGGTGTTGACATAAAAGTTGTTATCTCTTTTGAAAAAACGGCTGATCACCCCCCCGTGCTCAAACAGGACATTGTTAAAATCACCCAGGACGGTATCCACCGTGGCCGGAGCCATCGCCCTGTCATGATCGGAATTTCGCCACTGGTCATATTCTGTTTTATGGCAGGAGATGCAGGCATCTCTTCCGACAAACGAAGGTGGTTGGGTTAAGCCGTCCGGCAACATGGGGTCAGGTTTGACAGACATTAAATAATATGCCGGCAGAGCCAGAACAATGACGAGGGTGGACAGCAACCCGGCAAGCATCCAACGATGCTTCAGATTGGTGTTCAGTGTCAGGTCCGGAGACGAATTTACATGATCAGCACTCACAGTATCAGCTATCCCTGCCGGCAGCACCTGAATTCCGGTCCGGATCATATGCTGCTTGGGACGGCTCAAAGGTTTTTCTTCGGATCGTTTTACCGGCGTCCACCATGATGGTTCTGTTTTCTATGGTTACCGGATGGATGTCTAACGGACGCGGTGCAGGGGGGCTTATGACATTACCTGAAATATCAAATACCGAAGCATGGCATGGACAGATAAACTGTTTTTTTTCATCGTCCCATGGAACGGTGCATCCCAGATGGGTGCATTTCCTTGAGACAGCAAGGAAACCTCCGTCTTCAAGGCATGCAAGGTAAAATCGGCCCCTGACAAAAGCCGTTACTGTACCGGGGGTATACTGGTCCACACTGCCGGCATTGATCAAAGATGATTTATCAACGGCGGCAGCAGGTTTTGAACCGGACTTGAAAAAACCGATCAGCACCCAGAATAATTCTCCCACAGCAATAACACCCAGAGCGGCCCAGACGGATTTTAAAAAATATCTGCGCGGGGAAGAAGAGGAAGATTCAACCGTTTTAATATATTTAATTGTCATAGCTGGAATTAATCTCTCCCTGGGGTATTAATGTTTTATAGGGATGACGGTAAAAGATGTTCTGATGTTTTTATATTTTGGGTAGTCATTGTACTGGGATCAAAATCTATTATTTCAGGATGGACAATCCCATTCCTTCTCCTCTGAACCATATACCAATAAGCGTTAAAACAACAAATGAAACAACCGTCAGAACAAACAATGCCTGCCGGGCTTCATTTACAGCTGCTTTCATGTATTTCCGGATAAACAGATAGATCAAAATGCAGGTTATCAGGACGATTGAAACCGGTATCAATCCGTCTGAAAATATTGCCGGAACGCCGGGCAGCCATTCCTGAAACCGGACAAAGTATTCATCAAGGACGACGGCAGCAGGAGCCAGAACAAGGGCTGTCAGTGCTGTTGACGCTGACGTTTTCCTGCCTGTGGCTGAAATGAACCACTCTCCGGAATGGGATGAGTCATACTTAAGATAGGGCAGGAACAGTATCAGAAAAAACAGGAATACTGGGATGACAAACACTGCAATCACCGGATGGAAGTGCATCAAAAGCTCCTGGAATCCTAAGAAATACCAGGGGGCTTTTGCCGGGTTGGGGCTCAGGCCCGGATTTGCCATATTTCCAAGCGGCGCATCTGAGGTCATGGAAACCAGCAAAACCAGGGCAACAACCATTATTGCCGTAACACCTTCCCGTAAAACAAGACTGGGAATGGTGTCAGCCATCCGGGGTTTTCCTGAATCCTCAGGTGCAAAAGGAAAAATTATTCCACCAGCTTTGCGAACACGCCAGAAATGATACCCCATAAGCAGGATCATCAGTGCAGGAAGAACTGTGGTATGACAGGTGAAAAACAGCAGCAGGTTTGCAGCCGCAGTCTCATGGCCGCCGAGAAGGAATCCATGGATATGGGATCCGGCCAGAGGAATATAGTGGGTCATACCTGTTGAGACAGTCACCGCCCAGTAGGCAAGCTGGTCCCATGGAAGCAGGTAACCTGTGAAATTGGAAAGAAGAATACCAATGAAAAGAAAAATACCTATGCCCCAGTTTAACCGCCTGACGGTGTGAAACCCGCCGGTGAAAAAAACACGCAGCAAATGAAGAAACGATACAATGATCAGGGCGTTTGCACTCCAGTAATGAATATTGCGGAGCAACCGCCCGAACAGGACTTTGTGCTGAAGTATCAGGATTGACTGGTACGCTTTTTCCGGGAATGGTTCATAAACAAACATCAGCATTGCACCACTCAAAGCCAGCAGGAGAAACAGAACGGCTGATATACCGCCAAGCCCCCAGGTTCTTGTAATCCGGAGAGCTTCAACCGGAATTTTTCTGGGGTGGATGTGCAGGACAAGGTTGTTAAAGGCAGCCCACCTGCGAGCTTGCCCGGTTCCGGGACGGACAGGTGGATGCATTATGGAATCTCTGATTCGTCCGGTTAAAGAGTCGGTGGTCGTCATTGTGTGCAAATAACCCTGTGATTGCTCAAATGTACCGCTTGTATTCAATGAAGTATTATCTGGCGCAATATTGCAAGAACATAGCTAAAAATCAAGGCGGGTTCTGACAAAAGTGTTTTTCCACAGAAACGAATGAAACACGGGATTTATATATGGCAGTTCTTTTTGTAATATTACTACATTTGAATCAGGCTTTGATCTTTTTTAAACCGGAATTATTTGGTCCTATTTCAGATCCTTGCATCTCTTTTTTATTCTTTGTTATATCTTACCCGAAAGAAAGAACTTCCGGGCTTGATCATAACATCGGCCACGAGGTGTCTACCCAGAAAGTTTTTTAAAAAAATATAGATAAAATTTGCCCGGTCTGTGAATAGGTATTGTGACCAAACAAAAACCATTCACAGAAAGGATAAAGACACCGGACATGACATCTGCATACGCTGAATATTCTCAAAATGCAAAGCCCAAAACAAAATGGTCCAGAGATGATGTATCTACGAAAATTATAGATTTCAAGGAATGTAAGAAAGCACTCACCCAGCGTGAGTTTGCAAGGCAAACCGGAGTACCCCGTACGACTCTCCAACATTGGCTCACTCGCATGGATAAAATTGATGAAGATCCGCTTTTGGTTTCTTTTTTTGAGAGCCCGGTTGGGGTAAATTTTTTACACACTTTAATTCTTGGCCTTCATTTTGAATTTACCAAGGTCGGTTGTGCCAGTATCCATAATATCAGTAATTTTTACACTTAACCCGATTATCAAATTTTGTGGCAGCATCCTACGACACCCATCAAAAGATTTCGAATCAGATGGACACCATGGTAGGCCAATTTGGTGATATGGAACAAGCGCGTCTTGCATTACAGATGCCTGAGAAATTGATAACCCTTTGTGAAGACGAAACCTTTCATCCTCAAGTCTGCCTTGTTAGTATTGAGCCGAATTCCAACTATATTATCCTTGAAAAATATGCCAATGATCGCTCTGGGGCCACCTGGAACAAGGCCGTGAATGGTGCTCTTGCACATCTTCGCGTCAAGGTTATCCAAGGCACCAGTGATGAAGGCAAGGGATTGATCCATCATGTGACCAAAGGCTTGAACGCTCATCATTCTCCTGATTTGTTTCATGTGATATATGAAATCAGCAGAGGGACTGGAGCCCCACTGTCTGCCAGAATACGCAAAGCTGAAAAAGACCATAAAAATAGTGAAAAAGCTGTTAATGATGCAATGAAACGCAAAAAAGAGTATGAAAATCTTGAAAAACGACCTGTGGGCAGACCTCTTGACTTCGATAAAAAAATTGCCTGCTGCCAGGAAAAAGAGCAAGATGCAAAAGCTTCTCTGGACCAGGCACAGGAAAACCTGGAAACGGTCACAAATGCGAGAAAGCAAATCAGCAAGGCCTATCATCCCTACGATCTTCTCACCGGAACAAAGCAGGATTCCGTCAATGCCGGTATTCAACTGAAAAAAAGTTTTGATCAAATCCGGGAGGCAACCAACCTTTTACCGGAACGGTGCAAAGATCGAATAGAGAAGGCTTGGCGTGTAACCGAAAAAATGATAGCCACCCTCGCATTTTATTTTTGCATGGTTGAATCTCTTGTTGACGATGTGGATTTGCCTGAAGACAAACGGGACCTGATGATCACTCAGTTGATCCCAGGTTTTTATCTTCAAAAGGTATCCCAGAAGGAAAAAGATCAGGAACAAAAAGAGATGATTCGGCAAAAATCCCAGGAACTGCTTTCCGTATTGCAGAATAGAAGCGGGCCTCTTTCTGAATCTGGGGTGTAATGCACCTTCGGCCAGAGGTGCTAAATTCTTGTCGGAAAATGACTTGCTTGAAAAAAGGGGGGTTCTATCCTTCACATCATCTACCCAAAGGGCCGGTGGTCAAAAACAAGCGGAGCTAAGACCTCCACTTATCTTTCTTCCTCACCTTAATAACGACATAACATTCAAAAAGTACGAATATCCTATCCGCTTCAATTCCATAGAGTGTTAATGTAACAACAGCCTACCACTATTGGAGAAGATTCGCAAAAGTCCTCAATATAATCAGAAAGTTGACTAACTTAATAGGGATTATCTTTTCCACTGTATCCCTTGTTGTTAATCCAAGGATTTGATATATCTGCGCCGGAGAATGACAATGGTGGAGATAAAATTCATTGACGGACAAAACTAAAGAACAACCGGTTATTTCGGTCATGCCGGATCAGGCGTTGGTGCTTGAATGGGAGACGCTAAAAGGCACGGCCTCCACGGAACAGGTAAGGCACCTGAAGGAAATTGCCCAAATAGCAAAATCCCGAAAAGACGACTGGCTGTACGACCTGGGTTTTAAGCAATCACCGTTGGATTGCTCAGCATCCCTGGACTATTTCCTGCGGTTTTCCCGCTGTTTTGTCCGGGAGTTGCTAAAAATCGCCGAACTTGAAACCCTGAGGCAGGACGCTGTCATCGACAGCCCGCCGGGGCTTGTCCGCGATTTTATTTTGTCCTGCCCCCTGATGGCTGGCTCCGAATATGTAACCACCGATATGCTGGAGGGGTTGTGGCAGGGATTCAATGAGACCTTTTCCCGTGACATTAAAAATTTCAAGGTCCGGGTCAGCGACTATTTCCGGGAGAAAAACCCCGATCTTCACCCGGCAGGCCGGGTATTTTTCCATCTGGTGGAAAATAAAAATTCAAACCTGCCCTTTGCCTTTATGGCTACATATTCCGCAGGCATGGGAGCCAACGGGAAGCCCAAGCACCTGCCCCTGAAACATGCCATTGAAACCCACGACGATGATGCGCTTTTAACCCTTTTATCCACGGTGTACAAGGCGGCGGAAAAAAGCCGGATCGTGGCGGGCCTCATTGAATCCGGCGAATTGTTCCATCCCCTGGCCTGGGACGGGGATGAGGCGTTTACCTTTTTAAAGGAGATCCCGGATTATGAGGCCTGCGGCGTACTCTGCCGGATTCCGGACTGGTGGAAACAAGCCGCGTCGTCCCCCCGGGTAACCATCGCCATGGGAGACAAACAACCGGCCATGGCCGGCTTGGATGCCATGCTTGACTGCAACATCACAGTGGGATTGGGCAATCTGGAACTGTCCAGGCAGGAGGTTGAAGCCATTCTGGAACAGACCCAGGGCCTGGCGTTTATCAAAAACAAATGGGTGGCCGTGGATCCGGAAAAGCTGAAACATGCCCTGAAAGCCTGTGACCGGATTGAGGATCTGGCAGCCTCAGGCATGACCCTGGGTACCGCCATGCGGACCCGGTTGGCCCCGGAAAAGCTGCTGGGCCGGGGCAATGACGAACAGGTGGATGTCTGTGTGTCCAACGGCACATGGCTGACATCCGTATTAGAAAAGATGACCCACCCGGAACAGGTTGATTCGGTTGTGCCGGGCAAAGGGTTCAAGGCTTCATTGCGGCCCTATCAATCCAAAGGCGTAGACTGGCTGAACTTTTTGGCCTCTTACGGATTCGGGGCCTGCCTGGCCGATGATATGGGATTGGGAAAAACCGTACAGATCCTGGCATGGCTGAGCACTTTTCCGTCAAACAACAGACGCCCGGCAACGCTTCTGGTAGTGCCAGCCTCTTTGATTTCAAACTGGCAGTCGGAAATCAACCGGTTTTTGCCCGGTCTTAAAACCTGTGTGGCCCACCCCGGTTTTACATCGTCGAACCCACAGCCCGGCAAAAGCCCAAAAAACAAGGAATTCAAGCTCACCAAGACCCAGCTGAACCGCCTGGACCTGGTCATCACCAGTTACACCCTGGTGAAAAAATACGACTGGCTTACCAGATATTCATGGCACTGCCTGATCCTGGACGAGGCCCAGGCCATTAAAAACCCGGGCACCCAGCAGACCCGGGCCGTCAAAGCCCTGCCGGCGGCCCACCGCGTCATCATGACCGGCACACCTGTGGAAAACCGCCTGTCGGATTTATGGTCTTTGTTTGATTTTTTAAATCCCGGGCTTTTAGGCAATAAAAAGGAATTTTCCGATTTTGCAAAAACGTTGAAAGAAAATCCCAATGGATATGCCAGGCTGCGGCAGATGATCTTTCCCTATATCCTGCGCCGCCTGAAAACCGATAAAACCGTGATTAAAGACCTGCCGGACAAGGTGGAGATGAAGGTCTTTGCCGATTTAAGCGCCAAGCAGGTGGTGCTGTACAAAAAAACGGTCAAGGATTTGAAGCGGGCCATTGAAACCTCAGAGGGCATCCAGCGAAAAGGGCTGGTGCTCTCCTTTCTTCTTCGGTTTAAACAATTGTGCAACCACCCGGACCAGGTCACAGGCTCCGGGGATTTCAAGTCCACCCACAGCGGAAAATTCATGCGCCTGGGCAGTATATGTGAAACCGTTTATGAAAAGCGGGAACGGGTGCTTGTGTTCACCCAGTTCAAGGAGATGACTGAGCCTTTGCGGGCCTTTCTTGAAACCATTTTCCACCACCCGGGACTCGTGCTCCATGGATCTGTGCCTGTTGCAAAACGCAAAAAACTGATACAAAGCTTCCAGGACAATGCCTATTGCCCCTTTATGGTGCTGTCGTTAAAGGCCGGGGGCGTGGGCCTGAACCTGACCCGGGCCAACCATGTGGTTCATTTTGACAGATGGTGGAACCCGGCCGTGGAAAACCAGGCCACGGACAGAGCGTTTCGCATCGGGCAGACCAAAAAAGTTTTGGTGCATAAATTTGTCACCCGGGGGACCATTGAGGAAAAGATTGATTTGATGATCACTGAAAAACAGGCCTTGGCCGACCAGGTGGTGACCTCCTCTGCCGAAGGACTGATCACGGAAATGAATAATAAAGATCTGCTCGACCTGTTCCAGCTCTCCTTGCCGGAATAAGTTGACGGATAAAAATTTAAAGGCACAAGGAATCCAACAATGTATTACGGATATTCCAAATACGTGAGCGTGGCTGAAAAAAGGGCAAAGGCTGAAAAAAAGCTTGCCGCCCTAAAAAAGAAAAATCCCGGTATTCAGCCCGTGGTCCTTGAAGGCCAGGCCCTGGCAAAAACCTGGTGGGGCAAAGCCTGGAACAAAAACCTGGAAAGATACGCCGATTATGCCAACCGGATCGGCCGGGGCCGCAGCTATGTCCGGCACAGGGCGGTTCTGGATCTTAAGATCCAGCCCGGCAAGGTCACGGGCCTGGTCATGGGAAGCACAAGCACGCCCTACCGGGTCACTGTCACCATCAAACCCATCCCCCCAAAACAATGGCAGCACATCAAAAACCAGTGCAGGGAAAAAATGGAGGATATTAAACATTTGATGGCCGGCAAGTTCCCCAAGGCCCTTGAAGACCTGTTTACCCGGAAAGGTACAGGCCTTTTCCCCTCTCCCAAAGAGATTGAACTGGATTGCTCCTGCCCGGACTGGGCTGTCATGTGCAAACATGTGGCAGCCGTACTGTATGGGATCGGTGCCCGCCTGGACCAGGACCCGTCCCTTTTCTTTATTTTAAGAAAGGCAAAGGTCAACGACCTGGTGGCCGAAACCGTCCAAGAGAGCAAAAAAGCCCTCCTGAACCGGTCCGGAAAAAAATCCTCAAGAATTATTGATGAGAAAAGTCAAAATCTGTCGGATATGTTTGGCATTGATCTTGACGAATCGTCAGCCTTGCCGCAGACAGTGACCACCCCTGCGGGTAAATCATCCGACACCCCCGCAAAATCAAGGACGAAGAAAGCCAAACCAGGCCGTCCAAAAGCTGTAAAGGTCAAGGACAAATCCTCCCGGTCCGCCGGTACTGCAAAGAAAACCAATTCCGTAAGAATCAAAAATGCCGCCGGAATTGAAACCCTGTTCAAGCGACGGACAAAACGCCACACGACAGTTGCCGAAGTGATTGAAAAATCGGACATGGCTCCGCAAAAGGTTAGAAATATCCTGTCCGTCCTTACAAAAAAGGGCAAACTGGAACGTGTATCAAGGGGCATTTACAGATGGGTTAGACCGGAACCAAGTTAGTGTTTGAACGTAAATCATCTAACCGGATTTTCTCCTATGAATGGATAAAAATCCCTGTCCATGCCCATCATATGTAACATAACGATCTCTTTTACAAAAAATTGAAAGGTCTCTCCTACGTGCATAGTTGAGGCTTCAAAAGATTGTGAAAGCCTATCAGCCTCTGCAAGTAATCTGGCATGTTCCTTAGCATGTTTCGCTATCGCGATATAACCGATTGTATGCAGCACCTCTTCTTCATCCGCAAAGTGCCGGCGAAGTCCTTCAATAAGTTCGGTAAAAAGATTATGAATTTCTGAAATGGGCCGGTTTGAGGTAATTGCACTGAATATCTGATTGGAATGATTGAATAAAGCCTTATGCTGACCGTCGATTAAATCATGTCCGCAGTAGAAGGCATCTTTCCATACCAATTGAATAATATTACGGTCCATATGGTGTCGGCCACTTGTGAGATCAACAGATTCAATCCGGTTGCGGCCGGACTCTTTCGCCGCATATAACTGCTTATCAGCCTGGGATAGAATATATTCCGCAGATTGGTCAAAGGTACAAGAAACAGTTGCAATTCCTATGCTGACCGTCAGATACGGTGCAACGCTTGACCCTTGATTAGGGATGGCCAAAGAAACGATCTCTTTTTGAATCTTTTTAGCCAGCTTCACAGCACTATAATTACCTGTTTCAGGCAGGATACAGGCAAATTCTTCTCCTCCGTATCGAGCGACCAGATCGGATCGACGATGGGCACATGTGCCTAATACCTGGGCCACTCTCTGGAGAGAATGGTCGCCGTTAATATGCCCGTAAGTATCATTTAAAGCTTTGAAATGATCGATATCAATAAAGATAAGGGACAAATCGCCTCCTGACCGGGAGTGCCTGGTGTATTCATCCTGCAAAACTTCATCAAAAAATCGTCTATTTGCAAGTCCCGTCAACCCGTCGGTGGTGCTCAATTCAAAGAGGTCTTTTTTCTCCTCCTCCGCCTTCTTTTTGTCTGAAAGATCTTTGACAATACCCACGGCCAATTGTTTTCCATTTTGCACCAAAGGCATGATGGAGATTTCGACCGGCAGACCTGTCCCGTCTTTTCTAACGGCATTGGCCTCCATGATCTGGGCACTCCTGTCCTTGGGGGCTTTTTTATGGAAATTCAATGTTTTTTTTGGGCCATCAGCAAGGGCGCTGTGTTGAAAAACAATTTCATGCAAACGCCGACCTAATGTTTCTTTTGCAGAATACCCCAGCATTCGGTTGCCCGAATCACTCCAGAACTGAATAATGTCATTTTCATCAATCATGATCACCGCATCGTCCATTGTCTGGGTGACCCTTTGGAATTTTTCTTCATTTTCAAAGATAGTTTTTTCAGCTTCAGTCCTGTTGACCTTAGCTGTTGCCCAATAAAAACACGCACCGGCCATGATAAGCAAAATAGACAGCACACCAAAAAGAAACAAGCTTCTCCATTCAGGGATTAAAAGCTCAGGTGGGATCAGTGACACAATTTTCCAGGATTCTGCGGTATGAAATCCATAACCAGCCCCAAAACCAGTCGTCGATGCCATATCCACCGTGACGTAAGTCACCAACCAACGGGGAGTAAGGCGTTGTCTGCTGCCCGCAGCCTTTATCTCAGACCACAGATGGGGATTGATGGTCTTAAGGTTTTTACTGATTTTTTTGGGATACATAAATGCCCATTCTTCATCAGGATTCGGACTGATCAGGTAGTATCCGTCAGAATTTATGAGAGCCAATGAACCCGTCATTTGTTTTCCAATCTCTTTAAACTTTTCAATGATTTGGCGTCCTTTTACATTTAGAACCACCAATCCATCGTTGCCGCCAACAGCATCTTGAACAATGGCCGTGATACGAATCATCGGTTTTACAGGTAATTGTATTATTTCATGTTCGATATTCAGGTCAAATTTTGAAATATAGATCCGTGGCCCCGCCATGCCCTCTTTAAAATAATACCTCCCGGATTTATCCTGCAATTGATCAACAGGGATGATCTTCGGTCCGTCTTCAGAATGGTCAATTCGAATAAGCTCCATGCCCTGATTGTCAATCCACCTGATCTGATCATAAACGTCATTGATTTTCATCATTTTGACAAATGCATTGGTCAACGCGGATAATTCTTTTGCTTCTAAATATTCTTGGTTTTTTAGTTGTATAAGCTCAGCCAGAAACAGGGCATTTTTAATATGTCCGGATAATTCATTTTTGAATGTGTTGTGTTGAAGTTGAATGAGATTATTTTCTTTTATGGAAAGCCGATCTACAAATTTATTGGTTTCAGTAAAATAGATAAAGCAACTTATCACACTGAAAATTAGGCCCATTGGCCAAAAAACATTGAAACATGCAGACAAGATTTCCTTCTTAAAAAAAAAGTTTTTTCTGTCGTGCTGACCTAAGCGCTTTTCTCTTTTTAAGCTTTCAATCTCTTGGTTCATTTATTTTTGGCCTTGGCCCTATATGCTCATCCAGCATATTTCGAATGTATTTTAAAAAAAGATTGCCTTCAATCATTGATTGGATAATTACAAAATACGGTTATTATCCGTTTGATCAAAAACTAAAATATCGCGATATCCAGCGCGAAATATTTTTTCCCAGACAGATATACTTGGGGACTAACTAATTCCGTTCATATATGGCATGGTCATGCATTGTTTTTAATTAAAAATGATGGGGTCGTAAAAATCAACAGTTTGTTTAATATACCAACATCATTTACGTATTGGGTTTCGCTCCTCAATTCAACCTACGGATTGAAATCAAAATTTTAATGCGTTTGCCCTGTATAAAACCATCACTACAATGACATAACCTGAAAATTGTGATAAATGACAGATTACCTTAAAAACGATTGAACGGTGGAGCAAATAAACATGCAACTCTATTTTATCACGAAATATTTCAAGACCCGCAGGCTAAGCTATGACGAAAAACAGAATGTTCTCTGGCTGGATCCAAGCTTCAAAGAACGATTTTTAAAAGGACACCAGGTTGGATTCAATCTGAATCTTCTAAGGTCCATCAAAGAGTACCCTGCCCTTTCTTCAAAGGTGGCCGTTGATACCCCCCTCGCCTATTTCACCTTGCATTTAAAAGACTTGAAAGTGGCCGTCGGGGTTGATGAACAAGGATTGGCATTTGTGAACAATTTAAAAATCCCCGAACCCCCAAGCATTGCCGGCAATCCGATCATTCAAAAACCATTGGCGTAATACAATTTGTATCTGACACACACCTTTGTTGCGAATTGATTCGGTCGGGCCGCTGGTTACAAGCCGACGACAACAAGTCTATTCGTTCATAGATTCAAGGTACGCCAGATGCGCCACAACAGCCCGGATTTCACCGTAGGCATAATCGGCGCCCAGTTCCTCTTTCATCTGGGATAAATTTTTATCCGGCGCCACGACGGCCGCAATGGCCTCCCGTTTTTCTCTGTCGGCCACCAACTGATCCACGGCCAATTCACCTTTGGCCACAAAAGAACACAAATGCCCCTGGATGGTGGTCTCGGCCAGCCCACGCCCTTCGGCGATCTTGTCCACGGACAGACCGTCTTTAAACATCATCAAGCTGATGTCCCGGGTGTTGGCCTGGGGGGACGTCTTATCTGTGTTTTGGGCGTTTTTGCTGCCGGTTCCCGGATCTCTTTTTGTGACCTGTTCTGCCGGACGCGGTTGCGGGAATTCATCGCCCGGGATATTTTTTTCAGTGCAATATGCATCCACCATGGCCAGCAGTTCCTCCCCATAGCTCTCCACGGTGGCCGGACCCACGCCTTTCAAGGCCTGCAGGCTTTTTTTCGACCGGGGCAGGCAGACGGCGATCTGAACCAACACTTTCTGGTGGGCCACCTGGAACGCCTTGACATTCTGGTCAGCTGCCGTCCTTGTCCGCCATTCTTTCAACGCCTGGAACATATCCGGATGGGCAATGTCAAGTTCGGTGTAGTCCGTCGTGGATGACGCTGCGCTCCTTTTAGACTGGGTTCCCGGCGCATCTGCCATGGCTTGGGAGGATACGGCCCTGAGATATGCGGCGGTGGAAAAGCCATCGGCACAGGATAAAATCCCGGCCCGTTTGACACGCACCTCTCGCATTAAATTATCCAGGGCATTTTGCACCTGCTTGGCCAGGGCGGCATTGTCGGTGTCCACCGCCCCTTTTTCCAGAAGACGGCCAAACACCTGATCCAGGGTGTTGCCGAACCAGGCACTTGCCTTTTGCACCCGATCCTGGACCAACGTGCTTGTTTCCGGCAGCGGCTCATTTGCCATCAACTGTTGCAGTTGAATTTGAAATTTATCACTCACCTGGAACACCTGGTCCCGGGCACCGGCTTCCAACTGGTCCGGTTCGCCAAGTCCCGGGATGCGCAGCACATTGCGGTTATCCCTGACCAGCCTCAGAAAATAAAAAAACAGGCGCCTGAAACTTGAACAATCAAAGCATTTAAGGATCAGGGTCTGCTGGCAGGCGGCCCGGGCGGATCTAAAAATCCCGGCAAGATCCTGGTCCGGAGGCGCCGTGCGGCTCATAAACTCCACTACCACCGGGTCGGTGCCCAACGCGTTGGGCGTTACGGGGGCGGTGAGTACAAGTCCGTCCAGGCCGGTACAGCGGCTTAAGGCCACATAAACCTGACCGTGGGCAAAGGCATCCTGGGCATCCACGATGGCCCGGTCAAATGTTAGCCCCTGGCTTTTGTGAATGGTAACGGCCCAGGCCAGTTTTAACGGAAACTGCTTGAATGTCCCCACCACCTCCTGCTGGATGGTTTTATCTTCTTCGTTGACCTTGTAGGTGACATTCTCCCAGTCCACCGGCTTGACTTCCACAACAGGTCCGTCCTTTTGATCCGACCCACTTTCCCCGGCGGATCTTCCGGCACTTCCCCGGCAGGCCACGGTTACGGTGTCGGTTCCCACATGGGTGACCTCCCCGATGGTACCGTTAAAATAATTTTTATCCGGAGAGGTATCATTGCGCAAAAACATCACCTGGGCGCCGGGTTTAAGGGATAGCTGTTCGCCTGTGGGAAAAGCATGGGACGGAAAATCGCCGGTCACTTTTGCAGCCAGGGTATGTGCGGTTTCCCTGAGCCGGGCAAGTTTCAGATTGTTAATGGATTCGGCTTTTCGATTGTGCGTGGTCAAGGTGATATATCCCTGCTCCGGGGGATCGGGTTTCACCTGCCGGTTGAGGATATCGGTGCAGTGGGTGTCCATGCGATTTTCGCGTACGGCATTGAGCAGGCGGATAAAATCAGGGTCACTTTGACGGTAAACAGTATCAAGCTCTATGGTCACCAATTCGGAACGGCTTAAGGCCCGGCTTGAAAAAAAATAGGGGGAGGCATAATAGTTGGACAACAGATCCCATTCATCGGATCTGGTCACCGGGGGCAACTGGAACAGATCGCCGATGAGCAACAGCTGAACCCCGCCAAAGGGTCGTTCATCCCGGCGCAATCTTCGCAATACCGCATCAAGGGCGTCCAGCAGGTCCGCCCGCACCATGGAGATTTCATCAATAACCAACAAATCAAGGCCGCTGATGATCTGTTTTTTCACCTTGGAGAACCTGAAAAACCGCCGGTTGTCCTGGGCACGATCACTTTGGCCCGGCAAAAAAGGCCCCAGGGGAATCTGAAAAAAGGAGTGCAGGGTCACGCCACCGGCATTTACGGCGGCAACGCCCGTGGGGGCCGCCACCATGAACTGCTTGGGGCAGAACTCCTGCAGGGATTTCAGGAATGTGGTTTTACCGGTGCCGGCCTTGCCGGTCAGATAGATATGGCAAAGGGTCTCCCTGACAAAGGCCCGGGCCGCCTGGATCTTTTTGTTGCCTTCAAAGGAAGGTAATGTGGATTTCTCAGTGTCCATCATCCTGTCTTACAACAAAATCAAAACCCTGTCCACTGCCCCCAAATGATCCACGGAAAGCACCGAAGAGCACGGCAATGAACATGAGCGCTATGCGCTTTAACTTTCAGTGCGTTCCGTGTCTTCCGTGATTATAAATTATTGTACGGGCAAAGCCGCGTTTTCCACTGCATCAGTCCGCCTGGAGAGCCACCCCCCGCCCAGGGCTTTATAAAGATTGACATAGGCGTTGAAATAGAGCTGACGGTTCTGGGAATACTCCAGCTGGGCGGAAAACAGCGTGCGCTGGGAATCCAGCACTTCAAGGTAGGAACTGACCCCCTTGTCATACCGTTCAAACGAAAGTTTATGTGCATTTTCAGCCGCAGCCACCTTGCGCTGGGACGCGTCACTTTCCCTTCTATAGGTATCCACTTCCACCAGGGCATCCTCCACCTCCTTAAAGGCGGTGAGCACCACTTCCTGGTAATTGAACAGGGCCTGACGGGTCTGTTCTTTGGCGACCTCTACCCTGAATTTGCTTTTATTAAAATCAAACAAAGGGCCTAGCAGGCCGCCACTCAGATTCCATACACCGCCGTGGTTGGTGATATCGGACACCTCGGACGAGGCAAGCCCCAGTACACCGGTCAAACTGATGGCCGGAAACCGCTGGGCCACGGCCACGCCGATGTTTTCGTTGGCGGCGTGTAAAAGGGCCAGGGCATTTTTGATTTCAGGGCGACGCACCAAAAGGGAGGCAGGCATCCCCACGGGGATCATGGGAGGCAATGGCTGCTTGTCCAAGCCAATGCCCGTCCGCACCACACCCGGCAAAGACCCCATGAGCAGTTTCAACCGATGCTCGGTTTTGGCAATGAGCCGCTCATAGGAGGGGACGGCACCGGCGGCCACTTCCAGCTGGATCTGGGCCTGGTTCACATCAATTTCCGGGATGATCCCTTTGTCAAACCGTTTGGTAATAATATCCAGACCGTCCTGGCGGGAGGTGAGGGTCTCTTTGGACATCTCCAACCGCTGGCGATAGTCCAGAAGCTGGTAATAGGCAGCGACCACATCGGCAATCAGGGTGGTGCGCACCGCCCAGGCCCCATAGGCCGACGCCAGGATCTGGGCCTGGGCCGCCGTCGTGGACCGTTTGAACTTTCCCCAGAAATCCAGTTCCCAGGACAGGGTAGGTGCCAGGTACAAATTCTTGTTGGTAAAGGTCGACCGGGTTCCCGAATAGTTGCCGATAAAACCGCCGCCCCCAAGATTGAGCTCCGGGAACCTGTCGGCCCGGGTCATCCCGAAAGAGAACCTGGCCTCTTCAATCCGGCTTAATGCCGTTTTCAGATCCTGGTTGTTTTCCAGGGCCGTGGTCACAAGCTCATAGAGCACGGGATCTTTAAACAGCTCCCACCACTTTAAATCCTGGTCACTGCCGGCATCGGCCGGGGCAAACCGATAGGCCGCCGGGACATCCACCACCGGGGGCTCAAAATCAGGTCCCAGTGTGAGACAGCCGGACAGTCCAAATCCTGCAAAAAGGATCAGGAGTACAAACAATACACGAATTGAAGATACTCTATTCATAACCATAATTTTTTACGCTTTCGTATTGGCCAAATCCCGTTTTTTCTCATACCGGCACAGCTTGCCGATCACCACAAAGAGCATGGGATACAAAAAGACCCCAAGCAAAGTGGCCAGACACATGCCGCCTAAAAGTGCCACGCCCATAACTTTACGTGACAGGGCACCGGCACCCGTGGCCACCACGAGGGGTAAAATCCCCAGAATAAATGAAAATGCCGTCATTAAAATGGGGCGAAACCGTATCTTTGCAGATTCAATGGCTGCATCAAACAGACTCATCCCCTCGTTGAATTTAATATTGGCAAACTCCACGATCAAAATGGCATTTTTAGCAGCCATACCAATGAGCATAACAAGGGAAATTTGGGCAAACACGTTGTTTTCATACGTTAGATCCATAAACCGCGCAAGATAGAGCAGCCCCAAAGCCCCGAACAGGGCAAAAGGGGTTCCCAGCAAGATACTGAAGGGAAGGGACCAGCTTTCATATTGAGCGGCCAGGATCAGGAAGACAAAAATAAGTGAAAAGACAAATACCATGGAACCGGTCCCCGAAGCGGCCTTTTCCTGGTAGGACATATCGCTCCAGGCATAGGTCATGTCATCGGGCAGCACTTCGGCCGCCACCTCTTCCAAGGCCTGCATGGCCTGGGTCGATGTGTACCCTTGGGCGGGCGCACCGGAAATTTCAGCTGTCCGCATGAGATTGAACCGATTGGTATAGTCAGGACCGTAAACATCTTTAACCTTGATAAATGCAGACAAGGGTACGCTTTTGCCCGCCTTGTTTTTCACAAAGAACTGGCCCAGTTTCTTGGCGTTGAGCCGGTACTCGGGCTCGGCCTGGATATAGGCCCGGTAAAGACGCCCGAAACGGTTAAAATCGTTAACATAGGAGCCGCCTAAAAAGGTTCCGATGACGGTATATATGTCGTTGAGACTGACACCGGCTTTCAGCGCCTTGTCCCTGTTTACCTCAATAAGTTTCTGGGGCACGTTGGGGCTGAAGGTGGTACGGATGGATCCGATTTCAGGACGTTTTCTGGCCGCGGCAATAAACTGGACGGCCTGGTGGCCAAGGTAAGCCGGGGTATTGCCCACACGGTCCTGGAGCATAAAAGTAAAGCCTGATCCCGTACCAAGGCCTGGGATAGCCGGCGGCGAAAAGGCAAATACCTGGGCCTGATTCACCCCGAAATAAAATTCTTTATTCACTTCATTGACCAGCTCGTCGGCTGTCTTTTCACGTTCATCCCAGTCTTTGAGCGACGCAAACACGAACCCGTAGTTGGGCCCCATGGAGGAGGAAAGCATGGAAAACCCCGTGGCATTAGTCACATATTCCACTTCCGGATGTTTGGCAAGAATCTTTTCCACCTGTTTGGCCACCGCATCCGAACGTTGCAAGGATGCGGCATCGGGCAACTGCACATTGACCATGAAATAGCCCATGTCTTCGGTGGGAATGAACCCACCGGGCAAAAGCTTACCCACCACACCTGTGCCCAGACACACCGCAACAATAAAAAGAATACCCAGGATTGTCTTACGCGCCACAGCCTTGGCAACACCTGTGTAAAAATTAGTGGAAGCGTCGAAAAACTTATTGAATATTGAAAAAAACAGGCCCAACGGTCCCCGGTAGGGTTTAGGGGCTTTGAGCAACAGCCCGCAAAGTGCCGGACTCAGCGAAAGGGCATTGACCGACGAAAAGAGTACCGACACCACAATGGTCAAGGCGAACTGCTGATAAAGCCGTCCGGTGATCCCCCCCATGGCCGCAACCGGCAAAAACACCGCCACAAGGACCAGGGTGGTGGCAATAACAGGCGCGGTAACCTCACGCATGGCTTCGACGGTGGCGGGTTTGGGGTCCATGCCCTTGGCAATATTGACCTGGACCGCCTCCACCACCACGATGGCGTCGTCCACCACGATGCCGATGGCCAGTACAAGCCCGAGCAACGACAGGTTGTTCACGGTAAATCCGAGTAGAGGAAAGGCCACAAACGCCCCGAGAAGCGAAACCGGAATGGCTATGGTGGGGATCAGGGTGGCCCGCCAGTCCTGGATAAAAATAAATACCACAAAAACGACCAACGCCAGGGCAATCACAAGGGTTTCAACGATTTCGTCAATGCCTTTGGTAATGGGCAGCGTGGCATCCAAAGAGACATCATACTGCATGCCTTTGGGAAAGGATTTGGACAACTGGGCCATCACCGACCGAATCTCCTTGGCCAGGTTCACGGCATTGGAACCCGGTGCCTGGTAAAGGGCAATAATGGAACAGGCCTTTCCGTTCATACGGGAAAAGACATTATAGGACTCCACGCCCAGTTCCACCCGGGCCACATCCTTGATTTTAACCTGCGCCCCGGAGTCCGTTGTACGGATCACGATATCGCCGAAGGCCTCTGCTGACGCCAGGCGGTCCGGCAGGCGCACGGTGTAGGTAAACTCGGTGCCCTCAGGGGCAGGTTCCGCCCCGAACTTGCCGCCGGGGACAATGATGTTCTGGGCCTTGATGGCATTGGTGATTTCAGACACGGTCATATCAAGCTGGGCCAAACGGTCCGGCCTGATCCAGATACGCATGGAGTAGTCTGATCCGCCCAGGACATCCACGCGCCCGATGCCCTTCAACCGGGCCAGGGAATCCTTGATATTGATCAGGGCATAGTTGTTTAAAAACGTCTGGTCATATTTGCCGTCCGCATCGGTGAGCGACACCAACATCAGGATGTTGGGCAACGATTTTTCCGTGGAGACCCCTAAACGCTTGACCTCCTCGGGCAGTTTGGCCGTGGCGGCCGACACCCGGTTCTGCACAAACACGGTGTTCATATCCGGGTCGGTGCCGATCTCAAAGGAGACATTAATGGTCATGGTGCCGTCATTGGCATTCACCGACTTCATGTAAAGCATGTTGTCCACGCCGTTAATCTGCTGTTCAAGGGGGGTGGCCACCGAGGCTTCCACATTGGTTGCATTGGCACCGGTGTAGCTGGCCCGCACCTGAACGATGGGCGGGGTGATATTGGGATACTGCTCCATGGGCAGCTGCAATGCGGACAAAATACCCAGAATGATCGTAACAATCGCAATAACCATGGCGACAACGGGTCGCCGGACAAAAAAAGCGCCCATTATCCCTCTTCCTGTGCTATATGTTCGACCTTCACCTCTTTGGCCGTCACCTTTGTACCGTCGGCAACTTTCTGCAACCCTTCGTACACAACAGATTCACCGCCTGAAAGACCTTTTATGATCAACACGAAATTATCGACCTCGGGTCCAAGGATAACATCCTGTTCTGTAATCTGGCCTGCCTCGTCCACCACGAACACTTTTTTAAGCCCTTGAAGATCTGCGATGCAGCGCTGGGGAACAAGCACCCCACCCTTGACATTGTCTATCATGGACTTAATCTTACCGAACTGACCCGGGCGTAAAAGACCATCCGGGTTAGGAAAGGAGACCTGCACCAGGATGGCGCCTGTGGTGGGATCAATCTGCCGGTCCAGAAAATTTGGCGTGCCCCTGTGGGGATAAACGGAGCCGTCGGCCAGAATCAACTGGATATCAGCTTCCGACTTTTGATCCCTGCCCAGGCTCTCTTGTCCGGACGCCATCATATGACGTGCCAGACCGAGGTATTGAGACTCCGTCAGGAAAAACTCGACCAGAACAGAGTTGGTGTTGGAAACAGTATTTAAAATGACCGGATTGGGATCACGGCCCACAAAGTCCCCGACTTTGGCCTTTGTTTTTCCAATAATACCATCAATAGGCGAATAGACCTTGGTATATCCCATCTGAATCTGGGCCGCCCGGACATTGGCCTGGGCAGCCGTTACCCCGGCTTTTGACGCATCGTAAGCGGCCACAGCCCCGTCAAGATCACTTTGGGATACGGCATTCATCTTTGCCAGGGGGCGATATCGGTCCAGATCCCGCTTGGCCTTGACCAGCTTGGTCCGGGCCTCTGCAAGAAGCCCTTTCACTGAAGCGACCTGGGCCTCAAAGGGCTGACTTTCGATGGTATAAAGCAGATCGCCGGCCTTAACCGGTGCCCCCTCCTTGAAGTGAACCCCTTTTAAAAACCCTTCCACCCGGGCCCTTATGGCAATATCCTTGGCACCGTAAATCTGGCCCACAAAGGTGTGATAAATGGGGACATCCTCGGTAAGTGTCTTATACACGCTGACATTTACGGGCGGAATGGCCTTGGCTGTTTTTTGTTCAGATTCCTTACAGGCCGGTGTCCAAACCAGCAATACGAGCACCAGCAGCACAACGCTTAGTTTAGTTTTCATTTTCCCCACTCATCCATGCGTTAGTGTTCACCCATAGATTAAGACTTTTTCATTTAGAAAAGAGTCGAAGACAAAAATACTTTACGGATGGGCACAAATTTAAGCCAAAATACTAAATCTTTTCATTTTTGCCCAGCTTTACTACGAACACAATTGAGCAAAAGTTATCCTGACATTCCTATCTTTTCTTTATTATACTATTGTCCTCGCATTTAAAACCATTTTTCTAAAAAACTAGCTAAAAAGCAACAAAGGCTTCGCCTTAGGCACATATTTCAATATGCTCCCAAGCGAGCGCCTTGGATAAGGCCCAAAAATTCGGCGCCATATTTTGGAAGATTTTATTCCGACCCTGGGCCTTATCCCTGGTGTATGGATTTTTTTCCAACAACCGTCTGGGGCAGGTAGATATCAAAACAACTGCCCTCTCCTTCCGTGCTGTCCACAAAGATATATCCCTTGAGCCGGGCCACAATTCCCTTGATAATGGGAAGCCCCATGCCTGTGCCCCGCCCTTTTACCTTTGTGGTGAAATAGGGCTCAAATATATTATCCATGACGGCACGGCTCATCCCGTGTCCGGTATCGGCCACCTGCAAATGCAGATAGGGCCCCGGTTGCATCCGGGGGGTCTCTTCCAGGGGACTGTCTTGAACCTGAATTTCATCCAGACAAACGGTAAGCACGCCGCCTTTGTCGATCATGGCATGATGGGCATTGGTACAAAGATTCATGACCAGCTGATGAATCTGGGTGGGATCTGCCATAATGGGCGAAAGATTTTCTGAGATCAAGATTTCGATCTTTATATTTCCGGGAACCGAGGCGCTCAGCAGCTTTAAACTCTCCTTGATGATGGGCCCGGGGTGACAGCGGATATACTCCTTTTCCCCCTGGCGGCTGAATGCCAGGATCTGGGCCACCAGATCCTGGGCCCGGCCCGATGCATTTTTCACCCGGCGCAGGTATTTGACCATCTTCCCATCTTCAGGGCAGATTGACAGACAAAGATCCGTATAGCCGAGGATGGGAGACAATATATTATTAAAATCATGGGCAATGCCCCCGGCCAGGACGCCAAGGGCCTCCATTTTCTGAAGCTGAACGATCTGACGTTTAAACTCAACCTGCTGGGCCTCACACTGCTGCCGCCTGTAGACACAGCCGATATGCTGGGCCACCCCCATGACCCGATGGGTGTCATTGCTGTCCAGCTTCCGCAGGGTGACCGTATTTCCGGCAATCATGATGCCGATGGGCACCCCCTCCATTTCAATGGGGGTGACGACAAACGAACGGGGCTTAATGCGGTCGACCATCTCCCGGCTCTGGGGAAATGTATTTTTAAGCCATTCTATATCGTTCACAAGCATGGTTCTGCTGTTCCTGAAGGCGTCATAAAACACCCCTTCCGAGGCCCCCTCAAGGTAAATTTGGTATTCCCCGATGTGAAGCATTTCGACCGGTGTAAATCCATAGCCGCCGCGATAGGACAAAAAGATTTTCTCATCATTGGCAATCATGATCATCACACGGTCATACCGAAGTTTTTTACCCACAATATTTGCGGCCCGGTTAAAGATACACGCATCTGTATCCTCAATACCCAGAACCTGCCCAATCTCCACAACGGCTTTTGCACTTTTTGCATTGACCTCAATCTGGTTGCGCATCTCTTCTCCGGCGGTCCGGATACCAATCAAGGCCCGTGAAAGCGCCTTTGATTTTACAAAATGAGCGGCCCAGCCGAGCCCAAGAAACAACAGCACCGGACACATCAGCCACAGGCTGTTCTGCACAACGCCCCAATGCATGAGCCACAACACCGAACATGCAGCGGCTGCAAGACCGGCAAGCAAGGAAAGCAGGGCCAGAATGGGAAACGCGGAACTGCGCCAGGTCAGTTCATACCTGCAGACCTTGCCCCCATCGAACATACATTCGGGATGGCGTACGGTCAGATCATTATGAAGAAAAACATCCCCAAGTCCCTGGAAATATCCCTGGCGCAACTGACACTGAGAAACCATTCCTTGGGTTTCTTCATGGGGTGTGACCGTAACCTCAATTTTATTTTTTCCCGGATAACGAACCGTATAATCCGAAGCCCGGGTCAGGTTTCCGGCATATGCGGCCATCATCCCACAGGCCCGCCGGACACCGACAAAGGGCAGCACCAGACGACGAATCGCCCCCATGCAGGGGGATTTTACCACATAGCGACCAGCCATCTGGGCGACGTTGACATTGTCCGTAATTATGCATAAACGCTTATGGAACCGGTCGAGCTGTGACTGGCACAGCGATATGGCATGATTACCGGTTTTATTGTAATTGTCGATTTCGGCTTCGGCCATAAGATCCTCTATATCAATTTCAGGATATTTTTCCTGGATCATCAGGACATAGCCATCCAAAATCTTATTGCTATACAGTGCTCGTTCTTTCGCAATTTCCATTTTCAATTCCCCGTGGGTTGAAACATTGCATCCGACCGTTACATCATTACAAATCAGCCTCTGAGATTCAATCGAATCGTTATAAACGATATACAGCACTTCTTGCTGTAGAAAAAGTGTTTCGAGATTAAACCGTCTTTCGAGCATTCGAAATTGACGACGGCAGGTTATCTTTTTTGCCCATGTATGCCGAATCAGTGGCGATATTTATGAACTTTTTGACAAAGATTTTATGATATATTATATCAATATACCTTTTATAAACTATAATCTGGGAGGATAGATGCAAACAGGAAAAGTTAACCAGCGGATTTTATCATTCATGGAGAAGCGGGACATGGATATCCCGGCCCTGTCCGAGGCAGCCGGCCTAGACCCTGAATTTATCAAGACCATGCTTGAGGAAGATGCCTACCCCCCTCTGGGCCCGCTCATGAAAATTGCCCGTGCGCTGGGTGTGCGTTTAGGCACCTTTCTGGATGACCAGGACAGCAGTGATCCATATATTGTCCGCAAGGCCGAAAGAGCAGACGGTTTTTCCGTCCTTGACGGCACCAATAAAGCCCCGGCCCTCAATTTCTATGCCCTGGGTAAAGGAAAATCAGACCGGCACATGGAACCGTTCTTTGTTGAAATCCTGCCTGAATCCGCTAAGCAAAAAACACTGTCTTCCCATGAAGGCGAAGAATTTATTGTTCTTACTTCAGGTTCTGTGGAGGTCATTTACGGCAATGAAACATATGAACTGAACGCCGGAGACTCCATCTATTATAACTCTGTGGTTCCCCATTATGTCTCATGTGTGGGGGAAGAAAAGGCTGAAATTTACGCCGTGATTTATATCCCGGAATAGAACCGCCACGGACTGGGCCGGGATGGTCAATCTTTCCGGCATGGCCCCCACAGCAACCCCAAGCCAAAGAGGAATAAAGCATCATATGGACGAAACTTTGCCTTTGCAATCCCTGACGTTAGGCCAGATCCTTGACAAAACAGTTGAAAAGTATCCGGACAATCCGGCCGTTGTGTATGTGGACCGGGATTTTCGCCTGACCTACCGCCAATTTGCCACCTGTGTAGACGAAATAGCCAAGGGACTCATGGCCCTGGGTGTTAAAAAAGGTGAGAAGGTCGGTATCTGGGCCACCAATGTACCATACTGGGTTATCCTGCAATTTGCCACGGCCCAAATCGGGGCGGTGCTGCTCACCGTAAACACCAACTATAAAACAGCGGAACTCGAATACCTGCTTACCCAGTCGGAATGTGAAAACCTGTTTCTCATCGACGGGTATCAGGATACGGATTACATATCCACAATCTATGAACTTGTTCCGGAGCTGAAAACCTGCCAGCGCGGCGCCTTAACATCTGAAAAATTCCCACATTTGAAGCGTGTGGCGTTTCTTGGCCCGGAAAAACACAGGGGCATGTACACCATTCCCGAAATCCGGGCCCTGTCCGTCATGATTTCAGAAGAAGAGTACCAGGCCCGCCAGGACAGCCTGGACCCCCATGATGTGGTGAACATGCAGTATACATCGGGGACCACGGGTTTTCCCAAGGGCGTTATGCTCACCCACTACAATATCGGCAACAACGGGTTCTGGATCGGGGCCAACCAGAACTTTGGCCCGGATGACCGGGTCTGTCTGCCCGTCCCCCTGTTCCACTGTTTCGGCTGTGTGCTCGGGGTGCTTGCAGCCGTAAACCACGGCACCTGCATGGTGATCCTGGAAGGATTTGATCCCCTGCTGGTCATGGCCTCGGTGGAACAGGAAAAATGCACCGGCCTTTATGGGGTGCCCACCATGTTCATTGCCGTACTGGACCATCCCCTTTTCAACAAGTTTGACTTTTCATCCCTGCGAACAGGCATCATGGCCGGTTCCAACTGCCCCATCCACACCATGGAGCAGGTGATCGACAAGATGAACATGTCGGAAGTCACCATCTGCTACGGCCTGACCGAGGCCTCTCCGGTCATGACCCAGACCCGGCAGCACGACGACATCCGGGTGCGCACGGAAACCGTGGGCCGGGCCCTGCCCCACCTTGAGGTCAAGGTCATTGACATTGCAACCGGAGAAGACCTGCCTGCCGGTCAGCAGGGCGAAGTGTGCGTCAGGGGCTACAGCGTGATGAAAGGATACTACAACAATCCGGAAGCCACAGCCCAGACCATTGACGAGGACGGCTGGCTGCACTCAGGCGATCTCGGGGTCATGGACGACGCAGGCAATCTGTCCATCACAGGCCGTCACAAGGACATGATCATCCGGGGTGGAGAAAATATCTACCCCAGGGAGATCGAAGAGTTCCTCTACCGCATGGACGGCATCCGGGATGTCCAGGTGGCTGCCGTACCCAGCAGGAAATACGGTGAAGAGGTCGGTGCGTTTGTTATTTTAAACGAAGACGCCAACCTTGAAGCCAGCGACATCCAGGACTTTTGCCGGGGAAAAATCAGCCGGTACAAAATTCCCAGGTATGTCCATTTTATCAAGCAATATCCCATGACCGCCTCGGGCAAAATCCAGAAGTACAAGTTGACGGAAATGTCCGAAGATATATGGCCGGAAAGACGATAGGACACAGGCACGATTGTGCATGTTACTTTGACCGCTGTGGTTCATTAAAAATATAATCCACGGGGATATTTCAAATACCCGTGGATTATATTTTGACCTGCCTTGAATGTGAACATAATTTCGTGCCGGACAGACTTGAGGCGTTTAAAAAAATTGGGCAAATTGTCAAACATCATTATCTTCCAATCTGGTGGGATGAACAGAAACTTGCAGGAGAAAGGCATATTCCAAACCGGATTATATCCTTTGGTCAGAGACAGCCCAGTTGTTTAGAAAAAGAATGAAAGGGACGCCCAAATATATCATCGGCGATCAAGGCTACCGCACAGCCGGATAAATCAAAAAATTCTCCAAGACACCCCAAATATTTTCCTGGTAAAAGTTCTGATGTTGACGAAGAAGCAGAACAGAGTTATTGTCAAATATGAATGTTATCCCAAACCTTGATATGCCTCGGTCCAAAAAAATTGAACGGTAATATCAAAAGCGTTTGGTATCAAAGGGCATCCGACTTTTTTCCATATTTGCAAAACCTGTTGTCAATGATTTAAAGACAGAGCCATTTATCTCTGACTTGACCTTCAACAGGTTTTTCTATGTCAGGTTCAAAAGGAGAAAAATCTATTATGATTTTAAGCTCATTGAATTTAAAAATGAAATTAATAATCTATGGTATTTTACTTAGTGTTATCCCGATTGTTTTAATTTCTCTGATTTCTTTTTTCCAGGACGCCCAAACTGAAAAAATTGTGAGGCGCGAAACCTCAAATTTGGCTATTGAAAACCTCGAACATCTGGTTAAAGGCGTATATTCAACCTGCAAGACCAGTCAGGAGCAGGTTCAAAATGCAGTCAACAACACTTTAAACGTTGCCCGGGATATCATTAAACAACAGGGCTCTATAGAATTGTCGGGTGAAGCCATTGAATGGCAGGCCGTAAATCAATATACCCAAAAAAAACAAACAGTTTCACTTCCTAAAGTTATGGTCGGCGGGGAATGGATCGGAAAAACAGACAATATCTCGGAAAAATCGTTAATTGTTGATAAAGTCAAATCGTTGGTCGGAGGGACATGTACGATATTTCAACGCTTAAACCAAGCTGGAAGCATGTTGAGAGTTGCCACAAACGTAGTAAAAAAAGATGGTAAAAGAGCTATAGGAACCTATATCCCATCAATCAATCCCGACGGAAAACCAAATCCGGTCATCAAAGAGGTACTTAATGGAACAACATTCAGGGGCCGGGCGTTTGTCGTTGACAGATGGTATATCACAGCATACGAACCGATATATGATAACAATCAATATGTTGTGGGTGTCCTTTATGCGGGCATTCCCCAAGAAAGTGTCACCAGCCTTCGAAAAGCAGTAATGGATACGAAGGTAGGCAAGACCGGTTATGTCTATATCATTGATTCTAAAGGGGATTACATCATCTCTCGTCAAGGCCAAAGGGATGGGAAAAATATCCTTGAATACCAATCCAAAGATGGTTCCTTTCCGATAAAAAATATAATCAAAACCGCACACACCTTGTCGGAAAACAGTATCGGCGAAATGAGATACCGGTGGGATACCAAAGACGGCAACGGAGAAACGGAGAAAGTAATAAGGCTTATGTATTTTCAACCCTGGGACTGGATTATCAGCGCAGGAATGCCGGCGGATGAATTTGATTTCATCGACAATAAGATAGCGGAAATTAACGCACGCAAGAAAAAATTTCAAATTTCAGTCATTGTTATCGCGCTGATCATCGTAACCCTAATCTGGTATTTTGTTGCCAAAAACATCACAGCTCCGCTGATTAAAGGCGTCTCCTTTGCAAAAACAATGGCAGAAGGAGATTTCACAACATCACTTCATGTCAGCCAGCGTGATGAAATTGGAACTTTGTCAACCTCTTTGAATGCCATGTCGGCCAGTTTGCAGGATATGATCCGGCATATTTTTCAAACCACCCAGACTTTGACATCTTCTGCTAAAGAACTTTCATCTATTTCAGAACAGTTTTCCGCTAATTCCGAACAATCCGCGGAAAAAACAAACAGCGTATCTGCTGCGGCAGAAGAAATGGCAGCAAATATGAATAGTGTGGCGGCTGCGACTGAGCAGACTACTGCCAATATTCAAATGATTGTTTCCGCTACCGAGGAAATGTCTTCCAGCATTAACGAAATTGCAAATAATACAACCAAAGGCAGTGAAACAACAAACACAGCCGTTGAAACTGCAAAAGAAGTTTCTCAAAAAGTGAGAGAACTTGGAAAAAACGCATCTGAGATCAGTAGGGTAACCGAAGCAATTGCAGATATTTCGGAGCAGACCAATCTGCTTGCCCTGAATGCTACAATTGAAGCTGCAAGAGCAGGCGACGCAGGCAAGGGATTTGCCGTTGTTGCCGGAGAAATTAAAGAACTTGCTCACCAGACAGCAAACGCGACAAGTGAAATAGATAATAAGATAACCGCTGTTCAAACAACAACAAATGAATCTGTTACCGCAATTAATTCTATTGTAAATATCATCAATGAAATAAACGAAATTGTAACGACTATTGCGACAGCCATTGAAGAACAATCTGCGACAACCCAGGAAATAGCAAATAATGTAGCCCAAGCGGCACAAAGGATACAGGAAGTAAGTGACAACGTTAGTCAGACTTCTACTGTAGCTGGAGAATTAACAAAAGACATTACTGACGTAAGTCAGGCGAACAATGAAATGAATGCCGGAAGCCATCAGGTAAAAAACAGTTCTGGGGAACTGTCAAAACTTGCCGAACAGCTGAACGATATGATCGGAAAATTTAAAATATAACAGCCCCCCAAAAAAACTAATAGAAGAGAAGAATCCAGGCCAGAACCAGTATCCTGGACAAAAGCCCAAACATCATGGTGACGACACAGATGGCCGTCCCGTTGCGCCCCCCGTAGATGGCAATGTACCGGGGCAGGGTCCGGCGCAGTCGGGTCACGGGAATCATGAGCAGGCCACCTGCGATCAGGGCTGTGATCGCCTCATAGCCTGTGATGCTGTTCTGGGTCAAAAGATTTGACATATAGCTGATACCTGCAACCGGGCTGAAGATGTAGGTGGTGAGCGGCCCGATTACGGCCGGGGAGAGCCCAAGGGCAGAGGTCAACGGGGCGATCCCCGCCTCGACCCAGGAGAGCATGCCCGACTCGGTCAGCACCTGAACCACCAGGGTTACCACCGCCAGCACCCCCGTCATCTTGAAAAACATTTTTTTGCGGGCATGCCAGGCCTCTTTTAAAAGCTGTAAAAAACTACGGCGCTGACACTGAGCATCGTCCGGTGCGCATTCATAGGCTGAAAATGGGTCGTCGCCAATATCCAACGGCGCTTGATCTTTGCCCTGGGCCCGTCCCCGGACCAGTACATAACAAAGTTTCAGCAACCCGGTCAGCCAGAAGGCGGTAATGTAGATCATGGCCAGACGGGTACCCAGCAGAGGAAGCACAATGGGAAGCTGAAAGGTCAGGGTCTCTTTGACGTGAAAGGGCACTGTGTTAAGGACACCGGTCAACCTCAGTTCACGGTCATCCAGGCGTTTGTCCGCATGGAACTGAGCGGCCATGGTATGGGCCGCAATCATGGAACCCACGGCAGCCAGAAAACAAACCGCTGTTTCGGCAGGCAGGCGGCCCAGGCTTGCCACAGGCTTACCCACAGGTTTCAAATAGCGCATCAGCCCCATCTGCATGAACAGTTCTACCCCGAAAAGGCTGATAAACATAACCGAGCCCATTCGAAACACCAGGTCCAGCGTAAAGGCGATTGAAGATATTAAGATGTCCATGTATGGCCAAGCGTCTGCAATATAACGCCCTCCTCACCCCGTGGGGTGAATCCAAAGGATTCGCCGCTATTATGGGTTATTCTATCAAGCTCGCCTCAAGACCAAGCCCATAGGCCACACTGGTAAACGCATCGGCGGTTTTGATCTTATCCGCCCCCAGCCGGGATTCAAATATGGCTCTGATCAACGGGATATACGAAGATCCGCCGGTCAAAAACACGGCATTGATCTGTTCGGGCCCGACACCCGCATCGGCAAGGGTATCCGCCACGCAGGCGTCTATCTTGCCAACCAGCGTCTGGATCATCTCTTCAAATGCCGTTCTTGTCACAAGCTCTTCAATGGTGATGCCATAGTCATTGAACATTACAGCGGCATCGTCATGGTCGGACAGACGGCATTTGGCGGATTCAATGGCACGGAATAACAGATATCCATAGTTATCGTCGATCAACCGTTCCAGGTTCTCCAGCAGGCGCTTGTCCCTAAGTGATGCGCCGACCTTGAGTTCTTTAATACTGCTGAGGGTCTGGGGCCGCCGTAGCCATGGAATCCTGTGCCATTGCATCAGATGGCTCAACACCAGGGGTGACAGTCCCGTCAGATTATCACTGAACATGGATTTGACTTTAACATCCGTGCCATAGTGCTTTGCCACCTTGTGTCGCATGATCAGGGCATCAAAATTATCACCGCCGATATAAAGCCCGCCTACGGAAAGAATATCCTTTTCCCTCTCCCCGGCCTGGGACGAATGGCCGACCCTGAGCACGGTGAAATCGGAACTGCCGGCACCAAAATCACCCACCAGGACAATCTGCTCCTGGTTTTCCGCCAGGCTGTTCTCATAGGCCCGGGCAGCGGCCACCGGCTCCATCTGCAGGGAGATCTCCTTGAATCCGGCAAGCCGGGCCGACTTAATCAGCCGCCGGGTGGCGGTAGTTTCCCGTTCCTGGTCCTCGGAAAAAACAACCGGCCGGCCGAGTACCACCTGATCCACCTCCCGGCCGATAAGCCTTTCCCCCCGCTCTTTCATGGTCTTGAGCAAATATGCGATCAGCTCTTCTATGGTGTAATTTTTACCGTAGACATTTGTCTTTTGAAAGGAGGTATCCGACAAAAAAGATTTAATCGACTGCATATACCGGCCTTCGGCGCCGTTGTCGATATATTGTTTGACCCCTTCATAGCCCACAAAGGACAAACTCTGCCCCTCTTCTTTTATAAAATAGAGAATGGATTTTAAAGAATTTGAAAGGGGGTTACCCGGATCGATATCCAGAAGTTGAACCTGGCCGTCAACACTTGCAGCCAAAGCAGAATTGGATGTGCCAAAATCAATGCCAAATGTAGGGGACATACGCTTTCCTGAGAGTATCCCGGGATCACCGGGATATTTAACGGTTAAAAAACAAGCCGATATACATACAGGATTACAGCATAAATTAAAAGCCTAAATTATCGAAATATTTAATTGTAGCCGCCCTGGGCTTTGCGAAGAAGCGCTGCGTTTTTTTCCTTTACGTCCGGATAGGCGGCCGCCAGGCTGTTGGATTTTTTTGCCAGTGAAACCGCCTGGACCACATTACCCTGGTCCAGCTGAGCCCTTGCCATCAGGTGCCAGACCAGCGGGTCCTGGCCGTCAATGTACAAGGCCTGCTCCAGGATGGAAAAGGCGCGCTGGGGCTGCTTGTTCTTCAGTTTATTTTCAGCATTTTTAATCATCCGGCTCAACGCAGCAGGCCGGGGACGCTGAACAGGTCGCACCGCAGACAACAGCGGATTGCCCCCCTGCCCTTTATCCCCAACAGCCGAATCATCGGGCACAGTGGTTTGATCCGGCACAGCCCCTCCCATTTCAGGAACCGATTCAGGGGGCAGATGGGACTGGGGCATAGACACAGGTCTTTTTTGTGCACAGGCGGATAACACCATAAGTGCCAACACCATGAGATAAAAACAAATTTTTTTCATTTGAAGACATCCTTGAGCCAGTCAATGAAATATCGCGGCTTTTTTTTCTGCACCGGTTGATTGTTAGCCCCGGGGGGTGTTGCCGAATCAGGAGAAACGGCTTCAGGAACAGAATCGGGAACGGCATCAGACTCAACAGGCGCAGAGCCTCGGATAAACGGCACGGCAAGGGCTCCCGGTGCATTGTTATGGGTGGCAAGCCCGGTCTGGGGATTGACCACCGCCCACTCAATATTGTCCGGCGGCGTCAAAACCAAGGGCGTGTTGGGGATCTGCGACATGGTCCGGCCAAACACCGGCATGGCCCCCGTTGCCCCGGTGAGGCCTGTGGACTTGTTGTCATCCCTGCCCACCCAAACCACGGCCAGGCGGTTTCCGGAAAATCCGGCAAACCAGGTATCCCTCAGATCATTGGTGGTACCGGTCTTTCCGGCAATGCCCAGATCCGGGGAGAGCCATCGGGATAAAGATCGTCCGGTACCTTCCCTGACCACGGCCTGGAGTGTTTTATCCACCAGGAATACGGCGCCCGGGTCCAGGTGCTGTTCAATCTGCAGCGGATAACGCTGAAGCGTCTCCCCCTGCGGGGTATACACGGCGTTTATGACCCGGGCCGGGGTGTAAAATCCCCCAGAAGCCATGGTGTGGTAAACCTGGGCAACCTGAACCGGCGTCATCTCGAAACTGCCCAGAAGCATGGCAGGCACAAGCGGGGAGGAAGGCCTGAACCCCAACTGCTCCATGGTTGCAAACACCGTCTCCAGGCCAAGATCCATGCCAAGCCTGACCGTGGCCGTATTATAGGAGTGAACCAGGCCCTGGTATAACGGTATTTCCCCGTGGAATGTCCGGTCATAATTCATGGGCTTCCAGATTTGGCCGCCGCTTTTCAGAGACACCGGTCCGTCATCAATCTGGGTCACCAGTGTATACCGGTCAGAGCGTTCCAGTGCCGAAAGATATACCGCAGGCTTCACCAGAGAGCCAATGGGTCGCTTTGCATCCAGGGCGCGGTTGAACCCCTGAAATTTGGGTTCCTTTCCCCCCACCAGGGCCTGGATCTCATTGGTGGCGCAGGCCGTGACCACCACCCCGGCCTCAAGCTTTGAATTTCTACCCGCCATAAAATCGCTTACCCCCCTTTCCGCCGCCAGCTGCACCAGAGGATCAAAGGGGGTAAAAATACGCAAGCCCATGGTTTTTAAATCTTTTTCACGGTACTCTGTGAGCAGCCTGCGCTTCACCAGATCCAGGTAAAAGGGAAAGCGCCATTGCCGGGGAACCGGTATAACGCCAAGGGGGCTGCCAAGCAATTTAGCCCGCTGGGCAGCTGAAATCAGCCCCTGATCCGCCATGAGGCCAATTACCGTATTTCGCCGGGCCGTGGTCCGCTCTACATGCACCCTTGGATTGTAAACGGACGGACCCTTGAGCATGCCCACCAAAAGCGCCGTCTCCCCGGGAGAGAGCAGGTCCAGGGACTTGCCGAAATAAAACTGGGCAGCCAACCCAAACCCGTGTATGGCCCGGGCCCCGTCCTGGCCTAAATAGACTTCATTGATATACGCCTCAAGAATTTCATTCTTTGTGTACTGGCGCTCAATGGCGGCCGCCACAAAGGCTTCGCTGAGCTTTCGTTTCAGTGTTTTTTCAGGGGAAAGAAAAAAATTTTTCGCCAGCTGCTGGGTCAGGGTACTGGCGCCCTGGGTGAATTTGCCCTCCCGGACGTTGACCACAATGGCCCGGAAAATGGACTTAAAATCAATGCCGTAGTGGGAATAAAAATTTTTATCCTCCACGGCAACAATAGTCTTTTTGAGCAGTTCCGGAATATCTTCGGTATTCACCAGCACACGATCTTCCATGGAAGAGGGGTAGAACTGTCCAATGAGCACCGGATCCAGCTGCTCCATGTCGGCCGTGTTGTTTGAAGATTTAAGACGGGCGATACTGCCGCGGGAGATGGTGAGTTCAATGCGCCGCATGGGGCGACGCCGGCTGCCGAAATCAAAGGGCCTGCAATTGAGAACAAACCGCCCCTGGTAACGGGTGTAAGTTCCCGGCACCGTCAGCTGCGCCTGGGTGGAGACCCTGCGGTATCCCATCAGGTCCAACTCCTGCCCAAGGGCTTTGGCCGAAAGCCGCAACCCCGGATAGAGGGTCATGGGCCTTGCATACACCTTGGCCGGGATATCCCACAACCGATCCTTAAACCGCTGGGCGACTTGATGGTTGATAAGATAAGCATAGCCAATGAACGCCAGACATGCGCACAACAATAAAAAAATGATGAGCCGTCTTAACAGTTTCATTTAGATCGCCTTTTTCATAAAAAGGTCCGGGTAAAGTTATCCGGATCTTTCAAACGTTGCTGGGGGCTTGCCCGACAGCTGATATGCCGGGTCGGCCCATGGCCGTTAGTAATTGTGATCCGGGATGTCCAGATTGAACAGTTGCCTGGCGATGTTCAAATACAAGGAATCGTCCCGGTGATCACCGGTGTTACGCAAAAATAAAATGGGATCATGGATGGCCCGGGACGCAATGGCCCTTGTCATCCTCCGGATGGATTCGGCATCATCCTTTGACAGATGGGCGAGCCCTGCCAGGGTTTTCTCGCACTCCAGAGTCACAATATCCGTCATTTTCCGGTTGATGGCTTTGATGGTCGGCACCACGGCCAGTTCGTCCAGCCACCGCCGGAAGGCCAGCAAGGCTTCTTCCACAAACCGTTGGGCCCGGATGGTCTCCTGTTCCCGCTGGCTGATATTTGTTTCAACAATATTTCTCAAATCGTCAATGTCATACACATAGGCATTGGAAATTTTATTTATCCGGGGATCAATATCCCGGGGCACGGCAATATCGATAAAAAAGAGGGTTTTATGCTGCCGTTTTTTCATGATGCCTTTGACCTGGTCCCGGGTCAACACATATTCCGTGGCCCCGGTGGAACTGATAATGATATCCACATCGGCCAGCGCCGCTTCCCGCTCCTCGTACTGGACTGCCTGGCCGTTGAACTTGCGGGCCAGTTCCAAAGCATTTTTGAATGTACGGTTGGCCACCACAATCTCTTTAACCTGATGGGCCAACAGATGTTCAACGGCAAGTTCGGCCATCTCCCCTGCCCCGATGAGCATCACGCTTTTGGTGGCAAGATCGGCAAAAATCTTATGGGCAAGTTCAATGGCGGCATAGGAGATGGATACGGCATTATCACCAATACCGGTCTGTTTTCTCACCCGCTTGGCCACGGAAAAGGATTTGTGCATCAGGCGGTTGAGCAAAACCCCTGAACTGCCTGCATTTACGGCGGTTTTATAAGCCTTTTTCACCTGTCCCAGAATCTGGGGCTCCCCCACCACCATGGAATCAAGGCTTGCGGCCACGCAAAACAGATGCCGGACGGCATCATCATCGGTATGGATGTACAGGGATGCTTTGAATTCTGAAACAGGCAGTTGCTTGAGTTCAGAAATAAATGCGAGAACGGCATCAACTCTGTCGTTATTTTCTTTATCTCCGGCCTTGGGAATATATAAAAACTCCAGTCGATTGCAGGTTGAAACAACCAGCCCTTCCTTGATACCTGAATCCTGCTTTATAAATTCCAGGGCCGTTTCAATCTGTTCCTGGGAAAAAGAGAGTTTTTCCCGAAGCTCCACAGGTGCGGTTTTATGGTTGGCACCAATCAGAATTATATTTGGCATAATGGGTTAATCTGCGTCCTGTATCTTACTGGGTAAACCCCTGGTGATGCCCGCCAAGGAAAAAATTCACCCCCAGGAAGGTAAAAATTAATATCACAAAACCAATGACGGACATGACCGCGGAGTTGCGCCCCCGCCAGCCCGAATAGAGCCGCAGGTGCAGCAGTGCCGCATACACCAGCCAGGCCCCCAGGGAAAACACCTCTTTGACATCCCAGCGCCAGAAGCTGCCCCACACGGACCTGGCATAAATAAAGCCGGTAACAAGCCCGAAGGTCAGCAACGCAAACCCTGTGGTTACACAGGTATAGGAGACGGCATCCAGAAAATCCAAAGAGGGCAGCCGCTTGAAAAAGAATCCCGGACTTTTACCTTTGATGCCCTGCTCTTGAATCAGATAGAGTATCCCTGCCCCGCAGGCCAGGGCCAGCATGGCCTCCCCGGTGAAAATGAGGATAATGTGTCCGTAAAAGAAAATGCCCTTATATATTGTGTCCGGCGCCTTGGCCGCCTCGGGCAGCAAAAGAGAGGCAAGCATCAGGACACTGATCATGGCGGTGGCATACACACCTAAAATTTTTAAACGGAACCGGTACTGGGTGTAGATGAACATGGCGGCAAGGGAGAGCCCTGACATGGACAGGCTCTGGCCAAGGGTGTAGATGGGCAGCCCGCCCAGTGCCGCACTTTGCAGAACAATGGCAAACAGATGCACCACGGCCCCCACACCCACAGCCCCGAAGGCGGTCTGCTGGATACGGTCTTTCTGGTGGAACAGATAGCAGAAATACCCGGCCGTACTGACCAGATAAAAAAACGTTGCGCACTGTAAGAGGATAAAAGGAATATTCATAAAAATTACAACTCCCTGGTATTGAAATCGGGCATAAGCGTTTCAAGGCAAAACCCCTCATCCAGCACCTTGGCAAGCACGGCATTAATCTGCCTGGTTTGTCCTGCGGCAATCTTTTCGGGCAAATCAGCATCAAGCAGGGCACGAAAAATTTTACGGTGGCCCTTGGGATCATGTCCCTTCGCCAGTAAAACGGCTCTGATGCGGCCGAGAAGGGTGGCAAGTACGCCGTATTCCGGCCCGAAATCTGATTCAATGGCCATACGCAGGCGTCTTGAAAGGGCCGGACTTGCACCGCAGGTAGATACGGCAAACAACAGATCACCTCTGTCCACCACGGCCGGCAGGATAAAATCCCCTTTGTCCCGGCCGTCGGCAATGTTGCACAATATATTTCTCTTTTGTGCAGCCTGGCGTATCCTGGCATTTAACTGCATGTTATCTGTGGCGGCAAAAGCCAGGCTCATGCCGTCCAGATCCGAATCTTCAAATTCTTTTTCTTTTCGGGTGATGGCGCCCAAGGCCGGATTTAACAATTTATCTGAAAACCCAAGGCTGACCACGGTCACCCGCGCACCTGCCCGGGCAAGGCCCAAGGCCTTTCGAGTTCCCACAGCCCCGCCGCCGGCCACAAGGCAGTTTCTGTCTTTAACATCTAAAAAAATCGGATAGTAATCCATCACCTCATCCCTTATTCGCCCTTGTTTGAGCAGGGGGTTTAATATATATTGCCTATTAGTTTTTTTCAATGCTTATCCTTTTGGGGACAATGCCGTGATTATTGATGTTCATACCCATCTTTTTTTCCAGGACATTGCAGATAACAGGGCTCCGTTCTTTGAGGGGGAGCCTGAATTTACACTTTTATATGATTCTCCAAAGTCCAAAATCACAACGGCGTCCCAACTGATAGAGACCATGGACACGCATCAGGTGGATGTATCCTTTATTTTCGGATTTCCATGGCGTCACCCGGAATACGCAAAACGAAACAATGATGCGATCATTGAGGCGGTCACGGCCCACCCCAAACGGTTGCGGGGTCTGGCCTGTTTTGACCTGGCCTGGGAAGGTGGTGCAAAAGAGGCGGAACGTTGTATTGATGCAGGGCTTAGCGGTGTGGGGGAACTGGCCTTTTACCTGTCCGGCATTGACGACCGGGCCATCCGGTTTTTGACACCTGTGATGGAAGTACTTCAGGCCAAGGGGAATTTACCGTGTATGATCCATACCAACGAGCCTGTGGGTCATCACTATCCGGGGAAAACACCGATTACCCTTGGGCAAATTGATCATCTGGCCCGAAGTTTTCCAGACAATAAAATCATCCTTGCCCACTGGGGCGGAGGCATCTTCTTTTACCACGTCATGAAGCGCCAGATGAAAGAACGGCTTAAAAACGTCTGGTATGATACGGCTGCATCCGTATTTCTTTATGCCCCGCAGATCTACGACATGGCGGTCAGCGCCGGGGTTCTGGATAAAATTTTGTTCGGCACGGATTACCCCCTGCTCACCCCTGACAGGTACTACAAGGACCTTGACCAGGCACAACTGACATTAGAACAAAAACAGATGGTGCTCGGAGAAAATGCCCGAGCATTGTTCCCGGACGTACATTAAAGATGCCGTTCTGATTCTTTTCGGCGTTCATAGGTTTGCGGAATCGGTATCTCATCTCGTTCTCCAGTGACATTTTTTTATGGCCACCGGTACCCCAATCTTTTCGAAAAAACGCAAACAAAGTGGCCGAAGTTATGATCAAGCCCTTCACGGGACTGGTCATGAGGGATTTACAAAAGGCATGATCGGGGCATATCTTATGGTCGGCGTGGATAGCCTGCCTCCCAATATGGGTATGTACCTTGTATCTACAGACGCTTGGACGAAGGATGATGGATGGCCGGGAAATCCCATTGGTACTTTATTTCGATCTTTTGTTCCATTTTCAAGATTCAAGCATAAAATATATATTCACAATGAATTGATCACTGATACTTTTTACACATCCTTATCAGGAAGTATTCCGATATTAGACAAAAATAACGAAACAATTGCCTTGCTTGGTGTAGATTATTCCGTTGGGGCTGAGTTGAACAAATTGATCAGATTAAAATGGTTTTGCGTTGCCTTGATACTTTGCAGCGTTATCCTATCCTTTCTACTCTCTTTTATCATATCTGTTTTCCTTAACAGCTCCCTCAAATCACTGATAGAAGGTACGAGAAATATCGGGAAGGGCGATTTTCAAACTCGAATCGCAGTCCCTTCCAATGATGAGTTTGGCATTCTGGCCCAAGAGATCAACAACATGACCCAAAACCTTCAAAAGGTAACAGTATCCAAGGGTAAACTTGAACTTGAAATCATACAAAGAAAGCAGCTTCAAAAAGAAAAACAAAAGGTGATTGAGGATCTTGAAATAGCCCTGGACGAAATTAAAACCTTAAAAGGCATTGTCCCAATTTGTGCCAATTGTAAAAAAATCCGTGATGATAAAGGGTATTGGAATCACCTCGAATCGTATATCGAGAAACACTCTGATGCTTCTTTTAGCCATGGCATATGCCCAGAGTGTTTAGAGGCGCTTTATGGCAAAGAACAATGGTATATTAAGATGAAAAAAAAGAAGCGTATGCACAATACTGGGAATATATTAAACGAATCCTAATAACGCCCATGGGCCGACCTGGCCTATCAGCACCCAGGCTCGCCCCCACAACAAAGTTCAAAAGATATTAATTAAGTTAACCATGCTTTTTTATAACGGCCATGGGCCGAGCCAGGTCTATCATGACCCAGGCTTCGACCCACAACGAAGAATGAAAGAACTCAATAAGTTATGCAGCTCTTTAATGTAAAAAGCCGCGAAACGGTATTTTTTTTATTTATTTGGCATTAAACTGCAAGGCGTTACATTCAGTTAGGCTGAAACCGATTCCTTTTCAGTCGCCACAGGGATCTTCATGGTAAAGCAGGTCCCTTTTCCCCGGCGGCTCTCCACATCAATGCGGCCGTTGTGGTACTGGACAATGTGTTTGACAATGGCCAGCCCCAGGCCCGTCCCCCCCTGGTCCCGGCTTCGGCCTTTGTCCACCCGGTAAAACCGGTTGAAGATCTTTGGCAGATGGCTGGCATCAATGCCCGGGCCCGTATCTTTAACCTGGATCTCCATAATCTCGTCTTTAAGTTCGGCATGAATGGTAATGGATGTTCCCTCACCGCTGTACTTCAGGGCATTATCCACCAGATTATACACAGCCTGCTCAATGAGTGTGGGGTCCACCATTCCGGCGATGGTGTCCGGGCAGTGGATGTCCATTGATATCCCCAGAGACTGAGCCCGGTCGGCGCAGAACCTGGCGACCTTGTGGATCGAATCGGCCAAAGGATGAGTCTCAAGCTGGATGTCGGTACCTTTCAGCCGCTCCAGCCGTGACAGGGCCAGAAGGTCGTCAATCAGGTGGACCATCCGGTTCACATTTTTTTCAATGATCCCAAGGAATCGGACGAACTGCGCTGAGGACTCCGGGGCCGTTTCTTCCCCGTCTGCCGTCATCTGCTGAAGCGTCTCAATAAACCCTTTGATTGTGGTTAAAGGCGTTTTTAATTCGTGGGAAACATTTGCCGCAAAATCCTTGTGCATGGTTTCAAGCAGCCTGATCCGGGTAATATCACGGAAAATAATCAGGGTGCCCATGCGCGCATCATGGATGTCATACAAGGCGGTGGAATGGATATTGAGCACCATGCGCTCATCTGCATCAATGACAATGTCATCTTCCACAGGTTCGGCAGTGGTAAGGGCTCTTGTCAAAAACACCTGCAGATCATAATTTCTGGCGACCTCAAGCACATGTTTTGTTTTCAGCGTTTCCGGCGGAAAGTCAAATATTTTAGCCCCGGCCTTATTGATGGTAATAATCTGCTCCTGGCCGCTGATGGCGATGACCCCTTCTTCCATACTTGCGTGGACAGCTTCAAGCTCCCGGCTGCGGTTCTGGACATCCATGATCTTTTTATTGAGTTCGGCGGCCATATAATTCATGGCCTGGGCCAGCTGGGACAGCTCTTCGGTATCAGGAATAGACAATTGGCTGGTCAAGTCGCCAGTGGAAAATGCCTGGGCCCCCTGGCGCATCTTTTCCACAGGCCTGGCAATACGCCTTGAAACATACAAACTTGCCAGGGCTGCCGCCACGGTGGTCAACACCAGGACCAGGGCAATGGAGTTGCGCATATCCTCAATTTTGGCATCAATAGCCGAAATAGAAGCCGACGTTCGGATCACAGCGGCATCAGCCCCGCTGTAAGCAAGCGGCATGGCAATATACATCATATTCTTATCCAGGGTGTCGCTGTAGCGTATGGCCACACTCTTTTCCCCGGAAAACGCCTTCTGTATTTCAGGCCGATTCCTGTGGTTTTCCATGGTCTCTACCCTGGCGAAGGAGTCTCCGATCACCTCTCCTGAATGGAGAACAATGGTAATGCGGGTCTGAACTTTTTTCCCCAGTTTTTTACATAGGGCATCAACCTCGGCGTGAGGGTGGCCTCCCACATACATGAAATGCCCAAACACGTCCTGTAACAGGATTGCCCTGGCCGTGAGTTCACGCTCGGCAGTTTCAAGAAAAAAGTTTTTAAAATAACTGGTGGAATACCAGGCTTCAACGGCCAGAGATAAAAGCGTAATAACAAGAAATGATGGAAAAATCCGCCAAATCAGCTTTATTTTTTTACGAAACATGGAAATGTCTGGTCCAAAATTTGTTATTTAAAAATAGCCAAAAGGCAGAAAATGGATGGATATCTATTCCTTAAAACGATACCCCACCCCCCGAACCGTTTCAATGCAGGATGAATAGCTACCCAGTTTTTTGCGCAATCCAACGATAATAACATCAATACTGCGCTCGGTCACGGCATAATTTTCCCCATGAATGGCGTCCACAATCTGCCCCCGGGTAAACACCCAGCCCTTTTTCTCTGCCAGAAAGGAGAGCAGTTCAAATTCAGACAAGGTCAGTTCAACGATTTTACCTTCAATGGAGACCCGGTGTTTGGCCCGGTCAATGACCATATCACCTTCCTGACGAACACGGACCGGGGCTTCGGCATTATTTTTCTGGCGGCGGCGTAAAATGGCGCGAATCCGGGCCGTAAGCTCCCTTGGACTGAACGGTTTGGATATGTAATCATTGGCCCCAAGTTCCAGACCGGTGATAATGTCGGACTCCTCGCCCTTGGCCGTGAGCATCACAATGGGAATATCCGTGGTGGCATCGTTTTTTTTCAAATACCGGGTGACCTCAAGCCCGTCAATGCCGGGCAGCATAAGATCAAGCACCATGAGATCCGGACCGGACTGTTTGGCAATTTTAATGGCTTCTTCCCCGGTCATGGCTTGAAGAATGTTGTAGCCCTCGCCCTTAAGATTAAATTTGATCAGCTCAAGAATGTCTTCTTCGTCATCAACAATCAATATGGTCTCTTTGGACATTTTTTGTTTCCGTGTTAGGTTATTGTTAAAATCTAAGAATGCCGGATAATCTCACCTTCTATCAGGTAAATGACTTCCTCTGCAATATTTTTAGTGTGATCGCCCACCCGTTCAATATGCCGTGAAATAAGGTACATATTGATAATTTCATCAACCTTTTCCGGATCTTTTCGTATGGCACTCTTCATGACATCAAAGGCTTCATTGCGCATGGCATTGACCTTTGCGTCCATCTCCCTAACCTGATAAGCGATGTTTCCATCCAGGCTGACAAGGGCATCCAGACTGAGTTTCAACATTTTTGCCGCCTGTTCGGCCATGGGGGTGTAGTCATATTGAAAGGGATTTGATCGCTGGCCGCTCTTCTTAAACCGCCGGGCGATGTTGGCCGCATAATCGGCAATACGTTCAAGGTCGTTGTTGATCTTAATCACAGCGGTAATAAGTCTTAAGTCCGTTGCCACCGGGTGATACAGGGCAAGGGTTTTCAGGCACTCCTCTTCAACCTCAACCTCCTGGGCGTCCACCAGATAATCGGTTTCAATGATCCGGGTGGCCTGATCAATATCGTCTGTTTTAATGGCATATATGGTTTTTTTAAACCGGTCTTCCACCAGTGCACCCAGGGATAAAATCTCCTTTTTAATCTTGTGCATGGCGCGGGTAAGCTGACTGCTCATAAATATCCTTTATCTCAATCTATCATTGCAAAGATAACTTATGTTAGTTTTTTACCCTGGAATCGTTAGAAATTGGTTAGAATTGTATTAACGAGGAATTAATTTTATTATAAAATCTGTTTTTCAAGGTAGAGGATATTGCCCTTTTCATTGTAGCTGAACCGGTCAAAGTAGGTTTTCATGATACTCATGCCCCTGCCGTGGTCCGCCTCATCCGGCGCGACTTGATCCTGGACCTGCATCCACTTAAACCCGGGCCCCTGATCTGAAATTTTCATACGAAGCCATGGGTCCTTACTGATATCCAGTTCCATGAAAACAAATTTAGCCACATCGTATTTATTCCCATGTCGCACAGCATTGGCCATGGCCTCTCGCATACCTAAATTCACGGCAAACAAATGGGGAAAAAATTTGGGACCCTTGGATCGAAGATATAGAAGCACTGCGGCACAGGCCGTATCAATATGTCCCATGGAGGAAGAAAATCGTATAAGGACACGATCTCCGTCCTCCCTAAACTCATAAACATCTGGAAAAGAAGGCATTATCACACCTCAATGCATAAAAGAACGATATCATCCTCGGGTATGGGCTCACCATGGAAAAGACGGGAAATCAGCACATCCGGAATTTGGGAAAGCGCTATTTTATCCAATCCGTTAAAGGCAGATAAAAGCCCGTTCATCCCGGCCACCCATGAAATTTTTTTTTGTGTGGATTCCACCAGACCATCTGAATAAATAAAGAATCGATCCCCGTCATTCACTGAAATTTTTTTCAGCCCAAAGGTGGCATCGGCAAACATGCCCAGAATATCACCCTGGACACCAATAAAAAAAGGTTTTTTACCCTTGGGCATATAAACCACCGGGGGATGCCCTGCATTCACCAGGGTCATGATCCTTGTGCCGCGATTCAGGTGCATGTAGCATGCGGTCAGATATTTTTCCCCGGGCAAAATTTCCACAAGCACATCATTGATCATTTTCATGCTTTCCCTGGGCGAATAGACCGGGGTGCAGTTCTGGGTCAAGAGCGCTTTAACGGATGCCGTCGCATACGAGGTTTTAATGTCATGCCCCGAGGAGTCGGCCAGAAAATATCCGGTGATCTGCTTTGAAATATTTAAAATATCATAAAAGTCCCCACCGGCCTCTTCCAATGGCTTATAAAAAACACTGAATCCGGCATCGGGAAAGTCTTCGGGGCTCGGCAGCATGGCATTTTGGGCCTGGCTGACCTCGCGCAGTTTTCTGGCCTGATCCTGCACCAAAGAGTTGGTGGCGATGGAAAGTTTAAGGTGAATCCGCACCCGGGCCAGGACCTCCTGGGGATGAAAGGGCTTGAGGATATAATCCACGGCCCCAAGCTCAAACCCCTTTAATTTGACATCCACCTCGGAGACACCCGTTAAAAAGAGCACGGGGATGGTGACGGTGGCTGCATCATTTTTTAACTTTTTAATGACTTGGAATCCGTCTTCACCGGGCATCTCAATGTCCAGCAATATCAGGTCGGGATGTTTTTGGGCAGCGATACGCCTGGCATCCGGCCCATTGTCCGCCAAAAGCGCAACATACCCCTCCTTGGTCAGCACTTTTTCAATAAGCACAAGATTCAATCGATTATCGTCGACCACAAGTATGGAATATGCGTCAGCCATATCATCGTCCTGCCAAGCTGGCTTCAAGTTTCTCCAATAGGCGCTGCATTTCCGAAATCAAATCCGGCACCCCCTCAAGCCGCCCGGCCCGGGAACGCATCTCAATATCCGCAGCCAGGAGAGACAGTTTTTCAAATCCCAAATTTCCGGACGCGCCCTTTATGGAATGGGCCGCAAAACCAATGGACGGTGCATCGCTATCCCGCAGACCGTCGCGGATCTTTTCCAGATCAGACGCCAGGGTATCGGCCAGAAGACGCCCCAGTTTTTGGGCTTCGTTGGTATCAATGTTCAGAAACAACTCAATATTGCGAAAATCCATGAGAACACCTGTAATATTGCAATTATACGATGTAAGTGAGGCGCTATAAACTTTAGAAGTATAAGAGATAAGCGAATGCTTGTAAAGAAGTAACGAACCCGGTCAAAAAATTCCACGTTGACCGTCGACGGTTCGTTTTACAGATTTTTCAAGATGCATCAAAGGCCCAATAGTTGAACTATTGGGCCTTATAAAATTTGCAGATTCAGGCAACCGGCTACAGCTTAAACCGGCTGACCATCTCATTGAGACTTTCCGACAGCTTGGATAATTCCAGGGCACTCTCGTTTATATGCACGCTTCCGGCCGAGATCTCGTCTGCAGACTCGCTGACATGGTGAACATCTTCGGTCACCTCTCCTGCGACAACGGACGTCTGGGTAACATTTTCATTGACCTCCTGAACACCGGCTGCGGCCTGGCTGACATTATTGGAAATTTCCTGGGTTGTGGCAGACTGCTCTTCAATGGCAGTGGCAACAGATGTCACGATGGAATTGACATCGTCAATGATCTCGACTATCTCTTTGATTGCGTTGACCGATTCCGTGGTGGTTGACTGCACTTCACCAATTCTCTGGCCGATTTCGTCGGTTGCCAGGGCGGTCTGCTTTGCAAGCTCCTTAATTTCACCGGCCACCACGGCAAACCCCTTGCCGGCTTCACCGGCTCTTGCCGCCTCTATGGTGGCGTTCAATGCCAAAAGGTTTGTCTGTTCGGAAATATCAGCGATGGCTTCGGTCACTTTGCTGATTTCGGCTGCGGCCCGGCCTAAATCATCCACTTTACTGGAAATATGCTCGGCTTTTTCAACCGCCTGACCGGTTGTTTGACTTCCTTTGGCCGTATTTGATGAAATTTCATTGATCGTGACCGACATCTCTTCTGTAGCAGCAACGATCATCTGCAGATTGGCGCTTGTCTGTTCCGTGGCGGCCGCAACACTGTTCATTGCCGTTGCCATCTCCTCTGCAGCCGAGGAGACGTTATTTGCCTTCTGGGATGACTTTTCTGCCCCTGCCGTCATCTCCTTGGAAACCGCCGACAGCTCGGTGGAAGAAGATGTCAATGTATGAATTCCCTGGGAAATGTCATTGAACATATGTTTTAAATTATTTGTCATCTGCTGCATACTGGCATACACCCCGGTGAGTGCTTTGCCGGTGGTGGGAAACTCATAGGTCAAATCACCGGCAGCAATCTGGTTGGCCACCTTGGCAATTTCAGAGGGGTCATGGCCCAAAAGCCCCATAATGCCTTTAACAAACCAGAGTATCGCCAATACGGTTAACACCAGGAAGATGGCGCCGGCAGCAAGAACCATATTCCGGATGGTAACCACCGGGGCTAAAAATTCAGATTCATTCTGGGTGACCACTAATCGCCAGCCCGTAAGAGGGACATGGGCGAAACCGGCAATTTTATCAGTTCCCTTGAAACGATACTTTTCAACACCGGATTCCTGGGCCAGTGATTTTTTGTTAATTTCCTCCATGCCTTCGAGCTTGGAAATGTTGAGATCAAAAATATAATCCTCCACGGGGTGAGCAATAAAAACACCGTCGTTACCCACCATAAAAGGATAGCCGGTCTCCCCCATTTTGACATGTATGATTTCCTCGGACAAATATGAAAGCTTTACCGAGACACCCAGGATTCCGGCAAATGCACCGGCGCCGTCCTGTAAAGGAATGGCAACCACAAAGATGGGCAGACCGCTTACCTTTAAAGCAACAGGCTCACTTACAATACTTTTTCCTGATTTGGCAGCCTGGAAATACTCTCTGTCTGCCAGGTTCATGTTCTGCTGCCTGTATTTACCATAATCACTGTCAGCGATAACCTGACCGGCGGAATCGGTTACAAAAAAGAAGACATACTTTTCCCCGATCTTTTTATAAACTGAAGCCAAATAAGTCTCTGCAGCGTTCACCACCGTTTCATCGTCCGATCCTTTGGCTATTTCCTGGATATAGAATTCCGATGCCATGGCCTCGGTTTTTTCAACTTCCTGTCTCATGGAAAGATCAACCATGTTGGCAAGATTCTCGGCGGTCAGCTTGGCCTGGCCCTCGGCAATGCCGACCAGTGCGCCGGAAGATTCAATTATCGAAAACAACCCCACGACGGCCAACGGCAGGATTGCCGCCACCACACCACCGGCAATTAATTTTGCTTTTAACGTCAATTTTCTCATTATTATTCCCTCCCTGGCAGGTCTATCTAAATTTTGCGATTCTTATTTGCATGTAATACTTAACCATGCGAAAGGTATGCCACCGTTCAAAACCCCAATGAATGCGAATAAAACAGATTGTCTGCCTCCCGGTTTATATGAAAGTGTTTAATAAGTTATTGAGTTCTTTCAATTTTCGTTGTGGGCCGCAGCCTGCCAGATGATATGCCTGGCTCTGCCCATGGCCGTTATATATAATTTCTTGGAAACAAGAACGGTTGGCATTCTTGTTTCCAAGAAATTGGAATTTTTACCTGGGACGCAAAAAGAAGCGGCCTTGATTTAAGTGTATACTATTCAATGGGATGCGCTCCCTTTTGTGCGATGCGTTGTAAAACCGAAATAATATCCTGGAAATCATCCTCAGAATAACGGGTCAACAAAGGTTCAAGCAAAAGCACAGAGTTTTGGATGTTCTCAACTCTGCCACAAAGCATCAGTATCAATTTTATGTTTTCAAATAAAGGTTTCAGGGAAAATAAAAGCTCGACGCCATCGGAATCGGTTATAAATGCAATCAGGACTGAAACATTGTGAAATGGCTTTCCCAAAGCCTCAGACAACTGAGGTCCTTGGTCCGTTAGAATAGTTTCACTGTCCGGAAACGACGCTTCGATTATCGCCTTCAACCGGTTTCGGTGTGCATCATTTTCGCCGGCATGTAATATTATTTTCATCCTTGGGAATCCCCCGTTTCGTATCAATTTTTATCCGGGTAAATTGTCTTATCCGGATAAATCAGCAGAAAGCATGCCAGGAAAAAACAGATACGTCTTAAAATAAATAGATTTCGGTATCGGGATTTTAAAGGATAAGCCTATGATTGCAAAAACAGGTTGACCTTTACTTTTAAAACAGGTGTTATCCCTGGCAGCATATTTTTAATTAAATCCAATACACCCTAGGCAGATAAAATGAAAAAAGACACCCACCAGTTTATTCAGGAATACGACGGCATGGCAGCCTTTGGCATGGACAGAGCAAGCGATGAGGAGACAATCATCTTCTATTTGCAGAAATTCAGTGAGGATACCTTTATCAAAGCGCTTTTACCAAGGCTTTCCGATAAAGAACTTGAAGATATTTATGACTGGGTCAACACATATATCAAAAAACACATGTCCGAAGATGAGTATCACAGTCTGTTTTTAAAAGACCGTTAATCTTTGGGGGTAAGAACGAGAAAATAGAGCTGCCCCCTGGCCGTCATGTGGCCGGCCGTGTAATCGGCCCAGTCATCGGCACCGCAAAACAGATCCACCCGGCCAGGTCCCTTGATGGCCCCGCCGGTATCCTGGTTGAGCACAAATAAAGATGTCCTGGGCCAATTTTCTTTTGGCTGCCCCACACCCACGGGCAGCGCCGTCTGGATAAAGGCAAGCCCCCCTTTGGGAAACAATTTGGTGTCCGTGGCAATGGAGCGCACAGGGGTTACAGCAACACCGATGCAGCCAAAGGGCCCGCCCTGGCCTTCTTTGAAAAACACAAAGCTTTCATTGGTAAACAGCACCTCGTCCATGCGGTCCGGATGGGTGGAGAGCCATTCCCGGATCGCCTGCATGGACATCTTTTCTCTTGGCACTTCATTTTTATCAATGAGATATTTTCCCACCGCACTGTATTTACGGCCATTCACCCCGGCATAGTGCAGGCGCATGATCCCACCATCGGCAAGTGCTACCCTGCCCGACCCTTGAATTTCCAGAAAAAAACGGTCAATGCGGTTGGCCAGCCAGACCACGGGCCGGGCTTTGTCTGAAAAGTCCGGCTGATTATTGATCTGCGCCCGGGTGTAGTAGGGCCTGACCCTGCGGGCCTCCGGATCGATACGGGCCATGAGCCGTTTGTGGTTCTTATAGGCACCGGAGAATTCAGACAGATCAATCTGGAACAGATCGTCGGGCATGGGATAAACCGGCCAGGGATACTCCGGTCCCGGGGTGCGGCTGCCCGGATAGGTGGGTTCAAAATATCCGGTAAACAGCACATCTTTATTGGAACCGCCCACGCTTTTGTAGACCGTAAAATTTCCCCGGACAAACCGGTTCAAATCATTGGGGGAGGGCCTGGTTGCAAGAAATGCTTTAAAGGTTTCAAGGGATAAGATCATATGGGCGGCCGTGTACACATCCGGTCCATAGGTATAGGTCCGGGAAGGCGGGACCCGGTTAAAATAGAGAAGACTTTGATCAATGGACGCCTTAAGGTCCTGCAAAAACAATGTGTCCCTGAATTCGGGCAGGTCTGACGCGGCAACCTTGACCAGCGGATTGCCCCGGGGATCTTGCACTTTTTTCTTATTCCGGCACCCCAAGGGGCCTGGGACAATCAATACCAGCAACAGATAAAACAGAACAGGTCTTCGTACAAGGCTCATCATCGGTCTTTAGCTTTCCGTATGCGTTTCTTTCATCCGTTTCAGGGTTACAGCAGGTTCCGGCACAGGATTACAATCGGGCAGCCGTGTGCTGGAAACGCCTAAATTTTCAAATTTACGGGCCGAGACCAGCACCCGTTTTTCCATGGCGCCCACCGTTCGGTTAAAGGTGGCGGCGGTGCGCTCAATATCCTTTCCCAGCCGGTTCATGTGCCCGGCCATGGTGGAGAGCCGCTCAAAAAGTTCCAGGCCAAGTTCCCGGATGGCCCGGGCATTTTCGTAGCCGGCCTGCTGCAGCCACACATAGGCCACGGTCTTAAGCAGGGCAATCAGCGTGGTGGGCGTGGCCAGGATCACGCCGTGGGCCACGCCCTTTTCAATAAGATCAGGCCGGGCGGCCAAAGCGGCGGAAAAAAAATTTTCCCCGGGGATAAACAGAACCACAAACTCAGGGCTTGGGCTGAAGGCTGCGGCATAATTTTTTGAGCCCAATTGGACAACATGGGCCATGACCTGGCGGGCATGGTCATCAAGCCGTTCTTTCTGTCTTTTCTCATCGGTTGCTTCCAAAGCATCCAGATAGGCCATAAGCGGCACCTTGGCATCCACCACCACCTGGCGGTCGCCGGGCAGCTTCACCACCATATCCGGCCGGAGCGATCCCTTGCCAGATCCGTGGGCATCCTGCTCAACAAAATCACAATGGTCAACCATACCGGCCAGTTCCACGGCCCGTCTCAGGGTGACCTCCCCCCATCGGCCCCGGACATGGGGCACGCGCAGGGCCTTGACCAGGTTATCCGTCTCTTTGGCAAGCTGATGCTGGGTTTTTGCCATATCCGATAAATACTGACTGATGGCACCAAAGGCCTGGCTTCGATCCTTTTCCATGGTCCCAAGTCGCTGCTCATACCGTTCGAGCATGCGCTGCACCGGATCAACAGCCCGGGCAAAGGCGTCTTCTTTCCCCTTGAAATCCTGATGGGCCTGCTGAACATATCCATTGAAATGAGACTGGGCCATGTCCATGAACTGCCGGGAGTTTTCATAAAGCGCCTGGTCGGACAACCGCTTGAACCGGTCTGAAAAAAAATGCATGACCAGTTTACCAAGACCCAGCGCCGTTAACAGACCGAGCACAAACCCGGCCCCTAAAAAAGCCAGGTTATCTGTGCTCATGTGGGCAACATCAATCATAAAGCGGTTTCGGGGGCTGTGTAGGTACCGCTTTTTCCACCGGATTTAAAGGCCAGGTGAATATCGGAGATTGTCATCCCCTTGTCATAGGCCTTGCACATATCATAAATGGTCAGGGCCGCGACACTGACGGCGGTCATGGCTTCCATCTCCACCCCGGTTTTTTCGGTCAGGGAGACTTCGGCTTCAATGTGAATACAGCTGTTTTCCTTGTCACCTTCAAAATCAACCCGGGCATGGGTGATGTTCAGCGGGTGGCACATGGGAATCAAAGACCAGGTCTGCTTGGCCGCCATGACCCCTGCAATACGTGCCGTTTCAAGCACATTGCCCTTTTTTACTTTTTCATCGACAATGGCTGTCAGCGTTTCCATGGACATGAACACCGTTCCCTTTGCCACGGCAACACGTTTTGTGGGCGACTTTTCCCCCACATCCACCATTCTTACACGGCCCTGGCCGTCCACATGGGTAAATTCGTTCACTTCAACTCCTTTAAAGGTCAAGCCGAATCAGGCAAACACCTGGGTTTTGGATGTGGCTTCTGTTTTTATCCGGTTCAGGCAATGGGTCAAGGCATCAATCACGTGTTCGCGAATATCACCGGCCACGGCCAGAAACATCACATCATCTCCCACCATCAGCGGTACATCCGAATTGATATGCACCATCACTTCCACAATACCGGGCATGGCCCGGGTCTGGTTTAAAATTTCATCCAGTTTTTTTTGATCTACGGTGAGGCTCAGGCCGGTGACAGCCCTGCCGTCCCGGGAACTGTCCCGGACCACGCCGTTATGGTAAAGCACCATCCCTGCCTTGGAAAAATCGGGATGATTTTTCATCTGGTTTATCATTGCCGGTAAATCCATGGGTTCTCCTTATAAATTACGCTTGGTTATTTTCTTGTCTATTCACGCCCATGCCCACCGCCCGGCTCCTGGTCCATCCCCCGGGCCGTTTCAAGGTCGGCGGGCGTGTTCACATTAAATTTAAACCGCAAATCCGGGTCCAGGGTCTCAAGGGTTTGGGGCGGAATCTGCTTGACCCGTTCGGGCTTATAAAACTTTTTAACCATAAATATCTTTTTTTCAAGGGTGGTCTCAATTCTCGGCAGACAGGATTTATGGTACAAGGCCGATAACGGTTCCAGCCCCTCCCGGGTTCTGGGGATGATCACCTGCTTGCCGGGACTGATTTGCGTAAAAAGATAGCGGATAATTTTTTCACTGACAAACGGGACATCACAGGCCGTGACATAGCTCCACTCAAAACTTGCATGAAAGAGTCCTGCATGAAGCCCTGCCAGCGAGCATTTGGACGGATCAATATCCGTTACGACCAAGGTGTCGATATCCAAAAACACCCCCGGTTCATTGACCACCAGGATCACTTCCTTAAACATCGTGGCAAACAGGGCGTGAATCCGGCCCAGTATGCTGTTTGCCCCAACTTTGTGAAATGCTTTATTTGTACCGGGGAATCTGCTGTTGCAGCCGCCGGCCAGGATCACCCCGGTGCAGTCTAATTGTTCCAACGCCTTTAATGCCTTTTTGGTTTATTATTTTTTAAATGGGTTTGTCGCTTTTCCGGAATTTAACGATGCTGTTCTATTTATATTTGTTGATTATACGAACCCGAATAAGAAATCAAGGTGTTGCCGTGCTAAAAAAAAGATGGTAGAAAAAACTTTTAGGGCGTACCCGAACAGTAAAAAGGCATATCATGACAAAAAAAAAGAGCATTCTCAATGATCAGGACTACAAACGGATCATCACCCGCATTGCCTACGAAATCATTGAAAAACACAAAGGGATAAAAAACCTGGCCCTGGTGGGAATTCAAACCCGGGGGGATTTTCTTGCAAAACGTCTGGCAGAGCAGATCGCAGCCATTGAAGGCACAACGCCGCCTGTGGGGTCCATGGACATCAACATGTACCGGGACGACTGGACAAAAATCAGCCACCAGCCCACGGTAAGGCCGTCGAACATCCCCTTTTCCGTGGATGACAAAGATATTATTCTGGTGGATGACGTACTGTTCACCGGCAGAACCATCCGGGCCGCCATGGAAGCATTGATGGATTTCGGCAGGCCCGCCCGCATTGAGCTGGCCATCCTGGTGGACAGGGGTCACAGGGAACTGCCCATCCAGGCCGATTACCAGGGGATCTTTGCGGACACGGAACCCGAGGACATGATCCATGTCCATGTCAAAGAGCAGGACCAGGAAGATTGTGTTTACAGGGAGTTAAATATCTGATGAACAGCCATCCCCATCGAACAGCGCTACCCAAGCACCTTAAAATCGCCATATTGTCCATGTCCTCCACCCGGACCCTGGACAATGATAAAAGCGGTTTATGGATCAAAAAACAGAGCAAAAAAGAGGGGCATGAAGTGGTGATTCACCAGGTGCTCCCCGACGATGCCGATGCCATCACCGATGCGCTTGAACATATTATCGATCGCATCGCCCCCCATGCCGTCATCATGACCGGCGGAACGGGCATCAGCCCCAAAGATGTGACCATAGAGGCGGTGCGTCCCCTGTTCGATAAAGAGCTGACAGCATTCGGGCCGGTATTTTCCCAGCTCAGCTTTGAACAGATTGACTCGGCCGCCATTTTATCCCGGGCCACGGCAGGCTTTATAAAAGGCACCGCCGTATTCTGCATGCCCGGCAGCATCAATGCCTGTAAACTGGCCTGCAACGATCTGATTTTCCCGGAACTTGGACATTTAGTTAAACATGCAAAGGAATAGACTATGGAAGCACTCGATGCACTATTGAAAGACTGGAAAGATAATGACAACCAGACCCGTAAGGCCTTTACCGAGCTTGTGGATCATGTAAAGACACTGTCCGACATCACCCTTGAATTTGTCAGCCGGCCCGGGGTGAGCTACTCCCTTCGCCCCAAACATGCGGCCCAGAGCAAACGCCCGTTGTTTGCCATGGTGGATGTCATTGATGATGACCCGGATGACCGCTGGCTGTCGGTCTGTTTTTACGCCGATCTGGTGACCGATCCCGAGGAGGAAGGGGACCACGTGCCCGAAGGACTTCTGGGAGAGGACGCATGCTGTTTTGACCTGTATGAATATGATGATCAGGAAGTGGCGAATCTAAAAGAGAAACTAACCGAGGCACACAGCAACGCCCCGGAATAAACGTATTCAGGGCAATACTATTTTTTATGAAAAAAATAGTATTGCCCTGAATTATGCTGCTATACAGAAAAGCGGATATTTAAAATATCTGCATCCTGGACCACATACTCCTTGCCTTCCACATAGAACTTGCCGTTCTTTTTCAGCTCCGCCTCGGAGCCAAGTTCCATGAGTTCATCATATTTGAACACCTCGGCCCGGATAAACCCGCGCTCAAGATCTGAATGGATAACCCCAGCCGCTGTGGGGGCCTTGGCTTCTTTTCGCACCAGCCACTGCCGGACCTCATCTTCACCCACAGTGAAAAACGAAATCAGGTTCAATGACTTCAGGCAAAGGGCAGTCAAGGTTTCCAGGGCCGTGGAGGTGATACCTAAATCCTCAAGGAACTCCTTTTTTTCTTCGGCATTGTCCAGCATGGCGATCTCCGCCTCCACCTTGGCCGAAACGAGCATCGCCTCTATGGCCAGGGCATCGCAGCTGTCTTTAAACTGATCCAGAATATCCGTATTGCCCAGGTCATCTTCGGCCACATTGACCGCGACCACCAGTTTTTTCAGTGTGATAAACGGATAGGAGCGGATCAGCTTCTCCTCATCTTCGGATAACTCAAGCAGGCGCAAGGGCAATTCCTGCTCCAAATGGGCCAGCATCTTCTCCATGAGGGCCAGCTCTTTTTTCTGCTCTTCATCCTTGATTTTCTTGACCATGGCAGAGAGGCGCTCAATGCGCTTTTCCACAAAAATCTGATCGTGCATCACAAGCTCGGAGTTCACCATATCAAAATCGCGCAGGGCATCCACACTGCCTTCGGCATGGTAAACCGCTTCATCTTCAAAGGCCCGGACCACATGGCACACCGCGTCCATGTCGGAGATATCTTTGAATATATCGCCTTTGGAAATGGTCTCAGCCTCCATTTTGGGCAGCAGCACCAGGTCAAGGCGCGCCTTGACATTCTTTTTGGGGGAATACATCTCCACCAACCGGTCAAACCTGGAATCCAGAATATCTGCCGTGCCCGGCACCGGCTTGAATGCCTTGGCCGGATCAGTGATTTCATTTCCGGTCAGAATCTGAAACAATGTTTTCTTTCCTGTCTGGGGAAGCCCGATAATGCCTACCTTCATCTTTTATGCTTGTCCTTTTCTTAAAGGGTCATGTTTAAAGTGTCAAAAACCTTCGCCGGCATCACCCTTTTTTTCTCGGGATTCATTTCAACCCGGGCAGCCGCATGGGCGGGGTCATGGGGAAATACCAGCAGGGCATCCTCATCAACGGCCCGGTCCAGCATCTGTTTTTTCTCATCCACCAGTTTTTCGGCAAACCGGTCATACCCCATGGTGATGGGCAGGTTGACCCAGGGCAGTCCCGGAATAAGATCTGTTGTATAAACAACCGGGCCGTTTTGGGCCAAAATCCAGGAAACCAGCATTCCCGGCGTGTGGCCCTGACTTTGAACGAATTCAATGGTCAGATCCCCCACCACCAGATGATCGCCATCCTGCTTGAGCACAAGGCGCCCTGTACCCTGGAGCTTTTCAGCAAGACCTGGGATAAATGATGCACGATCCCGGTAATGGGGGGATTTGCAGCGCTTGAAATGTTCTTCGCCTGTCACAAACAGGGCATTGGGAAAAAGCAGATTCGGTTCACGGTCCGGTGCCCAGGCACTTAAAAGTCCACCGGCATGGTCAAAATGAAGATGGGACAGCACAATATGACTGATATCCCCACCATTTAAGCCATGTTCCGCCAGGGACTGCATCAGCACATGCGCGTCCTCATTCATCGCAAACCGCCGTTTCATGTCAGGGGGAAGGTATGCACCGCATCCGGTCTCAAACAAGATGTTGTAATCCCCGGTTTTCACCAGCAGACAGTTTGAAGAAATATCAATCATGCCGTTTTCATCTGCCGGGACCCATTTCTGCCACAGGGCTTTGGCGGCGTTGCCGAACATGGTGCCGCCGTCCAGACGCATGCTGTTGCCCCGTAGAACGATAAATGAAGTATCCTGCATAAGATTTCTCCCTTCAGGTCGCCTAATTTTTTATTGGATTGGGCCGGGGTGATGATAGACCGAATCGGCCCACGGCCATTGGGTTACACCAACGTAATTTTTTGTTTTTCCGGATCCGGATGGGGGCGGTAAAGAACAGCCACATGGCCGATGGTTCCGGCAAGATGGCATTTAAGCCGTACCGAGATCTCATCAAGCAGAGCCGCCTTTACATCCTTTTCCTTGTGATCAATAAATTTTATCTTGATCAATTCAGATGCATTCAGGGCATTGTCCGCCTCTTGAATCAAGGCGTCTGTCACGCCCTTTGCCCCCACAAGGGCTGAAGGGTTCAAGTTATGGGCAAGGCCCCTTAGATATTTGCGCTGGGCGCCGGTAAGTTGTGTCACATTAAATCCTTAAATTATCGCCCTTTGGGCGGGCTGTTGGCCATTGCTGTCAGGAAATCAAAATTCCTGTGCTATCAAAATAAAATTCATCTTTCAGGGTCATCATATTATCATAAACCGAGAATTGTGGATACACCCCGGTTTCAGCAACCTTGAAAAGGGGCAACATCAACAAGCTCTGTCACATAATGTCTGAGAGATCAAAGCTTTCAGATTCGCTCAGGGTAACAATAAAACGCTTGAGCAATTCTTGGTTAAAACAATGAGCCATGCCCTTGTCACGCAATTTAACCCTGACTTCCACCCGTTTTGCCGCTTCTTCTTCAACCATCTGACGCTCCCGTAAGCGCCTCAGTTTAGGATCATAGTCATCTCGCACAATGGCTGTTACCGGCGGTCGGGCATTTTCCACAACCTCAACTTCAAAATTCTTCAATTTATCCAGATATGGATTTTTGCCAGCCATAATTTTCAAGGCCTCAACCGGGGTTTTTCCTTTTTTGTAAGGCCTTGCCGAAGTCAGCGCGTCAAACACATCGGCAATATGGCATATTTTTGCTGCCAGGGGGATTTCATCATTGGCCAAGCCGCAGGGATAGCCGCTGCCGTCTTCATTTTCATGGTGATACAAAATAGCCATAAGTGTTTCTTTGGGCAAATTTTTATCAAATAACAGGGCCGCAGCAAAGGCGGGATGGGACTGCATCAGAACATACTCAAGGTTGTTCAGGCGCCCGGGTTTATTAATCACATTTTCAGGAATTTTCACCTTACCCAGATCATGGAGACACCCGGCGACAGTCGCCTGAACAAGGACCTTTTTTAGCTTTTCCCTGCTGGGATTGCCGAAAAGATCCGGGTTGGCCTTTATGAAGACAGCACAGAGCCATCCCACCTTAATCGAATGGATATGGGTATCATAATCATGGCCGATCATGGTGGCAATGCCTTTTAAAGATTCTATGCCGGACAAAAAATCGATGGCCTGGGACACAAATTTCTCAAGATTGTCTACGGTTTCACCAATTTTAGCCTGGGGCACAAAAGGGGCGGCAAAGGTCTCTTTAATTGCATCAGTGGACAAACGAACCAGGATACCGGTTTTTTTCTCAGGCGGGATGGCGTCGTGGTTGAGGATAAATTCAAGGTTCGCCTTTACATATTCCTTATACGCCGCAACTTCATTTTTATGGATATAAACGGTATCCCACTTTTCAAGCATGGCTTTAAGGCGCCGGATATCAACCGCGCTGGTATCCACGAGCAGACACCGGAACCTGTACGCGCCGTTCTTGAGTGGGTATCGTTCAAACAACGAAAACTCTGTCAGAGAAGCCGGATTTATACATAACGGATCAACGGCCAAAAAAGAACTGCCGTCGTTAAAATATTCCGGTGCCAGACCCATACCGTTTGCTCCTTCTCAATTCTTTAGATGTTCGTTAAATAATCATTAAGTGCTTGACTCACCTGAAAATCAAGTCTATACAATTTGACATACTAACAAGGAAGAATCTTATGACCACCCGCAAGACAGACAGCTTTTATTTTTATTATCTGTATTATCTTTATACTACTCTGCCTGTATTGCAATAAATATATCATTTTTTAAGCTGCAGGCAGACACCGCCTGCGGCTTTTTTTATGCGAAGTTTCAGGCGACAAGAGCCCGCGAAAGGAATTGTCATGAAACTGATTAACGATGTAAATGTAGAGTCATTTTTCACCCTTACCCCCCCGGAAGCCATACGAGAGAAATTGCCTGTATCCGACAAGACAGCGGACAATGTCCTTGCCGGCCGCAAGGAAGTACAGGACATTTTGAGCGGCACGGACAAACGGTTGATGGTCATTGCAGGCCCCTGCTCCATCCATGATATGGATGCGGCCATGGAGTATGCCCGAAAAATGACGGCCCTGCGCGAAGACGTCAAAGACAAAATCAATCTGATTATGCGGGTCTATTTTGAAAAACCCCGAACCACGGTGGGCTGGAAAGGCCTGATCAACGACCCGTTCCTGGATTCCACATATAATATGGAAGAAGGACTCCAAAGGGCCAGATCCCTGCTGATCGACATCAATGCCTTGGGACTGCCTGCGGCAACGGAAATTTTAGACCCCATCACGCCCCAGTACATTGCAGGTCTTTTAAGCTGGGTGGCCATTGGCGCACGCACCACAGAGTCCCAGACACACCGGGAGATGGCCTCGGGGCTGTCCATGCCCGTTGGATTCAAAAACGGGACCGACGGCAGCCTGACGTCCGCGGTCAATGCCACCCAGGCCGCAAAAGCGCCCCAGCATTTCCTGGGCATTGATCCGGGCGGGAAGACCGCCGTTGTCAACACCCGGGGCAACCAGTTCTGCCATATTGTACTGCGCGGCGGGACTTCTCCCAACTATGATCCGGTATCCGTGGGAAAAGCCCAGGCCCGGCTCAGGGAAAAGGGTCTTCTGGATGCCGTGATCATTGACTGTTCCCATGACAACTCCGGACAGAAATACACAGGCCAGTCCTTTGTATTTAAAAGCGCCGTGGATCAAAGGCTGGACGGCAATGACAGGATTGTGGGCCTGATGCTGGAAAGCAATCTTTTTGAAGGCAATCAAAAATGCAAGTGCGACGGAGATGCAGGCGACCTTAAGTACGGGGTCTCCATCACGGACGAGTGCATCTCCTGGGAAACCACGGAAACGCTCATCCGCGACGCATTTGACAAGCTGCCTTAAACATTAGGGCAAACCGCGAAAAACACGGAAGCACAGAGACCAATCTTGGCCCTCTAACTTTCAGTGCATTCCGTGTTTTCCGTGGTTACGAATCCAGTGTAACACCCGTCAATAATCTCATCTTTGCACCCATATGGTCGCAAATTCAGCATAGGGTCGCGTTTTTGCACCCACCCCTTGGCCATCTTTTTTCACCCCCCCCTTGCCAAAAATGTAATACGCCTTACTTTTCACATCATTGCATATAAGTTCAATATTCACTATGCAATGGCACGCGCTTTGCTGTGTTTGAATCCGAAGATTTTCGAAACCGGGAATCTCGACACTTAGTACTTAACGAGATTGGAGACATATAAAATGAAACAGGCGGTATTTGTAAGCAGGGATGAGAGTCAGTTTAAAGGACTTGAACAGATGTTGGGCCGACACAGCATCGAAATAAAATGGTGTGCAACCGGCAAAGAACTCTTATCTCTGATGACCAATACCCCCAAAGGGCAGTGGGTTGATCTGGTAATTATGGAAGAAGAACTGCCGGACATGAATGCCAAAGCCCTTGTTGAGGCTGTCACCGCCCAAAGCCCCATGACCAATTGTGCCATCACCGGTACCATGGATAAAAAGCAGTTCCATGATTTTTATGAAGGATACGGCGTACTGATGCAACTGCCCGTTGAACCCGGAGAAGATGATGCAAAAAACCTGGAAAATCAACTCCAAAAAATCAGGTTCCTGGGATAGTGGGACTATACTCTGACGGCAAGGAGAAAAATGATATGATTATCAGCATAGCAAGCGGAAAAGGCGGCACAGGCAAAACCACTGTGGCCACCAATCTTTGCGCAAGCCTTGATGCAGACCTTATGCTTTTAGACTGCGACGTGGAAGAGCCCAATGCCCATCTTTTTCTAAATCCCAACATCACCGGCGAAGAAAAGGTCAATGCACCGGTCCCCCTGGTGGACCAGGATCTCTGCACCTATTGCAAAAAATGCATGGAGATCTGCCGTTACGGCGCCATTGCCGTAGCCGGAAAAACAGTGGTGACATTTCCGGAACTGTGCCACTCCTGTGGCGGATGTACGGTCGTCTGCCCGGAAAAAGCCATCACCGAAACAGACCGATTCATCGGCACGGTGGAAACCGGCACAGTGAATCTGCCCAATACGCCGGCATTCGGCCGGGGACTTCTGGATATCGGCCAGGTCATGGCACCGCCGGTCATCAGACAGGTTCGCAAGTTGGAAGGACAAAAAGCGCTGACCATTATTGATGCCCCGCCGGGTACCTCCTGTCCCGTGATCGCATCCATGAAAGAGACGGATTTTGTGCTTCTGGTGACCGAACCCACCCCCTTTGGGCTGCACGACCTGACCCTGGCCGTGGAAGCGGTCAAGCTGCTGGGTATTCCCTGTGGCCTCGTAATCAACCGGGCAGGTATCGGCAATGATGATGTGAAAGCGTATGCCCAAAAGGAGAACATACCGGTCTTACTTGAACTTCCATTTGATAAGCGCATCGCCTCGGCCTATTCAAAGGGCGAACTGCTGGTCCAGGCCCTGCCCGAATACAAAGAGAAGTTTAAAGATCTGTACACATCCATTGAAGCCATCGTGAACCGGAAGGGGGCGGCCTGATGAAAGAACTTGTTATCCTAAGCGGCAAAGGCGGAACCGGAAAAACCAGTTTAACATCCGCATTTGCAAGCCTTGCCGAAAACATGATGCTGTGTGACGCGGATGTGGATGCAGCCGACCTACACCTGATCATGGATCCGGACGTTCAAGAGACCCACGATTTTGCAGGCGGTTACGAGGCGGAAATTATTCCTGACGAATGTACCGGCTGCGGCCAGTGTATGACCCTTTGCAGATTCGATGCGGTGAAACCGGTTCAAGACACGGGTATATTTCACATTGACGGCCTTGACTGTGAAGGCTGCGGGGTCTGTGCGGATCTGTGTCCTGAATCAGCCATTAAATTTGACAAAAAAATATGCGGCCAGTGGTTTGCCTCGAAAACCCGGTTCGGGGATATGATCCATGCCCGGTTAGGCATTGCCGAAGAGAACTCAGGCCGATTGGTGGCGTTGGTCAGGGAAGAAGCCAGAAAACGGGTACTTGCCGACCGTATCGACCTGTTGCTCACAGATGGCCCTCCGGGTATCGGATGCCCGGTTATTGCCTCCATGGGGCAGGCCAGCGCAGTGCTTATCGTCACCGAGCCCACGGTTTCAGGCATCCATGACATGGAACGTGTGGCCCAGCTGGCGGCCCATTTTAAGATGCCGGCCATGATCTGTATCAATAAATATGACTTAAATCCGGATCAGGCCAAAGCCATTGAAACCATTGCCGAAAAACGCAACATAGACTTTATGGGAAAAATCCCCTTTGACCCGGCATTTACCAAGGCCATGGTCCAGGGCAAATCCATCATGGAGACCCATGGGGACAGCCCGGCTGGGACACAAATCAAGCAGATCTGGGAGCGGGTGATGGGGCACCCGGCCATGAAGATGGATCGATTGTGCTGATTCGTGTCCATCCAGAAATAGCCTTTTTGCCCAACTTCTTCGTTGGTTGAAAATTTTAATCCTCGGAATATTAATTATATGCCTGTGGTTAAAATTTCCAGCCGCCTTGAATTTGAACAAAAATGCTTATTTCTGAACAGACACGGAAACAAATATAAAATTATTTTTAGGTTCAATATATACACGTAAAGGAGTAATTAAAAAATTATGGAAAACGGTAGAATTGCAATCCCCTCCAACGGTGAAGGGGGACTTTCCGGTACCCGTGCAGGTCATTTCGGACATTGTGACGTATTCACCTTTGTGGATGTTAAAGACGGAAAAATTGAAACGGTATCCACCATTGCCAACCAGGAACATGCCCAGGGCGGTTGCATGGTGCCCGTAAACCTTCTGGCCGACCACCGGGTCAACGCCCTGATCGTCGGCGGTATCGGCATGCGCCCCCTCATGGGCTTTCGCCAGGTGGGCATTGATGTATATCATGACGACCAGCGTGCGGAAATTGAACCTGTGGTCATGGACCTGATCGCCGGTAAACTTGAGCAGATCAGAAATGATCAGGTTTGTGGCGGCGGTGCGCATTAGTGTCATCCCCAATTTATTTCTGGACGAACACGTACTAACAATATTTTAATGCCAGGATAAAACAGGATAAAAAATGAAAATAGCCATTACATCTACAGGCACGGACCTTGATGCCCAGGTAGACCCCAGATTCGGCAGAGCCGCTTACATCATCGTGGTAGACACCGAGACCCTGGATTTTGAGGTCATTGACAACTCTGAAAACAAAAATGCATTTAAGGGTGCCGGTATTACAGCGGCCTCGTCGATCTGTGACAAAGGAGCCGAGGTATTGATCACCGGATTTTGCGGTCCCAATGCATTCAAGACCCTTGACAGTGCGGGCGTGAAAGTGGCAAACGATGCCACCGGCACCGTCAGAAGCACGGTTGAAGATTACAAAGCCGGTAAATTCACATTTGCCGAGGATGCCAATACCGAAGGACACTGGTAAAATTTAGATAACATAGTGTACGCCCTGTCTTGGTGGCATCTTTTTACCCCTATCTTACCCCCGTCTCATTTAAGAAGGTGTCACCAATACAGGGTGTACGCTATTTAGTGTTTGGACGGCTCAATAAAGAGACCCACGAAGCGTCGCTGATGAGCTGTCCAGACACGGGATTTCCAGACAACAACGACCCAGACAGGAGATGTTATGCCTTTATATGACTTTCATTGCCCGGAATGTAACCGGATTGTTGAACTGCTCATAACCAGCCGGGATGACCAGGCGGTCTGCCCGGAGTGTGGTTCAACCCGTCTTGAAAAACTTATGGCCGCCCATTCAAGCCTTTCGGGCAAATCCGGTGGTGCCATGCCCGGCCCCAATGACACAGCCTGCTGTGGTTCCAGGCCCGGAGAAAAGAGCGGATGCGCCGGCCCCGGCTCCTGCTGCGGCAGGACCTTCTAAAACGATTGTGCAACACCATTCAGCCTTTGAAAAGCGAATAAAACGCCGTATTTCCGCAAGGCCCCACGTTTTTTTTGCCGTATGCCCGCCGGGTCTCGGCGGCGTCTGTGAACAAGAGATATCCAGGGTATCCCAAAATGCGGTTAAAATATTCTCAGATCAATACAGAATCAGTGATGTTCAGGTGCTCCCCGGGGGAATTGAATTTAAAAGCCGCCTGAAAACCGCCTGCCTGGCCAACATCCTAATGGGATCGGCCACCCGGATTCTCATGCGACTTGCATCATTCAAGGCAGAGAGCTTCAGGCGGCTTGGGACACAAATTAACGCCATTGACTGGGAATTGTACCTGCCCCGCCAAACCCTGCCCGAGATCAAGGTCACGACCCACAAATCGCGCCTGTATCACTCCGCAGCCATTGCAGATCGAATCAAGCCCATCCTGCATGACCGGTTGTTTTCAAAGGATGCGTTTCCGTACCGAAAATATACCGGGGCGGCTGGAAGCACATCCCAGACCCTAATGGTCCGCGCCGAGAATGACAGATTTGAGCTCTCCCTGGATATGTCCGGCACACCGCTGTACAAAAGGGGCATCAAAGAAAAAGTGGTGAAAGCCCCGCTGCGGGAAACCCTGGCCTTTGCCATGCTTACCCGCTTAGACCTGTCGGCAAACGACACACTTGTGGACCCCATGTGCGGCTCGGGCACCTTCAGCCTGGAAGGCGCCATGATGCAGCGCCAACTGCCCCCGGGGATATTCAGATCCTTTGCCTTTGAAGCCTGGCCGGGATTTGAGGAAAAAAGTATGGCCCATGCCCATGACAAATTGATGTCGGCCGCCAACAGCGTCATAGACGACCACCCCCTGCCCCCTATTTTGGCCCGGGATCTGGACGCAACCGCCATTGAGCACCTGAAACAGACCTGTGCCCGGCACAAGGCATTCCAGCGCATCCGTCCTGTGTGCGACGATTTTTTTAATATGATACCCCCGGCCATTACAGACAACCAGGGCGTGGTGGTTCTGAATCCACCCTACGGCATCCGCCTGGATAAAACCCAGGACATCACAGCCCTTTACAAGGAGATCGGACACAAGCTGTCTGCTGATTTTAAAGGCTTTCGGGCTGCCATCATCTGCCCTGGCAAACAAGAGTTCCAAGCCCTGAACCTGGGACTGTCATCCATGCCTATTTTTCATGGCGGCCTTGATCTTTATACGGCTGTGGGCATAATCGAATAGCAGGACCACCAATCACAATCAGTCTAAACCACGAATAAACGCGTCGAGACACGAAAAATATTCCCTGGCGTTGAGCATCATAATACTGTTGTGATCACCCCGCTCAAACAGTCGAATGTTTTTTCCCGCTGTTGCCCAGTCATAGAGCCGCTGACCGTGACTCACATCAATCAAGCCGTCATGAACGGTGTGCATCACCAGCACATCGCCTTTAAATGGGGCTATTTTCTGCTGATGATCCAGCTGTTGATCCACGACCGCCTTCAGCGCAGGCAAATCAACATTCATCTCTTCGGGGTGAACACGCAGCAGCAAACGTTCAAGCACATCAGCCACAGCACTTTCAAGAACCAATCCGGCCGCATCGGGAAAACAGGCGGCAGCCTCCAGTGCAAATATGGACCCCACACTGCGACCGAAAAAAATCAAATCCATAGGATTGCGTTTTAATGATTCGATGGTTGGCCGGACATCGCTGATCATCTTACCCAATTGCGCCCGGCCGCTGGATTGCCCATACCCGCGCAGTTCCGCCAGAAAACAATTACAGCCCATCTGATGAATCAAGTTTACAAAGTCACCCTGCCAATCATCAACGATCTCGCCGTTACCGTGGAAATGTACTAGTGTTTTCGCTTCCGGATTAATTTCATGGTAACTGCAGGCTAGCCTGGCACCATCAACATCCACCCAGAACGGATCGGCAAAAAAGCCTTTTCGGGGAAAAAAATAGCGCTGCTCAATTAACGCATGATCAAGTAAATTATCCATAGCCTTCTCCTTTTTATCCGTGGTTAAATTCCCTGCAAGTAAACCTGACAGCATTTATCCATGAGGGATTGGGACAAGATATCTATGCTAATAAATGACCGGCAGGAATGTCAAGGCAATGAAAGCCAACCGTTGATCCACTCAGAATTGATCATTGTATTGGCCACTCTGCAAAAACAGCTTTTCTTTTGTAAAATTTTTTCCCATTAACGCCATTAATCGTCGATTGTTGAGTGACAAATTTGAATTCCATATGTTATAACAACTTCGGGTCAGCCTAAGACTGTAAACGGGTGCACCCAAAACAATAATTGAAAGTAATACACGGGTAACACATTACGTTGGTAATGATATCACAACCCCTATTTCAAGGATAATGATCCAATTTAAACCGTGGCGGATTTTAAAACACATCTCACAGTGGCGAGCATCGGAAGCAGCATTGCGGCGACAATGCTGTTTGCAGCAGGGATTGCCTCCCCCCAGGAAGTTCTGCTTTACTTTACGTTGGGCGTTGTGGGCGGCCTGCTGCCGGACATTGATTCAGACAGTTCTCTCACAGTTCGCTTGCTGTTTACATTCATTGCGACATTGATATCGTTTTTGGTCATGTTCAAGCAGCGGGCGGACAATACGGTGATGGAACTTCTTATCATATGGGGGGCAAGCTTCATTTTCATCAAAATTTTTATTTTTTCTTTGTTTACGAAACTGACCGTGCACCGGGGCATTATCCACTCCATACCCGCGGCCGTGGCATTTGGATGCCTTGCGGCCATCGGCCTGAACCGGGTGTTTCATTTCGATGATTTTGTGTCCTGGATGGCAGGCGGCTTTGTTTTCGGCGGTGCGATTTTGCACCTCATCCTTGATGAACTGTGCGGCCTTAACTTTTTAACCCTGAAAACAAAAAAATCAGCCGGTACGGCATTTAAATTCGGCAGCATTAAACACCTCAAGGAAACCGTCGCCATCTATATGCTCATTGCCGTTTTGTTTGTGGCCATGCCCAGTCACACCCGGTTCTTTACCGTACTTTTTGCCCCCCAAACCTACGCGCATCTTGAATTTTTCCCCAGTGGAAAATGGTTCAACCGGCTGTGTACCGAGCTTGAGAAAACTGATATCATAAAATAAGCTTTGGAATCAGGCATTCCAGTTGCCTCGATACCGTCGCTGTGTTATTGAAATAACTATACAATCAAGCCAATTTTACCATACAACGATTTTGATACGCGATTCCGGAACTACCAATTATGATGCAAACGTCTCACAGGGTAATTCTAAAAAAATGCAATGCCGGGGGACATCACGTTGATCTGCCCCGTTTCCTGAAGAAGGAATTTAAACTGTCCTCTGAAAAAGTGGCGTATATTCTTGGGCACCCCCCTGCAGTTTTAGGAGACTTTAACAGCGCTGAAAACGTAGAGGTTGCCCGCAAATACCTTTTCAATCTGGATGTAGAGTGTGACGTCACCACGGTGATCAAGGACAAAAGGCTTCCCTTTGCCATCGATCCCCGGCAGTTGAAATGGATCTCCAAAGAGTTCAGCAAAACCCTTCGCGCCTGCGTGGAGACATGCCTCTATTATGTAACAGTGTCAGCAAGTCAAGAGGATCTCTTCCTGCCATCCCTTCTGGGCAAGCGAAAAGATATCGAAGATATGTTCCGCCATAGTGACAGTGTGTTTGTGATTGATGACAGCACCTTTGTCCTTCTGGGATTTGCCACGGACCGGGAGGCGAGCAACGTGGTGTTCGATAAAATTGTCCATTGTATGGAAAGGAATCTCCAACGAAACATTTCGATCGATATCGGATTTGCAGTGATACCCGGCGATGGGAAATCTTTTTATGAATTGATGGCGGTTGCCCAACAAAATCTGTTCACCCAGAAAAAAACGTTGAAGAACGGCCCCCAAAAAAGAGAGGCGACGGCATCCCGGCACAATTCCCATGGCCAAGCCCCCCTTACTGACCTCCAAGAGCTCACCAATTGTTTTAACAAGGCGAAGGGAGATTTTTACAATAATCTTACGGCGTTATCCCCGGAAGTCTTATGGAGTGCCCTGAGTAGAATCTCCATATCCGATCAAAAAAAATTTTTCCTCCAACTCCCCTACGATTCCCACCTGACACCGTATCTTGCGGAAAAAATAAAAAATCAAACCGCCCCAAAAGATGTCGTAACCGCAAAAAAAATAGTTCGCGGAATTGTCACACAGATGCAGCTTGCTGAAAATCTTAAAGACAGACACATAAACATGGAAAAAGTCATGTTTCGTCTGAACCAGGTGGAGTCCATTTTTACCATGCCGTCTGTGGCCATGCAGGCATATAATGTCGCGTCCAACCCGGAATCCAGCTTGGAAGACATTGTGGCAAAAATCCTGCTGGCGCCCGCCCTGACCATAAAAATATTAAAAATCGTTAATTCACCCTTTTACGGATTGAGCAATAAAATCAGTTCCATCAAGGACGCAGTGGTCCTGTTGGGGACCGATGAAGTGGTCAACATGGCTTTTGGCCTTTCATTATCAGAATCGTTTTTGAATGCGGATCTCAAAGGATTGATCGACCCCAAAGCCCTGTGGCATCACGCCATGGGCACCGCTTTGATCGCACGATATCTTTGCCGGGATCTGCCCCAATTCAAAGATATGGGCATTTTTACGGCCGGCCTCCTCCATGATATCGGCAAAATATATCTGATCGAAAATTTTGCGGATTTATATACGACAATTCTGACGCGAACAAAGGAGAGCGCCGTTTCCACCAGTGCCGTCGAACAGGAAATTCTGGGGATGGACCACGGCAAGATCGCAAAAAGCATTGGAGAAAACTGGAATCTACCCGATCCCCTGGTTCATGCCGCCGCGTTTCACCATCAACCGTCGGCTGCCGGAGAGTATTCATTGTTTGCCGCGGTCATCGGTTTCTCGGATTATCTTTCCAATATGGCGGACGTAAACGAAAATACCGACCCAGAGGCCATGCAGAAGATAAAACAGCAATTTAAGGTCGATCATATGATCGCCATGAAAAAGTTATTTCCGAAATTCAATGCCCAATTCATTGAGCACGCTTTGGTGGAAGTGCTTGAAATTCTCAAGGAAAATGCCCATTTACTTGAGCTTTCCGATTGAGATAACCGCCATGGTTTTAACCCGAACCATCGATCAACACCCAGGTTGTTGACCCACAACAATGCCAGAAAGAAACCGGTTGACTGCTGGAAACGTTCTGTAAAAATTGAACGCTCAATACCACGTGCAATATAGGAAAACGCCATGAGTAACGATAAGAGAGCCGAAACGCTGTTTGAAGAATTTAAAAAAAATTTTCTTTCCATCCAGAAAAAGTATGATGATAAAATCAATGAGCTCTCCATTATCAAAGAGATGAACAGCACCATGCAGCAAATTGATTTTATCGATCAGGATTTGATATGGATACGGCACCTGGAGTGTTTAAAAAAATATAAGGGTCTCGCAGGGGCTGCGTTATATTTTTCACCGGAAAATGAAATTAAAAAAGACCATTTTTTCCATACGACGTTAGAAAAACCGTTTAATATCAGAGCCATAAAGAATCTCCCTTTTTTCAAGGCGCTTCTCGGGGAAAAAACGAACGTTCTTATCGCAAGCCTCAAAGATGTGGAGAAAAAATTAGCCACCCAAGACACTCCCCGCCCCAACCTGTTTTGCGATGAGGATTACGCCTTTTATGGACAATCCATAGTTTCCAAAGGCAAGGTTATTGCCGTTCTCATGCTTTTTGGAAAGGACAACAACATGTTTGGACCGTCTCACTTCCTTTTTTATAATGTGGTATGTGATCATCTGCATAACAACATGGTTTTTTTACGGCTTTACTACAACAAGCTTGATGAAGAAAAGCAGATGATTCAATTAAGCCGTTTTTTTTCAAAAAACGTCATTGGAGAAATATTTAAGCAGGGGAAGTTGAAACTTGGCGGCGAAAAAAAACAGGCCGCAGTTGTTTTTGTTGATTTAAAGGGGTTTACAAGCGTCTCTGAAAACATGAAACCCGAGGAGGTGGTCATCCTTCTCAACCACTTTTTTTCCCGGATGATCCCCCTGATTTTCAAGAACAAGGGAACGCTGGACAAACTTTTGGGGGATGGTATTCTGGCTGTATTCGGAACCCCTATAGAGGATACGGACAGCTGCCTGAATGCCGTACGCACTGCCCTCGAAATGTTTTCGGTACTCCATGAACTGAACCGCGAAATCAAAATAAAAAGGGTCTTTAAACAGCTGGAGATGAGTGTGGGGATCAATTACGGCGAGCTGGTTGCAGGGTTCATGGGATCGGAAGCGCATTTAAATTATACGGTGGTAGGCGATACGGTGAATGTGGCCCAACGGATTGAATCCCTTGCCGAGCCCAATCATATATTGGTTTCCGATGCGGTGTGGGAAAAAATTGAACCCCATGTAAAGACCCTGGATAATTTAAAGGGGGTGACGCGACTGGACGATGTAAAATTGAAGGGAAAAGCCAAAAGAGCGTGTCTATTCCAATTAGAACCCCAGTATTCATAACTGCATGCATAGGAGGACAAATATGATCCTAGGAATACCCAGGGAGATCAAGTCAGAGGAGAACCGTGTGTGCATGACCCCGGCGGGGGTCGAGGTAATGGTAAAAAACGGACACCAGGTGCTGGTGGAAAAAAACGCCGGGGCAGGCAGCGGATTTACCGACGATGCCTACACCCGGTCCGGGGCCCAAATAGTCGATACGTCCCAACATATTTACGCAAAAGCGGACATGGTTATGCACGTTAAAGAACCTTTGCCCCCGGAATATGACCTAATCCGGGAAGGCCAGATCATTTTCACCTACCTGCACCTGGCCGCTGATGAACCCCAGACCCGGGCGTTGATCAAAAGCAAGGCCGTATGTATTGCCTACGAAACCATCCAGAAGGACGACGGCACCCTGCCGTTGTTGACGCCCATGAGCGAGGTGGCCGGACGTATGGCCATCCAGGAAGGCGCAAAATTTCTGGAGATGCCCCAGGGCGGCCACGGTGTACTTCTGGGCGGCGTGCCCGGTGTGGAACCGGCCACGGTGGTTGTGATCGGCGGCGGCGTGGTCGGGGTCAATGCGGCCAAAATGGCCTGCGGTCTTGGCGCCAAGGTCTTTCTTTTGGATATGAACCTGAATCGCCTGCGTTATCTGAGCGATGTGATGCCTGCCAACTGTTTTACCCTGATGTCCAGCCCGGCAACCATTCGCAAACTGGTCAAAACGGCGGATGTGGTGATCGGGGCCGTTCTGGTTCCCGGGGCCAAGGCGCCGAAACTTGTGACCCGTGACATGCTCAAGACCATGAAAAACGGCTCGGTGCTGGTGGATGTGGCCATTGACCAGGGGGGATGCTTTGAAACCTCCAAGGCCACCACCCATGGAGACCCCACGTTCGTGATCGACGGTGTGGTACACTACTGCGTGGCCAACATGCCCGGCGCGGTGGCCAAAACCTCGACCCTGGCACTGACCAACGCCACATTGCCCTATGCCCTGCAGATAGCCGACCAGGGCTGGAAACAGGCAATGCAGACCAACCCGGAGATCAAACGGGGCGCCAACATTATCAACGGCCAGGTGACCTATAAGGCTGTGGCCGAGGCCTTTGGACTTGTATATACGCCCGTTGACAAATTGCTGAATTAAAAAAAGCGCCCTTGGCTACAGAGTGATCGTATTTATAATTTTGCAAGCTATTGTGACTTCGCTATCGGGATCGATATCGATCCCGATAGCCTTCGCCGTTGCCTTTCTTGCCATTAAACTTTGAATGATGTATGACCATGTGCCATGGAAACCAGTGAAAAATACCAAGCCCAGGCCCAAATGCTGGCCAACCGGGTGAAAAAAAGATTCAAGCATTTATATAAACGGTTCACCAAGCAAAACCTGGAAGTGTTCCGGCTCTATGACTGGGACATCCCCGAAATCAGGGCCGTGGTGGACTGGTATGCCGGACATCTTGTGGTCGGCGAATATGCCAGAAAGCAATCCACCCCGGACTGGCTGCCCCTGATGGGGAAAGCGGTGGCCCAGGCCCTTGATGTTCCCGAAAAAAACCTGCACCTTAAAATCCGCAAAGCAGGCATCAAGGACGGGGCGCGGTACCAAAGAATTAATACAAAAAATGAAAAAATTCCCATGCAGGAACGGGATCTTCAGTTTTTGATCAACCCCAGCGACTATGTGGATACGGGGCTTTTTTCCGACCACAGGAACACACGGGAGATGGTCAGGCAGATGGCCCGGGGCAAGGATTTTTTAAACCTCTATTGCTACACCGGGGCATTCACATGCTATGCGGCCAAGGGCGGGGCGGCCTCCACCCTGTCCGTGGACCGGTCCGAAACCGCCATCACCTGGGTCAAAGAGAATCTGGCCCTGAACGCGCTTTCGGCGCCCTGTCACACCCAGGTTCAGATGGATACCTTTAATTTTTTAAAAAAAGCGGTTCACCTCAAACACAGATACGACCTGGCCGTGGTGGACCCGCCCTCCTATTCCACAACGCGCATGGACAACAAACACTTCGATATTGCCAAGGACTATCCGTTTTTGCTCAACCAGGTCTTCAGGCTCATGCGTCCGGGAAGCACGGTGTTTTTTTCCACCAACCACCAGAATTTCTCCCTGGATGAAAACAAGCTGGACGCCCATGATATTAAAGAGATTACCGGGGAGACAATCCCCGAAGATTATGCCTCCAAGAAGAAACAGATTCACCGGTGCTGGCGAATCGTTCTGGACGGTGGAACTCCTGTTCGGACTTGATTTTATAAGATATAGACGCTAATGTTCTCAAATGGATCTTTCAGCGTTCCTGTGCGTTGAGCCTCTGTATTTATAGATCGGATCAGCCCATGGGTGTTCTTCAAAAACATTTTAGTTTCGTATGAAAGTGCCAAAAATTTGGCAGGTTACTTTCATATTTTGCTGTGGGTGATGTCCGGATGTTGATGCCCCGGATTGGCCCATGACCCTTACTTAAGTAATTTGGATCAAAGCGGGCGGACATGGAAAAAACATTATCTTTACTTCCATACCTGGAATCCGGCAACAAGGGGATTTTACTAGATATTTATGTCTTGCGACAAGACAATCCCCAGGGGACGTCACACCCCTTTCCCTTTCAATCTGCCGGGCCGCCAAAGCCTTTCAGTCGTCTGATTAAAGGCGGGCTCAAGTGTGATGGGTCAAACCGAATTTTTCAGCCCGTATTCATGATGATTCAAAAAGACGAAGGTTTTTCCGACACAGATTCCTTCTGTTCCCAGACCAACACAACACTGGACCAGGCCTGGCTGGACACCATCCATTTTTTTTCCCAGGCCCCCGGCACATTCACCATGACCGGCCCCGGCCATGAAGCGGCCCAGCTGAAACCGCTTTTTTACTGCGGCTTTAAACACCGCTTTTTCCACCCCCCATGCCCGGAGTGCGGCGGAGAACTGGTGCTTTGCAAAGACGATGGTATTCTAAAAAAAGCAGGACTGGATTCATTTCATACCGGTCTGAACCGTTATCTTTTCTGCCCGCAATGTCATGCATCCCATTCAAGCCATTTTTTTTACGCCTATGCAGGACAGGCGGACGACCCGGCCGGTGTTCTGGACCGGCACGGTCTGATCAAGCGTTTCAGCAACATAAGGAAGGCGGTTCCCAATGGCTTCCCATGCGCGGACTGCCCGGAACACAGCGCCTGTTATTTGACCGGCCAAAACGCATTATCCCGCATTGGATTCCTATCTTTTTATCCATTTTACATGCTTGTATTTAATGCCTGCAGGATGACCGGGACCCAGTTTTTACAACGCTTATCCAACGGCACGGCATCTGCCCCACAATCTTTGCCGTTCAGTCTCGACACCGTCCAACCATCCGGCCATGAGTCATCCCAATACGTGTTCAAAGATGATCCCAGACTCTGGCTTGAAACTTTATTTTTAAAATATGCGTTCTTAAAAAAGGTCCTCACATCCGTTGAAAAAAGATTAACCGAGCAGTTTAAGCCCATATATGGGCTCAATATGGACAGCATCTGGATCAACACAAAATCAGATGGCGGCATGATGCCTTTTTTCTGGGATTATGAGCTTCAGCTGCTCGACCTTGTCACCACCCGGCCCATGGATCTTTTCCAAACATCCATGGCAGATAACCGGCACACCAATTTCATTGCGCAATTGTGCCTTTACATCTTTTTTGTAAACCATGAACATGATGCACAGACCGTTTTTCAGTCCGGGGCGGATTTGCTGCAGCGAACAGGTGAAGACGAATGGGCAGATAATACCCAGGACTTGTTTAAGCCGGAAAATATATTCTGGAACCCTGCGCCTGTCTCCTTGGCGGAGTCCTGGCATGGGTTATGGATTCGGACCATTCAATTTGCAGGGTCTTTAATCAAAGAAAAAGAGATCTTAGATTTCCCCGCGTTTATCAACACCTGCATCCGGCAGGTCGATGACATACAAAAAGCGGTAAAATCAGAGCTTTTCAGCAAAAATCTGCAAATAAAAACAGACCCTGTCGTGCCGGCTGCCGAGGCACATACACAAGAAACCCCAGAGACACCGCCCACGGAAACGGCACAAAAGGACGCGCCGACAAACCAGGCCATTGCCGACATCCTGAAACGCCTTAAATCAAAATGGGAAAGCCAGGCTCCAGCAGAACCGGACCTGGATGAAGATGTCATGGAGACCGTTGTACTCTCTTCAAGCGAAGGCATCAAACAAGCATCCGATGTTCCGCCCCAAAAGATTATGTATACAACAGATCAAAACGACTTTGAACAGATGCAGGAAACAGTGGTGCTTGGTACACAGGCGAATGCCGATCCGGCACCCAGTGAATTTGAAGATATCCAGGAAACCGTTGTGCTGAAAACGGGATCAATCCCCCAAGCACCGGAACCGGAAAAAGAGTTCGAAGACATGGAAGAAACCGTCATTTTAACCTCCGGCACCGGCGTGCCGCCGGACGACACCCCTGACAACAGCGACAATTTTTTTAGTGAAGATGATGACTTTGATAAAACCGTCATACTTCCCCCCAAAAAATAGATCCCGGGACACAGAGGAATATGAACAGTTTAGACATTTCACACCAATCATTAAAAGAACAGATTAAAGCCATTTACGCAGACGATGCCAAAGAAGATACCATTGAATCACACCTGGAAGCCGTACTGGCAAATCTTGATAAAGACAGCCGCCGGGACGTTCTTGACAGGCTGATCCAGGACTTTGAACATGCCGCCTGTGCCGCGAACAACACCCAGGAAAATATGGTAATTGACGACCATGTCCTGGCTCGGGTAATAAAACTGCTGCTCGGCCGGAACGTATCCCAGGCAGATATGAACTCCGATGAACTGTTGGAAAGCCTGGCGGAATCCATCAACACCGTGTTTGAAGCCTTGAACCAGCTGATTGGCACCATCAACACCACCCTTATGGGCAAACAGGATTCAGACCAGACCATCCGCCAGGTCATAGGCTACCACCTCGAAGGGGCCGGGCACGGCCGGACACTGGACAGCTACATCGGCCAGATCGGCAAAGCCTTTTTCGAATCCCAGCAGGCAAGCAAACGGGCCGCCCATGCAAAGGTCAAAGAGATCATCAGGGAACTGAGTCCCGAAACCATTGCCCGGGACTCCGGCGCATCCAGGCTGAGCCCCATGAAAAAGTCAAAGTACTACGACGAATATGTGAATAAATTTGAAAAGATCGAACAATGGTTTGAGTCAGGACGTTTCATGGAATCATTTTTAAGGGAGTTTGAAAGAAATTGTCAGAAAATATCCATTTGAAAAGGAGAAAAACGTTGAAAAATATTTTTATAATACCGGCTTTTGTGTGTGCGTTACTAACGCTTTTTGCCTGTTCAAAAAAAGAGATCCCCCCGCCCCAGTGGGCCTACGAAAAAGATGCCGTAAAAATTCAAGTTGTGGCGGATCCCATGCTCAACCAGGACAATAAAAAGGCCCATACCCTTTATACCTGTTTTTACCAGCTCAAGGACCCCAACGGATTCAACCAGCTTTGTTCAGATCAAAGCGGGCTATACAAACTGCTTGGATGCAAGGTATTTGATTCAAGTGTGGCATCATCCAAGCATCTGATCGTCAATCCAGGGGAAACCACCACCATCGTCATGAACCGGGCTGAAAGTGCAAAATACCTGGCAATTGTGGCCGGATATTACACCCTTGAAAAAGACCGTATCACCCGCCTTGTGCAAATTCCCGTCATGATCGAAGAAAAAGGTTTTTTCTCCAAGGAACGCAAAAAAATGCCCGCACCGTTGGACCTTACGATCTATCTTGGACCCCAACAGATCGACAAAGTTGAGGTCAAGGAGACCGCTGAAAGGTAAACATCATGGTTAAACCGATTTTCTGGCACCAGGGGCTTTTCCTGCAGCCCCACCATTTCCAGCTCAATGATCTGTATAACCGGTCGCTTCTGGACCCATGGTATAAATACAACGTCCCCTATTTCTGGGGCGTGGGCCATGTGAAGATTGATCAGGGGGCCCTTGCCAATTTTGTGTTTGACGTCCCCAAAGGCGAGTTCATATTCCCCGATTATTCCCACGTCATAATCGGGGACAATGCCCAGCTGTTTGCCCGCTCATTTGAAACGGCATGGGCCGACGGCGGAAAATCATTTACCGTTTATCTGGGCATAAAAAAACTGGACCATGCCGGAAGCAATGTCGGTATTGCACCGGAACCGAATCAAGGCGAGGATCTGAACAGCCGGTTCATTTTTGCCGGTACCCCACAGGAAATGGACGATATTCATGGGGACGGCCCCACAGCTGAAATCAAACAGATGCAGTTCCTGGTAAAAATTTTCTGGGAAACGGAAATTAAACACCAGGGAAATTTTCACCTGATCCCCATTGCACGCCTCCAGCGCAGCCTTGAAGAGGTGAAGGTTGATACCCGGTTCATACCACCCTGCTTATGCCTCTCCGGCTGCGACACGCTTTCGGGCATTGTCAAGGAGATCCGGGACCAGTTGTCGGCCAAGGCCCGGCAGCTTGAATCGGTGAAGCGGACCAAAGGGGTTCACACCGCAGAGTTTGGTTCCAGGGATATGGTCTACATGATGGCCCTTCGTTCATTGAACCGGTACCTGCCCTTGCTTGAGCATGTCACCGGCACCACCCTGGCCGCGCCCTGGTCGGTGTACGGGATTTTGCGGCAGATTATCGGGGAACTCTCCTCTTTTTCGGCAGAAATTTCGGCCAACGGAGAGCTTGCCGACGGCACCACCCTTGTCACGGACTACGACCACAAACAACTTTGGGAATGCTTTACCCAGGCCCAGCATCTGATCACCCGCCTGCTGGATGAGATCACGGCAGGCCCGGAATATATTATACCGCTTCACTTTGACGGCACCTATTTCACCGCGGAGCTGGCCCCGAATCTCTTTGAAGGATCGGGCAGGTTTTATCTGATGCTCGAATCCGAAGCCTCGGCCGACAGCATCACCGAATCCATCAAACATATTGCCAAGCTCAGTGCCAGGGAGTCGCTGCCCATTCTCATTGCACAATCGTTGCCCGGGGCCCGGCTCAATCCGTTGGAGACCATTCCCCAGGAACTGCCCAGAAAGTCCAATGCGGTATATTTTCAGATCGATCACACCAGCAAGCTGTGGGCCCCGGTGGAGGCCGGCAACAATATCGCCCTGTACTGGGATACGGCCCCGGATGACCTCAAGGTCGAACTGATGATCGTAAGGAGAAATTAACCATGCGCCTTTCAGACTGTTTCACCGACATGATGGCCTATACCATTATTCTCTACAAAAAAAACGGGACAAACACCATTGCCTTTGACCAGGCCCGGGCCCACATAAACCGCCTGATCACCGAAAGCCAGGCCATGTGCGACAACGCCCATCTGCCAAGGGAAGATTATGAACTTGCCAAATTTGCGGTGTTTGCCTGGATAGATGAAATCATCATGCGGTCCGGCTGGGAAGGCAAAACTTACTGGCAAAGCGAACAGCTCCAGCGAATCTACTTTAATACCTCGGATGCCGGGGAGCGGTTCTTCCAGAAAATGAATACCATCGGCCCCCACCAGAACCAGGTGCGTGAAGTCTACTACATATGCTTAAGTCTCGGCTTTACCGGTCAATACCACAACCAGGGGGATGAGATGCTCATTGAGCAGCTCAGGCTTTCCAACCTGAAACTGTTAACCGGCAGTTCCATGGATCTGCCGGATCTTGATCGCATGCAGCTGTTTCCCGAAGCCTATATCAAGGATCACAGCACATCGCCTCAAATGCGATCCAAAGGGTTTTCCCTTATCAATGTCGCAGCCTTTGCCGCCCCGGTGGTGGTATTCGGCCTGCTTTGTGTCATCTACAAATTTGTACTCCATAACGTTGGTGCGACCCTAATCAGCAGGATACCGTAAATGAAAACCTGGATCTCTTTATTTTTTAAAATTTTTCTGGTGCTGGCGGTTCTACTTTTTATGGGTGTTGCGGTTTACGCGGCCGTTATCTGGGCCAAATGGCCGCTCTGGGTCAGCCCGTTTCTTGTGGCCGGCATGGTCGGATTTGTGCTGGCAATCGTTTTCATCCAAAAAATCATTGCCAAAAAACGGGAACAAAAATTTGTCAGCCGGATCATTGAGCAGGACAATGCCGACCTGGATCTTAAAACGGAAAAAGACCGTGACGCCATGCGGGAGATGCAGGTCAAGTGGAAGCAGTCTGTGGAGGCCCTGAAAAAATCCCACCTGAAAAAACAGGGAAATCCGTTGTATGTGCTGCCGTGGTACATGATCATCGGTAAAAGCGGATCCGGCAAAACCACGGCCATTAAAAGCGCGGACCTGTCATCATCCTTTGCTGAAGTCAAAAGCGTTTCCGGGATCTCCGGCACACGGAACTGCGACTGGTGGTTTTTTGAACAGGCCGTCCTCATTGATACGGCCGGCCGCTATTCGGTACGGGTGGATGAGGAGCGCGACAAGGATGAGTGGCAGCGTTTCCTGCAACTTTTGGCCAAATACAGAAAGAAAGAGCCGCTCAACGGTCTGATTGTCACCGTCTCGGTTGATGAACTGAACACGGCACAAACCCAGGACCTTGAACGCCAGGGCCGTGATCTCCGCAAACGGGTGGACGAATTGATGCGCGTCCTTGAGTCCAAATTTCCCATCTATATCATGGTGACCAAATGCGATTTGATCCAGGGCATGACCGGCTTTTGCGACACCCTCAGTGAAGATGCCCTGGGCCAGGCCATGGGCATTGTCAACCATGGGTTTGAGCAAGATTCCCAGGGCCTTGTCACCCAGTGTTTTAAAAGCATGGGCGAACAGATCCGGAATCTAAGGCTGTTAATAATGCAAAAAACAGGTCAGGCCGACACCGGTCCGGATCTGATTTTGTTCCCCAAGGAATTTGACGGCATTGAATCCGGTCTAAGGGCCTATGTCAAAGGGCTGTTCCAGGAAAATCCATACCAGGAATCCCCCTTGTTCAGGGGCATCTACTTTAGTTCCGGCTGCCAGGAAGGCACCCCGTTTTCAAGCTTTTTAAAAGATATGGGGCTGATCAGCGAACAGGAGGTGCTGCCCGGCACCAGCCGCGGCCTGTTTTTGCATGATTTTTTCTCCAAACTGCTGCCATCGGATCGGGGGCTTTTTACCCAGACCCGGCGCGGGGCGGCTTGGTCACGGCTGACCCGCAATATTGGTTTTGCGGCCTGGACCACCTTGATCATCTTTTTTTGCGGTATCCTAAGTTTCTCATTTGTGAAAAATTTGAACATCATGAAACGGGCCGCAGCCCAGTTTGCGACGTCCAGGGCATTGTCCGGCGAACTGATCTCGGACATCGATACCCTGGAAAAATTTGAAACCGCCATCAAAGGGGTGGCAGAGCGCAACCGGAACTGGTGGATACCCCGGTTGGGTCTGACCAACAGCATTGAGATTGAAGCCCGGCTAAAAGAAAAATACTGCCGTTTGATTGACTCCAGGTTTCTCGATCCCTTTGACAAAAAAATGGCTGAAAACATGATTGATTTTAACGCCGGGACACCCCAAGGGGTCTATATCAGCCATGTGGCCCACCTTGTCCGGCGTATCCACTGCATTAAAGCCAAATTGGCGGATAGCGACATAAACGCGCTGACAGCCCTGCCCCAGCCGGCATTCAACACCGTGGATATCGGGGTGGGCAAGGAGATTGTTGAAGATGTCCAGGTGAAGATCAACAGCATGTACCTGAACTATCTGTCATGGCAGGGGGATACCCTGGTCATGAACCAGCGGATGAACACCCTTGAGAAATGGCTGGCCCGTGTGCTGTCCATGGAGGGCAAGCCCCTGAACTGGCTGGTGGCCTGGGCCAACAGCGACCCGTCTCTGGGCATCTACAGCGTTTCAAATTTCTGGGGCAGGAACGTTGATGACACGGATCTGGCATCGGTACCGGCCGGATTTACCATCCAGGGCCGCAAATCCATTGACAATTTCATTGCCGACATTGAACATGCCCTGGCAAATTCATTGATCCTCGCCCAAAAGAAGCGCGATTTCCACCGGTGGTACAGAACCGCATATTTTGATGCCTGGTTTGGGTTTATCACTGATTTTGATAAGGCTAAAACACGCATCCCCCGTCGGGAACAATGGCTGGAGCTGAGCAATCGTGTGGGCCGAAAAAAAGGGCCGTATATGTCATTGCTTGATACGATGCCCAAAGAACTGGGGTATTTTTCGCGGACCGAGACAGACACCCCGGCAGACCGTACGCCGGACTGGGTCAGTCTCGCAAAAGATTTAAGCACCCTTGACCTCCAGGCCGTTGCCCTGCGCAAAGCGCCCAAAGCATCATCGGGCGTGCTGGGCAAGGCAGCCACAGCAGTTAAAAAAGGCATAGACAATGTCAAAACCGATCCTGCCGATTCGCTGCACGGTATGGACCCTGAAACCATGCTTAGAGCAGCCAAAAACCTGATGATATACCAGGACAACCTGGCCGCCCTGGCACCCATGGTGGTGAGCCGACGCGCGGCCTTTGACATGGCAAACGCATTATATACCGAAGATCCCGCCACCAGCGAAATTGCGTTTTTTAAGGCCAGAAAAGCGTTCAAAACATTGAAACCCATGCCGGCCTACAAGGGCAAGGAGACTGAACTGATCTGGGATCTTCTGGAAGGCCCGCTAAATTTTTTCCACCAATTGACCCTGAACGAAGCCGCCTGCACACTCCAGAAGAAGTGGGAGCAGGGCGTCCTTATGGAGATGCAGGGCATCGCCGGAGACCAGAATAAAAACGCGCTGCTGTTAGGCCAGAACGGATATGTCACAAAATTCATTAACGGTCCGGGCAAGCCCTTTATTAAACGGACGCTGAGAAAAGGCTACCAGGCCGCTGTGTTGGATGGAAAAAGCATCAACTTTAACCCGTATTTTTTCAAATTTTTAACCCGGGGCATCCGCGCAGGCAAGCCAATGAAACCCAACTACACCGTGAACATCTCAGGTATGCCCACCAGCGCCAATGATGAATCACAATTCCAGCCCCATGCCACGGTGCTCGAACTGATCTGCGCGGACAAAACCACCACCCTTGAGAACTTAAATTTTCCGGTCCAGAACACCTTCCGGTGGTCCCCGACATCCGAATGCGACACCATGTTTACCATTAAAATCGGCAGTCTTGACTTGGTAAAACGATATGAAGGGAACCTATCCTTTCCTAAATTTTTAAAGGAATTTCCCAACGGGCATCACACCTTTACGCCGGCGGACTTTCCCGAACATCGCCAGGACCTGGCACGGATGGGGGTCAAAGCCATACGGGTCAGATACCAGATGAAAGGCAACCGCACGGTGGCAGGCCTTGTCAGTGCAACACCGGGACGGGTGCCTGGGGAGATTGTGACATGCTGGAAATAGCGGATACGAATTATCAGTTTAAGATCTCTGCATTCGGCAAGCACCCGGCCTTTGACGATTTTTTTTCGATTCAGGTGGAATCGGCCATCGCCCGGGCCCTTGCCGCCTGGATTGAAAAGGCGGTCGGCCAACACCCCCCGGCCCACCAAAAGGCCACAAGCTGCTCCTATCGTTTCTGGACAAAGGGGATAAAAAATTACGATCTTGTTTTAGGCCTGGTCCGGGACAGCAGCGACCGGATGGGACGGCCCTACCCCTTATTGATCACAGCCGGTGTGGCCATTAAAAACTGGCAGAAAACCTGGCAGAATATTTTTACGGCATTTGATTCTGTTTTTAGAACCTTTGAGGCATCAGCCACCGGCCGATACGACGATTTCAAATCATTTAAAACCGCATTACAGAACATTAACGGACACGGGGTGAAGGCCCCGGGCAAAACCGTCGACAAATTATCCCATTGTATTCTGGCATTTTATAAGCAGGATGGACGAGCTAACCGGTTAAGTCTGCCGGTTGCCAAACTGTTGGCAGCATTTGAAAATACCGGGGTAAAACCGGATAGCTGGGGCTTTTTTAAAAAAAATCCCCCGATACCCGGTGCCGTGTTTCTGGGCGGCATGCCGGATATGCCCATGATACATATGTTTAACCGTCCGCTTCGGGCACAGGATTTTAACCGGCTTTTTGAATTGTAACAAGGAGAGGCACGCCTATGGATATGGAGGCCATGTTAAGGCCCATTGAAGGGGACAATCCCTCGGGGGAAGACCTTCGGTATACAGCTGTTTATGACGACATCCAGGAGGCAAGACGGGCCGATGAGGTTCTGGAACAGGGCGACTGGCAGCATGAGTTGAAAACATCGGACTGGGCCACCGTATACAGTATTGCCCAGGACGCACTCACCACCCGGACAAAAGACATTCAAATCGCCGCCTGGCTGCTGGAGGCGTTAACCGCCACCCGGGGATTTGAAGGCGTGGCCCTGGGGCTTGAAATGTTAAGCCGGTTACTGGAACAGTTCTGGGACACCATTTACCCTGAAATCGACGACGGTGATCTTGATTACCGGATTGGGCCCCTTGAATTCATCAATGACAAACTGTGGTTTCCCGTCAAAGAGATTGCCGTGACAGACCCGGCGTCCACCCCCGGATATACCTGGAACCACTGGCAGGAATCCAGGCATGTGGGGTATGAAAAGGACACGGTGGACCAGTATGGGGATGAAATTGAGAATAAAAAAGCGGCCCGGGACGAACAGATCGCCGAAGGAAAACTTACGGCCGAAGAATTTGACAGTGCCGTGGCCGCATCGTCAAAACAATTTTATGAAATTCTGGCATCCCATACATCCCAATGCATGGATTTCTTCAACCGGATGGATGCCGTTATTGATGAAAAATTCGGCAATGAGGCCCCAAGGCTTGCGGAGATAAAATCCTCCCTGGAAGCCTGCAACCAGCTGGTTGGCCAGTTTTTAAAAACCAAAAAAGGAGATGAGCCGGATGAACCCCAAAAAGCTGCGTCCCAGGAGACGGAGCCATCCCCGGCAGATGAGCCGATGATTGAAAACGAAACCGGCAGTGAACCGGTTGCAGCAGCGGCACCGGCAGCCTCCCAGACCCAGCGAATCGCTTCGGGCCAGGTCGGGGCGTTCAGGGTCAACCGGTTTCTTGGGGGCGCAGGCATTGAAGAGGCAGTGTGGCAGGATGCCCTGTTAAAGCTTGGCAAGGACGGTATCAAACCGGCCCTGGAACAGTTGCTCGGTGCCTCATGCAGTGCCCAGTCCGTGCGGGAAAAAACCAACTTCAAACTGCTCATGGCCCGGCTCTGCCTAAAGGGCAACCGGCCGGATCTGGCCAGGCCCATTGTGGAAGAGCTCAACACATTAATCGAAGACCTTGCCCTGGACCGCTGGGAATCGCCCATATGGATCGCCGAAGCCCTGGGTACACTATATCAGTGTCTGACAGCCGAAGGCAGTTCCGATGATGATCATTACAGGGCCAGGGATATTTTGACCCGGCTGTGCACCCTGGACGTCACCAAAGCAATGGAATATTCAAACCCTTAAATAACAAATAACAAACCCGTTAGATTGAAAACCAAAGGAGGCAGACATGGCCAAGGAAAGTCAACAGCACACCTTGGATAGAGTGCGCTCCCCCAGAGTCCAGATCACCTATGATGTGGAAAAGGGAGACGCCATTGAGATGAAAGAAATCCCCTTTGTAATGGGAGTACTTTCAGACCTTTCAGGGAAACCGGAAGAACCGTTGCCCAAACTCAAAGAGCGCAAATTTGTGGAGATCGACAGGGATAACTTTAACAATGTGCTCAAGGGAATGGCGCCCCGGCTGGCCTATCGGGTGGACAATAAGCTTACCGATGAAGATTCGGCCATTGCCGTTGAACTTAAATTCGAAAGCATGGAGGATTTCCATCCGGAAAAGGTGGCCCGGCAGGTGGAACCCATTCGCAAGCTCGTGGAGGCCAGGGAGAAACTGACCGGTCTTTTAAACAAGCTTGACGGAAACGACAAACTGGATGAACTGCTCCAGGATGTGATCTCCAATACCGACGCCCTGACCAAGCTCAGCCAGGAGACCGGCAAGAAAAGCGATGAATAGCCAATCCTAAAGATTTTATCATAAGGAGAAATCCCATGTCGGATAAAGAACAGCAGGTTCAACCGGATGCACCGGAAACCGAAGAGACCGTCCAGGAAGAGAGTCTTCTGGATCAAATAATTGCCCAGGGCCGCCTGGCCCGGGATGAAAGTCAGAAACCCTGGGCCAAGGATCTTGTGGGTGAATTTGTCTCCCAGGTCATGGACGGCGAAATCACCGTATCCAAAGACACCGAGGCCATGATCAATGCAAGGATCAGCCAGATTGACAAACTGATCTCAGACCAGCTCAATGAGGTGATGCACCACGAGGAGTTTCAAAAGCTTGAAGGCTCCTGGCGCGGCCTTGGGTACCTGGTCGACAAAACCGAAACCGGCGAGCGCATGAAACTTCGGGTCATGAACGTATCCAAAAAAGATCTGCTCAAGGATATGGAAAAGGCCTCGGAGTTTGACCAGTCCTCCCTCTTTAAAAAGGTGTATGAAGAGGAGTTCGGTATGTTCGGCGGAGCGTCCTACGGCGCTTTGATCGGCGATTATGAATTCACCAACCACCCCCAGGATATGGCCCTGCTCAATAAAATTTCAGGCGTGGCTGCGGCTGCCCATGCGCCCTTTTTGTCTGCCGCCGGTCCCGAATTGTTTAACATGGACAGCTTTACGGAACTGGGCAATCCCCGGGACATGGCCAAAATTTTTTCCGGGGACGAATATGCCAAATGGCGATCTTTCAGAGAATCTGAGGACTCAAGATATGTGGCCCTGGCCATGCCCCATATTCTCATGCGCCTGCCCTACGGTAAAAATACGGTGCCGGTGGAATCCTTTGACTTTGAAGAAAAAGTGGACGGCACCGACCACCGGCGGTATCTGTGGGGCAATGCTGCCTACGCGTTAGGCACCCGGCTCACCGAAGCCTTTGCCAAACATTCATGGTGTGCCGCCATCAGAGGGGTTGAAGGCGGCGGCCTCGTCCAGGACCTGCCGGTTCACACCTTTAAAACCGATGAAGGGGATGTGGCCCTCAAATGCCCCACGGAAATTGCCATTACCGACCGGCGGGAAAAGGAGCTGGCGGATCTGGGCTTCATCCCCCTGGTTCACTGCAAAGGCACGGACTATGCGGCATTTTTCAGCACCCAGAGTACCAACAAACCCAAAATTTTTGATACGGATGCGGCCAATGCCAACGCCAGGCTATCATCCCAGCTGCAATATATCATGGCCACGGCACGGTTTGCCCATTATCTCAAATCCATCATGCGTGACAAAATCGGCAGTTTTATGACACGTAAAAATGCCGAAGACTTTCTGAACCGGTGGATCAGCAACTATGTACTGCTGGATGACAATGCCACCCAGGATATGAAGGCCAAGTATCCCCTGCGTGAGGCCAGAATTGACGTCTCTGAGATTCCGGGCAAACCCGGGGCCTACAGGGCCGTCAGCTTTCTCAAGCCCCATTTCCAGTTGGATGAATTGTCCGTCTCCCTGCGCCTTGTGGCGGAATTACCACCACCGGCTCAAGGATAAGACCGTAAAGAAGACAGGGATTTATGGCCGATTCAGTTAATCTCACAGCCGCGTTGCTGGACAGGCTCCTGGATGATGATCCATCACAGCCCCGGGAGTCTGAACAGCAGCGTATTGTGTCTGAACAGACGATCATCAACAGTGTGATCCGGGACATTGAAAACCTGCTGAATACCCGGTGCAGTCCCATTGATATCCCTAAATCCTTTACGAGTCTGAGCGCCTCTTTGATCGGCTACGGCATCCGGGATTTTTCCGTGGAGAACCCGGAAACAAGTATTGTGCGTCAAAAACTATGCAAGGAGATTGAATCTGCAATCCAAAGGTATGAACCCAGGCTGAAAAAAGCGGCGGTCCGTCTCGACCGAAGGGGCAAAAAAAAAGGACAGCTCTATTTCATTATTACCGGCATGCTCGTGGTGGATCCGCTCAATGAGCCGGTCTCCTTTGATACCTTTTTTGATGTGGGCCGGAACCGTTACATAATTTCCAATTAAATGACCGATAAAAACTTACTGCACCATGGATGACACACTTTTAAAGTACTATGAACAGGAACTGACCTTTGTCCGGGAAATGGGAAGCCATTTTGCCCGCAAATATCCCAAAATTGCGGGACGGCTGCAACTTGAACCGGACAAGTGCGAAGATCCCCACATCGAAAGGCTCATTGAAGCCTTTGCCTTTATCAGCGGACGGATTCATAAAAAAATTGACGATGATTTTCCCGAAATCACCGAATCCATTTTCAACATCACCTATCCGCACTACAACAATCCGATTCCCTCCATGACCATTGTGCAGTTTGACCCTATCGCAAAAAGCATCACCGAAAAGGGATACACCATTGATAAAGGGGTGCCGATGTTTTCCAAACCGGTTAAAGGGTCCCCCTGCACCTTTACCCTTTGCTCGGCCGTATCGCTCTGGCCCGTCAAAGTGGCGGGGGTGGATGTCCAGGAGGCGGGCCCTTCGGCACTCAACACTGTGCAGACCCTTGACATCCGTCTTGACACCGTCAATGACATCGATGTTGGCGATATTGCCTTTGACAGGCTTCGTTTTTTCTTGAACGGCCAGGCCCAGCATGTATTTCATCTTTATGAACGCCTTTTCAATAATGTCACAGCCGTTGAATTATCGTTTACTCCGGAGGGCGGCACCGAGCAAACCCTGACCCTGGATAAACGTTCAATCCTCCCGGTGGGATTCTCCAGGGATGAAAAACTGCTTCCCTTTTCCAAACGCTCTTTTCCCGGGTACCTGCTGCTGTTTGAGTACTTCACCTTTCCTGAAAAATTTCTCTTTTTTGACCTGGTTGGACTTGACCGGTTAAATGGTATTGAGGCAGGCACCCGGCTGACCATACGCATCTGTTTTGACCGGGCAATCAGAAAACACGTCATTGTTGACCCGGACACCTTTCAGCTGAATACCGCTCCGGCCGTGAACCTGTTTAAAAAAATTGCCGAACCCATCCGCATTGAACAGAGAAAAACCGAATACCGGGTTACCCCGGACCTTCGCCGGTATGACGCCACGGAGATTTACACCATAGATCAGGTGACAGCCGCCTCAACCACCGACAGCAAGCCCAAAGAGTTTCGCCCTTTTTACTCCATCCGGCACCATCTGTCCGATGAACTCGACAACGAACCCAAGGTATTCTGGCACGTTCAGCGCAGGCCCTCCGGCCGCAAATCAGATAAAGGCACCGATGTATTTTTATCCTTTTGCGATTTAAACATGACCCCGGCAGATCCGGGGTGTGATATCCTGACCGTCCGGCACACCTGCACCAACAGGGATATGCCCTCCCGCCTGCCGTTTGGTGATGTGCGGGGGGATTTTACCATGGAGCTTGCAGCGCCTGTAAATAAAATTGTCTCATTAATCAAGCCCACGCCCACCTTCCGACCAGCCCTGGGCGGTGCCCTGCAGTGGCGGTTGATCTCCCATCTCTCCTTGAATTACATCTCCCTGGCAGAGGGTGGAGAAGATGCATTAAAAGAGATTCTCAAACTATATGATTTCCAGAATTCAAGCGCCACCCGGCAACAGATCAGCGGCATTGTATCCGTGTCGACCCGGCACATTACCAAACGGATAAACGATTCCTTTGCCAGGGGCGTGGAAATCACCATCACACTGGATGAAGATAAATTTGTCGGGTCCGGGCTTTATCTGTTCGGGGCGATCCTGGACCGGTTTTTAGGACAATATGTCTCGGTGAATTCATTTTCCAGGCTGGTCATTAAAACGTTGCAGGCAAAAAAGGAGTTGAAAAAGTGGCCCCCGAGAAGCGGCAATCAGATCCTGGTATAGAAACACAGCTCTATGAATCGTTTTTTGAATTCTCCTTTTTCAAGGCTGTTGAACTCCTGGAAAAATTTGCACCTGAAAAAAAGGCCATTGGCGAGGCACTGACGCCGGACCAGGAAGCCGTGCGTTTTGGTGTACAACCCGGCTTTTGTTTTCCGGCCAGTGACATTGCACGCCTTGAAAAGGATGAATCATCAGGGCAGACGCAAATGGATGTGGCCTTCATGGGGCTTATCGGCCCGTCCGGCCTTTTGCCCAACTGGTACAATGAACTTGGGGTGGCGCGAAAGAAAAAAAAGGACGACACCTTTATTGAATTTTTAAACATGTTCCACCACCGCCTGATTTCGCTCTTTTATCTGGCCTGGAAAAAACAGCGGTTCCCGGAAAACTACCAGCCCGGAGCCGGGGACAGACTTTCCAGGTACCTGCTCAGCCTGGCGGGCTTAGGCACATCCGGTATGGTGGGCATGCTCGATCTTCCCAGGGAATCATTAACCTTTTACAGCGGCCTGCTCTCTTTGCCCACGGCATCGGCAACGGGGATTGAGGCGGCCATTGAATACTTTTCCGGGGCACCGACCCAGGTGAACCAGTTCATTGAACGAGATATCCCCCTGGAAGAAGAAGACTGCACCCGCCTTGGCTCGGCCCATGCCTCCCTGGGCAGGGACGCCGTGTGCGGGAGCATGGTCAAGGAGTGCCGGACCAAATTCAGGGTCAATATCGGACCGATGGGGTTTACCCGGTATAATAAGTTCATGCCCGGCGGTGACTTGCTCCTGCCGGTGTTTTCACTCATCCGGTACATGGTGGGCATTGAATTTGAATTTGAACTGCGCGTGATACTTGATAAACAACAGATCCCGGCATGTGTGCTGGGCCAGACAGGATTAAATACACCCAAACTGGGATGGACTACCTGGTCGGCATCCCCGGGGCATCATTTTGAAGATGACCCGTATATCACATTTCAGGAGCGTGATTTAAAGCAGTTAAAATCATAACCGAATAAATTTAAAAAGGAAATTTACCATGGTAAATGTTGATATAAAGTCTTTGCTTTCCCGATTAAATGATTTTTGTACCAACACCCTTCAGGCCGGTGCCGGGCTGTGTGTGTCAAGAACCCATTATGAAGTGACCGTGGAGCATTTTATCCTGAAAGTGATTGAAGACCCCCGATCTGATATTTCATTGATTTTCAAACAGTTTGAAATCGAATCGGGGACCGTACTCAAAAAAATCGAAACCGCCCTTGAAGAGCTTAAAACGGGGAACTCAAGCCGACCGGTATTTTCTCCCCGGCTTCTGGATCTTTTCCAGGATGCGTGGATGGTGGCCTCCATCGAACTGGAAGAAAATGATATCCGGTCCGGTGCGGTTCTGCGGGCCCTTCTGGAGCGGCCCCAATCCTACGTGTCCGGCAGTTATGATTCCCAGCTGAAAGAAATCAGCCTGGAAACCCTGAAAGAACAATTTTTCGCTATTACCAAGGGCTCCAATGAAGCCTCGTCCATTAAACCTGCATCAGCATCAAAGCCCGGAGCCGGAGAGCCCCGGAAATCAGGCAGTTTTATCGACAGGTTCTGCAATAATTTTACGGAGAAAGCCTCCCAGGGCGACATTGATCCGGTGTTTGGCCGGGATGAAGAAATCCGCCAGATGATTGATGTCTTGTCCCGCAGACGGAAAAACAACCCCATCTGTGTGGGAGAGCCTGGCGTCGGCAAAACCGCAGTGGTGGAGGGACTTGCCCTGCGCATCATCCAGGATGACGTCCCCGATGTCCTCAAAAATGTGACCCTGCTGGAACTGGATATGGGGCTGCTCGAAGCCGGTGCCGGTATGAAAGGTGAATTCGAAAACCGGTTGAAAGGCGTTATCACCGAGGTCAAGGCCTATGAAACCCCGGTCATTTTATTCATAGACGAAGCCCACACCCTGATCGGCGCCGGGGGCAGTGCCGGCGGCAGCGACGCGGCCAACCTGTTAAAACCGGCCCTGGCCAGGGGGGAACTGCGGACCGTGGCCGCCACCACCTGGGGGGAATATAAAAAATACTTTGAAAAGGACCCGGCCCTGGCCCGGCGGTTCCAGCCCATTAAGCTCGATGAGCCCAGTGTGGAAGACACCGAACTGATCCTGAGAGGCTTGAAACCCGGGTATGAAAACACACACAAGGTCATTATCACCGAAGCCGCGGTCAAGGCGGCTGCAGAATTTTCAGACCGGTATATTGCCGGCAGATTCCTGCCGGACAAGGCCATTGATCTTCTGGACACAGGCTGTGCCCGGGTAAAAATAAATCTGTCCACCAAACCGCCTGCCCTGGAAGACAAGGAACGGGCCATCCAGGCCTTTGAACGCACCAAGGCAGCAATGGAGCGGGACCGGGACAACAATATGCCCATTGATGAAGAGACCTATGAAAAAATTATGGCGGATATTAACCAATATGCCCGGGATGCGGATGCCATCAAAGCGCGTTGGGACAAGGAAATGCAAGCAGCCCAAGCCGTGCTGGAATTAAGAGCGGAACTGCAGGCAACCGATAAAACCGATGCCGACGCCATTGAAAAAATTAAATCAAAACTTTCCGAGGCTGATACGGAACTTGCGGGTGTCCAAAGCGACAATGCCCTGATGCAGCTTGAGGTCAATGAGAACGTCATCGCCCAGGTGGTGTCGGACTGGACCGGTATCCCTCTGGGCAAAATGCTTAAGGATGAGGCGGAAAATATTGTCAACCTGGATAACCGTCTGGGAGAACGGGTCAAAGGCCAGGACCATGCCCTTAAGGCCATTGCCGAGGTGATTCAGGCGTCCAAGGCCGGCATCAAAGACCCGGGGCAGCCCATGGGGGTGTTTCTTTTGGCCGGTCCCAGCGGCGTGGGTAAAACCGAAACAGGTCTGGCCATTGCCGATCTTTTGTTCGGCAGTGAGAAAAACTCAGTGATTATCAACATGAGTGAATTCCAGGAAGGTCATACCGTCAGCCGGTTGATCGGATCTCCTCCGGGCTATGTCGGCTTTGGCGAGGGCGGGATGCTCACCGAGGCGGTGCGCCAGAAGCCCTATTCCGTGGTGCTCCTTGACGAGGTTGAAAAGGCCCATCCCGATATCCTTAACCTGTTTTATCAGGTCTTTGACAAAGGGGTACTAACCGACGGAGAAGGAAAGGAGATAAACTTTAAAAATACCGTAATCATCCTGACCTCAAACCTTGCCACAGACACGATCCAGGCCATGACCATTGACCAGGAACAAGTTGAGATCGAAGCAGTCGCTGCCGCCATCCGGCCCATGCTGTCAAAATATTTTAAACCGGCCCTGCTGGCCCGGATGACGGTTCTGCCCTACGTCAGTCTGAAGCCCGATGTCCTTTCCATGATCGTTGGGCTCAAGCTGAAAAAGGTAAAAAAGACCCTGAAAGAGAACAACAAAATCGACTTGCAGTATAAGGACAAAGTACAGGAACAGATCACCGCCAGGTGCAGCGAGGTTGAAACCGGTGCCCGGAACATCGATTACATCCTCAAGGCCAATATTTTCCCGAAAATTTCCAGGGAACTTTTAACCCGGATGAGCACCGACGGCATGCCCTCCAGAATCATTCTGGATGTGGATGATACCGATTCATTTACCATTGATTTTGAAGATTAGGGATTGCGTCGGGATCACCCATTAAAAAGCCTTAATAATGGGTGGCCCTTTTCTTATGCGCTGCAACTTTTAGGCTTGTGGTCTATCTATGTTTTAGACCGGAAGTGCTTTCCATTGAACCCCATCTTCTGTGACATATGCACTCTCAGCTGCAACAGCCAGCAGCAGGTCTTCTGATGAATGTAAGCACAGAACGGGTGGAGATTCATTATCACCAACATCAATTTTTAACATAGAGTTCCCATCGTCCTTTTGCTCTAATACGTATAAATTCTGTCCATCAGCGATGAAAAGCCGCCCTAAAAACCAAGACATACTGCGCCATGTTGTTACGGGGCCATCATACTCGACTAAATTAATGTGTTTTGGTGTACCATTCAGCAACAGACCATTTTGGCCACATGCCCAAAAACGATTGTCAGCCATGGCGATGACATCGTGAAGGATTAAATTTGTCGGGCTATCCAATTTCTGCCAGTTTTGTCCATTATAGTACCAAATTTCACCAGCCCAGCCGACTGAGTATATGGCATCCATAGAACCTCCGGCAATGGCATTCAGTCCAACAATGTTTGGTGGAGGCGGGGGACTATCGATGCCATTCTCAAATTTTTCCCAATGATTCTGGCCTATACGCTTGTATACCTGGCGCCCCATACCCACAGCAATGGGTGTATTTTCAATTAAGCGGATACATTGCATAGGCCCCCGATTTTCCGGATTAGCGCCATCATCGTTAATTTTCTCCTCGTAAAACCCAGTGCTGTTAGCAACAAGTACTTCACCATCTCGACCCAATAAATAGCAGACAAGATCCGGGTGAACAGACGCTGTAAGACTAATACCGGTCCAGGCAAAATCTTGAAATGACCATTCATTCCCATTCTGTAAAAAGAAGAGCTGGCCGTTTGGTACTTCCTGAAGAGCTGCATCAGCATTATATGTTAAGAAAAAAATGAGATCATTATCTCCAACACAGCCCCGTTGCAGTATAAAATTTTCAGTTAGTGAATCAGAAGCCATATAATATATTCCCTTTTATTTGCGAGCTAAACTTGTGGCCTTTTTGGCTACTGTAGCTGCTTGATTTTTGATATTATTAAGAATATTTGTAGTTTGTTGAATGATTTTTTGATTTGACGGATCCGCCTGAATTTTGTCTAATTTAGGCCAACCACTTGAAGGAGATGTCAAGAAATCGTCATCTTTCACACCTACGGATTCTTGTTTGTGATAATTATCAAGCTGCTTACGCATACAATCTTGATTACATTCGGAGTTAGAAAAAACAGCCGCGTGAGTAGCGACAGAATTTTCCCGCGCTTCCGCATACGTCAATGGATTTTCCTTTGAGCCACCTGACGTTGGATTATTTTGCGCTACCCGCTCTAAATAGTCTTGACCGGCATGCATATCTGCATGCGTCAATTCTTCTGGAGGTAAATCAGGCGTTTTTGCCTTTCCTTTGCGGTGCCAGGAGGTTCCTTCCGCACACACGCACGGCGCTTTGTTTTCGTCATATCCTGGGAATTCTTTAAAACCACGTTTAGGAATAACATGATGCCCTGTTTGTGGGTCACAACATCCCCCTTTGCCTTTGCCGGATTTATTGTAAGGTTGCAACATGCATCTTTTGGCCTTGATGCAATCATTTTCCTTAAATCCAGGTTTTGGATCAGGGCAGTCCTGCTTTTCATCCCCTGTACAACAGGCTTGAACTTTTACCATATCCTTAAAACATGGATCGGATGTAAACATTGTTTGCTGATCAAGATAAGGCCAAGTCGGAGAATTTCCAGGAACCGACCCATGATTATGCGTCGTTATATCCAAATGCCTCACGACATTCTGCCCCTCAAACTTAACATCCATGGACCACATGTTAAAGTATACTTTACCTTTAATTTTACTTGTAATGATTCCTTTTTTTGGCGCAGAACCGGCTTCGTCACCAGTGCTGGTTTTAAAATATGACTTATTTTTAAGCATGACCTCCTTATTGGAAATCTTGACTTTTTTACTGCCGTTGGTTGTGTCTTTTGCAAAGGCTGTATTGGGATAGGGGATGGGAACCCCTGGTGGTGTGGCCGGAGTCTGGGGAGGGGTAAACGCCACATCAGGAAAGGCGGCCATGGCTTTTCCATCAGCCGCTTTACAGGAGATCTCCCTTCCGTTGGCAAATACATCGTTACTCATAATCCATACCCTTAATTTCGGTTTAGTGCGTTGACCACTATGGCGCCTCTTTGGCCATCGTCGTTGGAAACGTGGCAGAGAATGCCGTTGCCTTTAGAGTAGCCTTTGGCTACAGCCGCTGACGCGACGGCCAATATAATCGGCACAATGGCAGCGCCGGTTTCACCGATACATTCGGCCGGGTGCCAGATATCGAATTCTTCTTTTCTTTTGCGTAATATCCGTGCCAAGGCAAGAGCAGCCTCTTTGAAATAATATTGTTCACCACTTACATCGCAGATGCGAAAATCCAGATCACCCAAGTCCTGGCCGGACATGGCCAGTGCGGCCTTGATGCTCTGAACCATTCCGTCTGCCCTGAGGGGCTCTTCGGACAGGATATGGGCGTTTTCCTGCCCGAACCCAACGCCATTGATGGTGATGGAGACGTTTGTTGCAAACCTGGATGGGGTTAAAAGAATAGCGGCGGCGGCTTCACCAGGAACAAACCCATCAGAGTTTGATTCCGTTAATAGGCGCTGTGCTTTTTCGTATGCCGATAGGGTTTCGGCGGTCAGATAGGAATCCACGCCGGCAACAACACAGCACCGGCAGTTGCCGGTGGACAGCAAAGCATGGGCTGCTTGGATAGCTTTGGCACCGGCCACGCGCCCGCCAGGGATCACGGCAGATTGGGGATGGAACCTCATGCCGGTGATATCCTGAATGTTTTTTAACAGGAACGCTTCCTGCTCCCGGATGCGGCCAGGACGCTCAGGCTCGGCCAGGCACAGTAAAAGGGGTGTCTCATTGATATCTTTTTCACTCATCCCCCATAGGGCTTCCATGATGGCCATCGCCCCCATGTTTGCCAATTTTGCAAGACCTCGCCATGGGGTTTCAAGGGGAACTTCAGCTGCCGTGATCCACTGGCCGCTGCTGTCCATGAATCGCGTTTCCACAGCGTTACTTAAGACACACCGGATGGCGGCACATGCAGCCGGTGCGTTGAGCCCGACACTACACACCATTCCGCAGCCGGCCACGGCCAGATCAGCCATTTACACCTTCCTCAATGATCTCGGCATTCTCATCATAAAGTCCAATATCCATAAGTTGGAATCATGTTCCCCCGGCACCACAAACACAACGTCTCGTGATGTACCATAAGGCCCTAAAACACGCATTTAATGCGTTGTTTATGAGCCAAAGTCAAGTTCGGCTTACGCACGTTTTTTCGCTCCGCCCCCAAGCAGGAATTTTTGCCCTTCCCCAGGCGCTCGAACTTCAAACAAGGGCGCGTCCGGATGCATCTGGGCCAGTTCAACGGCTGCGGCCATACGTTGACGCTGATATCCTGTGTTTAAAACATGGATCAGGTGTTTGGATTCAACGGGCCTGCCGGCAAGATACCGGGTGTTGGTTTGGAATCGATTCTTATTTTCATCCCACCACTGCGCCACCAGCGCAGGGTCAGGCCAGGGTAAGTCTTCATCCGGATCCAAATCCACATTTTCGTCTTTGGGGTCTTCGGTGGGGCCGGCCGTAAACCCTTCAGGCTGATCCTTCTCCAAGTCTTCGTAGGCCAAGTCCACCCCGGTGATCATGGATACGGCCTCTCCTGCCGGCCTGGCCAGATCAGGATCTTCCATCATCTGAATCAGTTGGGGAATATTTTCGGGATTTCCCATGACACCGGCGCCTTTGACCGCTATCCGGGCAAGTCCCGGTACAGCCATAAGCATATTGAGCCAGGGATAGGTTTCATCGGAATTCATGACTCTAACCGCCATAGCACAGGCCTCTTCTGCATATTCGCCGCCATTTTCAGCAACGGAAAAAAGGGTGGGCAGGCTTTGCCGATCCTTAAAAAGGCCTGTTGCCCATGCCGCCAGCCACCTGCAGTCCGGGTCATCGTCGTCTATATGTTTTTTAAGGGCCGGCAACAGATCATGTCGTCCCAGTTCTCCCACCGCCTTTAATGCCCTTGATCGGACAAAAGGATCATCATGTGCCAGTCCTTTAAGCAACACTGCCCCGGGCTCCTTCCTGTGTATCGCATAGGCGGCAATGGCGCATCGTTTCAAAAAAGGACGCTCGTCTAAGGCAAATGTCGAGATGATCGGCTCAATATCTTCAAAGCGGTACCAACCCATTGCAGAGACCAACCCATTGGACAAGAGTGGATCTACATCAATACATTGTATAATTGCATCAAATCGTTCCGTCTCACCTTTAATCAACTCATCCAGGGCAAGAATTGATGCCGCGAACACCTCACCGGATTCCTCAAACGCAAGATTTTCTTTTGCAATGTCCCATCCATGATTCCCGGCAATTCTCAATCCGTCAAGATGGGCATCAAGAACTCCGTCCAATCGAGAAAGATCGGAAAGGGAATAATGGGGCTCTGTGACAGCCTGATTACGCAACAACCAGCGAAAAGCCGCCTCCTCTGCGTGTTGGGAAACAATTTCTGATATAACAGGCATATTTATAGATATTCACTTTTATAAAATTCTTTCAATGGATCACATCAATAAAGAGAACCAGGTGTCCCCATCTTTGCTGAAAAAAACTTCTTTTGCAGCGATAGATAACACAAGATCATGATTGGCGACAACAATATGAGAAGGGGTATCTGCTTTAAGTCCGAAATCAACCGGCACTGTTTTTCCATGGTGCAGTTTTGACAGGCCCTGTCCATCACTTACATAAATACTGTCTTTGAACTGACATACACTTATGAGATCACTTTCTCCATCAAAGGTTTCAATGATATTCCAACGTGCTCTTTCTCCTTCAATGAGCGTCCCTCCACCGCCGCAAATGATATACTTGCCGTTTTCAAGTTTACAGATATCATATAAATTCTGATTGGTAGGCAAGCTGTAATCTTGTGCCCATGCATGTCCGTCCCAGAACCAGGCCTGCCCGGTGGTGCACGTCATGCATAAATCATTCGTACTTTTTCCGGAAAGAGAAAAAGCAACTTCACTCTTTTCGATAAGATCATCAAAATATTCGTCCTGGTCCTCGAACATATCGAAGTCTGGGGATGGAATCCCTTTTGCCAGCTTTGTCCATTGCCCTTTTTGACAATGCCAGACGGATTTTTCTTCTCCGAGGACATAAAGCGCCCCACAGATATTTTTAATTTTCCTAAATGGTCCAACACCAGGCGTGTCGGGTTCAATCATCTGCAATTTTTTCTTGTTTGGAGAGACACAAAGGCATTCGCCTTCCCTGCCCAACATATAGATTTCGTCCTTTCCGGATGGACTTTGGGCAATGGATTTGACTTCCATTGGATAATATAAACCGGCAGTCCAGTCCTGCAGGTCACAATAAAATACCTGTGAGACAAAGACCCCGTCTTTTTGGGCAGGACCATGGATAGCGGATAACGCCAGAAAATCATTATTCAATATGACGCCGTCAACAAAAAGGTATTCTTCAAAAAGCTCTTCTCTTGAAATATTCATGTTTAATGTCCCAATCAATTAATATAAATGGCAAAACGATAACTAAAAATAGAAGATACGATAAAATCAGTCTGGTAAATCAGGAAATTTATTTTTCCATCTTTGGTATGATTTATCATTGGGATCAATCTTCCTGCCTTGTTCTTTGGCCTTCAACAACGTGTTTTCATCAACGCCATCCGATGAAAGATGAAAATCATCCAATTGGGATTTCATACATGCGATACTGCACTTTGACGTCTTAAATACCTTTTTATGCGCGGATATGCCGATATTTCTTACTGTTTTATATTTCCATGGGCGATCTTTTGAAAGGCCCTGAATGCGGCCGGTATCAATTAATTTCCCCACCACCCGAAAGACTTTTCGTTCTATGGCGTCCTGTGCTTCGTGCATCATAGGATGTGTCTTCTCATCGTCTGAAATACCACTCCCATCATTTCGGTGATTGCTCCAGCCGCCGGCACACACACATGGCGCGTCTTGATAATTATAGCCGGGTAAAACCCCTTTACAGCAATGGCCGGGAATGAGGTGATGTCCTGTATTCTTGGGATCACAGCATAGCTTTTTATCCTGACTTTTGGGGACAAGAATGCACCCCATGGCCTCCTCACACCCACTACCCGGCTCACACTTATTTTTTGTTTGACTGCCAACCTTTTCTTTTTTTGATCCCTTGCACTTTTCCTGGGCATCATCAATCTCGTTTTTACAGGGATGATCGCTTGGGGCGATATCCACTGCCATGGTGTCAAGATACATCCAGGGAGGTGAATTTCCAGGGGGAGGATTATGGTTATGGGTGGTTATATCCATATGGCGAACCACATTCTCTCCTTCGAACTTTACATCCATTGACCAGCTGGTAAAGTAGACCTTTCCTCTGTTCGTACTGGTAACCACCCCTTTTTTAGCCGCAGAACCGGCTTCATCTCCCATACTTTTCTTAAAATAAGATTTATTTTTCAGCATGACCTCTTTGCCCGACACCTTGACCTTTTTACTTCCGCTGGTGGTGTCCGTGGCCATGCCCGTGTTCGGGTAGGGGATAGGGACTCCCGGCGGGGTGGCCGGATTTTCGGGCGGGGTAAAGCAGACATCGGGAAAGGCGCAAATAGCCGTTCCGTCGGCGGCCTTGCAGGAGACTTCCCGCCCGTTGGCAAATACGTTGTTTCCCATCAGTTTCCTCCAGTTACAATCAATGCGGCCCGCAGGTTGTCATTATTGCTCACATGGCATGACATCCCTTGGCCGGAGAGCATATCCTTTCTGGGCGGCAGGTGTGGTCAACCCCATACTTGCGAACATGCCGGTTGCATATATGGCAGCCGGCATCTTTTAAGTGGTCTCCTGAACTTCAGGCACCTTTTGGGAAACGTCTTGATCATCCTTGTCGAACAGAGGAAATGAAACATTCTCATTTTGCAAAATCTGCGCCCTGTCCGCCGCACTTTCCGCGACAAGAGCAAATTCCACCTCGAACATATTCTTCTTCAATGGTAAAGAAGCCCGCCAGGTCAGGGTAAATATGCCCTGGTCCGGCTCAATAACCAGGGTGTCCAGGCTTGCCGCCACATCCTTTTCTTCTCCGTTTTTCAAAAAATAGGTCACCGTGATCTGTTTTGAGGGGAGTTGAAAGACGGTTTTTCCTTCCGGTGTCAGGTTGACAAGCCCAACGATCTCCCCTCCCTTGGGATACGGCATCTGCTGGTCTGTGGGGGCGCACTGGAAATAGGCCGAATCAAAATCAGCCGGAAGAAAGGGAAAGGTATTGTCCAGCCACTCCTGATCATAGGTCCCGGCCAGGGGATAGCGGGGCAGCCAGCCCCGGCCGACAACCCCGAAGCCCATGGGGCGGTATGCACCGTCAGGCCGGGTGATCGGGTTCTGTAACTCCTCGGTATTGGGCAGCGGTGTTCCGTGGACCGCCTCATTCTTCAGGTTGTCATGGTAACCTGTGCCAATGGGATTTTCCATGAATGCCTTGTGTTTTTTATCATTTGAATGACTAAAATCCACGCCGCCAAAGGCCGTATCATAGGAAAAAGGAAGGACCGTAAAAGGTACCGGCCGGGAGGGGGTTATGGAGATCATCCCTTTTTGCCAGAATCTCGGACCCAGTACATGAAAGGATTTAGCGACAGGACCGACCTGGAGCATGACCCGCACTTTTGGTGCCGGGTTACCACCGGGGGCATAGGCACTTCCGTTAAGGATCACATCGCACATCGGTTTGAAAGGCGCATAATCACTTTCATGCAGGGGGGCGGACTGCCCGGGTTCACCGGTAAAATCATCAGCCTCAAACAGAGGAATCTGCTCTGGGGACAGGACAGGCGGTTGGCCGGAATCAGGGATATGGAAAGTGCCCTTGACAACCACCACAAGAAGTTCCCGGCCATCGGGATTCATCCCCATGGTATATCCGGCTTCCATTTGGGTGATATGTTCCAGTCTCAATGTAGTGCCCTCCCCTCAGTTGATATGGACCGACCCGCCTTTAATTTTATTGACTCCGCTGGATCGGTTCAGCAGATAGGCTCCCCGAATGAGGATTTTCCCTGCCTTTGTCATGGTGATGCTTGCTTTGCCGCATTTGAGGACAATTTCTTCCTGCCCGGTGAAGATAATTTTTTTACCGTTTAGGGTGATATCCTGGGTTTCACCCATGTCCAGGGCCAGGTCCTCTTGCACGGCTCTGGTTTCCGAGCCGTAAATCCCGTCCATCAGGGAAGAGAGGACATCAATAATAATGGGGCGATCCGGACGGTTATCCTCAAACACCAGCAGGACCTGTAGACCTTCATTTTTGGCAGAAACCAGGGATTCAATGTCCATGGCCCGGGTAAACCGGGCCGGAATTGCGCCCATGTTGTTTTGGGGATAATCCACAAGAATCCGGCCGTCCCCGTCGATCCGGACAATTTGACCGACCCGGACACCTTCAAGGGACTCTTTGGTGCTTTTAACGGAGACCGCGCTGAACGATGGATGTTCTTTCATCAGTTTTCCAGAATCTTTTTTGCTTTCATGACAATATTTCCAGAACCTTTGATGTTGATATTTTTCCCTTTGATGGTGATATCGCCGTTCTTTTTCATGTTGATGGACGCCTTTCCCACCTTTATAGTCAATTCATCTTTGATGTCAATGACACCACTTTTGCCACCACTCACCGTAAAATCATCCCCTGAAGTAAGCGACATTTTCTTTCCGGAGGTCACGCTCTTGTCAGACCCGACATCCTCTGAGCTGCTGGCCCCTACGTTCACGGATTTGACGGCCCCGACGGTTTCCATCATTGCCGCACCGACAGTCACCATATACGCGGCACCAATGGTCAACTCCTTTGCGGCGCCAATGGTTTCCGCCTTGTTGATGGCGATGGTTTCAGTTTTATTTTTGCCTACGGTCTGTGTCATGTTGACGCCCACGGTTTCCGAATGATTGGCTCCCACACTGATGGTTTTGTTGGCGCCGATAGTCTCCTGCTGATTCACCCCCACAGACTTGGTCCGGTTGTTTCCCACATCCAAGGTCTCGTCATGCCCCACGGTCTGGTTCTTGTCGTTTTCAATGGCAATGGTCCAATCTTTTTGCCCGTGAAGAAAAATCTCTTCGCTGCCCTTCTTATCCTCAAACCGAAATTCGTTGAATCCGCCCCCGCCGATGGTGGAGTCTGACTTGATGGTGCTTTTAGTCTTCTCATCGGGAAGGGGGTACGGCACCTGATTATTTGCGTGGTAAACCCGCCCGATGATGATGGGCCGGTCCGGGTTCCCCTCTTCAAAGTCAACGATCACCTCATGGCCGATCCTGGGAATGAACATGGCCCCCCAGCCGGCACCGGCCCAGACCTGGGACACCCTTATCCAGCAGGAGCTGTTCTCATTCTTTTCCCCCTCCCGGTCCCAGTGAAACTGCACCTTAACCCGGCCGTATTCATCCGTATGGATCTCTTCCCCGGCCGGTCCCACAACAATTGCAGTCTGAACACCGTCCACAACCGGGCGTCTTGTATCCCGTGGCGGCCGGAAAGGGATGGAAAAAGGCATGCATTCAAACCCATTGGTGTATTCAAATGAATTTTCCCGGGACGCAAGCGCATCGCTTCGGATTTCGGCCTGTTGGACGGAATGTTCCAGGCGAGTGATCACAAACTCCTCTTCGTTCATCTCCTCGTTGAAATTATCCATGAGCCGGAACCGGTAGCCGCTGGTAAATGCGCGGCAGGAACTACTCCCGGACAAGGTTGTAATCCGGGCCTCCTCTTCTTCCATACGCATATCGGTGAACCGCGCTCCTCCGGAATTGTCCTGGTATCCGCCCGGATAATCGTAAATCTCACGCTGCCCGGTCCCCAGATCAATTTTGGAAGTTGAACTGGCCTGCAAGCTTGAATTGGGCTGTTTAAAATTAAAATCGCTCAGGGTGTACCGATCAATACGCATTTGCTTTTTGACGTTCAGATGGGTAATGATATCTTCTTCACTTTCAGGATCTGCCGCCGTTCGAGCCCCGGCACCGGAAGACTGCACGCATCTGGCCTCTTCCTGGCCCACACAGGGCTCGTGTACCATGGGGGAATCGCCTAAAATCAAATTATGTTTGTCTTCAGTATGTTCAAAAAAATAATAAATCCCCTCTTCTTCCAGAAGCCGGGAAATAAAATTAAAATCCGTCTCCCGGTACTGAACCGTATATTCACGGGGAGTGTATGTTCCGTTCAGGCGCAGGGTATAATCGAACAACTCGTACTCGGAAAAAATCTGCTCCACGATATCAGGAACGGACTTTTCCTGAAAAATTCTTGAATCTGCCGTACGGGTGAGCAGCCAGAACCAGGGAACCATTGTTGCCGTATATGCGGACAAGGTATTTTCATCACTGTCAATGCTGCTGTTCTGGGTAAAACTGGAAACAATACCGTTTATGTATTTTGAACTGCCGTCCCGGAGGCCCAGTGACAACGTAACATTGGCACCGACGATCTCTTTAAAGGCGATACTGCGCCTCTCGGAAACCAGGTTCAATTCAAAGCCAAAAAGCCCCGACAGTTTTTCTACCCCCTTAAATCCCGTTAATATCAATTCATCCGGGCCCAAAGGCGTCTGGATGGTGAAAAGCTGATTTTCCTGGGTATACATAAAAACCTCTCAATTTAAACCGGTGACAGAGGACATCTTGCCGAGCACGGTAGGCATCAATAGGCAGATTTAAATTTTATGGCAGTATATCTAATTTTTGTCAATAAAAGCCAACAAAACGCAACAATTGTAAGTATGCCTGGGATGCCCCCCCCAAAATCAGCTGTCTGTCCCATCAGACAAGTACAATCAAAAAGAATGGGCCGTGCCCCATTTTCTGAAAAATTTCCATTGACAGCCCTGGAAGCTGTGTTTCATATTATAAGGACAACGTTCAAAAACGGACCCACCCAATTTACAAGAGATGATCTTTGATGCAAAAATTTTACGTATAAACATTCGGTAACAACAGGAGATGAAATTTTATGGGGTTTGACTCAAAAAGAGACTGGCCGACACAAAATACATTCAACAGTGCGGGCATCTGTGCGGCACTGAGCACCTGGTGGGCCAAACGGATCGTAAAGACGGGGGAAACCCCAAACGGGAATGATCTCCCTAATGTGATGATGTATCAGCACCTGTGGAATATTGGCGCATGGAACGGCATCAACCTTTCCTCGCAATTGCTTGCCTTTCACAGCGACCTGGCAGAGAGGGAAAATGTAAGGATCGCATCCGTACATAACTCTGCCAACGTCAAGGTCTGTGTCCGGCCCAAAAATCCTGGTGTTTTTATCCTGACAATATACAATGTTAACGGGACATCCGGGCATACTGTAGCCCTTTGCCGGGGACAAAAACGAAAATATTTTTTTGACCCCAACTCCGGTCAATATTCCGTCAAAACAGGAAGAGCCTTTGCAAACAGTGTCAGAAAATATTTGACAGCAGCGTATCCGGATCTTATTGACGCATATTTATACAGGGTATTTGAATAGAAAAAATCCGGGCCTAAAACGTCGGTTACGGCTCCCTGATAAAAATGATCAGACCATATCTAAATCAGATAAAAAGACAAGCTTTTGATTTCACAAATTTTGGATGAAACCCGAACGCTCCGCATTGACATTAAAGAGAAATCTTTATATAGACTTTTAAGTGTTTAAAACGCTTTTAATAAAAAGTCATCGGCCGACCTGACATATCATCTGCCAGGCTTCGTCCACAACGAGATATGATAGTAACTCAGCAACTTGCTGGTACTTTCATGCAAAAAGCCCGGTTCACTTTCACATCAATTCTTTTTCTGCCGATCCGGGTAGTAGAAAGAGCAAAACAGGAACAGCACCCTTTATATACCATTTTCATAAATCAAATTTTTAGGAGGATTCAACCATGGCTTCTGATGCTTTTTTAGAGATTGACGGCATTAAAGGTGAAAGCACGGACAAGGAGTTCAAGGACCAGATTGAAGTTCTTTCATACAATTGGGGGGTTTCCCAGGCAGCTTCGGGAACGGCAAGTTCTTCCGGCGGTGGATCGGTTGCACGGGCCGATTTCCAGGATTTGAGCATTGTCAAAGAGCTGGACTCTGCCTCTCCCCTGCTCAGCAAGAACTGCTGGAGCGGCACCCACATTGCCAAGGTGACCCTGAGACTGAACAGAGCGGCAGGTGACAAACGGGTCAAATACATGGAATACAAGCTGGAAAACGTGATTATCAGCTCTGTGAGCATCGGCGGCGGCGGCGGCGGGATTCCCACGGAGTCGGTAACCTTCAACTACGGGAAAATAACCACAACCTACACCAAGCAGGCTCGTCCGGGCGGCGGTGGCGCAGGGGATGTACCGGCTGGATGGAATCTTGAGGAGAACACCAATATCTAATACAGGGCAATTTATTTTTGGGAATAAAGCTTTCGGGAGCAAATCGGCGAAAGCTTTATTTCGTTCTACACCCAAGGACAAATCAGCAACGTCTTGGGCCCATGATCAAAATAAACTCTCCCATATGGTTTGCCTTTTTGAGCATTCTTCTTCGTTGCCCCTTTAGGCACATATTTCAATATGCTCCCAAGTGAGCGCCTTGAATAAGGCTCAAAAATTCGGCGCCATATTTTGGGAGGTTTTATTCCGACCCTGGGCCTTGATAAATTGCCAACCCCGGTTTTGCCCTTACCTATTGTCCGTATTTCTTAAACATCAGCGCCAGAGGCGTTTAAATAAAAACGGTTTCTTTTTCTGGGGCGACTCAGATGCCGGTCCTGAGCTATCATTTTCCTGATCCGGCGTGTCGGTTTGGGAAGGCACACTGATTTCAGCCATGCGCCCCCCCTCTATAAACTGGAAGCCAGGGCCATCTACGGACAAAAAAATCCGATCTCCAGGCTGCATGGGGAAGACCGTCGTCACAGGCTGATCGTTAATGGTTATCCGGCTGTGCCCGGTCAAATTTTTTAACTGGTAGCTGCCGTTTGCGAAAAATATCTGGACATGCTGATCCATCAGGGCCGGATGCTGCAGCACAAGGTCACATTCGGGGTGGCTGCCGATGGTCACTGGCAGTTGATTAAAGGATTGCAGGATCGGTCCGTACTGCACCACCAGAGGTACATCGACCGGCTCAACCTTCAGGGGCGGCGGTGCTTGCGATTGATTTACGGCCTCGGGGGCCGGTGTGTACGGTTCTGGTCGGGATGGGGAAACGGGTGGCATATTACCGGGGCTTTCCGGAACCTTGGCAGAATTCTGAACAACAGGCTGTGAGTACCCGGAAGGCGCAGGCGGCACCCCGGAATCGGGCAAAGGCGTGTTCTTTTTTTCAGGCATTGCCTGCCGATACGGCTCGTGCACCGGCGTCGCAGGGACAGTGCCTCCCCCCTGTGCCGGTAAGTCATGAACCTCTTCGGGAAAGCCTTCCCGGGTCAAAAAACTGACTTTGGGCCCGCCATCGGTAAAAAAGATAACATCTCCATTTTTCAACCAGGCTTCCGTAATTTTGGTGCCGTTGACAAAGGTGCCGTTGGTGCTGGTATCTTCGATTTTGAACCGGTTTCCGTCCCGGGTGATGCGCGCATGATTTCTGCTGATGGCCACCTGGTCTTTGGGGAACTGCAAATCACACGACGGGTGGCGGCCAATGGTTATCTCACGGCATGAAAACTCCTGGATTTCTCCTTTCATGGGGCCATGAATGTGAACAAGCTGTACAATAAGATTCAACGCCTGTTTCATTTGGTAGTACTCTGTTTAATGCTTTCCAGTCTTTCATAAAGGGTCCGGGCTTTTGTCAGGTTGGACTGGACATCTTTGTAACCGGGATCAATCTTCTCAACCTGTTCCCATTCGGTGATGGCCTGTTCGAGCTGCTCTTTGCCGAAATAGTGAATGCCAAGGTTATAGTGCTTTTCTTTGTAGGTATCTTCACAGGTCTTAATGTATGTGCGGCATTGCGTGCAGGTATCATCATACTCAACCGCCGATGAAAAGCTTTGTCTGGCGTCAAGATACTGCTCTTTTTTAAACTGGGCCAGGCCCTGCTGAAAATAGCTTTCAAACAGATTGGCGGCAATCTGATCGTTGTCCGGCGTGTCCGCTTGGGCTTTTTTGAAAAATGGAATGGCCTGACCGTATTTTTTTTGTTGAAACAGGGCCATGGCCTGGTCATAGTTACTCGGTGGTTCAACAGGTGCAACCGGTTCCAGCGCACCTTCGTCAGCAGGAACAGTGTCCGGTTCTTCCGGTACTTCAGCAGGTTCAATTACCTCCGGTTCCGTTGGTTCAACAACCTCTGGCGGTTCATCGGTCCGGGGGGGCGTATCCGGTATGTCATCCGTTTCGGAATCTTGGGGCGGTGCCATGGGTTCCGCCGGGATTACCGGCTCAGTGTATTCGGGCGGCGCCTCAACTTCGGGCGGCGACGGAGCGGTTTGCGGCTCCCCCATCCCCTGACGCTCCTGCATATAGACCTCATACCTCTGTTGAAGATCCTCAACGGTCAGCCCGTTCAAAACAGGAATTTTAAGTTGCTCCCCGGCACGGACCCGGGTGACATCCGGCATATTGTTGAATTTACCGATAACGGGATAATATTTCAGATCTCCGTAATAGATCAGGCTCAGCTTTGAAACACTCTGCCCTTCAAGTAATGTATGTACAACATACGCATCCGACCCCAATGCGACACCGCCCGGGTTTAATTTCTCTTTGGCCGGGGTAAACGCCGGCCAGTTTTGGAGGGCGCTCAAATATTGCCTTCTTGCCGCATCATACCGGCCCTGCTCATCAAGGGCCAGACCTTTTTCATAGTGCTGCCGGGCTCTTTCATACAGTGCGGCTTCCACCTTTTTTTTGTGATCCAGGGCGGACAAATTCTCTGCGTCAACCGTCAATGCGAGCTCATACTGCTCCAATGCACTTTGAAGCTGCCCCTGATCTTCATAGGCTTCACCGTTCGTAATGTATTGTTCGACCAGGTTGGGTTCTTGGGGCTTTGGCGTCTGCTGGGATACGCAGCCTGACATAAGAGACAATGACAACAGCAATGCAAATAAAATTTTTTTTGTATTCATTTGACTCACTTTAAGGACAGTTCGGTAAATGTATGCAATCTGGTTTTAAACGTCTTAATATCTTTTTTTAATATCATATCCCTTTTTAATGCAAGGGGATTTGAAAAAAACGGGTTAGCGCCCCGGTCCACCGAGACAGCCATTTCATAACCGGCCTTCTTCGACATTGCCATGGCATGTTCATTATAGCGGCCATAGGGAAAGGAAAAGATCGTGGTATTCTGGTTCAATTTACGATCCAGGGTCTGCTTGGAAACAACGACCTCCTTGTAAAGCCTTTTTCCATAGGCATCGTCAGTCTCGTCTTCCAGTTTCCGGCTTAAATCGCTGTGGGAGGTTGAATGGGAACCAATATAAAACCCGTCGGCTTTAAGCCGACGAAGATCCTGCCATGTCAACGCCTTACGAGAGACCCCGATATAGTCCGTGTACACAAAAAACACCGCGGAAAAGCCAAATTCCGAAAGGATGGGGGCGGCTGTCATCAGCCCGGATTTAAACCCGTCGTCAATGGTGATCATTACGGCTTTTTTAGGAATCTGCCGCCGATATGTTAAAAAGTCCAAAAGCATATCCGGAGAGATTGTCCGGAATCCGTTATCCTTGAGAAAGGCAAGGTGGCTCCTGAAAATGTCTGGCGGCGTATTCAATGGCGACGGGTCATTGGGAATGAATTTATGATAACACAAAATGGGAACGCTCTGGTATCCGTCGGCAAACAAGCCGCCTTTGTTCTTTTCTTTGAGCGGAATCGTGATAAACGAGGTGCTGCCCGGGCTATCCGGATCATAGGCGTCTTCTATTCGCCATATTTCACGTTCGCTGCCGTAATACTGCCTGGCCAAATCTTCTAAAGAATCATGCCGGTTCCTGGCATACAATATATAATTTTTTGACTGATACACCGATGGGACAGGCTTTTGTACAGGCGGCCGATCTGACACACAGGACGCAAGGAACATTGAACCCGTGAAAATGATCAAAACAAATATGAGAAGGATCCGCTTTAAATGCATCAAAATCGCCCCTGTTTTTTTATAACGGCCATGGGCCGACCTGGTCTATCAACACCCAGGCTCGCCCCACAACAAAAAATGAAAGTAACTTAGTAACTTATTGGTACTTTCATATAAAAATGAATCCCTTTTTCTTAACCATTTACTAATACCCTAATTTTGATACTTGTTCAAATCAATTAAAAATTTGTAATCATGGGAAATCTATCGGGCTCAATATCGGCTTTTTTAAGTAATCTCGCGACTTGACAGGCCTTCTTTTTTTATTGTAGTAGATCATCTTAACGTATTGCCTGCACAAACAATGTGATTTTCCCGACTATATCATCCGTTTTATTTAAGATCCGGCAGGGATAAACAGAGAAAGGGGTTTATGCAAATATACAAACACAACAGGTTTACCCTTAAAAATTTTTTGATCAGCATTTCCATTTGGTTGATTGTCTGCCTGATTATCTATCTTATCGGCCATGCCGTGGAACATAACAAAGAGACGAAACTTGTTAAATCAGGATTTGCCATATCCAAAGATATTTCCAGCCAGTCCGGGCTGCCCTTGCTTGAAAGAAAGTTTGACCATTTAAGCGCGCTGATTGAACAAACGACCCAAAAACCAGGCGTTGTTTTTGCGTCCATCATAGATCATAAAAACAAAATCATTGCATATTCTGACCAGAACCAGTTTTTTACGCTGAATAAAAAACATGCCCGCCAGGAAGACGGCATTAAATACTGGCGGGTCATCAGTCTTGAAACCCATAACGTCATGAATTTTTTAACCCCCATCACATTTTCCGATACAAGAGTCGGCGAAGTATTCCTCTCCCTTGCCACACAGAATTTTGACCGGTTTTACAGAATTATTATGATTTTAGGGTTCTTAAGCGTTCTGTGTATTACGTTATTGTTCGGGGCGGCAAATTATCAGAACGTATTGATATGGATTCGACAAAAGGATATGCCGCCAGGCATCCCCCCCCACGAAACCAAAGACGCACCCCTGTTTACCTGCCCCCTTTGTTCCACGGCAAGGCGATTTTCAGACCAGACCTGTGATGATGACCCGTTAGAGTCGAGTACTGTTCTTACCCGTTATGGGGACCCTGAACGAACTATAATGTTATATGACCTGAATAAATTTGAGGAATTAGGCTGGATTAAACAGCGTATCATCACCAAATGTGCTAAAATCATCTCCATTATTTCCGATCACCATTAACACCCTTAAACGCCCCGGGTCTTTATATCCAGGGGCGTCGATCAAATAGAAAGGATCCGGTTGAAGACCGGAACTTTTTGCATAACACGATGTAACAACCGGAGAACCCATATGCAGCCCAACAAACACAAAGAATCTAAGTCCGGCACCCTCTCCACGGTGCTTGAATCAAGCGTCCCGTCGAGTTTGATAAGAGCGGCCAGACAGAATCAATTCTTAAGGCGAAATCAAAATCCCTTAATTATATACGCCGTTATGTTTCTCGGCATTGGTATCATATGCCACGTTTTGCTGAACAACGCAAAGCATGCAAGTCGCCAGGACGTGTATGATACCGGGGTGCTGTCGGCGGAAACCATTGCTGAAAAAGTGACGGCACCATTGCTGGAAAAAGATGTACTGACCTTGAATGTGGCGGTGGGCGAACTGGAAAAAAAGCATCATCCCGTTTTTACGGCCATCCTTGACCATGATGACAAAATCATTGCCCACAGTGACCCGAATGAAATCGGCCAAAAATACACGGCACCTGGGAATAAATCAACAATCGCCACAGAGAACGCCGTATCCATTGAGCGCATGACCATAAATAACAAAAGCATTCTGTGCTTTTCCAAAAGACTCGTCTTTTCGCAGGTGCCCATAGGCAAGATACTTTTTGGTATTGATGCGGCCCCCCTGGATCAAACCATTACCGGATACAAACAAAAAATAATCATTATCTGGGTGCTATGTGTCGTTTGTTACATTGCAGCGGTTGTTCTTACGGATATATATCTTAAAAACAAACAGCAAAAAGCGCTTGAAGAGATGGAAAAAACCCGTAAAGTCGGACCGTATCTGCTCACCAAAAAAATTGCCCAGGGCGGTATGGCCGAGCTTTATCTTGCCGAATATATCAGAGGGGACGGATTCAGGCGGACCGTGGCCGTCAAAAAAATCCTGCCCCATTTGATCGAAAATCGGGATTTTGTGGATATGTTCATCCGGGAGGCCCGGTTGGCGGCAATTCTCCAGCACCCCAATGTTGTCCAGATCTATGACTTGATAAAAATGCACAGCGCCCATTTCATGGCCATGGAATACGTCCCCGGAAAAAATCTTGCAGAAGTACTTGCCCATGAAAAACAAGGGCTGCCCGTGGGTATGGCCACGTTTATCATCCAGAAAATCAGCCTCGGGCTCTATTATTCCCATACAAGGACCAATGACGATACGGGAGAGCCCCTGAATATTGTCCACAGGGATGTCAGTACCCAGAACATGCTGATCTCATTTAAAGGGGAAGTCAAAATAAGCGATTTTGGTATCTCCAAAGCCCGATCCGAGCCCAGTCTTACCCAGGCTGGTGTGATCAAAGGAAAATTATCATATCTTGCCCCTGAACAGGCTCTGGGAAAAGGGGCGGATCATCAGTCGGACCTCTATGCACTGGGCATTATTTTTTATGAAATTTTATCGGGAAAACGTTTGTACAAGTTTGAAAATGAGCTTGAGGCCTTAAGCAAGCTGCCTAAAATGGTTGTGCCCCACATTAATACGGTTCGAGAGGACATTCCCGATGAACTTAACCGCATTGTCATGAAATGCCTGGAAAAAGATCCCGGGAAACGGTACGAATCCGGCAAAAAGATTTATGATGATCTGGCACAATTCAGGAAAGAGCGGAACATCGCGTTTGATGAAACCAACCTGATTGATTTCATGGCAAAGAGATTTAAATAACATGGCAAATTATATTTTTGTTGGAAAAACCGACCGGGGGCTGAAACGTAAAAAAAATGAAGATACCGTCCTGGTCAGTGAACAAGACGGTTTCTGCCTTGTGGCCGACGGCATCGGCGGCTCTTTGGCCGGGGATGTGGCCAGCCGAATGTTTGCAGATACGGCCCGGGACGTGTTTGCCGAGGCGCTTGACCTGGAGGAAGCAACGTTCACCACCATCCAGCGGGTATTCTTAAATGCCAACGAGTCTATTCTGGATTATGCCGGCAAACATTCCGGCTGTGAAGGCATGGGGTGCACCGCGGAACTGTTTGCCGTTGAAGGGGACCGTTACGTACTCGGCCACATTGGTGACAGCCGCACATACCGATTGAGAAACGATGAATTAAAGCAATTGACCAAAGATCACTCCCTGGTTCAGGAACAGCTTGACCAGGATCTGATCAAACCCGAAGATGTCCGCACCCATGCCTTGAAAAATGTAATCTTAAGGGCGGTGGGCATTAAAAAAGACCCTGCCGTGGATATCATACGGGGCAACCTGGTCAGCGGCGATATTTTTCTGCTCTGCTCGGACGGCCTCAGCGATCTGGTGGATTCGGAAACAATGAAGCTGCGTCTTCTATCGTCCCTGCCCCTCGCCCAAAAGGCGAATGCACTGATCCAGGATGCCAATGCCAGGGGGGGCAAAGATAATATATCCGTTGCCCTTGTGCAGATCGAATGAACCCTAGACAAATCCCTTTTCACTGATCAGCAGTAGAATCTGCTGAACCGCTTCATCCGGGGTCAGGTTGGAGGTGTCAATGGACAGTTCCGGGTTTACGGGTTCTTCATAGGGATCATCCACCCCTGTAAAGCCCTTGAGCAGACCGGCCTTGGCCTTGGCATACATGCCCTTGCGGTCCCTTTTTTCACACACGCTGATGGGGGTGGCCACATGGATTTCAAAAAAGCCGCCATGATCTTCGATGGATGTTCGTATTTTTGACCTTGTCCGTTCGTAGGGGGCGATGGGGGCGCAGATGGCAATGCCTCTGTTTTTAGTAATCTCTGATGCCACAAACCCGATGCGCCGGACATTGATATCACGGTGTTCTTTGGAAAAATTAAGTTCCGAAGAGAGATTGCGCCGTACAATGTCACCGTCCAACAGGGTGACGGGCCGGGTGCCCATTTCCATAAATTTTGAGTAGAGCACATTGGCAATGGTTGACTTTCCCGCCCCGGAAAGTCCGGTGAGAAAAACGGTAAATCCCTGGGTGGCCGGTGACGGATAGGAACGGCGCAACTCTTTAATAACCTCGGGAAAACTTGCCCATCCGGGTATATGTTTACCCTTTCTGACGCGCTCGCGGATATCGTCATTGGTAAAAGACAGCGTTTCCTGGCCCTCTTTCACCTCGCTGGCCAGCTTGAACTCATCCTCAAAGGGCAGGTAGACCATCTCTTCAAAAAATACCGGCTCAATACCTATCTCTTTGCCCGCCTCTCCGGCCAGTTCCCTGACCTGGGGGGTATCGTAAAACGGATTACCGCAGCTGTCCTTTCCCGGGGTGGCATGGTTGTGCCCGATGACAAAGTGGGTGCACCCGTAATTTTTCCCGATGATCATGTGAAGCACGGCATCTCTGGGACCAGCCAGACGGGTGGATAACGGCAGCAGATTAAGCATATACGTATCCGGGGGATAATGGGCGCCCACCTTCTGGTAGCAGCGCATCCGGGTATAATGGTCAAAGTCCCCGGGTCTGGGGATGCCTGCGATGGGCAGCATCAAGAGGTTTGCCTTTGCTTTTTTCATGGCCTGGATGGTCAGTTCGAACTGGGGCCGGTGTATGGGCTGCCGGGTTTGAAATCCCACCACCCGTTTCCAGCCAAGCTTGGAAAATTGCTGCTGTACCTCCAACGGCGTGTTGCGGATCTGTTTAAAATCAGAATGGATCGGCAGATTCAACGCTTCAATACTGCCGCCCACATAGAACCGCTCCCGCCCGCCCTGAAGCCGGGCCACCTCATCATGGGTCATGTCCGTGGTGCCGTAGACGGCCACGGCCTCTTTTTCCCGGTCTGCCTGCCAGATGTCTTCTATGGACATGATACCCAGGGGAAATCCTTCGGGATCACGAAGGACAGCGGACTGCCCCACCTCAAACCGTTCTGAAAGATCCCTGGACACATCAAGGCAGATGGGCACGGGCCAGATTTCACCCGATGGCAGACGCATACGGTCCAGAACACTTTCGTATGCCTCCTGGGTCATGAATCCTTTCAGCGGACTGAACACCCCGGTGGTCAACAGTTCAAAGTCAGAAATCTGACGCAGATTCAATGTAATATCCGGCAAGGAAGATAATAGTTGCTTGAGGGCTGTATGACGTTCCTGATCCACCAGGAGATTGACAAGAGACGTATCTTTGGACATGAAACTTTCCTTATAAATTTTCCTGCTTCATTTTCTGTGAAAAAACCGAATCAACCTTCAGAATTTTTTATGATGGATTGCCGATCTTTGGCAAACATCTCTACCTATTAAGATAAAACCACCCGGACTGTCAAGATTATAACAGAAAAGGCCGGTAAACCTGTCTGGATTACCGGCCTTTCCAACGATCTGCTGGTAAATGTTTTTATTTCATTAATTCTTTATGGCTGTTGATCAGGGTGCCCACAACCTCTGGATCAGACAACGTGGATACATCACCCAGCTGATCATACTCATCCGTTGCAATCTTTCTTAAGATACGCCGCATGATCTTGCCGGACCGGGTTTTAGGCAGATCCGAGGCAAAATTGATCACATCGGGTGTGGCAATGGGCCCGATTTCACTTCTCACATGCTTTTTCAGGTCGGCCATTAGCGAATCGGATGGTTCAACGCCGATATTCAGGGTGACAAAGGCATAAATTCCCTGCCCTTTGATGTCATGGGGAAAACCAATGACTGCGGCTTCGGCCACATTGACATGACTGCCCAGGGCAGCTTCCACTTCTGAGGTACTCATGCGATGTCCGGACACGTTGATCACGTCATCCACACGGCCCGTGATCCAGATATAGCCGTCCTCATCCCTGCGGCAGCCGTCTCCTGCAAAATAATAGCCGTCAAACATCTGGAAATAGGTCATTTCAAACCGGTCATGGTTGTTATACACCGTGCGCATCTGACCCGGCCAGGGCTCTTTGATGGCAAGGATTCCCTCGCAGGCCCCCTGCAACTCTTTTCCATCCTCACTAAGCACCTCCGGCTGAACGGAGAAAAACGGCAGGGTGGCCGAACCGGGCTTCTGGTCAATGGCATAGGGTAGAGCGGAAATCATGATACCGCCAGTCTCTGTCTGCCACCAGGTATCCACAATGGGGCACTGTCCTTTGCCCACACGTTGATGATACCACAGCCACGCCTCGGGATTGATGGGCTCGCCCACGGACCCCAAGATCCGCAACGAGGAGAGATCATATTTTTCCACCCATTCATCGCCCTGGGCCATGAGGGCGCGAATGGCGGTGGGAGCGGTGTAAAATTGATTGACTTTCCATTTATCAATCGTGGCCCAGAACCTGCCGGGATCCGGATAGGTGGGCACCCCTTCGAATATAACGGATGTGGCGCCCTGGGAAAGCGGGCCGTAAACAATATAGGAATGCCCTGTCACCCAGCCGATATCCGCCGTACACCAGTAGACATCGCCTTCGCGGTAATCAAATATGTATTTAAAGGTGGTACCGGTATACACCATATATCCGCCGACATTGTGCTGAACCCCCTTGGGCGTGCCGGTGGAACCGGACGTATAAAGAATGAACAACGGGTCCTCGGCATCCATCCATTCCACGGGGCACTCGGGGCTCTGGGCCTGGGCGGCTTCGTGCCACCAGACATCCCGCCCCGCTGCCATATCCACATCGGAACCGGTGCGTTTGACCACAAAACATGTGCCGACATCGTGTCCTAAATCTGCGCACATTTTAAGGGCCTTGTCTGCATTGCCCTTGAGAGGAACGGACTTTGCCCCGCGCATGACACCGTCGGAGGTGATCAACACCTTACAAAGGGAATCCATGATTCTATTGGACAGGGCCTCGGAAGAAAACCCGCCGAAGACAATGGAGTGGACCGCCCCGATTCTGGCACAGGCCATCATGGTGATCGCCAGTTCAGGAATCATGGGCAGGTATATGGCCACACGGTCGCCTTTGCCCACCCCGCTCTCTTTGAGAGCATTGGCAAAGCGGCACACTTTTTCATGGAGCTCACGATAGGTGATCACCATATCCTCATCCGGGCTGTTTCCCTCCCAGATAAACGCGGCCTGATCCCCCCGGGTTTCGAGATGACGGTCCAGACAATTATATGTTATATTGGTCTTGGCATTTTTAAACCACTCAATGTACACCGGGCCCTTGGACATGCTGTAGTTAAAATCCCGAACCTTGTCCCACTTTTGTTCCCAGTAAAACGTGTCTGCAATGTCACCCCAGAACCCCTCGGGGTCTTCCACGGATTGTTTATACATGGCTTTGTACTCGTCCATGGATTTAATCCAGGCATTCTCACGAAATGTATCCGGTGCATGAAAAATATTCTCGCTCATATTGAAGATCTCCTTCTCATATAAAGTGCCCATAAATTATTATTCATCATTTTACTTCACATTAAGAGCAAACTTTGTACCGGCGTTGAATTTTAAATATAACCTATTTATTTTAAATGCGATATTCAATCCAAAAGATTTCATGGAAGCCCAAAGCCGCCACAACTTTTATTGTGGCAGCCTTGGAGATAAAAACAAAATATATTAAAAAAACAACCGGTTGAATAAATTTACAACTTCTTTTGTAGATACAATAAAATGGTAGATTAGGTTGTGACCGGGACCGGCCTATCCCTCTTCGCGAAGTTTTTGAAGGCGCTTGCTCAGGGCCTGTTGGGAAATCCCAAGAATTTTTGCCGCCGCAGACTGATTACCTCCGGTATGGGCCATGGCTTTTTCCACCAGCGCATTGGCAGCCTGCTTCAACGTCGGCAACCCAGGATCTGAAGACATAGCCTGCTTACCTCCTGAACCTGTGTGAACGAAACCCTTGAACAGATCCGCAGATATGGCACCACCCTGGTACCGGGACATGGCATCATACACCATGGACTTTAACTCCCTGATATTCCCCTTGAACGGATATGTTTCCATGGTTTCAATAAGACTTTTGGGGATATCAGGCACCGGCTTGTCCAACTCATCGGCAGCCTGGCAAATAAAACGATCCAACAGCAAAGGCAGATCCAAAAGGCGTTCCCGCAACGGCGGGATGGTCAGCGTATGTGTGGAAAGGCGGTAGATCAGATCCTTTCTGAACTTACCCTGCTTTTCAAGGGCCCACAGATCCTGGTTGGTGGATGCAATAATCCGGGTATCCGAATGCCGGGTAATATCCGACCCCAATGCCAGATAATCCCCTCCCTGGAGCAGCCTGAGCAGCTTGACCTGGGAGGATAGCGCCAGATCGCCGATCTCATCGAGCATTAAGGTCCCCCCGGAGGCCTTCAAAATCAATCCGGGCCGAGCGTTCCGGGCGCTGGTGAACGCACCGGGCACATGGCCGAACAAAGTATCGGAAAACACATTATCATCCAGCCCCGCCACATTGACCTTCACCAGTTTCCCCTTGCGGCCGCTCAGATGATGAATGCACTGGCCGATCAACTCCTTACCCACACCGGTCTCCCCAAAAATCAGTACCGGTTGGGGAGATGGTGACACAGCTTCCACATAATGGAAAATGGCATGCATCTGACTGTCCTGGGTAATGATATTCTTAAAGGCCGAAGGTTTTTTTACCTGGCTGAACAACTCCTGGTGCATGGGTTTTGATAGCAGGCCTGGGGCCTGTCCGCCGTCCAGGGCCTGCTTTACCGACTTGGTCAGATGACCCGGGTCAACAGGTTTGAGGATATAATCCATGGCCCCGATTTTCATGCATTTTACGGCCGTTTCCACCGCGACATCATCTGTAAGTACAATAACGGGTATCCTTGGCCAGGTTTTTCTGATACTCCTTAAAAGATGGTTGCCACTGATGTGAGGCAAATTCAAATCCAGGAGGACCAGTCCGGGTATTTTCCGCTCCATGGTCCTGATCACATCCCTTGAATCCTGAATTCCGGTAATATTGTCAAAACCTGCCATGCGCAGTGCCGCCTCCACTGCATCGAGAATTTTCGGATCGTTGTCCACCAGTAAAATCGGATTATCAGGATTTGGGGAATTCAAAACGATTAATACCTCCTTCTTGCCGACCATCAAAAACGCCCAGGCATGGAAAGAATGAATATAAAAATAGTTGTGACAAAAAAACAATGGTCAGTTCGCCGGAAATATATTAAAATTATTTCCAGTTCAATTTTCATACTCCAAAGGGTTTAAACCAAAGTCAATAGCCCTGAATTTAAAGGGTTAGGCCACCCTTTCTTTATCCTGAAAAAAGATTCCAATGTCAACTGATCTTCAAAAAACCTGACAAAAAGGAGAACAAAAATGTAAATTTTTACCTACTTATTCCGATATTAATATCAAGGGGGTTTCTTCCAACAGATACAAAAGGGCCTCAAACACCCCGATATTTTGGCGCTCTCCCTTTTTTTAACAACTTTAAGGCACAGTGGCACGCTAATTGCTCTTAAGGATTTATGATTTGAGGCACAAATCAAGAATTTATTATTAAGAGGACTTATAAAAATGGACAGCAACAAAAAAATATTTGAAGTTAAAAAGACATTCGGACTCAGTGTACTACTCAAACTGACACGTAAAACCATAGATGGTGTGGAGATTCGTGAAATGGACGGGAAGTACCGGTCCAACCTTGACTTAGACGAAATGAATCAGGCCGTGTCCCGGACTATCGCGTCGCACAACATTCAGCTGAAAACCAGGTAATCTGGTGTCGAGAACCATTTGCCGGGTCTGTCTTCTTTTCCCGGCAAAAGGTGTTATCTAAAAAAATTTCTGAACTGCATCTAATTTTCTTTTTCGTCTATATTTCTCGTGCATCTGCAAAAGATTGATACATTAATGTGTCAATGGATCATAATTGTAATTATGCCTGCCTGCTTATTTTAATAAAGAGGTGGTATTCACCTCCATTTTAATTTATGACTGTCCAAATTGATTTGGTCACGTCCAATAACACGCATAATGGACGAGGTATTTTAGCAGTCATGGGTTAAACGGGTTTATTGCCGCTTAAACCCGACCCCAAACAAACGGGTAAATTACAAAAATGATTAAAATAGCAATGGTAGGATTAGGCGGTGCCATGGGAGCCATTTGCCGCTTTCTGGTATATGATGGGTATATCAATGCCGTCAAAAGCACGTCGCTTCCCTTGGGAACCATCACCGTCAACGTTTTAGGATGCTTTATCATAGGACTATTAGGCGGCATCGCCGACGCACGTCAAATTTTTCCGCCGGAGATCAGGCTGCTTGTTTTTACAGGCTTTTTAGGTGGGTTCACCACCTTTTCAACCTTCGGATTTGAACTATTTTTATACATGCGAAATGGACAGATCGGCCTGGCCGTACTGAACGGACTTATCCAACTAAGCGCCGGATTGATTTGTGTGTGGGCCGGCTTTGAATTATCGAAAGCGCTCTGAAAATATAATACATTTTTGTATCACCAAATTGTAACATTTCACCCAAAACCGTCACACGGTTCAATGCCACATTTATGGCCACGCCATTACAACATCCAGCCCCATAAATAAGCCCGGGCGACCCGGCCAAAAGCCGGGTCGCCCGGGAAGGAAAAGAAAAGAAGAAAGTGTGCCGGATTAAAATGGCGGTATCTGTTCGCGACCTGATTAAACTTAAACATGCCACATCCAACATGTTTTATCTTTTATCACGCCAATCTAACCTAAACGTGACCCAAACATGACCTTTTGGTAATGGTGTTTGGCCTAAAAGGCACCCACCTGCGGCGTTGCAGAAAAATTTGCAATCCTCACAACCATGAGGTTGCTCCGGTTGCAAATTTTTCTGCGCCTTGCATCTGGACACCTTTTAGGCCAAACACCGTACAAGCGAATCCTTATAAATTTGTGTTGATAGCGAAGTTCGGTGCAGGGTGGGTCAAGCACTTACAAGGTCTTTGCAGATGGTTGCAATTTCAAGTTCTTCATCCGTTGGAACCACCCAGACTTCCACGGCACTATCATCCGTGGAGATACGAGCGGATTTCCCTCTTAGCCCGGCATTGCGCTCTTGATCCACAATGATGCCCATATGCTCAAGGCCTTCCAGGGTTTTGCGGCGCACCTCCGGGTCATTTTCTCCGATGCCGGCAGTAAAGGCAACGGCATCCAGACGACCGAGCACGGCATAATACGCCCCGATATACTTTTTAATACCATGACACAGCATATCAAAGGCAAGCCTGGCATCGTCATCACCCGAGGCAATGGCCTTGTGAATATCCCGCATATCATTCATACCGCAGATACCGGAAAGGCCGCTCTCACGATCCAGGACCGTTTGAATTTCCGCCGCACTTTTCCCGGTACAGGCCGCAAGATAAGCAGGCAGAGATGGATCAATGTCACCGCACCGGGTCCCCATGATCAAACCGGAGGTGGGTGTCATCCCCATGGAGGTTTCCCGGCACACGCCGCCTTTAACAGCAGTAATGGAAGACCCGTTACCCAGGTGGCAGACAATATTGGCCAACCCATTCACGGATTTCCCCATCAGACCGGCAAGGGCTTTAGTGACATAGGCGTGGGAGGCACCATGAAATCCATATCGCCTGACTTTATATGCACTGTAATATTCTGCGGGTAAGGCATACCGGTATACATAGTCAGGGAGCTTGCTGGCAAACAGCGTGTCAAACACGGCCACCGAAGGTACCCCGGGGAAATGCGCCATGGCCGCTTCAATACCGGCCAGATTGGCCGGATTATGTAAAGGCGCCAGTTCAATATTCTTTCGAATACCCTCAACGGCCTTGGCATCCACAATGCAGTTTTCCTTGAAAATTTCACCCCCCTGGGCCACCCGATGCCCAATGGCTGCAAGATCCTGCGGGGATTTAACAAGGGGCGCATCGCCGGCCATAAGCAGCCCCGCAACCTTTTCGATGGCCTGGGTGTGATTTTCAAAGGATTCAAACATCTCGTTTTTTTCAGCAGGCCCCGATTCCGGGTACAGGGTATGAGCCAGACTGCTTTCCGGACTGCCGATTCGCTCCACCAATCCCGCACAGATCACTTTGGGACCAGCCAAATCATACAATTTATACTTCAGGGAAGAACTTCCTGAATTAATGACAAGTACTTTCATTTTACAACCTTGCTTAATGGAAAAGTTTTACAACGGCCGGTCCTTAGCACGAGGACCGGATGCTTCTTGCGGACAATTTTGTAACTGATGAATAATTGTAACGCTTAGACAAAGAAAACTGCAAGCAAAATCAATTTCTCAGGGTGGCGATCAACCGCTTGGGATGTTCAAAAAAGGCGAATACATCCAGAATATGCCCGACCACCACATCGGCGGACATCAGGGCCGGCAATGCCGTCCCCTCCGCCCCCAACACGGCAGCGCCCAAGCGTGCATGCTTGAGCATCAAGGCATCGTTAACCCCGTTGCCGACAGCCATGGTGGTGTCTGCGCCGAAACGATTGAGGACATCCAGTTTTTTTTGATCCTGGTCCTGGTCTGAAATCAATACGACTTGCGCCTTAACCCCCTCAAGCTGAGCCTGGACCGACCCAAAGGTATCGGCCGTTACCACATGAAAATCAAGCATATTGGCAAGCCGGTTCATGGCTGCCCCCACCCCGTCAAGCAGACAGCCATCGGCTGCGATGGTGCCGTTATAGTCAAACATTACATTTTGAATGGAAACCGGCCCTGTGCCGGGAATTTCAACGCGGATCATGCCGTCTCCCAAATATTTTTTATGTTAACACCCTTGGGGCAAACCATCAGCTGACAACTCATGGTTTCTCTGATTTCTTATCATCCACACCAGGTAACAACATCGTCTAAGTTCTCCCGGGGGCTGATCACCTTATTTGCAGGAAAATCATTGTCCGGGTATCCAATGGCAATGGCAACAACCAGGCGCTTGTCATCGGGAATTCTGACAATATCTCTAAGTACGTCGGAATACATGATTCCCTGGTTTTCGATACAGGTGCCAAGCCCGAAATCAACGGCAGCCAGGCAGATATTTTGAATAACCAATCCGGCATCCAGGTAGGTCCACTCAATGGGATTAGATTTATCGCTGACAAGGATAATCGCTGCCGGCGCATCAAAATACCGGAACCCGCGTTTCATCCAATTGATTCGTTTATCTTTATCTTCCCTGCCGATGTCCATGGCTTTAAACAGCCGTATGCCAATGTCCACCTGGCGATCCCGATAAACACTGCCTTTTTCCGGTTCAATCAGCGTGTGCGCCATCTCCGCGGGAGGAAGTTCAGAGTTGGTGAAGCGTTCTTCAGCAACCGTCTTAAGCTTTGCCAAGGTTGCGCCGGTAACCATATAAAACTGCCAAGGCTGGGTATTTTTCGTAGATGGTGCCCTGACGGAGATTTCCAGAATTTGATTTAACACCTCTTTGGGAACCGGTTTATCTAAATATCCGCGAACACTTTTCCTCTCTTTAATGGCAGCTTGCAGTTCCATAATGTAACCCCTGGCTAACTATTCGTTCAGTTCTATTAAAACTTTCAACTAGTGCCGGGCAGTTTACTGTCAACCACAACAAATATCCAATAGTTTTTATTTTAATTTTCGCCAAAGTTCAGGTTCCATGCAAAACAACCCTTTATCCCCAAAGCCATCCAATGTATAAACTTTTATTATTATGAAAAATACAAAACAGATCACCAATATGCATGCTGCGGATCAGGCCCCTGGCGTCCATCACCTGCAGACCAGGGTATATTACGAAGACACGGATCACTCAGGAGTGGTTTACCACGCCAATTATCTAAAGTTTTTTGAACGGGCCAGGGAAGATATCTTCGGCGTAGAAAATCTGGTGCAGATGTGGCAAGACAAAGGCACCGGTTTTGCTGTATACAAAGCGGACATCGGATACCACGACGGCGCACAATTCGGAGACCTTTTAGATATTCGCACCACCTGGGAAAAACAAGGCCCATACCGGGTTGTATTTTTCCACAGCGCCTGGCGCCCCGGTCAGAACAAGCCTGCAGTGACCTGCACCCTGGAACTGGTGTGCCTGGGACCGGGCAAAAAGCTTTTGCCCATTCCCGAATTTGATTTCTTGGATTAAATTGCCTGATTCGTGTTTAGATAAAACCCCGTGTTTGGGCGAAAAGGCGCCCAGATGCAAGGCGCAGAAAAATTTGTAACCGGAGCAACCTCATGGTTGTGAGGATTATAAATTTTTCTGCAATGCCGCAGGTGGGTGACTTTTCGTCCAAACACGGGGTTTTACAACTTTTTTACAACTGTTTTACCCCGGTTTGACACATGACTTTTTTCAATGGGTTATCTTGGGCATGTAAGTAAGCGCAGTTCAAAAAGCCTTACACGCCAAACAAAAACCACATACCTCACAAAAAGGAGAAAGCCATGAACCCCAAGCTTACCAGAACATTAAAAGTTGCAGCAGTTTTTATCGTTTCCATTGGAATAGGCATCCTGGCCCTGGACACATCCCGGGCAACGGCAGCCCAGAACCGTGTTGCCTGCCGGGTGGAGGCAGACAGATCCGTACTACCGGCGGATAATCCCCAGAACGTCATTTTGAAAATCACCCTGGACGCACCCAAAGTACCGGAGAATACAGCCCGCCCCCGGGTGAATATCGCCCTGGTAATGGATCGGTCCGGATCCATGGGCGGCACCAAACTCCAGATGGCCAAGGCGGCGGCCATGGAAGCGTTGTCCCGGCTCGGCAGAGATGACGTGTTCTCCCTTGTCACCTATGCCACGGATGTCACCACCCGGGTACCGGCCCAAAAAGTTCATGAAACCGCGCCTATCATCAACGCCATCAAAGGCATTGAAGCCGGCGGCAATACGGCGCTTTTCGGCGGGGTAAGCCAGGGTGCCGCCGAAATCAGAAAAAACATTGAAAACGATTATGTCCACCGGGTGGTCCTCCTTTCCGACGGCCTGGCCAATGTCGGGCCCAGGAACCCTTCAGACTTAGGGCGTCTCGGGGCGGGCCTGTTCAAGGAAAACATCTCGGTGACCACCGTGGGCGTAGGCACGGACTATAATGAAGACCTCATGGCCCAGCTGGCCCAGAAAAGCGACGGCAACACCTATTTCGCCGAATCCGGAACCGACCTGCCCCGGATCTTTGCAGCGGAACTGGGAAATGTGCTTAATGTAGTGGCCAAACAGGTGGTGGTCACCATCATCCTGCCGACCGGCATTCAACCTGTAGGGATCATCGGCAGGGAAGGCCGGATCCGGGAGAACCGCATTGAGCTGTCCATGAACCAGCTGTATGGGGGACAGGAAAAATTCGCCCTGGTGGAAGTGCGCATGCAGGGCCACAAAGCGGGCAGCATTGTTGACATCGCAAAAGCCAATGTCTCCTATCAGGATCCTTTTTCCATGAAGACCCTCAACAGCCTGGCAAAAGCCACAGCCCGCTTCAGCCGAAACAAGGCCAAGGTTGCGGCATCAACTAACGCCCAGGTAGTTAAGGATTACCAGCTCAACCTCAATGCCCTGGCCCAGGAAAAAGCCATTGAACTATCCGACCAGGGAAAAACAAAAGAAGCGGCCCGGGAACTGAGACAGTCTGCGGCGGCATTAAAAGGCTATGCCGGAAAATACAATGACAAACAGGCCCTTGAAGAGGCCCGGGACGCTGAAATCCAGGCAGATATGCTTGAAACCCAGGGCATGAGCAAAAAAAGCAGAAAAGCGCTGCGGACTAAATCATATCAAATGAAAAACCAGCAGATTCAAAAATAGGCCGCTATGACCAGCCGGCGATCAATCATTATATTCTGGACCCTGCTTTTAGTACCTGCCATGGTGCTGGCCGGGCTTGCCTTTCGCCAACTCTCTTTTGAACAGGATCGGCTGCGCAGGGCGGGAATAACCGTACTCGAAGAGCAGGCCCGGCTGGCAGCTCAAAATCTTGACCACAGCATGGCCGCCATCCAGGAAAACTTGACCCGGTCCCTGCTCGATATAAACACAGCTCATCTTCCCCCCCAGACGCTTGGTGAACGTCTTCTGGCCTGGGAACAATCCAATCCCCTGATACGAAATGTGTTTATTTACCACCCCCAAAAAGGCCTTTTGTACCCCCGGCGCTCCCGGGCAGCCACACGAGAGGAACGGCAGTTTATCATACGATTTAATCCACTTATGACCGGCAGCCTACCCTTTGACTTTAACCACCCGGCTGACAGGGAAAATAAAAGAGTCGCCGCCGGACCCGAAAGAACCAACAGCCTTTACGCCCTGTCCAGACAGTCTATCCCCCCAATACCAGAAGAAAAAATAACCGCAACAGATGCCCTCCCAGAACCCGCTGGGAATCAAGGAAAATCCGGCTGGATTCCCTGGTTCAGCGACAACCAGCTTTATGTCCTGGGATGGGTGCAGCCTGAGCCGGACGAACTGTTCTACGGTATTGAACTGGAGATGATGGTTCTGCTATCCCGGTTGATGACCACTATTCCGGAAAACAATCGTTCCGGCACGGCACTTGTGATCATGAATGGTAGCGGTGCCGTCCTCCATCACACAGGCCCCCTGGAATTTGACCATGGCCCCAAAACACGGGATGCGGTTGTTAAAACGGATATATCCGGACGCCTGCCCCACTGGTCCGTGTGCGTGTTTATGGATAACACCGGCCTGTCGGAATCCGGCACATTTATGGTCATCGCCCTGATCCTTGTGGCCATCCTGGTGACAGCCATTGTAAGCGCAGGTGTGTTGATTACCCGGCTGACCCTGGCGCAGATCAAAGATGCCCGGCAAAAGACCTCATTTGTGGCAGCCGTATCCCATGAATTGAAAACCCCGTTGACCAGCATCCGGATGTACGCGGAACTGCTGATGTCAAAACGGGTGTCAGATCCCGAAAAACAGCAGAGCTATCTTGAAGTGATGGTGGCGGAAAGCGAACGGCTCACCCGTTTGATCAACAATGTTCTGGATTTTGGAAAGCTTGAACAGAGCCGGAAACAATACAGGATCAGTGAATTTGATATGGGACAATTTCTGCTCGAATGTATCCGCACCAACCAGGTCCGGTTGAAAAAAGCGGGGTTTGAACTCATCACACACGTGCCGGATCAGAAATTTCCCGTCAAAACGGATCGAGACGCCATGGCCCAGGTCTTTTTGAATCTTGTGGACAATGCCGTCAAATATGCAGGATCAGGCAAATTCCTGAAAATCATGTTGGACAGAACTCCGAAGGATGTGCAGATAAGGGTCCAGGATGACGGTCCGGGCATTGAGCCCGGCCTCAGGGAAAAAATCTTTGATAAATTTTTCAGGGCCGACAATTCACTGACCACATCCCAACCGGGATCAGGTCTGGGACTGAGCCTCACCCGCCACATGCTTCGGGATTTAGGCGGCGATATCGTCGTGGACACGACAATCACCCGGGGCGCAGGCTTTATAATAAGGATACCCATCCATGAATAAGACAACCATACTTGTGGCAGAGGACGACATTCACATCAGACTCGGCTTAACAGACACCCTGGAAAGTGAGGGGTATCAGGTCATTGAGGCCGGCGACGGCAATGAAGCCCTGGACGCCTTTAAGAAACACGCCCCGGATCTGGTACTCCTGGATGTGATGATGCCGGGCAAAAGTGGTTATGATGTGTGCCGGGACATCCGGATAAAGGACACCCTGGTGCCGGTAATTATGCTCACGGCCAAGGGAGAAGAGATCGACAAGGTGGTGGGCCTGAAACTGGGGGCGGACGACTACGTCACCAAACCATTTGGGATTCATGAACTTTTGGCACGAATTGATGCGGTGCTGCGCCGGACAAAAAGGTTTAAAAGTATAGAACAGGAAGATGAAAGTAAACGCCCATTTGTCTTTGCCGGCTTCACGGTGGATCCCAAACGGTTTAAGGCGGAATCCGGCGACAAAAGTTTTGATTTATCAAAAAGGGAGCTTGAACTGCTCAGACTCTTTGCCACACATCCCGGCGAAGTGCTGGACCGGGAAACCATTTTAACGCGAATCTGGGGATTGGATTATGGCGGGACAACCCGGACCCTGGACCAGCATATTGCCATGCTTAGAAAAAAAATTGAAAAATATCCCGCAACACCCCAAATTATCACCACAGTTCACGGTGTGGGGTACAGATTTGAATCAGATCAACTACTACACTGACTCCTCTGACTCTTTTTCCAGAATACTCAATCCAACGACTTTGTGCCCGGGATGCCGCCCTTGTTCCGGATCAGAGATGTGACGGATTTCAACCCGGAGCACCTCCAAAGAGAAGCCGGAGTCCTTTCGGCGGAGGGTCACCGAAAAAATCTGGCCCTCCCGGATATATTCCAACACCTTGGAATCCTGCCTTGCCAGGATACCCAATCCTGTGTAACTCCAATCTCTTAACGGAAACTGGTACGCAAGCATGGCACCTGGGAACGAAAATTCAACGCTGGCACCGTTGGCAGCCGCGGTTCGTATCTGCGTGCGAAGATCTTCGTCTTCTGAATGATTTTCTTTTTCCATAATCGGCCTGATCGTTAAATGACGCCCTTGGGGCGAACTGTTCGCTGCAAGCTATCAGGAAATAAAATTTCCCATCCTACTTAAGTCAAATAAAAATTAGTTTTTATATTAAGCTATTTTACTTAATCAAATCAAGGAATTATTATCCCGTTCACCAATTGTACCTATATAATATTTGATTCCCCCCCAAATTTATGTAAAAAATTGTAAAATATTCATTTTTTTTATAAAACATTGCTTAAATATCCAATTTATCTATGGAAATATTGACATTAACACATCTCAATCTATATACTGATCTAATAGAAAAATCCGTAAAGGGAAAAAATCGCACCAGAATGCGTCAAATCCTGGGAGGATTTATTTATGTACCCGTAGTTTTTTAACAGCATCAAGGAGGTGCCCGTGAAAGACGAGCATATGTTGCCTGAAACGCAACAAAAAGAATCAGGAGTTACCAGGCGGTGCTTCCTGAAAACCGTTGCCGGTGCCGCAGCCGGCATTGGTGTGTCCCAGGTGGTAAACCCTGCGCTGGTCAAAGCCCTTGAAAAGGGTCTGAAACGCCACCCGGTGATCTGGCTTCAGGGACAGGGCTGCACAGGCTGCTCGGTAAGTCTGCTCAACAGCGTTGATCCCAGCATTGGCGATGTGCTTTTGAAAGTCATCAGCCTGCAATATCACCCCACAGTGATGGCCAGTGAAGGCGAAAGCGCTTTAGAAAATTTGTTTGCCATTGCCAAGGAATACCAGGGAAGATTTTCTCTTGTTGTAGAAGGCGCCATTCCAACGGCAGCAGAAGGTATGTACTGTGTGGTCGGAGAATATGAGCACAAAGAATACACAATGGTTGACCTGGTCAAGGAAGTTGCACCCATGGCCGGATCATGTCTTGCCGTGGGTACCTGTGCCGCATTCGGCGGTATTCCGGCGGCAGAGGGCAATGTCACCGGTGCCACCAGCTGTAGAGACTTTTTTGCAGACAACGGTATTGAAACCCCGATTGTCAATATCGCAGGCTGCCCGCCCCATCCGGACTGGATTGTCCTTTCCATCGTACACCTATTGGAAGAAGGCATCCCTGAATTGGATGACGAAGGACGCCCCATGCTGTTCTTTGGAGAAAATATCCATGAAAACTGCCCCAGACTGGACGCCTATGACGAGGATATACTCTCCAAAACCCTGTCGGATCCCAGAGGCTGTCGTATGGATCTGGGCTGCAAGGGCCCGTCAACCTACGCGGACTGCTTTAAGAGAAAATGGAACAGCGGCCTGAACTGGTGTGTGGATAATGCCGTCTGTATCGGTTGTGTTGAACCCGGTTTCCCGGATGCATCATCACCTTTTTATGAACCCGAATAATTAAGGAAGGCGGGGAATATGCAGCATTCATTTTTCCCGGTGCCTAGCCGAAACAGATTCACACAAGGAGATCTAATTTATGTCAGGCAGTAAACCAGCGACCGCACCAGCGGGCAGCACTAAAAAAATAAAAATCAGCATTGATCCGGTCACACGGATTGAAGGGCATCTCAAAGCCGAGGTGGAAGTCAAAAACGGCGTTGTTGTGGATGCCCGTATGTCCGGCGGTATGTACCGCGGATTTGAGCAGATCCTTATCGGCCGTGATCCCAGGGATGCCGTCCAGATCACCCAGAGACTTTGCGGGGTGTGTCCCACGGCCCATGCCACGGCATCCGCCCTTGCCCTGGATGACGCTTTCGGCGTCACACTTACGGACAATGGACGTATTGCCAGAAATCTGATCCTGGGTGCCAACTTTATCCAGTCACATATCCTGCATTTTTACCATCTGGCAGCACTGGACTACGTCAACGGCCCGAACACAGCGCCGTTTATTCCCAGATACAAAAACAATGACATTCGGGTACCCAAGGATATCAATGACGTCGGCGTTGCCCAGTACCTTGAAGCCCTTGAAATGCGTAAAATCTGCCATGAAATGGTTGCGCTTCTGGGCGGCAAAATGCCCCATGTCCAGGGCATTGTGGTGGGCGGAACAACGGAAATCCCCACCCGGGAAGCCTTGAATGCCTACGCAAAACGGTTCAAACAAGTCAAAAAATTTGTCATGGAAAAGTATATTCCGTTGATTTACACCCTGGCAGGACCTTACGGTGATCTGCTTAAAACGGGTGTGGGTCATAAAAACCTGGTTTCCTGGGGTGTCTTCCCCATGGACAGCAAAGGCAATAATCTGCTGAAGCCAGGTATCTACACAGACGGCAAAGACCATAAGGTTGATCCGGCCCTGATCAAGGAATATGTAAAATATTCCTGGTTTAAAGATGACACCACCGGCCTGAACCCCACCGAGGGCAAGACTGTCCCGGAACCCGGCAAACCCGGTGCATACTCCTTTGTCAAGGCGTCCAGATACAACGACAAGCCCCATGAAGTCGGACCTTTGGCCAGAATGTGGGCCACTAATCCGGAACTGTCCAAAACCGGTCAAAACGCACTGGGTGTTAAAAAACTGCGTGATATCGGAGATGCCTGCTTCTCAATCCTGGGCCGCCATGTGGCCAGGGCCGAAGAGGCTGCCATCGTTGCCGAAGCCATTGAACAATGGCTTGCCGAAGCCACACCGGGCAAAGAGACCTTTGTTCCGGCGGATATCCCCAAAAATGCCGAAGGCCTGGGCATGACGGAAGCCCCCAGAGGTTCACTGCTGCACTATGTGGATATCAAGGATTCGGTGATTGCCAATTTCCAGATCGTTTCCGCCACGCTCTGGAACGCCAACCCCATGGATGACATGGATCAAAGAGGTCCCATGGAAGAGGCCCTGATCGGTGTGCCCGTACCCGATGTTGACAATCCGGTGAATGTCGGGCGCCTGATACGCGCCTACGACCCCTGACTGGGCTGTGCCGTCCACGTGCTGGACGCAGATACCGGTAAGGAAATCAAAGTGGAACTTCCCCTGTAATGGGTAATATCCCTTTTTGATTAAAGACCAAAGCAACAATAGGGAGGCGATTTACAGCCTCCCTATTGTTTTTATAAAAAAACCTGTGTAATCTATGAAGCCACTTCAGCTTTCATTGCAGGCTCAAATCACGGGCAAAACCCCAATTACCCGTGGTGATTTTAAACAATTCGGAAATCAAACTATGAAAAAACTACTGGTGATCGGTGTGGGAAATATCCTGATGCAGGACGAAGGCATCGGCGTCCACGCCATCAATGAATTCTGGAAGGAAAAAGAGACCTGGAAAGATGCGGATGTGGATTTCATCGACGGCGGAACGTTTACCCAGGATATATTTTACCTGTTTGAGGCCTATGAAAATATTATAGTTCTGGACATTGTCCGGGCCAACCAGCCCCCCGGCACTATTTTTTCGCTGGAAGAGGACCAGCTGAGAAAAGATAAAAAGCAGATACTCTCTTTGCACGACATTGATTTACTGGATTCCTTAGGCATGGCTGAAATGCGTGGCCACAGGCCCTATCTCCGCGTGGTGGGCATTGAACCGGCCACCATTGACTGGGGTACTGAACTGACCCCGACCTTATCTGCCGCATTTCGTGATTATTTAAAGATTATTCGAAAACATATTCACGACATCCTTGGATCATCCGACACAGATTAATATCCAAGTCCCGTGGATGCGCCTTCATTGACGGCATCGTAAAAACGCTGCGCCTAAAATGTTTCGCGCACGTCTAATGCATTTACAGACCACATAATTCACGCCCTTTGCCCCGGGCACACATTATTACTTTCTGCCCCAAAAAATTCCTACCTCACCATGGGCTGAATGCTCACAACGAAAACAGTATCAGTTCAAATAGAAAGCTCAAATTGCACAAATTTAATAAGCCATAAAACCATCTGATAAAAACCCGACCGGAGCATACAACCCTCTTTCCTTGGCGGTGATGAAGATTAAATAATAAAGTTGACCTGTACTCTTCGGGCGGAAAATGATAATAATTACGGGGATGGTGGAGTAACAATAAATTGATTCCAAATTTCTTGATTTCCTAGGATATTTTTATAATGGACAATACCCTGAGTCTTCCTAGTGATTCTGATATCAAAAAAGTCCTGAAAAGAGATGACAAGGAACTGCCGGGGTTTGCCCAAGTCATGGCAAAAATGCTCATCCTATGCAATGACCCTGACGCCGCCATTGAAGATGTCGCAAAACTGGTTGAAACAGACCCGGGCATCACCATAAAAATACTGAGCATTGTCAATTCCGCTTATTTTAATCTAAGATCCAGGGTATCGGCCATTGCAGACGCGGTATTGTTCCTGGGCATTGATGAAATTAAAAAAATCTGTCTGGGTGTGACCTTTTTTGAAACACTGGTCAAGTCCGGCCGGGAGAACCATTTTGACCGAACATTTTTCTGGCGTCACTGTTTGTGCGTGGCAAGTCTCAGTCAGACCATCGCAGAACAGATCGGGTATCCCCACCCCGGAGATGCGTATACCGCTGGACTGCTCCATGACTTTGGCAGAATCGTTCTCGACCGGTCCGGCCGGGTGAATTATGCTGATTTTTGTAAAAATGCCGTTAACTGCACCGGCACCCTGGTTGAAGAAGAAAGAGAAATCATAGGGATCGGGCACGACGACCTGGGCGCGTATTACGCACATCGCTGGGGTTTTCCCCAAAAGCTTTGTCTGGCCATTCAATACCACCACCGCTGTTTTTGCCACCTGGACCTTTGTAAGGACGACGTCCGGTTCATCAGCATTGTCTGCCTGGCTGACTTTTTAGCCTGGACCCAGGGCATGGGCTCCATAGATGTCATTTTTCCTTTGGCCCTTCATCCCGGAATAGAAAAAGAGATTCAACTTGACGGCATAGACTTTGAAGCCGTCATACAAAAAATGGATAAAGAGATTGAAAACACCTCCGAATTTTATGGGTTTGAATTTCCTTCTTCGGATCAGTACCGGGCCAGTCTGCTCAAGGCCAATTTAAAACTAAGCGCCATCAACTCAGGCTCTTTTTCCCCAACGGATCCAAACCCCCATGAACAAAAGCCGTCTTTGACGGCAAGTATTCTTGCGCCCCATAGTAGCCTGGAGCCCCAAAAGATCTTATCTGCGACCTTAAAAGCCATTTGTCAGGATTTTGGTTTTGACCGGGTCTGCATATTAAAAGCCGCCCCTCCGCTGCGTCGTCTTGAAGTAGTAAAGTGTCTTCAACAGGAACGATTTTCAGACCAGTTGGCATCCCAGTACATTTCAATGGATAATGGGGATAACGGTTTTCTCCAATGCCTGAGAAATAAAGCGCCGGTCATCATCAACGGCACGCAACCGGGGGAAAAAGAGGTGCTGGAAAAATTTGGGATCTCCCAGATGCTTGTGGTTCCCTTTTGCAGCCATGATAAGGTCATCGGACTCCTGGGAATGGATCATGTAGAATCGGGTAAAAAAATTGAGTCCGGCCTGTTTTCATCCATTGCAATTGTGGCCAATGAGCTTGGGCGAGCCCTGGAAAATGCCTCGGCTTATAAAAGGGCAAAGTCAGCTTCTCTGCATGACGGGATGACCGGGCTGCTGAACAGGATGGCCATTGACGACTTATTGAAAACAGCTTTTCTAAATGCGGTCAAAGAAAAGAGGGAGTTGTGTGTTGCGATGATCGATGTGGATCATTTTAAAAAATTTAATGATATGTTCGGGCACCAGGAAGGGGATAACGTCCTTAAACTGATCGCAAAAACCTTAAAAAAAATGTCGCGTCCCACGGACCATGTCGGCCGGTACGGTGGAGAGGAATTCATTGTTGTCCTGAATGATACGAACTCTGCCAAAGCAGTGATGTATGCCGAACGGATTCGACGGGAGATCGAACACCTGGGCCATCTGCTTTCGGATCGTTTCCAGGGGCTTGGCCTGACCGTGAGCATCGGCATCAGCAGTCTTGAAAATCATACAAAACGTCGTGATACCCTGGTGTCACGGGCGGATAAAGCCCTGTACAAGGCAAAGGAGACCGGTCGAAATCGTGTGGTCTCAGGATGAGGCCGGTCCGCTTATGTCTGTGAGTTGTAAGTCCTGAATTTTCCCAAGGGTGTAGGCGTAGCCGATATCAATAATTTCTTCGGCTTTTGGATAGGCTGTCATGGGAAAATGGGAAACCGGCAGTTCAAGATAATAATCCGCCAGGGATATGATCCGTCTGCGCTGCGCCAGACCGCCCATCTGATTGGCATAGGAGAGAATTCTTTTCAGGCCGGGCACCGGGGAGGCCTTTTTGTCAAACCGGGTCCGGATCACATCCCAGTTTTTAAGCGACGTCATTTTTGGATCAACCGTCAGATCCTCTTTGACATCGACATCCAAAGCGATAATCGTCCCATTTCCCCGGCGACGTTCCAGGGCCGTTCCCAGCCGTGTGCGCATGGCCTGGACCGGCACATTTTCCAGGATGGCACCGTCCACCATCATCTCACCGTTCCTGATGACGGGGGGAAACAGCCCTGCCGGTGAATTGCTGGCCAACACTGCCTGCCAGAGGGGACCAAAATCCATGACAGCCGTATCCGCGCGGCTCAGATTGCAAGCGGCTGAAAAATAAGTCGTCCACAAACACTGCACCTGTGTATCACCAAAAACCCCCCTGAGCGCCTTTTCAAAATTTTTGCTGGAAAAAATCGACACCACCGGCAGATCCGGCCGGATTAATCCCTTTGCCGAATTCCGGATTGTCGTATGAATTGTTTCCAGTGGAATGCCGAATACATAGGATGCCCCGATCAAGGCCCCCATGCTGTTACCGCCAATCAGATCAACCGGGACACCTTTTTCCTCAAACGCCTTTAATGCCCCCAGATGCGCGAACCCCCTGGCCCCACCGCCACCCAGCACAACGCCCACCGCTTTGCCCGCCAGAAACCGGGTAATCCGCCGGTAATCGGACAATGCATTAGGGCTTGCCGGGTATACACGTTCCACATCCCTTGGGCCTTGCCACGCCAGTTTATCCTCGCAGCAATTTGTTTTTTCCGGATGAAGAACAATGAGGTGCTTTCTCATCAATTTGATCCCGGGTTCGTCGGCCAGTTCGACCTCTACCCTGGAAAGCGTTTTCTCTGATCCCGATTGTGCAACAAACAAAATCTGATCGGCATACGCGATCACTTCGGCCACCAATCCGGCATCGGATGACGTGGCCTGATAGATCAAAAACTCGTTTTCCGCTTCCATGCGATCAACATTATACTGCTGATCTGCACTGCGGCCATCTAGAACAACATGCAGGGCCTTGCCGAGAACGGAAAAAGCCCGGGCCATATTCTGGGCTACCATGCCGGCATCGACCTGGTCTGAAAGGGGAATAACAATAAACGCCTGGGCCCGTTTCCGGCTTTCTATCCGCCGGGCGTGGCGTAAATGATTATAGATGGCCTGGGAAAAGACCCGATTGATGTCCAAAGGAAAATTTTTCAGCAACTGCTCAAAATCCTGTTGTGAAAGTATCCCGAGAACCGAACGTCTCAATGCGGTGATATCAGCTGTCCTGGGCTGATCCAAAATGACGCCCAGTTCGCCCACGATTTCACCGGGCAAAATCTCATTATACAACATCAGGTTACCGTCCCGGCCCTTCCGGGTGACCCGCAGTCGGCCGGAAACCAGGATAAACATTGACCGGTCATGGGCGCCTTCAGCGATAACATGCGTACCGGCAGCCACTTCTTTAATCTGAAGGCGTTCAACCAGGGCATTTAAAATCGTGTCGGAAAGATGCCGGAATTCCACACCGGCTTTCAGCAATTCTAAAATCTGTTCCTTATAATTCCCCATTTTCACCTCTAAAGTTGAACATAACCTGAGTCGACCGGGCCCAATCTAAACACTTTTTTACGAAATAACAGACGATCAGTTGACGACTTACTTCCTGTTATCGTAGAATTCGCTTTAAGATGTTTGTGATATACTAAATTACCCTTTTCGGTTGAAACGCAGCATACGAGTCCAAACCCGATTTTTACAAAAAATCCTCAAAAAAAAGGAGATTGCGATCTTTGTTGCGGGTAATTTCATAAAACGATTCCGGAACATCAAAAACGCCGCGAATTGTATCATACATTTAAGCAAAGATGAATCGGGCTATTTTTCAAGTACCTAATCCCTAAAATGGGGATATGACAAATATATGCAGGAAAATTTATCCAATAAAAAAAGAAAACTTGCCTGGATCTGGCCTTTCATATTTTCGATGTTGATTCTCTATGCCTTTTTGCGATACGATTTTTCAACACTTTCAAAGGTAGTTCTCGAGATTAACTGGCCTTTGATCGGCTTGTCTTTTGGATTTAACGTATTGATTCTGTACTTTCGTGTTTTTAAATGGGACATGATCTTCAAGCCCATGAACCGCAAATTAACATATTTCAACATGTGCCTGTCCCTATTTGCCGGGGGGCTTGTCAATATGGTTATCCCGGCAAGGACAGGCGGTCTGATTCAGGCGTTTCTTATCGGAAAAAAGGAAAATGAAAGTTTTTTTACGGCCCTAGGGACCGTTGCTCTGGTCAGAATATTTGACAGCATCATGCTGGTCTTTCTGGGACTTTTAATCTTACTCATGCACAACATCCCCCCCACAGGCGATGAATATTTTAAATCCATTTTTAAAACAGCAGGTACCGCCGGTGTTGTTCTAACACTTCTTGTTATTATGTTGTTTGGGTTCACCAGAAAACCCAAAGCCATGGACCGACTTGTGACGCTTTTAATTATGCCCGTGCCCAGTCGGTTCAAACCCGACACAAAAAAAGCGGTTGCCCGGTTCCGCCAGGGGTTGATATGCCTTAACTTTGCCGGATATATTTGCTTGGGGCTCTTGTTGAGCCTTATTTTCTGGCTGCTTTGCGGAGTGAACGTGTTTATCTTGGTCAAGGCGCTGGGAATTGAATTGGAGGGGATCTTACCCTCTTTTTTAATTCTTCTGGCCCAGGCCTTTTCCATGGGTATTCCGGCACCGGCCAATATAGGCCCGTATCATGCAGCCACGGTAAGCGTCCTCTCTTTTTACGGTGTTTCACCCCCATTTGCGCTCAACTCGGCCATTGTCATGCACGCAGCCATGTTTATTGCAAATACCTCTCCCGGACTGGTTTATCTATGGCTGGATAAAACACCGATACTTTCCATGCTCAAAGGACTCAAAGATGCCGACCAAACCATGCGATAACATCTATCCCCTCTCCCTGATTCAAGAAGAGATCTGGCTTTCCCAGGTTATTCATAATGAACTCCCGATGTATAATATTGGCGGCAACTTCAAAATAAACGGATATATTGATGTAGATATTTTTATTGAGGCCCACCACCGGGTAGTCCAACACAATGACGCTTTTAGGATGATATTTCACAAGGGCGGGCCCCTGCCTCGTCTTGGTTTCTCCGATACAGCCCGGGAAATGGCATTAAAAGATTTTTCAAACCAGGCAAATCCGGACAAAGCAGCCATGCAATGGTGGAAAAAAGAATTCTGTAAACCCTTTGAAATTTATGACGCGCAGCTGTCCAAGTATTTTCTTTTAAAGACATCAGAAGAAAGCTTTTATTATGCGGTATGCGCCCATCACCTGACAATGGACGGGTACTGCTTTGCCCTCCTAAATAGGCAGTTACTTGAAAACTATAACGCCCTTATAAAGGGTGCTGGAGAAACCGGCAGCAAACCATCATATGTTGATTTTATTTTAAATGATATCGCCTATAGGTCTTCTGATGCGTTTGATCAGGCAAAAGCGTACTGGTCCAAAAAATTTGAAACCATGCCAAGACCGATGATACCCCGCAGATACGCGGAAGGGTACGGAAAAGCCGGCACCCCAAGCGCCTTTGACCATATCTGGTTATCCCCTGAGTTCTATCACCAGTTAATCCAATACGCCAAACAACATCAGGGAAATGTTTTTTTTCTCGTGGCGGCGGTGTTGTATACCTACTTTCTGAGAACCACGGACACCAAACAATTTGTTTTTTCAATGCCGTTGCTCAACCGGTCGACCCCTGAATTCATGGAAACCATGGGCCCCTTTGTCAATGTGGTGCCGGTCTGCCTTGATTTTGGACTGGACATTGACATTCAGACTTTTTTTGAACGATTGAAAATCGAATTAAAAGAATCCTTTCCCCACCAGCGGTTTCCGCTGGGTGAGATCAACCGGGCCGCAAAAGTTAAAAGGGCCGGACGGGATCAGCTTTTTGATGTGAGTATCTCCTATGAAAAATTCAACTATAATACGACGGATTATAACGGCACCGGATTCGAGGCCAATACCATGCACAACGGCTGGGAACAGACGCCTTTAACCCTGGCCATAAAGGAGTACCAGAAAAAGATCGGCGTAAAGCTTGAATTTTACTACAACCTGACCGCATACAAGCCCCATGAAATTGAATTTTTAATGGAGCGGGTGCGGTACATGCTCCAACAACTCCTGGATAAGCCTGAAATTTCTTTAAACCAGCTGAACCTCCTGCCCGACCGGGAGTCACACAAACTTCTGGTGGAATTCAACCAACCGGCCCAAAACGAACCGGCCCATAGTGAAACCATCTGCCAAAAAGTAGCTGAAGCCGCCGGAACCTATCCGGACCATACCGCCGTTCAACTGGGCAACCAGCAGATCTCCTACCGCACCCTAAACGACAACGCCGAACGTCTTGCCTCCTATCTAAAACCCTTGCTTCAGGCCCCTGAAACCATTGTTGGTGTATATATTGACAGATCCATTGAAATGGTGGTGGGCATACTGGCCATACTAAAGGCGGAAGGGGCCTATGTTCCCCTGGATCCGGAGTATCCCCGGGAAAGAATACAATTCATGATTGAGGACTCAGGAACGTCAACCATTTTAACTCTGAATAAATTTGCATCAAAATTTACTGGTAACAAAACGCTAAACATTATTGAATTAGACAATTTCCCATTTGAGGAACAGAATGTTAAAAAAAACAAAGCATCTTTAAATGCCCACAGCCTGGCCTATGTCATTTACACATCAGGAACAACCGGCCGGCCCAAAGGGGTTATGTGCACCCACGGCGGGCTTGTCAACCTTGTGGCGGCCCAGAGCAAAATATTCGGCATCACCCATGAAAGCCGTGTGCTTCAATTTGCCTCCCTGAATTTCGATGCCTCTGTATCAGAAATTTTTACCGCCCTTTCGACCGGGGCAACCCTGGTTCTGGCCGAAAACAACAATATAATGCCGGGTCCCCCGCTGCTTTCCACCCTTGCACGCCAAGCCGTCACCCATGTCACATTGCCGCCGTCCGCACTGGCCGTTATGGATGTGGTGCCGCTGCCCAGTCTGACCACCCTGGTTACCGCAGGCGAATCCTGCCCTTCAAAGCTGTTAAAAAAATGGGGCGCCGGACGCCGATTTATCAACGCCTACGGTCCCACCGAATCCACGGTTTGTGCCTCGGCCTGCATTTGCAACCACAACGACACGGACCAGCTGCCCATAGGCCAGCCCATTGACAATACAAGCCTCTATGTCCTGGATGAAAACCTCGCCCCTGTTCCCCTTGGCGTTCCCGGACAATTGCATATCGGGGGCGCAGGCCTGGCCCGGGGATACCTGAACCGGCCTGATTTGACCCGGGAAAAATTTATTGACAACCCGTTTAAAGCCGACACCGGACATAAAAGGCTCTACCGAACCGGGGACATGGTAAGTTTTTTAACGGATTCAACCCTGATGTTTCTAGGCAGATTTGACCATCAGGTAAAAATAAGGGGATTTCGGATTGAACCCGAAGAAGTTGAAAAGGTGATTGCACACCACCCCCAAATATCCCAGATTGTTGTGATTGCTAAAGCCAATCAATCATCGGACAGATACCTTGCGGCATTTTTCTCAAGCTCCGGGCACCAACCCCAGGACGATATAACAGCAGAAATCCGGCAGTTTGCCGGGCAGCGCCTGCCCAACTACATGATCCCGTCCCAATTCATTCCCATGGACGAAATGCCCCAGACACCGAGCGGTAAAATAGATCGCCGCCGGCTGGAAGGAATGGATACCGCCACCCGACGCGTCTCAACACCGCAAAAACAGCCGGCCAATAAGACCGAAAAACTACTGTGCGCCCTGTTTTCCACTGCCATGAATGAGAGGTCCATCCCTCTTGGTCCCCACGACGACTTTTTTGAATACGGCATGGATTCCCTTGCCGCAGTAAGATTTATAACCCTCCTGAAAAAAAGGTTCACCCATCGCCTGTTATTTTCAGAACTTACGGCCAACAGCACCCCCCACGCCCTGGCGAAACTGTTGTCACACGCCAAAGGCCCGGCCCACCGCCCCATGCTTGTACCCATTTCAACTGACGGCACCAAACCGCCGTTTTTCTGTGTCACCGCAGGATATGGTGATCTGGTCAAGCTGCACCAATTGTCCGGCCACCTGGGAAAAGACCAGCCCTTTTTCATGCTCCAGCCCACCGATGACGGCACGGTAATGGCAGCCAAATCCTTAGCCCGACAGTATGCAGATCACATTGTAGAACAATTCCCCAACGGGCCCTACAGGCTTGGCGGTTACAGTGCCGGCGGCCTGATGGCCTATGAAACCGCCTGCCTGCTCAAAGCGCAGGGGGCTGAGGTACAATTTCTGGTCATGATCGGGGCACCGTATGCATACAATCAATTTGCCAGTCTTATAAACAAAAAAATCCGGGCGATCATGTTACGGCTGCAGCCTTATTATGAAAGGACCGCCATGCCGGATAGTTTCGAGATCCTGCGTGCCGTTTTCCTAGACGGCGGACTTCAATATCACCTGAAATCCCTGGTGGGCTACCGCCCCCGGGGCTACACGGGCAAAATCAATTATTTCCAGGGCAAATGGGCCATGTCCAGATTTTTAGGCACCCACAGGACCTGGCGCAGACACGCAAAAGGTCCGTTTAAGCTGCATATGCTCCCCGGCAACCATGACAGTTTCATGAAAGCCCCCCACGTAAAAACCCTGGCCGGCCGGCTCAGGCAATGCCTTGCCGGCCTTGACCCAAGCAAAGGCACCGACACATGAATATTACAATCGTTGCGCTGGGTTCCAGCGGTGATGCCTATCCTTCCCTTGCATTAGGACTTGGATTAAAAAACGCCGGATGCAGGGTACGCCTTGCCGCCAACCCGATTTTTAAAACTGATGTCCTGAAACGGGGCATAGATTTTTTCCCCATCCAGACCATGTTGAGACAGTCCCTATCGGATTCACCCGACAGCATCAAGCCCGCCAAACCACTAAATCCTTTACACTTTTTCAGATCCAAGAGAAAAGATATCGCGCCGATTCTCGAACGTATTGTCACAGACATCCGCCATGCCTGCCGGGATGCAGATTTAATCCTTTACAACATGCTGGCTCTGCCGGCCCAGCACTTTGCCAAGCAAACAGGCACCAAAGCAATTCCCATCTGCCTCCAGCCCCTGGGAAGAACCAATGGATTTCCAAGCCCCGTGATTTCATCAAATATCCATGTTCCCAAAATGTTTAATGCCGCAAGCTACAGAATCGTTGAAACCTGCATGGCGCTTTTTTTAAACAACAGCGATCAATTAAAAGGAAAGGCCTCGTTCCATGAATTTTTCCAGGAGGTATATTCCGAAAATATTCCGGTTCTCCATGGATTTAGCGCCTCTATCCTGCCAAAGCCATCCGACTGGTCAGACAATATGCATATTACCGGGTACTGGTTTATGGATCCCCCCGGGGACTGGGTGCCGCCCGAAGGTTTGCAAGCTTTTTTGAACCGGGGCCCTGCGCCGGTATGCGTGGGGTTTGGATCGATGAATGATCCGAATATCAGCACCATCATCAGAGAAACCGTCCAGGGAATACGTCTGACAGGCCACAGAGTACTCCTCTTAACAGGCTGGAGCGAAACGCCCTTTGACGAAACAGCCGGTCCGGATCTCTACGTGACCAAGAGTATACCCCATTCCTGGCTGTTTCCCAGGGTTTCCGCCGTGATCCACCACGGCGGTGCCGGCACCACAGGCGCAGCCGTCCGGGCCGGCATTCCATCAATTATCATTCCCTTCTTTTTCGACCAGGGCTTCTGGGCCGACAGACTGGAAAAGCTTGGGGCAGGGCCGCCGCGCCTGTCTAAAAAAGCGTTAGCCCGGCAAACCATGGCAACCGTCATCAACAACACACTGAACAACCAAACCATGCACGGCACACTTAAAAAGCTCAGCGCCGAGCTCAACGCGGAAAACGGTGTTAACAATGCGGTGAATCTCCTTCTGACAACCATGGGTTAAACGCTTGGTACCCAGGGGCGACGCATAACCAATGTTGATACATTCCTAAAAAAGACAGGCCCAATGTTCAAAACGAATTGATTGTTTTCGTCGTTTCATGTAGAAATAAGATATTCAAATTTAGTAAGCCCATAAAGAAAAAGCCAAAACCGACAAACTCACTATCAATCGTTTAAATGTACGGGGGCACGGATGTCTTCTAATTATTTCAAAAGTGTAAGAATTAGCGCTAAATTATGGGGTTTAACCGGCATTTTACTCATTTTCCTTCTATTTTTAGGGGGCATCTCGTATTTTCTTATCACGCAAATTATCCATGACAGCGATGAATTTGCGAAAGAGGCTAAATACACGGAAAAACTTCTGGAAGTTGAACTGGGCCACCTGGAATGGGCAAGTGAAATCGAATCATTATTTGTTAACAATAAAGCGATACTTGAAATTCAGTTTGACCATGAACAATGCCCCTTTGGCAAATTTCTGGCAAGCGATGACGCTGTGGTACTGTCAAAACAATCCCCTGAAATAGCAAAAATCCTAAAAGAGATCATCCCTGTCCATAAAAAACTGCATGATTCGGCCGCAAAAATTAATCATACATGGGCCCAAACCCACAAGGGACTTGCCCTGACCCTTGAAAAACTCTTGGCCGCCCATTTAGAGTGGATGCAGTCCGTTTCACAATCCATCATGACCCAATCCACAATTGATGTACAAACAGATCCTGAAAAATGCCAACTCGGAAAATGGCTTAACGGCAAACAAGCACAAACGATTCTATCCCAGTGGCCTGAATTCGCGGCGATCATTGAAAAGATTCACAAACCCCACAAAGCGCTTCATACCGCTGTGTACCAGATTAACCAAGCGGAAACCCTTGAAGAAAAAATAAATTTGTACAATCAAATTATCTCCCCTGCCTACAATGAATTAAAAAAATATTTTGATGAAATTATCAGTCTTGAGATGGCCCTGGAACACAAACAGCATGAAGCAAAAGAGATCTATCACAATGAGACCCAGCCGACGTTGGCATCCATCATATCTTTGCTTGATCAACTCAAAGAGCTGATCCTGGCGTATCAACTGATGCTAAAAGAGCAGATGGATCATGAGGCATCTGTGGCCATCACAACGATTGTTGCCATTGCTTTGATCGCAGTCATTTTCGGCATTGCGATATCATTTTTGCTGATCCGGTTGATCACACGTCCATTAATTGAAACAGAAGGCTTTACCAGTCAACTGGCCAAAGGCGATTTCTCCCAGACATTAGCTATAGATCAGACCGATGAAATCGGGAATATGGTAAAATCCATCAATGAAATGGCAGTCTCCTTAAAAGGCGCGCTCCAGGAGATCTCCGACGGTGCGAGCGCCTTGGATGAATCTGCGACGTCACTGTCCGATGTATCCACCCAAATGGCTTCCAATTCAAAGGAGACGGAAAACCGGTCACAAAATGTCGCCTCCGCCGCCGAAGAGATGGCCACAACCATGGGCAGTGTTGCGGCCGCGTCCGAACAGGCAACGGTGAATATACAAAATATTGCATCGGCCATAGAAGAGATGTCCGCGACCATCAATGAAATTGCCAACAACACGTCAAAAGGGAATCAAACCACGGCGGAAGCAGTTGAAAAATCAAAATTCGTTTCCGATAAAATGAACGTCTTGAACCAGGCGGCATCGGAGATAACCAAGGTCACCGAAACCATCTCTGATATTTCTGAACAAACCAATTTACTCGCATTGAATGCAACCATTGAAGCGGCCCGGGCCGGCGAGGCAGGAAAAGGCTTTGCCGTGGTTGCAAGTGAAATTAAAGCCCTTGCAAACCAGACCGCGGATGCGACCAGCGACATTGCAGGAAAAATTGATGGGGTTCAAAAAACAACCGAAGAGGCATTTTCAGCCATAGAATCAATCGGTGCAATTATTGAAGAGCTCAGTGGAATTGTTTCAACGGTTGCCACCGCCGTTGAAGAACAATCCGCCACGACCCAGGAGATTTCGGATAATGTAAGCCAGGCGGCATTGGGCATGCAGGAAGTCAATGACAATGTGAACCAGGTGTCAGGCGTTGCCGCTGAAGTAACACAGGATATCCAGCAGGTAAACCAATCGGCGGCTGAGGTGAACACTGGAAGCCGGCAGGTAAATGATAGTGCTGTGGAGTTATCTAGTTTATCAACGCAATTAAATCAATTGACCGAAAAGTTTAAATTTAATTAGTGTTTGGCCGAAAAGTCACCCACCTGCGGCGTTGCTGCACAAAGCTAAAATCCTCACGTACTTGAGTACGCTCCGGTTTTAGCTTTGCTTGCGCCTTGTATCTGGGCAACTTTTCGTCCAAACACAGATTTACATTCATAGATTTAAAAATTATTATTATCTTGATTGAAACCCCAACTGATGGATCATTTCAAGGTCGTCTTGAAGCTGATTGCCTTTTGTGGTCAAATAATTACCTGTCATGATGCCGTTTGCCCCGGCCTGGAAAATCAGGGGATGAAGCATTTTTAAATTATGTATTCTGCCGCCGCAGACCATGATGTCCGTCTTGGGCAACACATATCGCATAATAGATATTATCTTCAGGCAGGTCAGCGGCGTCAAATTATTTTTTCCCTCAAAAAAAGTGCCGGGTATGGGGCTTAGAAAATTAATCGGCACAGCATCCACCTGAAGTTCCTTCAACGCGAATGCCAGCTCAAGCACCTGGGTCATACTTTCCCCAACACCGAAAATGCCGCCGGAGCAGACCGACAAACCGGCCTTTTTCGCCCGTTTAATCGTATTGACTCGATCGTCATAGGTGTGTGAGGTACAGACCGCATCAAAATGGCTTCGACAGGTTTCCAGGTTATGGTGATACCGGCCGACACCACGGGATTTTAAATAATCCATGTCCGCATCATTCAAAATCCCCAAAGAGACACAATAGGACAACCCCGCTGGCGGCAGGCCTCCCAGGGCATCCGCCACCTGTCTCACCTCATTTTCAGCAAGCCCTTTGCCGGTGGTCACAAGGGAATAACGATGGACAGGCGTATGCATAAGTTCGTATGCCCCTTTCTGAAGTTCAGTTGTAGGCATCAGGGGATAGACCTCAATATCCGAGGCATGACATTTTGATTGGGCGCAGAATTTACAATTTTCACTGCACATCCCGGATTTTGCGTTGCAAATTGCGCATAAATGAATCTCACGATCGAAAAAGGCCTCCCGGATAAGATCCGCACCGGCCATCAACGCGAAAACATCCCGATCCCCGGTCAATGCCAGATCACGATAAATTTCATTGCCAGGACATTGCCCCTCAATAATGTTTTTTGCGATATCAATATATAAGTCAATGGTGTATTGCATGGTCTTTACCTAGGATAATGAAAATTCATTTTGGGGAACATAGAGTCCGGCAACGGAAAGGGCTGTCGAAACCGCCATTCCGCCCACGGCCATCATGTCCATTCCCAGAAGGTTGGCACCAAGCCCGAAAATCCCGCCCACGATGATGGCCGCTCGACGCCAGTGGGAATGGATGCTACGCCTTCGCCACATGATCAGGGCCACCGCCACCGGCGGAACCACACCGGCAGTGAACACGGCATATGCCTGAATAAGCAGAGAAATGATATCGGGATTCTTCATGGCAAGAAGCGCAGCGGCACAGCCGATAAAGCCGATTACAATCCTGGTGGTCCGGACCCGTTCCTGTTTAAGAATATCGTATTCAACGATACTTGCAACGGCAAAAAGGCAGGTGTCGGCCGAAGATATGATTGCGGAGATAAGACCAATCAATAACGCCATGCCGCCTGCCGCTGGCAATTTTTCTGCTATGATAAGCCCAAGGATATCCTTATCGCAGGACGGATCAATATGAAAGGATGCCCAGATACCGATCAGCGTAATGACAATGCTGACGGCGACAAGCCCCAGTGCCGACAAAAACGATGCCAGACGGGCGGTTCGGACATCCCGGGCCGTCAAAATACGCGAGAAAAGCAAAGGGCAGACGAAATAACTGCCACCGACTACCAACAGGTAGTACACCAGGTTTTCAGAAGTGAAATCCCCATTGGTCAAATCAAATCGAACGTCTGCCAGGGACACCGGGTGGCCGACATAAAGATAGACCAGGGTAAAAATAAGCGCACCGCCTAAAAGGACAAATTGTACCCTGTCGGTTTTCATCACCGACGACTGCCCGCCCAAGGCCGAATAGACCACAATCACCAGGGCCGTTACCATGATGGAGACATTGGGGTCAATGCCTCCGAAGGCTGACAGCAGCTTAGCACCGGCAACAAATTGTGCGGCAATAATGCCGGTCCAGGCGATCACCACGATGATTGACGTCAGAAACCTGGCATCCCGGCCCATGAGTTTTTCGGTCAGGTCCGGCAATGTATAGGCCCCCACTGCCCTCACCTTACGGGATAAAAAAAACGATTGGAGCAAAAGCCCCACAGCCCCGGCCCCCAGCCACCAGAAAGCGGGAAATCCAATATCCCGGGCTGTAGAGACAACGCCTAAGGTTGCAGAGGCCCCGATACAGGTGGCCAGGATAGAGTATGTAATGGCAGAGGTGTTCTGGGTTCTGCCCGAAATGATAAAATCATCAAAATCTTTTATCTTTTTAGATTCAAAAACCCCAAAGCCCAGAAGCACCACTGCATATAAAATCAAAAACGTCATCGCGCCTTAACTCCTTTACAAATACGCCTTTACAACCTCACACATGGTTGTTGCGATCTTCACCACATCCTCTTTTTTGCAGACAAAGGGCGGCATGGTATAGACCAGCCTGCCAAAGGGCCGTATCCAGACGCCGGCCCGGACGAACATCTCCTGGATCACCTGCATATTCACCGGTTCGTCCAGCTCTATGACCCCGATTGCGCCCAGCACCCTTACATCCTTGACGCCCGCGAACGCCCGGGCGGGCGAAAGATGCTCGGCAAGCAGCTCCTGAATGGCCGCGACCTGGATTTGCCACATCCCGGTCATCAACAGGTCAAGGGAGGCATTGGCAACCGCGCAGGCCAAGGGATTTCCCATATAGGTGGGTCCATGCATGAACACCCCGCCGTCGGACGAAATCCCCCGGGCCATATCCGCGGTTGCAAGGGTTGCCGCAAAACTGATGTACCCGCCGGTCAAGGCCTTTCCAACACACATAATGTCCGGGCAAACACCGGCCCACTGGGCGGCAAACAGTTTCCCGGTGCGCCCGAACCCCGTGGCAATTTCATCGAATATCAGCAGGATGTCATACCGCCGGCATAACGCCCGAAGCTGTATCAGGTAATTGGGATGATAAAAGCGCATCCCTCCAGCTCCCTGGACAACCGGCTCAAGTATAACGGCGGCAATCTCCCGGTGATACTCAGCCATGAGCGATTCGATCTCGGCTGTATCCGTTTCATCCCAGTTTTGGAAAAAAGCACATTGGGGTGCCCGGGCAAAAATCGCATCGGGGAGTACGCCTTTGAACAGACTGTGCATGCCCTGGACCGGATCACACACACCCATGGCGGCAAAGGTGTCACCGTGATAGCCTTTTTTGACCGTGAGCAGCTTCTTTTTTCCGGGGTTTCCCAGGGCGTGGTGGTACTGGATCGCCATCTTGATGGCCACCTCAACCGCAACGGAGCCGGAATCGGAAAAAAAGATATGTTCAAGGCCCTGTGGGACAATGGAGATCAGTTTTTCCCCAAGCACGCAGGCCGGTTCATGGGTCAAACCGCCGAACATAACATGGCTCATCTTCTGCACCTGCTCATGAATCGCCCGGTTGAGCGCGGGGTGGTTATACCCGTGAATGGCCGCCCACCAGGAAGACATGCCGTCGGTTAAGATCCTGCCGTCGGCAAGGTGGATATGCACCCCTTGGGCCCGTTTTACCATATAGGTTTCCATGGGATGGGTCATGGAGGTATAGGGATGCCAGATATGCTTTTTGTCGAAGTCCAAATAGGCTTGTGTTCTACTCATTATGTTTACCGTGTAAAAGCGCGTCGACAATATCATTCATGTAACCGTCCAGGGCGGACCAGAAGGGTTCCGTGCCGGCCGGCACCCCATGGATAAAGGGCAGGCTGCCCAAAATGGGAATGTTGCCGAGTTGATGGATAATCCGGGGATTATCCTCAAGAATAAATGTGTCGCAATCTTGTGTAGGCGTTGTTTCGGTCATAATCACACCCTTGATTTGAATGTCATGTAATCCCAGAATCTGAATGGTATTGATGGTGTGGTTAACGCACCCTAAAACGTTTCGAACGACCAAAATCAGGGGCAATCCCGTTTTTTTTATAAGGTCCAGCATGGTAAGTGTGTCCGACAGGGGCACATTGATTCCCCCTGCCCCTTCCGCAATCACCAGATCATGTGTGATGTGCAGTCGTTTCAGCGCTGTCAGGACCGGGCCGATTTCACACACGCTCCCGTCCATCCGGGCGGCCAGGTGCGGTGAACAGGGGGCGGAAAATGATAAAGGGACCATATCCTCTATTTCATCCCGGTCCCGGATAAAGGACGACGCGCTGCAATACACGTCAAAATCCGGGGAAACGGGGAACCCGTCTTCGGTATATCCGCCGCCGGTTTGAATCACTTTCATGGGCACGGCATCCATACCCTGCCTTCTCAGTTGACGCACCAACGCGGCGGTCACAATTGTTTTACCCGCGTCCGTATCTGTACCTGCAACAAAAAATCCGTCCATCTGTTTCCTTTCTTAAGCTTATCCTGAGCCTGTTAACCGAATTGATAGTTAGTAGTTAACCATATGGTTCGTCAAGATTTTTTTTAAAAAAAAGTGAAACAGAAGCGACAGAAATGGAATCCAGTGACGGCCCGCCACCGAATGTGATGACAGTAAGATAGTTTTGAATTTTGATCATCAGGCAGACGATAAGCTGTGAGCAGTTCGCTCACAGCTGTGAGGAAATGGGAATTCAGATGCTGAAGGGTATTACATTGACTTGCCGCCCCCAGGCGTTTCGAACAACTCCCTGGCGTTATACGAACTTCTGACAAAGGGGCCGGCCGCCACCTGTTCGAACCCGATCTCCGAGGCCATGCGGTCAAGTTGTTCGAATTCTTCGGGACTGTAGAATTTTTCCACACCAAGGTGCTCCCGTGTGGGCTGGAGATACTGGCCCACGGTGAGGATATTGCAGCCGTGATCGTACAAATCCTGGAAGGTGGACCGAAGTTCTTCCAATGTTTCGCCCAGGCCAACCATGATGCCGGACTTGGCGGGCAGACCGGGAAACAGCGTTCGCACATTTCGAATCAGGTCAAGGGAGCGCTGGTACCGGGCCTGGGGCCGGACCCTTGAATAAAGGCCTTTAACCGTCTCAATGTTGTGGTTAATGACATCCGGCTCTGCGTTGGCTACGGTTTCCAGGGCGTTGACATCGCCCTGGAAATCGGGAATCAACACCTCCACCCGGATGCCTGGATCCGCCTGCTTAATGGCCCGGATCACCCGTGCAAAATGAGCAGCCCCGCCGTCGGGAAGGTCGTCCCGGGTAACGGAGGTGACCACCACATAGGTCAATTTCAGTTTGAGTACGGTGTCGGCAACCCGTTTGGGTTCTCCCGCATCAACCGGCGTTGGGGCATTTGACGTCACATTGCAAAACCGGCAGTTCCGGGTGCAGCTGGCACCCAGAATCATGAAGGTGGCGGTATTTTTTTCAAAACATTCAAACATATTTGGGCAGGCCGCTTCCTGGCATACGGTATGCAAGCCAGCCTCGGATAAAAGCCGGGTCACCCGCCGGCAATCCCCGCCCTTGGGCATACTTTTTTTCAGCCATTTGGGCTTGCCTTTCCGGACGGCACCGGCATCGGCAGAAGATTTGTTTGATTGGCTGTTGCAATGGGTATTCATGGGTTTGCTCCCCGTACGTTAAAATTAAAAATTTCGCAAAAAAACGTGAAAAACAGATCCTTGGCCTCTTCCATGGATGCTTTGGGGTCAAAGGCCGGATTTTTATTTTCCCGTTCAAGGGAAGTCATCGCAACATTTGCCAGGCCGCAAGGGTTGATCCAGGTAAACGGCGTCAGGTCCGGGCAGACATTCAATGCCAGACCATGGATGGAGATTCCTTTTTTAATGGAGAGCCCCACACTGCCGATTTTCCTGTCCCCGACCCAGAGGCCGTGGTTTTTCGGGTCACGTCCGGCCTCTACACCGAACTTGAGGGCCGTCCGCATCATGATTTCCTCAAGACCGTAAACAAAATCGGCCACCCCGATCCTGGACCGATCCAGGTTTATGATGGGATAGAGCACGGCCTGGCCCGGCCCATGAAAGGTAATGTTTCCGCCCCTGGCGGTCTGGACAATTTCAATGCCGCGTTCAGCCAGAAACTGCTCCGACACCACAAGGTTTTCCCGGCCCCCTCTTTTACCTAAGGTGTAGACCGCAGGGTGCTGGACAAAAATAACCCGGTCGCTTAAATCTGAATTCCGGATCATCTCGTCCCGGGCAGTGGTCTGGATATCAAGCACCTGTATATACTTCCGGATACCGAGGTCCTCAAATACGGCAAGCCGGTTATCCGCCGAACGGGCATGTCCCGTCATGTTCTAATCCTTTTAAAAAATTCTATTCTCCGAGGACTGGTGTCCCCACAAAAACAGGTTTCGGGTACCATTAATTGCCCGGCAAATCAAGACATTCCAGGTCGCCCGGTCACTGCCCAGGCCCGGAAAAACAGTCAATGCGAGCGGGCCTTCCAGCCATATACGATACCAAACACACCCAATATAATGCTGACGCCCATAATGATGCCCCGGAACCGAGCGGTTTTCGGGGCACCCTTTTTGCTGGAGGTTGCCGCCTGAATATCACCTTTGACATTAAAAATTTCCCGTTCCAAAGCCAGCCGGTGTCCCATCCCGTCCGAAACAATGATCTGCCACAGGCCCTTTTTGTCAGGCCGGAACATGAACCGCCCGTTCCGGTCGGTCCGGCCTTTTTGAAAAGGGATATCACTGTCCGGTCCCAGGATTTTAAATTCGGCATAACTCATGGGTTCGCCGTCGTCGTATCCTGCACTGACCAGGATGCCCTCTTCTTTTTCAACAAACCCTTCCGTCCCATGCCCCCATACCGTCACCACAGATGCCGATATAATCACCCAAATCAAGAACACCTGAATTTTTTTCATAAAACCGCTCCAAATTTTTATCCGACCCTTAATGCCGCAAAATAAAAAAGCCCCGGCCGTTACACGACCGGGGACAAAAAAAACTGGCAGGCGTTATTCACCCACATGAAATGTCAGGGTAGCGGCCCACCGTTGAATGTCACATACGGCACTGTCTGAAAAAGGTTCTTCGATTTTGGCAATCAATACCCAGGTGCCGTGATGCAGCAGTTTGATTTCTGCAATCCCCTGCTTATCGGTACGGGTGGTATAGCAAAACGTATCTTTCTTATCGGAAAACGCGTCATAGGTGCCGTAAACATATGTCCGGGCCGGCTCACCCTCCTTGAGCACCTTGACCGGAAGCGTGTCACCGGGTTTAAGGGTGGTCGGGTCCTTTAAAGGAATTATTTCCATCTCCTGGCCCAGGGGTTTGGCATATGCGTCACCACCGGCCTGGCCCACGGTGAATATCGCTTTGGCATATTTCATGGAATAGCGGCAGAGAACGGGGTGGTCCACCTCTTTTTTATTTTTGCCTCTTTGGTAGCCGTCCGGGGTTTTGGTGGCAAATCCATTCACGGGAACCGCCAGGCACATGTATGTACCCGGTACACTCAGTTTAGCCTTTTGTGCTACCCGTTCAAATGACGGTGTGATAAAAAAGACCTCCGCCAGCCTGTCCGGCCCCATCAAAGCGTCTTCGGGTGGAAGGAAATGATGGGTACTGAACACCTTTAAGCCCGGGGTACTGTTTATCGACGATTGATAATTATCCATGACCAGCAGGGTATCATGGGCCTGGACCGGAGCAGAAAAACATACTGCAAAGGTAAACACAGCGATACGGAAAATCACATTTAAACTTTTCATCATACATATCCTTTGTTGTTAAATTGAGTAACGTTTGTATGAAAGGCCCTGCAAGGGCCGCAGGTAGTTTCATATTTTATTTTGGGTTGGGCCGGGCGGTTCATAGACCGAACCGCATTACAGTCTTTAAAATGGAACTTGGTTCTATTGTAGGCCGTTTTTTGTAGGGGCAATCCCCCTGTGGTTGCCCTCATTAGGGCAGGCACAGGGGCCTGCCCCTACAGAGGCCGATGTTAGAACCAAACCCTTAAAATGAATATTTGAGTTCGGCAAAATAGGTGCGCATGGGATAGGGATGCGAAACATAGTATTCCTCGTCCGTGATGTTATCCACGCCCAGCGTTGCCTCAAAGCCCTGGGTAAAATGGTAGCTGAACTTGACATCAAACGTCAGAAAATCGTCCACACCGCCGTATCCGCCATTGGTGTCCGAATTATCCAACTCGGCATACTGGTCCCCGCAATAATGGCCGGCAAAGGTGATGGCCCATTTGTCCGTGGGCGCATAATCCAGCACGCATTTCACCCGCCACTCGGGTACCCGGGGGAACTCTTTGCCCACACTTTCAGGGACATTTTCGTTCCGCAGAATTTCCGAATCGGTCCACGCCACATTTGTGAACAATCCCAAACCATCGATAAACAACCGTCGCACGTTAAATGCCAGCTCGATGCCTCGGGTTCTAACTTCATCCACATTCTGATAGTTGCTTACGTTTGTATAGCTGTTGGTCTGCCTGAAGATGGCATTGTCAATATCATCTTCAAAAAAGGTCAGCCGGGCTTCGGAATTTTGGCCCAGGAACCGGGTGATGGTAAAGTCCTTGGCAAAACTCTCTTCGGGCTTTAAATCCGGATTGCTTTTATTGATATCGCCTGTGGATGTGATACCGCCGTAATACATCTCCCCAACCGTGGGATACCTGATGGCACGGGCCAGGGACACTCTGAGCTGCCAGTTATTGTTCGGCGTGAAAGTGGTGGAGAATTTGGGAGAGAATCCATTGTCACTTTTGTCGTCCAGGTCCGTGGTAATCCGCCCGCCGACGCCGTCGGTGGATTTGCTTGCATCAAAGCCCCGCCACCATTCATACCGGCCGCCCAGATAAATCGACCAATGGTCTTCAATGTACCAGGTATCTTCTATAAAAAGTGCATGGGTCTGGGTCTTTCCTTCGGACGCCTCGTCCAGACTGGTCCTCACATCATCATACCAGTTGGAGGCATTCCAGGTTTCGCTGTCCGTGTAATACCTGTCAAAATGATACCCCGCCGACAGGGTATGGGCACCTGCCCAGCCGTTGAGATCTTTGGCCACTTTAATATCAGCCGTATACCAGCCGTTATCATTTTCCGTTACGGTTCCGGCACCGCCGTGCTCGGAGGCGGGCACGGCATCCGTGGACTGGCGGGAGATATTTTTCAATGCAGTATAGGCGCTTACGGAGGCATCCACCTTCAGACCATCGGGGGCATCCAGCTTATAACTTAACCCGTTGATCAGATCCTGGTATTCGGCCTCGCGATACCTGAAGGTGGAACTGCTTAACGTATAACTGTTCCCGTCAATATCCACCGTGCCGGAATAGACGATATTTCCGCTTGCATCCCGCAGATAGCTTTCCGGTGAATCTTCTATCTTCTCCGAATCCCAGATGGCGGAGGTCAGCCTGATCGTCGAATAGTCGGTCAAATCATACGCCATTTTAAGTTTGAGCGTATTGTTTGTGATATCGCTGGTGCCGTGGGAACCCAAAACGTAGCGATCTTCGTCATTTCGGTCCTTATCCGCCACCCATCCGGACACCGGATTGCCCACGGCAGCGCCGCCGGATGCGGCGGATTTGGTGATGAAGCTTATGGCCTGGGCCTCGGCTTCCATACGGTTGAACCACAGGTTGTAAGAAAACTTCCCGGTCCGGTTGCCCACGGAGCCGAATGCATTATACCCCTCAAGGTCGTCATCGGTTTCATACACATGGGCATTCTGATAAAAGTATTTCAAACTGGTATCCACCTCCAGGCTATCGGGCATATGGGTGGTGATCAGGGCGGTTCCCGACATGGAATTGCCGCTCAATGCCGCAGAAAAAGGTCCGTAGATCACATCCACCTTCTCAATTTCCTGGGGGGCGACCATAAACCATTTCGGGGCATTACTGTGTCCGGTTGATGTAAAATCCGAAAGCCGCATGCCGTCCGCCGACACCAGTGTCCGGCCTGTCATGGTGGAATTATTACCGCGGATGATCAAAGGACTGTTGGTGCTCCCCGGATAGAGTTTGCGCAGGTAAGATCCGGGCATGTATTTGAACACATCCGATGTCTCCATGGCATTGATCCGTTCAATGCCCTCGGCCGTAACACTTTCCACCACGGCAGGCATATGGGCCGTGGTTTCGTCCATAATTTTCCCGGTGACCGTAATTTCGCCCAGATCCTGCGCCGGCTGCCGGGCGGCCCCATCGTCTTGGTTCACAGATGATGACGCCTGGATTTTGTTTTCATCTGCCCCGGCCTCACCCGAAGAAAAAAATAATCCTGCACACATCAATACGACAAAAATAAAAACCGACTTCTTCTTTTTCAACATTTCTCCAGCACGCTCCCTTTTAAATTCAAACAGTTACAACAAATCCCCATCTCCACAAAAAAAAGCCACAAAGATAGTGTTTTTGAAAAACAACTGCCTTCGTGGCTTGACTTTACTATTACTTTTTAAAAATAACTTAATGCTATCGCCTTCTGGCGAAAATTCGGTGCGTCTTCATAATGAACCGTATAAAATTTGTCAAATATTTTTTCCAAGACAAGTCGATACGGCAGGATTACAATCTTTCGCTCCCATGCAATTCATCTCCAAATAGTGTATAGTTATATTTTCCCCATGTTACAGATTCAAAGCAACTTAGCCAAAAGGACCCATCACGTGAATCATCCAATGAAAAAGCTGACACCAGATGATCTTGTAGAACATCCGGAGGGCGGCAGATATCGAGAAGTGTTCAGATCTGATTGTACAGTATCCAAAGATGACGGGAGTGGCAAACCCGCCCTGACCCATATCTATTTTTCCTTAAACGCCAACGAAGTCAGCCGGTTTCATAAAGTGACATCGGATGAAATCTGGAATCTTTACCAGGGAGAAGGCATCCGGCTGTTTTTATGGGATGAAACAGAAGCACCGCCCCAATGCGTAACCTTATCTGCCAAGGAGAACTGTTTTTGTCATGTTGTCCCCGCAGGCGTCTGGCAGGCAGCCGCACCCATTTCAGAAACGGTGCTGGTCGGCTGTTCTGTGGCCCCCGGCTTTGAATTTTCGGATTTCACACTGATGGAACACGAATCTGAGGAGGCCGAAAAACTTGTTTCATCAGCCCCGGAACTGGCCGGATACATCAGCGATAACAGTTTGAAATAATTCATGGACTCTATTTATACGTTTATAGAAATCATGAATCACAAATTCCATCGAACTATGAGCGAATAAGACTAAGCCTTTTAAGAATTCTTATTTTTTGGATGTTATTCCGTTAAATAAGTGAATACGAAAGATAAACGGAAACTGCAAATCAATTTATTCCAAGGTGATAAAGATAACTCATGGGGAATACACCAAACACAGCATTAGAAATAGCGAGGATAATAACTGGATTTCTATCTGAAAGTAAGATCAGCATCTTGTTGTTAGTTCTGCTAATAATCTGTAGGGATGCTATATCCAATTTTATTTCCAGACTAACTTCCTTTAGATTCAAAAAAGGCGCGTCCGAGCTTGGGATGAACGCTGTCTCACCATCAAATGGACACGACGATAAAATAGTTAAATTATCGAATGCTGAAGAAAAGCCGACAGATCAAGATGAAAAGGCAGAAATAGAAGACAAAACCAAGGAGAAAAATTGGTTTCTTGAAATGCACACCGCATTTGAGAATGGGCATTTAGAAGCTGCCGAAACTGCTTTTAAAAAGTATGCGTTGGAAGAAAAGGATGAAGTTAAGATAGAAGAAAACAAGGCTTTCTATCTTTTTTCAAAATTTGAGAAGGGAAAGGATAATTCGGCAATTGATGAGTTGGAAGAGTTGGCGCGTACAGCAAAAACCGAGGAATCCAAGTTTGCTATCTTAACATGGCTTTCAATCTGTTTAAGTGACAGTTTGCAATACAAAAAGGAAACTCGGCTTTGGGAAAAAACAACAGCCGAAATGGAATCAGAGCCCTTGACCACAAAGGCTATAGTGTATTGGGCTGATGCGCTGGATAAAGATAATAATCCAGTTCAGGCTAAAAGTCTATTGATAAGCCGTTTGTTAAAGGTCGAGGAAGAAAACCAAAAAGCAGATATTTATAATACTCTTTCTAAAATTGAAAAATCTTTAGGTAACAAAACTATTTCTATCTATTGCAAAGATAAATCTTTGGAGTTTGATCCCAATAATAGAGACGAATTGTTTAATTCAGCTTATGCGGCGAGCAATGAAGAAATTGATGACATATCTATAGGAAACTACTTAAGATTAATTAGAATTGATGGTAACAATGCCACTGCATTAAATAATCTGGGTGTGCGTGCTCAAGAGGCTGGTTTGAAGATCAAAGCTGTTGAAAACTTCAAGAAAGCTGCGAGTCATGAAAATACTCTTGCAATGGCTAATCAAGGATATTTGCTTTTAGATGCAGGTTTTACCGAAGAGGCAGAAGAGATTGCTCATAAAGCATTAGAATTAGAAGATACGCATCAAAATGTACATAGCTTGATCACAGCCATTAATACAAAGAAAGAAGAGCAGAGAAAAGACTGGAAAAAATTGAGTGAAAAATCACTCCATCGTCAGAAACTAATTCGTTCTTATACCGAGCAATATTATCTGGGGAACCCTAAAAAGCTTGAAGGAGAATGGTTTGTTGAGGGTGTAATTCAAATAGAAATTGCAATAAATAACAACAAGTTGGAGGCTTCTTGGGAAGAGCCAACTTCAGCGATGGGAGGAAGCCAGTATTCCGTTAAGTTAACTGGAAGTGTTTCCGGTTCTTCATTCTCGGGTCAATATACAAAAAAGATGATTGGAGATAGCCCCAATACCCTTCTTGGGTTAACTATGAATACCAGCAACAGCAATACCTGCATAGGGTTTGTTTCTGATGACGGAGATGAATTAACTCTGATTGCGACAAAGGTAAACGATACTTTTTCATTGTGTCTATCAAGAGCAAAAGCCTAACCGCGCGCTGCGGTGGGATTATTTTTACGTTGCGCTCCAAAATAGTCGCAGAGCGAGGTGTTAAGAGCGTTGACTTTGTCTATATTTCGGGCCGAAGCTATTGATAATAAAGGCGTTGACTACTTTCATTATTTCTTTCTGCCAATGTTTTCGGGGTCATGTTTTTTCGGGGTCAAGTCTTGTTTTTTCGGGGTGTTTTTCGGGGTCAAGTCTTGAAATATAAGATTTTGTTTCGAAAAAAGTGATAATTCAAGACTTGACCCCAAGGGGTTTGACCCCAAGGGGTTTTGAAAAGGACCTCTTTGGATTCAAAATATCGGTGGTATACCGTTTGTTTGGTGACACCGGACTGCTCGGCCATTTTATCCATGCGGGTGCTAATGAAGCCGTTTGATTGAAAGATCTCCTGTGCAGCTTTTAATATCCTTTCCCGCTTCTTCTTTTTGTTCTGCTCTATTTTTTTCATAAATGGTTCTCCCCCTATTGATGTCGACAATAAATCAAACTGATCAGTATGATTTTTATTGACAAGACCTTTCTGGTGCATTACTGTTGTAAAAATCATACCAGTCGGTTTGATTTTTTTTACAAGGATATTTTTATAGCAACGGCTATATAAAATTATTCAGAATGACCCGCGAACATTTGAACACGGCAAGCGTTTGCAACAGTTTAACTCTAATAAGGATCAAAAATATGATACCTCGTCGTTTCGAGCAAATAGCCTTTGGTTTTGTTCTCTCGGGGCTGATGTCTTCCATTATATCAGCCATTTCCACATTTCGTGCTGTCGGGGTTATCCCTAATTTTGCCGGGGTTTGGATGGGAGCTTGGATTCCATCGTGGATTATCGCATTTCCTGTCGTTTTGGTGGTTGCACCACTCTCGCGTAGGATGGTTCATCGCTTGGTTAAAAATTAAAAGGGGATAAAGGATGCCTTTAGAAAATGATGTGCCCATAGGCACCGTGTCAGAACCGCAGTTCTCGGTGAAGGGGGCACTTGCCAGTCTTTCACTCTCCATGTTGCTTTTTTCACTGGCCACAAGCAAAGTCAATATCGCCCTACCTACCTTAACGCAGACGTTCAACGCCTCTTTTCAGCAAATCCAGTGGACTGTCATCGCCTATCTGCTTGCCGTCACCGCCTTGATCGTTAGTGCAGGGCGGCTCGGCGACATAACTGGCCGGCGGCGTTTGTTACTGGGCGGACTTTTCATATATACGTCGGCCTCACTTTTTTGCAGTTTTGCGCCTTCGCTGCAGCTGTTGATTGCCGGCAGGGCTATCCAGTGATCCGACACGGGGGCGATACAGACACAGATCAAATATTGGACCTCAAATCTTTACAGAAGTTGTATTCTGGATTGGAATAGTAACCTGGCTTTTAATTGCAATTCTAATCCATCAACTAAAATGAACTACAACATAACCTCACGCTTGTGTGGGACGGCTCGTACCTCGCCGCCCACAGCTCAGCGTTAGATAAAGATTAATAAATTTACTATGCAAAAAAATAAAAATACTATGATTATTCCAACGTTAATATTAGGGTTTATTGCTATTGGGTTACTTATTTTTGGGCACAAAAATGGTGTCCATATACAAGGTCTGAAAAACGGTTTTACTATGACAATCCAAATTCTGCCCTTGTTATTTTTTTCATTTATTATTGCTGGAATGATTCAGGTTTTAGTTTCTCCTGATGCGCTTTTAAAATGGATAGGACCAGAATCTGGAGTTAAAGGAATATTTTTAGGTACGATTACTGGGGCGATTACACCCGGCGGTCCTTTTGTTAGCTTGCCTATTGTAGCAGGATTTATTCATTCAGGTGCAGGGATAGGAACTACGGTTGCTTTCATTACTTCTTGGTCTCTTTGGGCTATAATGAGACTTCCTTTAGAAATTGGAATTTTAGGATGGGAATTTACCATTGTAAGGTTAGTATCAAGCGCAATACTTCCGATAATAGCAGGTTTTATTGCTAGATTCTTCTTTTCATGGGTCACTATTATATAAACTCATCTAACAAGGTTTTTGCAGCGGAGCGAAAAAAGCCGCGCCCGCTGCAAAAACGGCGACAATTTTCTTGACACCTACCGAGAGTGGTGCTTGAAAGATTTAGATCTCTTCTTCTGCGCATATCAATCCCGATACTCAGATCTCTGTGGACAATGCGACGAATCGTTAGAGCTTCATCCAGTTCGAAAACAATGTTCTGGCCATGAGGTTCCAAGATGTACCCGAAGTTGAGAAAACAATCAACCCAGTGACGGATAACGGGCCGACGGAGTCATATCTCGAACAAGATATCCCCAATTTTCGCACCGGACCGCCTCTGGATCAAGATTTTCATGGGCCACTCCGATCACCTCTCGGAAAAAAGCGCATCGATTATCCATCCGGTGGACTTCCCTCTCCATTTCAAAAGAAACATTTATGGCCTGTTGGATCACCTCATCTCTCATTTTTCGAGTATACCTGGAAATTTTGAAGGGAACGTGTACTTTGAGCGCATGTGGCGATTTTTGGCCTTCTACAAACAGTGTTCGGGTAGACGAACTGGGTATTACAATTATTTTTTTCTTCCTGAGTGACTTGATGTAATGTGCCTTGCATAGGGATCATCCGGTGTCATCTCCAAAATTTGCGGATGAATGCAAAAAAGAGCTCTGTCACTCTGAAAATATTTGTGTTTTATCCCATCAGGCGGATTGGCGGTATAGATCGTCAACTGTTCCAAAGGCAGTTCATATCCGCATAGAGAAAATTTTTCCTGGACACGGCCCTTTCCTGTTAATGCATGTGCGGTTATCTCACTGACCGTCAGCACTTTGTCGCAGCGCTCCAGGCAGCATGGTTCCATATCCATAATCTCATTGGCAATAATGCCACTAACATGACATACAATTATTTGATATAATCGAAATTAAATAAATTACAAAAAATTCTCAGGGCCCCCCAAGCCACTGACATGATTATGGTGTACCATAGTCATGGAATCTAAAAAACAATATATCCCGGAACGTGGTTTCGGGTAAATAACAGTTCCGCAGGGAGAATAAATATGACCCCAAAATCAGTGTTCAGTGTCTGCGGTATGTGTACGGTTCGCTGTCCCATCCAGGTGCAAGTTGAAAAAGACCAGGTCGAATTCATTTCAGGCAACCCCCATGTCCCGGCCATGAAAGGGGCGGTTTGCCCGAGGGGGGCGGCAGGGCCTGCGCTGCTCAACGATACCGAACGGCCCCAGACACCGCTGATCCGTGCCGGCGAACGCGGGGAAGGCAAATGGCGCCAAGCCACCTGGGACGAGGCATTGGATTACGTGGCAGACACGCTTAACCGGATAAAGGCCGAATACGGGGCCCGGGCCATCGCACTTTCCGATCGGGGCGGCCCGTTCAGGGACATGCACCGGGCGTTTCTCAAAGGACTTGGTTCGCCCAATTACAACAATCACGACTCGTCCTGTGCCAGAAATGTTCAGCATTCGGCGCTCTCTTTAACCGGCATGGGCAGAAAATCGGTTGCCTATGATTTTAAACACGCAAAACATGTGGTGCTCCAGTTCAGGAATATCTTTGAAGCCATCAATGTCCAGGAGGTCAACGACCTGATGGATGCCCTGGAAAACGGATGCAAACTGTCTGTGATTGATATCCGGGCCAACATCTCTGCAGCCAAGGCCAGCCGGTTTATGATGATCCGGCCCGGCACCGACTATGCGTTCAACCTGGCCGTCATTCATGAAATCATCAACACACAGCGCTATGATAAACGATTTGTCAGCCGCTACGTGGAGGGCTTCGAGATTCTTGAGCAATTTGTCGCTCCGTATACGCCGGAATGGGCTGAAAACGAGACCGGCATAAAGGCCGCAGCCCTTCGCAGCTTTGTGGAGGAACTTGCCGAGGCATCCCCATCGGTGATCTGGCATCCGGGCTGGATGGCGGCAAGATATAAAGACTCCTTTTACGTCTGCCGCTCCATCTATATTATCAACGCCCTTCTGGGCAGTTATGGAGCCAAAGGCGGCCTTCCCTTTGTCTCCAAACCCGCTGATGTGGGGGCAAACAAATTAAAATCGTTCAGGGATCTTTATCCCGGTCCCAAGGAGAAACGCGCCGACGGCGTGGGCTGGAAATATACCCATTTTGAAACTGGCCCGGGTCTTGCGCATTTGCTGTTCAAGGCCATTGAAGAACAAACGCCCTACCCGATCAAGGCCTACATCGCCTACCGCCATGATCCCCTCATGGGATATCCGGACCCGGACCGGCTGCGGCAAATGTGGGACAAACTGGACCTGCTGGTTTCGGTGACCTTTTCCTGGTCAGACACGGCCTGGCATTCGGATGTGGTGCTGCCCCTGTCCACATACCTTGAACGCGAAAGTATCATCGCCGCAAAAAATGACCTCAAGCCCTACTTTTTTGTCCGAAAACGGTCCGTGACACCCCGGTATGACTCCCTTGCCGACTGGCAGATCGTCTCAGGCCTTGCCCGGCGCATGGACCTGCCGGACCTGGTCTTTGACCGGGTGGAAGACCTGTGGAATTTTCAGCTCAAGGATACCGGATATACCATTGACGACTTCAACGCCAAGGGGATGATCAATCTGGCCGATGAACCGGTGTACAAAAACGTTGAAGACTACACCTTTGACACCGATTCCGGTAAAATTGAAATTATTTCCAAAAATCTGGAGGGAAACGGGCACCTGTCTCTAAAACCCTATGAACCGCCGGCATTTCCAAAGAAGGGAGAATTCCGAATTACCTTTGGGCGATGCGCCGTTCACACCCAGGGCCACACCGTGAACAACCCTCTTTTAAACGAACAGATGCCGGAAAATACGCTATGGATCAACACGATTCAGGCCAAAAAACTGAACATCGCAGACAAGGAGATGGTCACCGTAAGCCAGAACGGCTACTCGGAAACCATCCGGGCCCAGGTCACCGACCACATCCACCCGGAAGCCGTCTTTGTCATCCACGGATTCGGTCATCGCCTCAAAGTCGAAAGCCGGGCATTCGGCAAAGGGCTTGCCGATAACAAATTCATGTCAGGGGGCCTGGAGATCTGGGACAAAGCCGGCGGCGCCATTGCCTACCAGGAGCACTTTGTTACGGTATCCAAGGGATAGGGGCGTTGGAAACGCACCATGAAACCTAAAACAATCTAAACACCGGAGGGCCCATGAGCCATTATTACCTGTTCCAGGACACCAGAAAATGCATCGGCTGCCATACCTGCGAGGTGGTGTGCAAAGCCAATAAAAAATTGCAACCGGGCCCCAAACCCTGCCGGATCGTGCAGGAGGGACCCAAGACCATTAACGGGCTACCACGCACATCCTTTATTTTCATGCCCTGCTTTCACTGCCAAACCCCCTGGTGCGTCTCTGCCTGCCCCACCGGCGCCATGAAACAGCGCACCAAAGATGGGATTGTGTTTATGGACAAGGAGCTGTGCGTGGGATGTAAAATGTGCATAATTGCCTGCCCCTGGGCAGCCCCCCAGTGGAACCCGGAAACCGGCAAGGTTGAAAAATGCGATTTGTGCATGGATCGAATCGACCAGGGCCTTCACCCGGCCTGTGTAACCGACTGCACCACAGGGTGTCTGACATTAGGCAAGATCGAAGATATGCCCAAGGCTGTAAAAAAGGCCATGCAGCAACGGTAACGCCCTTTGAGAGCGCAAATTTTAATGACATGTCAACAAATCGATAGGATACGCCAGGCATCCGCCAACGATGCCTGGCGGGATGATATGAATGACGTTTGGGATTGCCGCAATTTTGTCGCGGCCCCGGAGGTCTCGGTAGGGATCAAAATACCCTGCCGGCTTTTCCAGAATTATTTATAACAACGGGAGAACCGCTATGACGCTTGGGGATTTAATCAAAAACGATGCCGGTCATTTTTATACGGTGGAAGTAACCCAGACCGTCTCCCATGCCCTGCAGCAGATGTCCGCCTATGGGGTTTCTGCAGTGGTGGCCATGACCGGAGAGACGCCCGCAGGCATTTTCACGGAAAGGGACCTGGTCCGCTGCCAGATCCTGTTTCCGGACAAAAGGGCCGACCAGGTGACCATTGACAAGGTCATGACATCCAAACTGATTGTGGCCAAACCGCAGGATTCAGTGGATGCAGCCATGGGCATGATGATCAAAGCCAAGATTCGCCATCTGCCCGTGGTGGGCGACAAAAAGATCATTGCACTGGTCGCCCTTGAAGATCTCGTCAGAGCCCATGTGGGCGCATTAACCCAGGAACTTCATTACCTGAAAGACTATATTTCAGATCTACAGGATGCCGCTTATGATTGAAATTATTATTAATGGCCGGACCGTGGCGGCAAAGGACGGCGACACCGTTTTGAATACCGCCCGGAGGCACAGCATTCCCATTCCCCACCTCTGCTTTCATCCGGCCCTCAAACCGTCCGGGGCATGCCGCCTCTGCGGCGTGGAAGTCGGTCGGGATTCAGGAAAAAAAATGGTCATGCTCTCCTGTATTCTCAAGGTAAAATCGGGACTTGAGATCAGGACGGAATCAGATCTGGTGACGGCTCACAGACAAAAAGCCTTTGAAAAACTTCTGTCCATGGCACCGGACTCGGAACAGATCAGGACATTGGCGGAACAATTCAACGTGACCTTACCGCCCAAGCCGGACGGCTGCATCCGCTGCAGGCTGTGCGTGCGGGTCTGCAGTGATGTAATAGGCGCAAGGGCCATTGCCATGGTGAAAACCCAAACCGGAACCCGGGTGGGTCCGGGGGACGGGGACTGTATCGGCTGCGGCACCTGTGCCAATCTCTGCCCGACCCAGTTTATCACGGTAGAGGACCAGGACAACATCAGAACCGTTTTCACAGGAGACCGGATTTTAAGCCGCCTGCCCCTTGAGCGCTGTGATGCCTGCGGTATCCGGTATGCAACGGCGCCGTTTCTGGGCCATGTAGCGGACAGCACAACAGACCTCGTTCATGTCGGACAAGGGCATAAATTCTGCCCGGAGTGCACCCGGGTCATGTCCAGTCGGACGCATACACATGCCCACGTTAACAAATAAACCATGGTGCCGATGCAAACGGATTAAAAGACTTTCCCATTGAAACCAAGATGGTTGGTTCCTATAATGGCGTTGAAAAAGAGATTGTATTGAGGAAACAAAACGGTGAAGCATTTCAACTGCAACCTGCTGATAATTTTAGCCTGCCTGGCTTTGGTATTTCCCGGAAACGTGTATGCATTGCAGTTTCATTCAGGTTCCGAAGGGATTATCACCCACCAGATCGGGCACCTGTTTTTTTTATTTTCAATGGTTGTGCTCATGTTCATGATCAGCGGCAAGGGCCTGGCCAGGCACCGGGGATGGCGCCTGATCCAGATGTCTGCATTTTTTTTCATCCTCTGGAACGGCTGTGCCGTTGCCGCCCATTTCCTGGACAACCAGATCTTTGCGGTCAGTGTGGAGCGGATCGCCAATGGGTACGCCAAAATCCGGACCCAGAACAATTCAGGGCTTCTGGGCTGGATATATTATGCCCTTAAACTGGATCATCTCTTGTGCGTGCCGGCCATGTTTTTAATGTACAAGGGGCTCTCTTGCCTGGTGGACGAACAAAAAGCCCAACAAGGAGATAACGCCCCATGATTGCACCCTATCTGCCCATGGTGCTCATTGATATCACAGGCTCCTTTGCCATGGTGGTGCTCTCTCTTTTGTGCTGCTACAAAGCCAGAATTTTAAGGGAAACCGACCGGGACAACGCCCTGTTTCTTTATCTGGTCTGGATTTCCACGGGCTTCATGATCTTTGGCGTATCACGGTCGGTTGGCCACATCCTGCGGCAGTTTCTGATTTTAATTTCCCATACCGACACCTGGCACACCATTGCCGCATTTTCCGGCAGTGTCAACACGGTCTCGTTCATGCTGGTGAGCCTGATTACCCTGTTTTTCAACCAGAGCTGGAAGATCAACGAAAAGATACTGACATCCCGGAAAAAACTGGAAGCCACCCATGGCCAGCTTTTAAGCTTAAACCAGAACCTGGAACAAAAGGTGATGGAACGCACCGAAATGCTCACGAGTTCCGAACACAAAGCCCGGCGTATCTTTGAATACTCTCTGGATACCATTCTGGTCACCGACGCCAATTTTAAAATCCAGGAGATCAACAACGCCGGCATCACCCTGACCGGATATAAAAAGGAACAGATGCTCGAACAGCACATGGGATTGATGGATTTTATCGCCCAGGCCCCGGATTGGAATCATATCTTAACCCAGTTGAGCACCAACGAATACGTGCTCAACGAAGAGTGCGATATTTTAAACGCCGATAACATGGAGATCCGGGTGATGATTACCGGCGGTGTTGATTACGGAGCGTTCGGATGCGCCAAGACCTTTCACTTCATCATCAAGGATATCAACGAAAAAAAACAGATGGAGCAGCAGATCGCCCAGGCTGACAAATTGGCGGCGTTAGGGGAACTGTCCGCCGGTGTCGCCCATGAAATCAATAATCCCCTGGGCATTATTCTCGGCTATACCCAGCTGATGCTCAAAGAAGAATCCGGTTTTGAAGAAGATCTAAAGACCATTGAAAAACATGTAAAAAACTGCAAGGAGGTTGTCAGCAACCTGCTCTCCTTTTCCAGAAAAGGCTCCAGGGAGATGGAATATGTGGACGTCCACAACATGCTGGACGAGGTGGTCAACTTTTTGAGCAGCCATTCTGATTTTAGAAAAGTTAAGATTCAACTCAACCTGTGGAAAAATGGACCTCTTTGGGTGAGGGGAAATGCCCAGGAACTGTCCCAGGTGGTTTTAAATCTGATGATCAATGCCTGTCACGCCATTAAGGATAACCCCGATGGCTTCATAGAGCTTGTCACCCAGAAGGAGGATGACCAGACACTCATCCATGTAAAGGATAACGGCACCGGCATTGCCAAACAGCATAAATCCCGAATTTTCGATCCCTTTTTCACCACAAAACCCGTGGGCCAGGGCACAGGGCTGGGTCTGTCGGTGGGATACGGCATTATACGCCACCACCAGGGAACCATCATGGCCGCAAACCGGAAAAGCCAGGGGGCGCAGTTCACCATCCGCCTGCCCCTTGCAAAGATCAACAGCAATGAGGAATAAAAGATGACCTCCAATATCCTGGTGGTGGATGACGAAAAAGACATGACCCGGCTGCTCCAGCGCACCCTTGAACCGGAACTGAACTGCCGGGTGGCCATGGCCTTTTCCGGCGAAATGGCCCTGAATATACTTGAACTGGCCGACACACCCTTTGATCTTGTGCTCAGTGACATCCGCATGCCGGGCATGGATGGATTTGACCTGCTTGAACAATTGAAGCAAAAGTATCCGGATCTTACGGTGGTCATGCTCACGGCCTACGGCAATATCGACTCCGCCGTTGCGGCCATTAAAAAAGGGGCGTACGATTTCATTGCCAAACCATTTGAGCAGGATGAAATCATCTTTAAAATCAGAAAAGCCCTGGAACGCAGCCAATTGATCTCCGAAAACCGGCGGCTCCAGAAGGCCTTTAAGACCGAATCTCTACCCTTGATCGGGCAAAGCCCTGCCATGCGAAAGGTGTTTGAAAAAATAGCATTGGTGGCAGAGTCCGATGTCACGGTCCTGATCACCGGGGAATCGGGAACGGGAAAGGATCTGACCGCAAGATCCATCCATGCCCTGAGCCCCAGAAAAGACAAACCCTATATTCCCATCAACTGCCCCACCATCCCCGAGCACATCCTTGAGAGTGAATTGTTCGGATATAAAAAAGGGGCCTTCACCAATGCCTACCGGGACAAAACCGGGCTCTTCCAGGAAGCCGACCACGGTACCATTTTCCTGGACGAAATCGGAGATGTGGGCCCCAGCATCCAGACCAAGCTGTTACGGGCGATCCAGGAAAAAGAGGTCAAACCCCTGGGCGACACCCGGGTGGACCATGTGGATGTCAGGATCATCACCTCCACCAACCAGGATCTGCAGCAGAAAATCAAAGACAAAGAGTTCAGGGAAGATTTTTTCTACCGGCTTTCTGTGATCACCATTGAATTACCCCCCTTGCGGGATCGGGTGACGGATATCCCGCTTTTGTGTGATCATCTGCTGGCCAAAAACTGTGAAAGTTTAAATAAACCGCCCAAGCATCTGTCCGAAAACGTGATTGATCTTTTCATGAAGCACCCCTGGCAGGGCAATGTCCGGGAGCTTGAAAACGTGCTGGTCCAGGGAATTTTATATTCGACCTCGGACACCATCCGCCGGGCCGATATTCCCATCGACAACACCAGCGCCGATGAATGCCTCTGCATGGACGTCGGCACGGATATACGTCAACTGAGCTATAAGGAGGCCAAGGAAACCACCCTGACCCGGTTCAACCATAACTACATCGGGGCCATGCTCTCCATGACCCAAGGCAACATCACCCAGGCAGCCAAACGCTGCGCCATGGATCGCCAGGCCCTTCAGCAGATCATGAAACGGTATGCCATTGACCCTGAAAAATTTAGAAACAAGCCGTCCTGAACTTTAAAAACAGATAATTGTGCGCATATTAATTGTGAAGAACGTTTGACTGCTGTGCCGAAACCGTGCATTTGAATCTTATTTTAAGTTGGTATTTAACCATGACAAAACAGCCACTGACACAACGCCCGCCCTTTAAAACCGTACCTGTCCAGGAATCCTGCGGTATGACCATTGCCCATGACATGACCGAGATCGTTCCCGATAAATCCAAAGGCGTGGCCTTCAAGCGCGGCCACCGGGTCAGTGCCGGTGACATCTGCCGACTCCAGCGTATGGGCAAAAACAATCTCTATGTGCTGGATCTTGATGAGACCCAGGTACATGAGGATGAGGCGGTGTTTGAGCTGGCATCGGCCCTGGCCGGACCGGGCGTTGGGTTTTCCGGCACCCCCAGGGAAGGCAAGCTTGAGCTGTATGCGTCATATCCCGGTCTGTTCCGGGTGAATGTGCCGGCCTTGACGGAATTCAACATGTTCAACGATGTCATGTGTGCCAGCATCCATACCAATACGGCCGTGGACAAAGGCCACAGCCTGGCGGCCACCCGGGCCATCCCCCTGGTCATTGACCGGGAGACCCTTGACCGGGCCACAGCCTTTGCCAAATCCAATTACCCCATTTTCAGCGTGTCAATGTTCAACCCGCTCAAAATCCGATTGGCCATCATCGGCAATGAAGTGTATGACGGTCTGGTCCAGGACAGATTCCAGGCCATTGTCGAAGAAAAAACCGCCCGGCTTGGGGCCCGGGTGCTTGAGGTCAATATCCTGCCCGATGACCGGGAGCGCATCACCGCCCAGATCCGGGATTACATGGATAAGGAAACCGATCTGATCATCACCACCGGCGGTATGTCCGTGGACCCCGATGATGTGACCAAAGAGTCCATTGAAGCCGTGGGTTTTGATGAAGTCCACTACTCTGCCGCTGTGCTGCCGGGCGCCATGTTTCTTTTAGGCTACACCCCAAACACCACGATCATGGGGCTGCCGGCCTGCGGGTTATATCACCGGACCACCATATTTGACCTGATTCTTCCCCGGGTCATGGCAGGCGAACGCCCCGGAAAATGGGAACTTGCTAGCCTTTGCCACGGCGGACTGTGCCGCAACTGCCCCACCTGCCGGTTCCCGGACTGCTCTTTTGGGAAAAGCAGCTGACCATGACTGGAGGTTACCCAATCAAAAAAATGACGCGCCAACCGACTGAATATGAAACCGAACAGCTTTCCGCCATCCAGGCATGGAGAACCGAAGAGCCCAGTGTCATAAGCAAATCCCTGGGCACAGTTTTCACGCCGGTATCCTGGCTGACCCAGAAACTCATTCCGGAAAAAGCCATCCGCAGCACCGTTTATGCAGCCATTAAGGCAGCAGACAAACTGACCGCCGACGGTGATATTAAAAAATCGGCAAATGTGTCCGAAATCAAAGAACTTTCGCAAAAAGAGCTGGCATTTCTGGACAAACTTGCCGCCAATGTACATCACTGGGCCATCGGCCTTGCAACAACCGGCGGCATTGCCACAGGCTTTGGCGGCGCGGTCACCCTGGCGGCGGATATCCCGGCAACTGTCACCCTGGCGTTGCGAACCATTTATAAAATCGGTCTGTGTTATGGATACGAGCCAAAGACCGATGAGGACATACTCTTTATTCTCGCGGTTCTGGCCATTCCCAGTGCCAATTCCATAGGCGACAAAATGATTGCCCTCAACACCCTCCATGCCGTCAGGGCCGGCGCCGAAACGTCATCGGCATTGGCACCGGATGATATGCCCAAATCAACACCAGACAAACCGATCACCAAAAAAGATACCGACATTGCCATTGACCATCTCGCAAAGGCAATCGGGCTGAATCTGACAAAAAGAAAAATTCTCCAGCTCATCCCAGCCGTTGGTGCCATCGTGGGCGGTTCGGTGAACGGATGGTATTTAAAGGATGTTGGATGGTCTGCCCGCAGGGCGTATCAGGAAAGATGGCTTGGGGACAAGTATGCCGGTAACAACTTGCTTTAGGATTGCACGACTGATAAACATCAAGGGCTAATATCTTAAAACAGCAAAATAACGAGGAGTTTTGTTAGATGATTGGTCCTTTTGTTAATGGTGCGGCGGTGATTGTCGGGGGTCTCAGCGGAGCGGTATTGGGTGAACGGGTATCCAAGGATCTGCGCCACAGGATGCCCATGATTTTTGGGTGTGCATCCATGGGGCTTGGTATTGCCATGGTGGTCAAGGTAAAATTTTTGCCGGTTGCCATACTTGCCCTGCTGCTGGGGTATATTTTAGGAGAACTGCTTCATCTGGAGACAGGCATTGAGAAAGTGGCCGGTGTTGTCCGCCAAATGATCGACAAAATGGTGGCACCACCCCAAAATGGTTTGAGCCAGGAAGAGTACATGGAGAAATTCATCGCCATCCTGGTACTGTTCTGCGCCAGCGGCACCGGTGTTTTCGGGTCCATGCAGGAGGGCATGACAGGAGATCCGTCCCTGCTTATTGTCAAAGCGTTTCTTGATCTGTTCACCGCCGGCATTTTTGCCATCGCTTTGGGGTTCCCGGTGGCCACCCTTGCGATCCCGCAATTTATCATTCAGACGGGGTTATTCCTAGGCGCCGCAACGATTTTTCCATTGACCACGCCGGCCATGATCGCTGATTTTTCGGCTGTCGGGGGTCTGATCATGTTTGCCACCGGATTTCAAATCTGCGGGATTGTCTCGTTCCCAATTGCCAACATGCTGCCGTCCCTTTTGATTGCCATGCCGATTTCGGCCCTGTGGGTGCAATATTTTGTCCATTAGCGGCCATGGGCCAACCCCAGTCTATCAGCCCCAGGATCTCCCCCGACAAAACATGAAAGTAACTTACAACCTATTGTGACTTTCACAGAAACCTTGAGATTTAAACAATCATTCTCGCCAGATCCTTGGCCTTTTCAAAGGCCGGTGCAACCATGGCCTCCACCTTCTCAACTTCTAGACTGTAGAGGGTGGCGGCCGTTTCAATGAGTTCGTCAATGCCCGAATTGGCATCATCCTCCCTGAGGATGGCCGCCAGACGAACCGGTCCCAGGGCCTGGTGATCCTGAACTACAGCGCCATGATGGCCCCGGATGGCTGCAGCAATGTTTTCGGGCAGTCCCCACTCCGCGCAGATCCAGGACGCCACCTCGGTGTGATCCCAGGACAATTTTTCCAGCTCAAGTTCTGCCAGATCGCCGCCCTCAAGATGCCACTTTTCAAAAATGGCATCATAGTCTTTACTGCGATGACAGGCCAAAAAAGGCAGAGCAAGGTCCTGGAGAAAGGCTGCAGTAAAACATTCAGACTCCTTGGCTGGGCACAGGTACCGGGCAAGGTCGCTGGCCAATACAGCCCGTTTGGCAGAAGCCAGCCAGAACAAGGCCGGATCATGCCACTGGCAGTTCTGTCTGGGCATGCTTTGGGCCACCCCAACCCCCAGAACCAGAGACTCCAGCTGGGAAATCCCCACTAGAGCAACGGCCTGGGTCAGGTTCTCCACCTTCTTGGTGGGTGAAAAAGCTGCCGAGTTGGCGATTCCCAGCACTTTAACCGAAATCCCCGGATCCAGGGCCAGGGATTCTGCAATGGTGGCGGCTGAGGAATAAGGGCTTCTGATCTTCTGCAAAATCTGCATCACCACGGCAGGGAAAGAGGGTAATTCATACCCCTTGAGTATTTTTTTCAACTCAGACTTGGGACTGGTTTTTTTCTTAAAAAAAGAGAACATTTAAACCTACCTCATTCAGCACGACGTGCCATTTTATTGCCAAGGATGCTCAACAATCCCCCCAGCCCCATGTATCCGGTGACCGCCTGGAGGGAGACCACAATCTGGGCGATGAGGGACATGGGCACCGCATCCCCGTAGCCCAAAGTGGTCAGGGTAACAAAACTGAAGTAAATGGGAGAAAACCAGGTTCGATAATCCCCGTAATCAATGGCCACCTGTGTGTAAATCAGGCCGAAGCCAAGGGTTGCCGTCACCAGCCAGATCAGCCAGCGCAGAAGCGACCGGCCGCAGTCCGAGGTAAACCACCAGATCCAGTAGATCATCTTGTGCGCCCGGCTCTGACTTTTAAACTCAAATAGATAGTTCTCGTCAGAGATATGCCGACGGACCAGGTAAGCCCCCCTCAGATCCATATCCCTAATATCGGCACCCACCCAATCGGCTTTTTTAAAATTTTTAACCCCCAGAAGACGACATCGTCTCATATCGGCCAGGTTGAACAGGGTATGGTCCAGGTTGCTGTGCTTGAGATCAGCATCACAGAGGCTGGCTCGGGTGAATACGGCACAACTCAGATCTGCTTCGGACACCCTGGCCCCGGTCAGGTCCGAAGCCCTGAGATCGGCCGAGCACAGCTTGGAGCGACTGAACACAGCATGGCTCAAGTTCGCATTAATCATGGAAGCATGGGAAAGATCCGCCCCGCCGAACCCGCAGTGGCTTGCCTGACACTCGTTCAGGCCGCCATGGGAGAGATCCACCCCCATAAATTCGCACTCATCCAGAACCGCCTTTTCCAGGCTGACCCCGCTCAACCGCCCGTAACTTAAAGTGGAGCGGCTTAAATCCACCCGGTTCATGACGGCATAGGACAAGTCATACCCGGAAAAATCCATATTAGACAAGTCCTGGTTGCTCAAATCAATGCCACGCAAATCCAGCTTCAATGGACGGTCGCGCCTTCCAATGGGACAGGTCTCCTTGAGTTGGCGTATCATGACGGCCCGGCGGGAAGTTCCGGACTCTAAATCCGTCTCCAGCCATCGCTGCCTTAAAGCGATGATCTCCTCTTGCGAAATCGACATGGTTTCATTGCCCATCTTATATGAGAGTACCAATCAGTGACTAAGTTTCTTTCATGGTCTGTTGTGGGCGAACCTGGGTGTTGATAGACCGGGTCGGCCCATGGCCGTTTGTATCCGTATCGTTTGGATAAAAAATAAAGTCTGCCTGGGTTGGGAAGCAATACCTATTAAGTCTTTTATACACTATCGCTTCATATAAGTTAAGTTTAGAAAGATAACTATCTCAATCCAGGTTCGTGAACTTTAAAATACCTGGGACATCCACATATTTCTCAAAATGCCGGGCCAGCATGTCGTATTGCCTGTCCCGGCCCTGCAAGCCGCAGGCGACAGGTGGATCAAGTTCATTTAGGCCCAACAGTGAAAGCCATTTTTTCAGGATGGGGGCTGAGTCAAAAAAGCCGTGCATGTATGTGCCCATGACCCGGCCCAAGTTGGCGATGGCCCCGTCAAAATCGGTGCACGCTTGCTGATTTCTCTCTTTAACGCGTAACAGGCCGTCATTGGACTTCTTGCCCGAAGAAATCCGGTCGGCGGACGCTGTCCGGCCCATGTGGATTTCATACCCAAGACCCGGGACGCCATCCCATTCAAACCGGGATATGGTCGTGGTTTTGGGCGCTTTAAGCACCGTTTCAAGCAAGAGAAGCCCCAGCCCATCCGTATCACCCGGGGGGCCTTCAAGGCCGTGGGGATCACGAACTTTTGTACCCAGCATCTGGTAGCCGCCGCAAATACCCAAAACATGGCCGCCGTCTTTAACGTAGGCTTGAATCTTGGCGGCCCATCCGGTTCTGGCAAGCCAGTTCAAATCGCTGCGGGTGCTCTTGGAGCCGGGCAGGATGACGGCTTTATAGGCGGACAAATCCCTTAGATGCTCAACTGGACGCTCAACAAAATCCACCGCCAATCCGTCCACCTGAAACAGGGTGTCAAAATCGGTAAAATTGGAGATATGGGGAGTACGCACCACCAGCACCGTGGGGATTTTTATAGGATCAGTTTTAGCCTCGGGACGCTCAATCACCACCGAGTCTTCATTGGGGATATGGTGGTCAATCCAGGGCAACACGCCAAACACCGGTTTACCGGTCTTTTTCTCAATCCACTCCACCCCATCTTTGAACAACGCGATATCGCCCCGGAACCGATTGATGACAAAACCTGCGATGAGATCCTGCTCGGCCTTGTTCAGGCATGCCAGGGTCCCCACGATCTGGGCGAACACGCCGCCCCGGTCGATGTCGGCGGTGAGAATTACCGGCGCCTTGGCATAGGCGGCCATTTTCAAATTTACGATATCCCTTGGCATAAGATTAACTTCCGCGCAGGAACCCGCTCCTTCCAATACCACCACATCATTGGCGGCACGCAGGCGATCCAGGGCACCACAGGCGGTATCCCAAAGTTTTTCCTTTTCCCGGTGATATTGTGCCGCGGACAGATCTTTATGCACCTTGCCCAGCAGCACCACCTGGGAGCCGACCTGGGTGACAGGCTTGAGCAGCACCGGATTCATGTCCACATGGGGGGCAATGCGGGCGGCTTCAGCCTGGACAATCTGGGCCCGGCCCATTTCAAGGCCTTCCGGGGTGACACCGGAATTATTAGACATGTTCTGGGCTTTATAGGGGGCCACTTTATACCCTCGCTCGCAAAAGATCCGGCAAAGGGCTGTGGCAACCACGCTTTTGCCAACATCGGACCCTGTTCCTAGGGCGGCAATACATTTGGCCTGTTTTATTTCAGCATTCATATGTCGTACTTTTTGCTGTATCCCCGGGGGGTGATCATCAGATCATTGTAAACAAATGTGGTACTGTTTCCCACGATCACGATACTCTGCATGCCCACGTCGGCCTTATCCAAATCTTTAAGGGCACACAACGCCACCTTCTGGTTGTCCCGCATGGCGCCGGTGACGATACCCACCGGGGTGGTACCGGCCCGGTGTTTCAGAATAATTTCCATGGCCCGGCTGATCTGCCAGTCGCGCTTTTTGCTTTTTGGATTGTATATATTGATCACAAAATCAGCAGAGGCCGCCGCATCCAGGCGCTTTTCAATTATCTCCCATGGGGTAAGCAGATCGCTCAGGCTGACGGTTGCAAAATCATGGGTTAACGGTGCACCCAGAAGCGCTGCACCGGCGGCAAGGGCCGGGATACCCGGCACCACCTCCACACACAGGCTGCCCGTCTCACCGGTATTGCAGGCAATCTTTTTCACGGCGAGCATTTCTAAAACCAGACCGGCCATGGCATAGATACCGGCATCACCGCCGGAGACCAGGGCACAGGCCTGACCGTCAAGGGCGGCATCGATGGCGACCTGGACCCGGTCCACCTCCTTGGTCATGCCCGTGGTCAATGTTTTTTTGTCCTTGATCACATCGGCAATCAATTCAAGATAGGTCTTGTACCCCACCACAATATCGCAGACGGCCAGCACCTGACGTGCCCGATCGGACATGTGATCGACCTTTCCGGGCCCTGTGCCTACAATATAAAGGGTGTTGCTTTGCTGCATATGTTCTTTACTCCCATCTGTTTTTTATTTTCCTGCCCGCCTATTGATAGACCGGACAGGCATTAATGCGCCGGGCAATCTCATCTTCAACCAATCTATAGGCGGTTGAGTCAAAATCAGAATACCGTTTTTTAAACTGAAGCTCCATGATCCCTTCGGGCAGATTATCAATCCGGGGCATAAACTGGTCTTCGGTTTTGACGGTTGCCATTGTCTGCTGTACTGCGGATGCCTTTCGAGCAGAGCCTGTGGCAAGTTCGGCAAAGCGGACACCGGCCCGGTCTGCGGCCAGGTCGGCAAAGCTGAATCCGCTGCCGCCCCCGGAATCATTCACCTCTTTGGCAAGCCCTGCAAAATTGCTCAGATTGGTTCCCCCGGACACGGCGATCCCGGCAGAGACAAAAAAATGTTTGACCAGATCCTGCCTGCCCCAAAGGGTTAAAGTGATACGTTCAGGCGGTTTGACGTCTAAGGCGCGCTCCTTGCTTACGAAATGTTCCACCCCCCGGCCAAGGCAGAATAGAGAGATGGCCTGCAGCAGCGCACTGTTTTCTTCAACCGGTTCTTTTGACACCTTACTCTGGGCCAAAGCCAGTTTGAACAACGGCCGGATCACCCGTACCATGCTGACGTTTTTCACGCCATGTTCTTTAAAGATACGGCATATTTCGGTCAGGGCATTGGTGTAGACAATCAAACGATATTGATGCTCCGGGGCAATGAGCATGGATTTTTGACTTTCATGCAGCCGGTTTATGTCATCCGGGTTCCAGTCATAGGTAAAGCGCAACTGCTGTGGACCGATTGCAACCGAATGAACGGCCTCCAGGATCTGCAAAATCAATTTATAGTCATCCGGGGCAAGCAGGGTCTGTCCCAAATAGGACAAAGCAGTTGTAATCAGCGTTCCGGGCACCCGAATGGAACCTGCACGGATGGAACCTATCCGGAGCCTACCGTTTTCCGGCTCCAGGACACATGCCGTGTTGACATATTCCCCAAAAGGGGTCCGGGGTATCTTTACTGCGGCACGGATATTTATCGAGGAATCCGCCAAACGGATTCGGGGGAAAACCGCAACATATTCAACAAACTGACAGGCACCGTAAGTTGCCAGTAGATTTAAGTCCTGTTCTGAAATCTTCACCCGCCGGGACTGCTTGACCGACATGGAGTACGGTTTATACAAGCGAACCAGTTGCTCCATGCGCTTGACCTGATCAAATGACAGCTCAGGCGGTTTACCTACAGCAGGATGTTTATCAATCACACCAAAGACAAAAAGAGCCGGACAGGCGACCATTGCAAGAACAAATAAAAAAAGAAAACCTTTGACGATGAATTTAAACATAGTGTTTTGCCCTGTATCTCAAGGATTTAAACCGCAGGCACCTGTTTCTATGAAGTAAAGGGCATTGCCGCCAGGGCAAGGGTGACCGTCCGGCCGGCCGTTTTCGGTATCAACAAATCCGCTCTGCCTGTTGCCAGCATGGCTGCCGCTTCGCATACGCTTTTTACCCCTATATGTTTATTCACCAGAAAAGAGGGGTTGGGTACGGTCTCTACCTGGTCCAGTTGCTCTCTTGTGTAAAATTCAATGGGCAGGTTTAAAATTTCGGCAAGTTCCAAAAGCCCCGGCTCATCGGCTTTAAGATCCACAGACACAATTTTGGACAAGCTGTTCACACTGATCCTGCGGGCCTGAAGCACCTGACGTAAATGATCTTCCAGTTCCTGCCGGGTGACCCCCCGTCGGCATCCCATACCCGCCACCAGCACCCTGGGCCGCAACACCAGCACTTTTTCCGGAAGAGTATGGACCGTGTAATCCGCCCATATGCCGGGCTTATCCGCTGTAAACACGTCAGAATCATCTACCAGTGAAGACGGCAGGTGGGGCAATACCAGATTAAACGGGTCGTGGACCGGCAGGGGTTCTCCTTTGATAAAGGCCATACTCACATGTTTTATGCACTGTTTATTTTCAATATACAGCCCCCGGTCCCGGGCAATCACATCAATGGCCGGCACCTGGTTGACATCCGTGGATGTTGTGATCACAGGGGTTGCCCCCAATATACCCGAAAGCGTTCCGGCCAGTTCATTGGCCCCGCCGATATGGCCCGAGACCAGACTGATAACAAAACAGCCGGCCTCATCACCGCACACCACGGCCGGATCTTTTGTTTTATCGTGGATTAATGGGGCAATGGTGCGTACGACAATCCCCGTGGCCATAATAAAGTAGTGGGCGTCATAATGGTCCCAGACCCGTGCCAGGGACTTGGCCAACGAAGAGAACCCGGTATAGGGGCTGTCCGGCCCAAGCTTTTGCGAAGCAAACAAATCCGAATGGGGAAGCGCCTGTGCCACCTGGTCGGCCAGGGTTATCCCATGGGGTGTCAGCACCCATACCGCAATTTTTTTTTCACCCCAATCCATCATGCCCTGTCCGGCATTGAGTTATCATCCTTCTCTTTTGTTATCGATGCAGCCATAACGATCACCCACTATTTTTACAGAGTTTAGGTGTAAGGCGCAATATCAGAACTCCACAATTAGCTTATTATTTTAATACCTGTGAGGGTTCTATTTAATATACGGAATCAAATGTCCAGTTTTTTAATCAAAAAAGCGAGACCTGTTACAAAAAGTGTCCCGGCTTAAATCGGTAGCCCTTTTTATATGAAAGAGTTTGATAACTTATTGAATTTTTTCATTCTTCGTTGTGGGTCGAAGCCTGGGTCATGATAGACCTGGCTCGGCCCATGGCCGTTATATGAAAGAGCTCAGTAAGTTACTGAGTTTTTTCAACATTCGTTGTGGGCTGCACCTCAGTGCTGATATGTCAGGTCAGCCCATGGCTGTTTATTGAAAAAGGTTACACTCAAATAATTTTTGTGGTGATCAGATAAACAGTCCCACCGGGTTCAGTTCGTGCTCTTCAAGGGGGCGATCCAGCAGGCCGGAGCCCACCGGAGCGTCGTAGAGTCTTCCTGGCGCCAGGCGTCTCCAGAAATGGCGGAGCCGCGGAACCATGACCTTGACCACGTTGAGGCCGACGTCCGGCCTTGTCATATCGAGAATCATGGTGTCCATGCCCTTTTCGGCTGCCCGATGGATGCAGAAGTTCAGGCTCTCCTCAACGCCGGGTTCACAGAGCTTCTTGTAGTCCGAAAGTGTTTTAGGGGGCAACGACCTTCCCGGGGAGAGGTAGGGCTGGTTTTCCATGGTGGCGGAATCGAGCCAGGAGAGAAAGTTTTTGTCCTCGGTAAGATATTGGGGGGAACCACTCTTTTCCTTTGGCGGATGCACGATGGGCAGGATTTGGTTAAGTTCCACCAGGGCTCGCTCAACGGCGATGGTCGCATCCACATGGGCGCCGAACCCGAAGACAATATCCTCCCGCTCCTTATTGGGCCGGTGTGAGATCGCCCCAAAGGCGGGTATGCCCAGGTCGCTTGTGAGGTCAAGGACGGTAAGACTGCGCTTGATGGATTTGTAATATGCTGAAAGTGTTTGGAAATAGGGTTGATTGAAACTTGTAAGGTCCACCGAAGGTTTTTCCAGGCGATTGTACCACCACAGGGCCACGCTGTCCCTTTCCACCAACTCCAGAACCCCCTGCAGGGCCGCCTCCGCAACAGAGTTTCCGGCTGCGCATCCGTTGCTGTCCGGGTATGCGTATGCCTTTTGTTCATCTTCCACCGGATACTGGGCATAACAGAAACAGGAGGGCAGGTAGCGGAATTCGCCGAGGCCCATGGACCAGACCGGTGTCCAGTGCATCTCCTCTGTTTCGTCGAAGGGAACGGGAATCAATGCGTAAAACCTGGAGCATTCAAGGTTGAGGGCCTCCCGGTCCTGAAACTGCTTTTCGCTGAAGTTCATGCAGTCATTGGGGTGTATTCCCTGTTCCCCCAGGTCGGCAAGGCTGCTCTTTATACGGGGTTCGTCTCCGTGCCAGGTCAGGCTGTAACGTTCGATGGCTTCACACAGGGCCCCTGCCTTTGCCTGGGATCTGCCGGCACCCTTGCCCCCGCAACCGCTCCTCACATGGTTGTTGAGCCAGTGCATGGATTTGCTCCTGAATGCCATGTTGTGACCCGAGGAGAAATTGTGCATGGGGGCGTCCGCTATGGCGTGATAGGGAGTGAGCTTCTGCACGACGCCGGTGATGGTGCTGATATGATGGCGGTATTTTTTGAATGTTGCCTCCGGTGAGGCCTCCCGGTAACCGCCTGCAAGCCTGGCGGAACAGGCCCGGTTCTTTTTTAATGTAACCGGTCTTGGGGCGATCCTGTAGCCCTCTTTTCCACAGGCCGGACACTGGGGACGCCGGACCAGGAGGTGGGACTGCATATCAAGGGGCATGTTCGAAAGGGTGATGATTGTTCCTTCCAGCCGGTCGTTTGTACCGAAATAGAGCCATTTTACGATCTCCTGAACCGCAAGGCCCGCAGCCGTTTGCCGGGACAGGGAGGTTCCGGCGGAAGGGATGCGCAGGTTCCGGCCGATCCCGGTGTGGGCCTTGAAGAAGGTGTTGATCTGGCGGTTATAGCTCAGCCGGTTGGCCAGGCATTCCCAGCAGGCGGTTTTGCCCGGGATAAAGAGCGGGCCCAGCCACGGCTCGATGCCGTTTATCTTAAGCAGCATCCAGGGTTTCTCGCTCCTAAGGGCATCGAGATTGATCTGCCGGATCATTGGGTCTTCGTAGTCGCCGGCAATGACGATCGTAAGATCTCCGTTCTCCTGAACCTTGAGTCCGGCCTGTGAAAGGGCATGGATCAGCTCGGCAGGGCTGTCCGTATCCGTGGAAACGATGGATACGGTTTTATTCGTAAGTAACCCAGCCAGCCTTCCTGGGTCCATGCCAAGGCCACTCCAGAACGCCAGTTCCTCGGGAGAAAGGGTGGATTCAGCCTCGGTGATGTAACCTCTCTGGGAAAGTTTGACCACCGTATACAGCGTTTCCGTATAGGGCATCTCCTCGTCGAGACGGGCAAGCAGGTCGTCCAGGGAGAGATCGTTTTCGGTTATGGCGGAGAGCACTAGGCAACAGGACCTTTCGGTCAGCAGTACATTGTCCTTTTCACTGGACAGGAGTACATTGTCGTCGCCTATGAATTCTGCATGGTAACAGTATGTGAGTCTCGGATTCTTTATCATCATTTCGTTTTCGCAGCCTTTTTTGATTTTAGGCTCATGATCGGAATAAAATCTTCCAAAATATGGTTTAGAATTTTCATTCGTATTCAAGGCGTGGCAATGGGAGCATATTGAAATATGTACCCATTGACGCAACGAAGAAGACGGATGAAAAGGCAAACCATATGGGAGGTTTTATTTTGATCATGAGCCTTAAGCTTCCAGCTCCAGCAGCAGTTCGGGAGAGGCGGTTACCAGGGGCACGTAATGGGCGTCGGCAATAACGGCCAGTTTATGTTCCAGGGCCCACGCCTGCTGGCGGGAACCCGTATACCGGCAATGGCGCATCACCTCTTGGGCTTTGTCGCGGTCCATGGAATATGTTTTATGGGATTGGCTGGCGAATCGGGTGTCATGGATCACATATTGATCCCAGAACAGGACCATGACCAGACTGACCGCTCTCCAGGAATCCTTCCAGGTACGAATCTCCTCTTCAAGCCTTTGGATTATGTCGGGCCGATCATGGGAGCCGCAGGGGTAATCACCGGTATAACGGAATGCCAGTTTCTCCCGGTCGGCATCTTCAGGAAAGATCGCTGCATAGGCCTTTTCCGGTTGCAGGTTCGTGATTCCGTAATCCTCCGGGCGCTCCACATAGAGCCCGAATTTTTCAAAACGTACGTGGGCCAGGAGTTCGGGCGGCTGCAGATGCCGCAGCAGGGGAATGAGCTCAATGGTCTTCTCATAATCCTCGGGCCGGTCTCCCGGCAGTCCCCAGAGCAGATACCAGTAGACAAAGATATTCGTGGACATGGCATTTCGAAGCAGAGCGAGATTCTGGTGGGCCTTTACCCCCTTGTGGATGGTGTTCAAGAGCGGGGTGGTCAATGCCTCGATACCGGGCTGTATGCGGTTGACAGACGCTTTCTTAAGGTTGATCAGATCCTTGAGGGTCAGTGCGGCCAGCAGCTGATAGCGCATGGAAAAACCGTCCGGAAGCCTAAGCGTGGGAAACAGTTCCCGGTAGTAGGAGGCCGGCGGGGTGTGATCTGTCATGAACACGATGATATTTTTATATTTTTTGCTGATCACAGCGAGTTCGGAGCGGACCTTTGCAGGGCTCTTGAAGCGGTATTGGATCCGTTCATCGCAACTCAGGCCGCAGAACGCGCATCGCTGCGCCTGCCCTTTCCAGCATCCCCTGCTGGTTTCATAGGCCAGGGCCAGTTTTTCCGGGCGCTTGTCTCCCAGAAAAAGGTCCGCCTGGTGAAAATAGGCGGCATAGTCGGGCAGGGGTAACAGGTCCATATCCTCTACGGGGCCTCCCCTGAGGATGCGATGGCCAGGACGCTTTCCTTGGGTATATCCTTTTATGAACTGTGCATATGCCGTCTCGATTTCTCCTTCGAATATATAATCCACATTACTATTCAGCGCCGCAATGCCCCTTGCCATGGCAGCTTCGCAGTTCAGCCCCCCTATCATGAAGAGGGTATCGGGTGCGGCTGACTTTATCCTGTCGATAAGGGCAAGGGCGCAGTTGATCTGTTCCCAGCCGATATTGAGCCAGATGATCTTGTATCCCCTTGCTGCTACCACAGGTGCCACCTGGTCCGCGAATGAGAAGCAGGTCTCTTCCAGATCAAGCCAGGGCAGTGGATCGAATTGAGGATCTACCGGGTGGGGAGCCGGAGAAGGTCTTCTCTTTTTGTTTTCCCCCAGGGCAAAGCGTTCCTCCTGGGGAACGCCCAGCCGCGGTAGCGCATGAGCGGCCCGGGCAAACAGCCGTTCCCCTGCCATCCAGGATCTGGGTGCGTTGCCGGTTTTTTCAAATCGATCGATGCCGATTATGGAGGCGAGTAGCACGTTCAAATAGAGGACTTCGGCCCCAAGACCGCTGTCGATGGAGATGGACTGAAGGAGATGGGGGTCCAGCATGGCACCGAGACAGGATCTGGAAAACGGCGGAACGATAAAAAGGACATCACCGCCGGACAGGGCCGAATTGATTCTACTGGCTATATTTTTATCTTCGTTTTGGGTCATGGTATGAAACTCGTTATTCACTCATGATGGTTAAATATGGCAGGGCATGGGATGCCGGCCGATCCGTTCAAAGCCGGAATCCAAGAATCAGGATGTCGTCGACCTGCGGAAAGTTGCCCTTCCACTCTTTAAACCGGGTGTATAATGTTTCTTTTTGTTGATGCAGGGGGGTCTGGCAGATATCCAGGAGCAGTTTTTTGAAATGTCCCTTCATGAATTTTTTTCCGGATTTCTCGCCGATCTGATCGATGAAACCGTCTGAAAACAGATAGAGCATATCGCCTTCTTCGAATGAAATGTCATTGGCCGTGAAAGGCTTCTCCCTGTGGTGAACGGCAATGGGCATCCTGTCGCCCTTGAACTCGAAAAGCTTCCCGTCCCTGATTATCAACAGGGGATGATGGGCGCCTGAGAACCTTATTCTCCGGGCTTTAAGATCGATGGTGCAAAGCCCCATATCCATTCCCTCCTGCTGCTCAGCGGGATCACCGTGCTGCTTGAAGGCGGTTTTTACCTTTGTCCTGAGCTCTCCCAGGATCTGGTCGGGAAAGAGCCTTTTCTGTTCTGCCATCCTCGGCACGATATCATTGAGAAAAGCGATGCCCAGCATGCTGACCAGGGCACCGGGGACGCCGTGTCCCGTACAGTCTGCAACCGCCGTGATGATCTTGTCTTCGATTTTCCGAATCCAGTAGAAATCTCCGCTGACCGTTGCACAGGGACGGAAAAAAATAAAATGGTTCGGCAGAAGCTCCGCAATGGTCCCATCGTCGGGCAGAGCCGCGTCCTGGATGCGCACGGCCTGTGTGACGCTGTCGGTAATCTTCTTGTGGTTTTTCGCAAGTTCCCTGTGGCTCTCCTCGAGTTCTTCGTTCACCTTCTGAAGGTCATGGGTTCGCTGCCGAACTTTTTCCTCCAGGTCTTCATAGAGTTCGGCATTCTCCATGGAGATGGCAATCTGGGTGGAAAGCATGCTGAGCACCTCCAGGCGTGACGGCGTGAAGGCCCCTTCGATCAGGTTGTTTTCAAGGTAAACCATACCGGTAAGTTCCGTTTGCTTGATGATGGGAAAACAGACGGCGGATTTCGGCTGATGTCGGGTGATATAATCATCTGAACCGTATTCGGGACTCCTGGAGAGGTTTTCAAAAACCAGGGTCTCCCGGGTACGGGCCACGAAATGGATCACGGCAAGGGGGATGTTCCGGGAATCGTCAACGGGCAATGCCTGGAGCACCTGAGTTCCGGTCTCCAGGCGCCCCTCTCCCTGGATGAGCAGACGACCGTCCTGATTCCGAATCAGGACAACTGTCCGGGCCCCTGCGTTTTCCATCAGGATTCTGAGCATCCTGTCCAGAAGCTGCTGCAACTGAACCTCTTTAGAAAGGGTCTGGGATGCCTTTAAAATGGTGGCGATATCCAGGTGGCCTGCGTTCCTTCCGGCCACGGTTCCCGTCGTGAAGTTCATGTCGGTCTTACCCGGATATGATGAATGGCCCGTATACTTGGGATAATTGGTATCGAGGTGGGACACCTTTGCAGCGGCTCCCCATTGTTGATAACATGCCCTGGCCTCGCTGAAATACAGGGAGGCGATCCTGTCGCGCCCGTTCTGCATGTAGAATCTGGCAGCAAGTTCGTTTGCAATGGCAGCTTCGTTTATATACGCGTTTTCAATTGCTTTTTCGATTGCCCGGTCGTAATGCTCCCCCGCATGGAAAAAATCTCCTTGTATGCGGTGCATTTCAGCTTGCAGCAGATGGTATTTATGGGAGAAATTGGTAGAGCCGATTATTGCCCAGCTTTTCATCACTTTCAAGCCTGCCGCAGCCTTTGTAAGGAACGATGCTTTCTCTTTTTCATCCTCTGTTATGGTGTGGAGGTGCAGATAGGCCAGGGTGAAATAGAGGTAGTAATCGCTGGTGATGTATGTCAGGCGTGACCGGATCCGACTCCAGCTTTCTTCGAAAATCTCGACATCGGAAGACAGTCGGTCGTTGCGTTCAAAGATGAATGCGGATTTTACCCGCATCAGATACTCGCACATCCTGCATAGCCTCAGGGCATCGGGGGGCAGACCGCTGGATATCTTTTCAAAATCCAGTTCGGTGATCTCCGAAGGGAGCTCCCGACCGGTCAGTTCGGCATTCAGGTGTATGTCGGAGGCAAAGAGCGCAAGCATAATTCTCTCCTTCTGAAGGGAGAGATGTGGGCGTATGAAGATGAGCTTTTCATGCCAGACGGAGAGTGGGGTACCGCTACGCGCCAGAAACGCCATGTAGTGGGCGATAATATAGCCGCCGTAAACATAATCGCCGGCATTGAGCGCAAAGGGGTGAAGGTCTATCAGGCTTTGCGATACCTCCCTGTAATGCTGCCGGTTCCCTGCTATATAAAGGTAAAAGGGGGTGATGGATCTCACGCTCATGGCATCGTCGCATAACCTGTTTTCGATCAGTTCACGGGCGATATTTCCAAGCTTATACGCCCCGGAAATATCACCCGCAACGATTCGTACGGTGCCGTAGAGACAAAGAACATAAGGCGTTTCCGGACAGAGCCCGTTCTCAAGGATCAACGCCGTCATCCTTGAGGTCAAAAGCGGCAGTATGTTCTGGTACTTGGAAAACATGAAGGCCGTTGCGCCCGTATAATAAAGGCGCAGGATCAGCCTTGTTTCCGGGTCATCCATCGGCGGCAGATTTATGATATTATCCATACCATAACGTTCTATCAGGGTTTGCGTACTGTTGATTTCCCTGCCGATATGGGAAGGTTCCGGTTTGGTTGGAATGGAAACGCCCAGGGATGTGAATATCTCCAGGATCTTTTCCGCAGCTAGAAGATGCTGATTTTGCGCGATAAGGTTCATAATGCGGTATTCATGGGCAACGGAGCGGTGGGATACTGAAACTGCCGATGATAAAACGGTGTCGATGTGGGCTTCAAGCTGCTCGGTATCCCGGGACAGGAAATAGCATTGAATGGCTTGATCATATATTTCCCGGGTCAGATCATAATGATTTTGCCAATGGTTTTCAGGTAGAAGCCCAAGGGCCGTCCTGATATAATCCGTACTGATCTTGAAGGCTGCAGAGCGCTTTGCCTTTTTACCTGCAGAGAGGTTCAATCTTACAAGGATCAGTTTCTCATCATTATCGCGGATCCGGTCCAAGCCCATATTGAGGTGGTTGACGACCTTGAAAAGAACATTTCCGACCTCTTTTATCTCATGGAATCGATCCGGCAGCGCCATGGAATTTAAGAGCAGGCGGCCGATGGAAAGATGCAGTTTCTGTCGGGTCGAAAGATCTATCATGGTGTAAACGGCTTGTTGAACTCGATCATGAATAAATTTGTACCGGCTTTCTCCTTCGGCCTGGATCAGTTCTTGGGTTAAGGCGGCTTCTAGCAGCAGGGTCAGTGCTTCTGTTGATCGACCTGAAATAACGGACAGGGTAGAAAGTTCAAAGGTCTCTCCGATACATGCGGCCAGCCTTAAAATGCCCTGAATTTCATCTGATAGCAGCTCTATTTTCTGCACCAGCAGGTTCACGACATTGTCCGTTATGTTCAAAGCCCTTATTTCGGCTGTATCCCATGACCACCTTCGATATTTGAAATCAAAGTCCAGGAGCCCCCTTGCGTGGAGATTCTTTAAAAACTGATTGAAAAAGAACGCATTACCCCCAGTTTTTTGAAAGATGAGGTCAGCCAGATCTTCGGTGGCCGCAGGATCCGTATCGGACCGCAACGTATGGGCAAGCCATTCTTTAACATCGGCTGGCCTGAGATTGCCGACATTAATGGTGGTGACTTGAATATTGTTCTCAGCAAGTCTTTGGATGAAGGGCAGGAAGGGGTGGTCGGTGGTGATTTCGTTATCCCTGTATGCGCCGACAACGAGGAGATATGAATTTTCAATGTCTTCACTGATCAGACTCAACACGGAGAGGGATTCGAGATCGGCCCATTGCAGGTCGTCTATAAACAGGACGACAGGTTTCTCTTCGATTGCAACGGCTTTTAAAAAAGAGGAAAACACATGGTTAAAACGCCCCATCGCCTGGTCGCCGCCGATTTCAGGGATGTCGGGTTGTTTGCCGATGATCTCCACGAGGTTGGGAACAATATCCGTCAACAGCTTTCCCAACGGATTCACGGCATTTAGAATACGCGCCTTCCATTGATCCAGCACGTCCTGCGGCTTGCCCAAAAGCAGATCGCAGAACTGGCCGAGGGCCAGGCCCAAAGCCGAGTAGGGAACCGATCGCTCCAGCTGATCAAATTTCCCGCTGAGAAAATATCCCTGATCCCGGGTGATGGGTTTATGGAGTTCGCTTACAAGGGATGTTTTTCCGGTTCCGGGAAGACCGGCAACCAGAACCACCTCCCTCTTTTTTTGCCCAAGCCTGTGGTATGCTGCCAAGAGGGATGACCTTTCATCAATCCGGCCGTACAACGTCTCCGTAACCTGAAGTTTCCCCGTGTAATCCTTTTCTCCGAGGGTGAACGTTGCCTCGATGTTTTCGAACGCCCTGGAAAGATCATATTGCAGGCCCTGAACGGATTGATAGCGTTTCCTTGGATTTTTTTCTATCAATTTAAGTATGATGCGGGAAAGGGTGTTCGGCAGCGTTGTATTTAATTCATGGGGTGGCAAGGGGGAGCGGGCCAGGTGGGCATAAACGATTTCAAGGGGATTTTCATATGCGAAAACAGGAACGCCGGTGAACATTTCATAAAAGGTGATTCCAAGGGAATAGAGGTCCGACCGATGGTCCACACGGCGGTTTACCCTTCCTGTCTGCTCCGGCGAAATATAGGACAATGTGCCTTCCAGGGAATCGGGATTGCCGTTGTATGAAATTTTTTGGTTGAACTTTGTGGCGAGATCAAAATCGATAAGGTTGATTTTGGCACTGACTGGATTCCATATGATATTGTCGGGATTGATATCCCGGTGAATGATATCCTGCTGGTGAACGGCTGAAATGGCCTCCATGAGTTGCCCTGAAATCACCTGGAATCCGGCAAGGGAGAGGGGGGCGCTTTGAATCTCCTCCTTCAGGGTGTGCCCGTCGATATCTTCCAGTACAAGGATACTGAAATCGCCGGTTGTAATAAAATCAATTGGTTTGACCACATAGTCGGAGGTAACCCGGCAAAGCAGCTCATATTCGTTCTGAAGGCCGTGCAGGTATTTAAGGTGAAATGCTGATTTTTTCTCCAGTACTTTCAAGATGCGGGACGAAGCGGTCTCTTTATGTCGGGCGCGGTAAACGATATACTTCTGATCGTGATACAGCTTTTGCATTATCTTATAATCGGCAATATTCATATCTGGCCCTTATCTTCCCGCGACAGGCTGTTACGGAATGCTAATTTTCCACAATTGCTTCGCCTTGAACTTGGAAAAATTATCTATTCCGTAACAGCCTGCCGAAAGGATTTACACCTAAAAATAACTAAAAGAAAAAGCCCCTAAAAGGAGAGTTTCGATAGTTCAATGATCCCCGGTTAGAGACTTGATGACTCACTTTAACGACCTTGTCGTGATAACCTGAACTAACAGCTTGTCAGGATAATCTCCGCACCATCCTGGAATTTAACCTCTCCGAGGATATCGGTATAGAGATCAAAAAACGGCATCACGACAACGCCCTGTACGTCGGGGTCATTCAATGATGCGTGGACGTTGACATCAATTTCGCCCGGCTCTTTCAATACGACCTTTTCCATATGTTTCGTATGGTCCCTCATCTCCTCGACAACCTTAAGGGATAGTTTGCCCTCATAGATCGCAATCTTTCCCTCCGCCGTCTTGAGGTGGAGAGCAGGAAAACTCTGCCCGACCTTAAGATGGATGGCAACCTTTTCCGGTATCACCATACCGATACCGTTCAAATAGGGACGTGGATCCTCGATAAAGCTGTCGCGTTTTTTTTCATCCCTGCCGCAGGTCAACATAAGCTCCATATAGTTGATGCAGATATCTCTTATTTTCTGGTCGATCTTATGGGATTTCTTTACCGTAATCTCTTCTGCGCTCATAATAATATTTCCTCTCAGTTCTTAGTAGATGTCCATCGGTAATCGACTCTTGCCCGTCAGTTATTAGCCACTATGGTTTAGATCAATACCCAGTATGTTTTATTCGGTTTTTTTCGACAAGGCCGATTTGGGAACCACCTTGCCGCCGATTCCCCACTGGTTCAGGGGAACTTCTTCGATAATGCAGGTAGTATGGGACAGCACCTTTTCCATGGGAAGGGGCCGCGCCCTGACCTCCGCAACGACTTCGGAAACGCGCCTGATGACCTCTTCCTTTTCCTCATCCGTCAGGGCGCCTTCGAGTAACTTGATGTTGATAAATGGCATTTGAACTCTCCTTGGGGTAAAATTTTTAAAACAAATGCGGTCGCAATCCGAATGCATCCGCTCAGGTGTCCGTAAGCATGAACCGGCCTGACCTTTGCCGGGCAGGGAAGCGATCACTCGGTTGCGCCCCGCAGCCTTTGCTTCATACAGGCTTGCGTCGGCAATGGCAATAAGGTCTTCTTTTGAATTACTTCCGTTCGGGAACAGGGTGGCCACGCCGATACTCACGGTAACACAGTCCGCCACATGAGAGTATGCATGGGGATAGTTAAGGGCCACGACCCTGCTTCGAAGTCTTTCCGCGGTTTCCAACGCACGTTCTGTTTCCGTTTCGGGCAGGATCACCGCAAACTCCTCGCCGCCGAACCGGCATAGTTGGTCGCTTGCCCTGCACAGGGAGTCTGCGAGGGTTCGGGCAATCTTTCTAAGGCAATCGTCACCCACGGCATGTCCGTAATGGTCGTTTACGAGTTTAAACAGGTCGATATCCAGCAACAGGAGGGAAAGGGCGCGGCCACCCCTTTTTGCACGAAACCACTCATTGGCCAGGGCATCATCAAAAAATCTCCGGTTGTGAATCTCCGTGAGGCCGTCGACCATTGCCAGCTGTTCGAGCAGTTCACTCTTTCTCCTTAGCCTCAGGTGATTTTCCACTCTCACCTGCACGATGATCGGATTGAAGGGCTTGGTGATATAGTCGACGGCGCCGAGGCTGAAAGCCCTGGCTTCATCAACGGATTCCTTGACCGCCGTTACAAATATGATCGGAATGTTCCAGGTCCTTGGCGAGGCCTTGAGTCTTTTGCAGACTTCATACCCATCCATATCCGGCATCATGATATCGAGCAGTATCAGGGACGGCGGATTTTCGCCCCGGGCAATGGCCAGGGCTTTCTCACCGCTGAGCGCGGTAACGATCTTGTACAGGCTTTTGAGGGCCTCTTTTAAGACAAAGAGGTTCTCCTTGAGATCATCCACGATCAGTATTTTTTCAGTTTTCATAAAGGCGTTCGAGCTCCATGATATCTATAGCCTGATGTCCAGTTTTTCAGAAAGTTTTTTAAGGCCGACCAGGGCTGCATCCATCTCGAAGTTGTCGATGCTCTGAAGAATAACGGTATACTCCGGGCTTTCGCCACAGGGCCCAAGGGCTGTTTTGAGTTTGCTGATCCGCTTTTCCACCTCATCGAAATCTTCCTCCAGAAGTTCGATGATCTCCTTGATCAGCGAACCCACGACGCCGATGTCCACCTTTTTCCATCCTTCTTCAGCACATTGGTGATCGGCCGGAGCGCTTTCTCCCACGGCGTCCACGAGGGACCTTAAGGATGCCGTCACCTCGTCTATACACAGGTTGAAATATTCCAGGGCAGGCGCCAGTTCCTTGTTGCGTTTCTCTTTGATGATCGTTTCCAGCTCATCTGCTCCCGCAAACAGGTGTAGGGCTCCGATATTTCCTGCAGCCCCCTTGAGGGCATGCAGCCGATACTCGATTTTTCCTATATCCTCCTTTTCAAATCCCTGCTGCAGCTCCTGTTTTAAATCACGGAAATTTTCAAGAAACAAGGTGCTAAGTTTCAAGTACAGATCCGTGGATCCCCTGAGACGGGGCAGGCTTCCCGATATATCCAGGCCGGGCAGGTGAACCGGAAAATCATTGTCTTTCAGGGGGAGGGCCGCTTCCCGGGTGCGGGAGGGGGCGCCTTTGATCCTGGGTGGGGACAGAGTGTCGGGATCAATCCATCTTAAAAGGGTATTGAACAGAAGGGCCACCTCGACGGGTTTGGTCACATAATCGTTCATCCCTGCCTGGATGCATTTTTCACGGTACCCTTTTGTTGCATGGGATGTGAGGGCGATGATGGGAACTGGCACGCTCCCGACATGCATTTCCAGTTTTCTGATCTTCCGGGTCATCTCATAGCCATTCATGTCCGGCATCTGAATATCCAGGACAACGGCCTTAAAAGGCCTTGGGCCCTTCAGGGTTTCGGTGAATTTGAGGAGGGCCTCCATTCCCGTGGAAGCCGTGGTCACCCGGATTCCGCCCCATTCCATTATCTCTCTGCTCACCTGAAGATTGATTTCGTTGTCGTCCACCAGGAGAACCTCGGCGCCTTCAAGGGAGGGGGAATCCGGAATGATATCCGGCCCTCCGGCCTTAAGGGAATTTGTCTTTTCCGACAGCACGCATGGATCCGCAGGGGCTCCGCAGGCTGTGCTGAACTCGGCTTCGAACCAGAAGGTGCTGCCCTCTCCAGAGGAGCTGAACACCCCAATCCGCCCCTTCATCATCTCCACGATACGTTTGCAGATCGTGAGGCCCAGACCGGTACCGCCGAACTTGCGGGACGTGGACGAATCGGCCTGGGTAAAGGGGGAGAATACCAGCTCTTGCTGCGCCTTCGTCATGCCGATGCCGGTGTCTTTTACCTCAAACCTGAGACGAATTCGATCCTCTCCCTTTTTCACACACAAAGCCTGGACATGGATATGTCCTTGAAGGGTGAACTTCACGGCATTGGTAGTCAGATTTACGAGAACCTGGTTCAGCCGCAGGGGGTCGCCCACAAGACAACAGGGGATCTGCTTGTCTATATCGATGCTCAGCCGGATCTTTTTTTCGGCACATTTCGAATAAAAAAGATCCGGCAGGTTTTTCAAAAGGTCAACAAGGGAAAACTCCGTATCTTCGAAGTCGAGTTTGCCGGCTTCGATCTTGGAGAAATCCAGGATCTCATTGATGGTGCCCAGAAGGGTGTGGGCCGATGCGCTGACCTTGTTGATATAGTCAAGCTGTTTGGGGGAAAGATCGGTTTTTAAGATCAGGAGGCAAAGGCCTATGACGGCGTTCATGGGCGTCCTGATTTCATGGCTCATGTTGGCCAGAAAATCGCTTTTGGCATTTGTGGCCGCCTCCGCCGCCTCCTTGGCGTGCTTGAGATCGTGATTGAGACGGTTCATCTGATTCTGCTGCCTGTCGTTCATGCGGATCAGGCGCTTATGCTCGTTGAGAAGCTGTTTGAAATTAGCGGCCAGCCGGCTGTACTCCTCTCTGAGGCGTTCGAAGGAGAGACTGGAATCGGCTAAAACGATTTCGGTATGGCTGACGACGTTCTCTTCAAAGCTGAACAGGGATGTTGTCGTCATTTAGGAGAGATCCTTTGAGACTATATTAAAGGTAATCGATTCCATTCCCATCCGGAACTCGTCGCCGTCTTCGTGGGCATCCTCGTCTTCACTGTCGCAGTACCAGTTTACAACGATGGCGCAACCCTCGGCGCCCTTGTTGTTCAAGAGGTTGAAAATATTCATATATACCTTCGAGGAACTGCTGTTGTAATAGCCGATGTCCATATTCAGGACAAATACCCCGGGGGGGTCACTTGCAAGATAACCCTCCAGCCATGAGATGATCGGCTTGTAGAATACAAATGTGCTTTCAGGGAAGCTGTTACCTCTGATGGTTAGGCTTCGATCTTCGGAATCGAATTTCACCAGAGGCGTATCTTCCGTTGCTGCTATATTTGGTGTATCCATATATCATTCCCCGTCATACATAGCTTGTGATGGAAAAATAGGAACGGTCTTCATCCACTCTATCAAATGTAATATCAAGGGGGCGGCTCGATTTTTTTGCGATTTCGATAAATCCCAGGCCGGCACCCATGCCCTCCTCGTCCCTGACTTGATTGATCTGGCCGCGATAGAACTGAACGATTTCACTTCGATCCATACGACTGAGCCGCTCCACCTTGGAGCGGATGATGTCGACCTTGCTCCGCTCCACGGGGTTTCCGCAAGAGATGAAAAAAGCATCGTCTCTGCGGCCGATCATCAGTATTCCGTCTCCGATATCGCAGAAGTTCTTGTTGCCGCAATATTTCGCAGGCTCCGAGGAGTAGAAGGTCACATTCTGCAGAAGCTCGATGACAATGGATATGATCCGGTTGAGCTGAGTTCTTGTGGCAATCTCCAGCTCCTTGCGGCAGTGAATATTTCGGATGATATCCTTGAGCAGATTCTGGGAGAGGGTGCCGTTGAAAAAGAAAAACACCCCCTGGGACTTCAACTCTTCATGAAACTCATATGCGGATTTATGATAAGGCGTCATTTTTTCATCTCCGGAATTCTCAACTATGGATTCCTCCTTCGAGTTCAAGTTGAAAGAAATACAGCTCTCTGCATATTTTTTTGGAGGGTGGGAGGGGGCACCTCCTTATCTGTGTTAGTAATACTAAATCCATACTCTATTTTTTTCTTTGTCATCTGTCAAACCCTTTAGAAAACCCCAAATCCTCCGCCTAAATTGTTGAACACCTGTCCAAGGACAATTTCGGGGAATTTTTTCTCGGAGTGCGGCTATTTATGCCTGAAAAACGACGTTTAGGGTAACGTTAATCTCGCCTGCAGGACAATTCATCTTAATTAAGGTGTAATTTAGACACAGTTACCCCATGGTCGGTAGAAAAGTTCCATTTTTTTGATGAAAAAAGTTTCATATGATTATCCTGATCGCATTCAGGTTCAAGGCGATGATCATTATCCACCACCAAGCTGCGTTCACACCGAAATCAGATGACGGAAGCTTCCTGCCAGCCAGGTCTTATTTCATAACAACATGAATTTTTTAATTTTTACGAATCCGGAGCTTGTGCCACGGCTATTTTAAACGCCAAGTTCACGTCACATCCCATGGCAAATTCTATCCGGCCGAAACGCTTACCCTCTCCCTATGCACAATATTGTATTAATAATAATACAAAATTGTATTAAAATATTCGTATGGTAATATTTTTTGCCACACCCAACGCGGTCGTTTTAAAAACCGACCCAAATTAGATATATAATTCCAAATAGTTGCCACACATTTTCCATTTCGTGTCTCTTTTAAAACGCTTCGGCATCATTTTTGGATGTACTATGAGAAGCGTTGATGAACGAACTTGATGAACAGAACGGCAATCATAATCAGGGAGGAATTCATAAGCGTAACCACCAACTTGAGTTGACACACGACTTGGGTTCCATAGAAACACAACTGTCACATTGCAAAGGAGTCACAATGAAAAAAACAACACTGGAAAAAATTTTTGAATATGCATCCATGCCTGTCCACGGCACCTTGTCCCGGAAGCTGAGAAAAGATATCCACTGCCAGGTCAACGACGGCAAGATATATGATGGCGCCACCTTCTTTCTCGGTGAAGAGTTCGTCCGCATCACCGAAGAAGAAGGCGGACAAAAGATCAATACCTATTATGACTGGGAAAATATCGTATCCGTCAGGACCATTGCAAACAGCACCAAATAAAGCCTGGGGCTGGGCCGGTCTATTAAGCACCCTGGCTGAGCCCACAACGAAAACTGAAAGTTCTGTGTAATTTACCCGGACTTTCCTGCAAAAAGAGGAGAGATTGTGGCCCAGGTTACATTTTACGAAAAACCCGGTTGCATCAACAACACCAAACAAAAAAAGTGGCTTGCCGCTGCAGGCCATGATGTAACCGGAAAAAATATCTTGGAAACCCCGTGGACCCGGGAGGAACTGCTTCTTTATTTTGGAGACAAGCCTGTGGCGGACTGGTTTAACAGAACCGCACCATTGGTGAAATCAGGAGAAGTGACCCCGGACACTGCCGGCAAAGAAGAGGCCCTGGACTTGATGTTAAAAAATCCCATACTCATCAAACGTCCGCTTATTCGCGTGGGAGATGAGAGAATGCAGGGATTTGCCACCGATGCGGTTCATGCCTGGATCGGACTTGATGCATCAGAGGGCAATGAAGCCATCGTTGAAGAACTTAGAAAGGACAACCTTGGCCTTTGCCCGATGCTGGCAAAAGAGACCAGTTGCGATGAACAGAAAACAAGCTGATCCACCTTAAAACACGACAAGCCATTGGACGCCCGGTCAAATATTTTGTCCGGGCGTTTTTAGCGGCTCAATCCTTATTGCGGTATCCATGGGCAAAGGTCCGGTCATACAGCAGAGACCTGGCATCCGTCTCCGACCGCAAAAAAGGTCCCACGAGAATAAGTGCCAGCCGCCGGATCTCGTTCTCCGCCATGGTTTCGGCCAGACGTTCCACAACAGTAACAAAAATGTGCTCTTCTGGGTGGCTGACCCGATAGGCCACGGCCACGGGTGCGGTGGGCCCATAGGTTCTCGACAAAATTTCTTGTACCTTTCCGGCCATGCCGGCACTTAAATAAATGGCCATGGAGGCTTTATGGGCCGCCAGACTTTCCAGGGACTCTTTTTCCGGCACCGGAGTCCGGCCGGAGATCCGTGTAAAGATCAAGGTCTGGGATTGTTCCGGAACCGTGTATTCGACCTTGAGGGCCGCAGCCGCCCCAAAGGCCGCCGTAACGCCCGGGATCACTTTGTAGGGAATCCGGCGCCGGTCCAGCAGCCGCATCTGTTCGGCAATGGCCCCGTAAAGGGAGGGATCGCCGGTGTGCAGCCGCACGACCCTAAGCCCCTTGCCCCAGGCATCAGCCATGACCGCCACCATCTCATCCAGGTGCATACCGGCACTGGACTTTTTTTTCGCCCCATCACCCGCCCAGGTCAAAACAGCTTCGGGCACCAAAGACCCGGCGTAAAGAATATAATCGGCCGCCTGGAGAGCCTTCATACCCCGGACCGTAATCAGGTCCGGCGCCCCCGGCCCTGCCCCGGTAAATATAATCGGATATTTTTTGGTCATGTTCATCATGGTTTTCCTTTTTGCGCGGCGATGACCCAAACGGGATTCAACGCCTCCATGCGCCGCCCCCAGGGCATCTTTCTGGATTTGCTGATCTGTGCCTGGGTTATATCCACCTCAAATCCCTTGTCTTCCAGCACCGATACCGCCAGATGCAAGGTTTCCATCAATATGGTATTGATCACAATTCTTCCCAAAGGTTTTAAAACGCTTACCACCACGTTGAGCACCTGATTCAAATCTTTGCCGGAACCGCCGATAAAAACCCGGTCCGGCCCTGGTAAATCTGCGATCCCATCGGGAAGCTGCGCCTGAACAGCAGACAGATTTTTCACGGCAAAGCGCTTAACATTGGCCCGAATCTGTTCGATACGATGTTTATTTTTTTCCACGGCATAGACGAACCCATCCGGCAAAAACAAGGTGGCTTCAATTCCCACGGACCCGGAACCTGCCCCGAGATCCCACAAGATATTGTCAGGCGCCAACTCCAAAGCGGCCAAAGAAAGTACGCGAACCGAAGCCTTGGTAATCAGTCCCTTTTCATGAACAAACCAGTTGTCCGGGCAACCCAACCGCAAGGGCCCGCCCGGGGCCGCCAATTCACCTTTTTGAAGGATCACCACATTGGGCTGGGCAAAGACCAGCGCCGCATCCGTCTGCTCATCCACAGGGATAATTCTCTCGTCCGGGGTACCCAGCGTCTCAAGCACCCACATCTGCCAGGCACAGGCATGGGAATCCACCTGTTTTTTAATGATCCAGGGATCCTTTTCAGGATCAGTAAGCACGCATATCAAGTCCTTGTCTTCCATGATTTTTGCCAGGGCAAACATATTATCCCGGCCGTGCAGACTTACCCATGCGGCATCCTGCCAGGGCCGCTTGAGCCGGGCAAAGGCGGCGGCCATGCTGGTGACATTGGGATGGACGACAACCTGATCCGCCCCCAGGCGTGTGATCAGAATTTTACCGATACCGAAAAACAAGGGATCCCCCGAGGCCATTACCACCACAAGCCCAGTCCCCCGATTTGACTCAATGAAGTCCAGCACCCCGGTCAAAGGGCTTGAAATCTCTTTTTTCAAGGCCGGTGTCTCCTTAAAATACGACAACTGCCGTTTCCCACCCACCAGGACATCCGCCCTTTTAATCAGATCCAGATGGGCCGTAGTGAGATCGGCCCGGCTAAGCCCCATACCGATCACATGAACCGGTTCATTCATGAATGTATTTCTCCCTGATCCTGCTGCCCCGAAAAATTGGAGGCATGTTTTAAATTGCACCATTCTTGCTCATGAGGTGTCCCACAGGCTTTCTCATAAAAAATCTTAATGTATTTATGGACGCAAAGCAAACAGGCCAAATTTTAATCATCTATCGATTTTTCGCAAAAGCCCTGGTTTTTTTATTGTCCGCTTGTCCTTGCCGTTCAGTCAAATTTGTCGGCTCCTGATCAAGGTGTGGAAGTCAGCCATGGTGACCTGATCCCCCTTATGGTTCTACCCCAGGAAATATGGTCGCGGCCGTCAGATGCATATCCGGAGGAGAAAGGCCTATGCCGAAGCCAGTGCAGAGATCTTTATTCGAGACCAGACGGAAGACGATTTTTTCAAGGACGAGGTGCGGTGGGAAACGCTCTCTCTTTCTGTTGATCTGGAGGCCGGGGATCCGGAATTCTTGTTTTGGCAGGTATTGGAAAAAACCCGCCTACACATTTAGGCCCATGATCAAAATAAATTCTCCCATATGGCTTGCCTTTTTGGCCTTCTTCTTTGTTGCTCCCTTAGGCACATATTTCAATATGCTCCCAAGCGAGCGCCTTGAATAAGGCTCAAAAATTCGGCGCCATATTTTGGAAGATTTTATTCCGACCCTGGGCCTTATCTTTTTTCGCCTGCCCGGCAACGGGCAGGCGTTTTTTTGCCAAATGCGAGAAAAGATTTCGAAACTCACTTCCCCGTTTTCAATCAATCGTCCTATTTCTATAGTGTTACCGGTTGTTTTCAATGCTTTGGTTGACAAAAAGAAGGCTGCTATCCTAAATCGTCATCTTCCGGGTAGAGTTTTTCTAAACATTCGTCGCAGATAGAATGAGTGAATTGGACTTCGGAATGTTCAGATATATATTTTTCAAGTTTATTCCAATATCCTTTATCATCTCTGATTTCTTTGCAATGCATACAGATTGGTATTATACCCTGTAAGGTTTTTATCTCTTCTTCAGCAAGCTTTTTATCTGTTAGATCCCGGACAGCGGTCACTCTGCCCTGCTTTCCTTTGTAGGTAATCATTTTGGCACTAATTTCTATGGGGAAGATTGACTTGTCTTTACGCAGCCCAAACGTCTCATAAGTTTGCTCTGAACCGGTCAATACAAAAGCCTCAACTTTCTCAATCTCTTCAGGGGGGACGAAATAGGTCAACCTCTTGCCGATGAAATCAGAAGGTTGGTGATTTGTCATACGGCATGCTTCTTTATTGACCTCCAGAATTATTCCGTTCTGGCTAATTATAATTCCTTCAAAGGCTGCATCAGAGAGGCTTTTGTACCTCGCTTCACTATCTTTTAATGCATCATTAGCTTCGGATAGCGCCATGGTTCGCTCCTGGATTTTTTGTTCCATGAGCTCAAAGGATCGTTCCAGTTCATTTGCCATGCTATTGAAAGAAATTGCCAGGTCACCAACCTCGTCATTTCTGTCAATTTCTATTTTCTGATTAAATTCGCCATTTTTTAGTTTACCGGCATGTCTCGCCATTTTACTTATCGGCTCGGTAAAATGTTTTGAGAGGATGTTGCCAACAATTAGAAAAAAAACAAGGGCTATACTGATCCAGATGAGCAGAACAATTGCAAGATTGTGCATTTCCTTTGAAAAAAAAGATTTAATTTGTTTTGAGGCTTGTGCAATAATTTCCCTGGGAGCAAGAATACCTAATCGCCACTTACTTCCTTTTATTGGCGTATAGGTTATTAAATAGTAACTGTTTTGTAACACGACTTGTTCAATATTCTCAGCACCCAAGGCCATCTTCTCCAAAATCCCCCCTGCTTCTGCTACACAATGTTTTTTCAGATCGATAAGCGACCGTTGACTGGCTACCGACGCTTGAACCAGCTTTATCCGTGCGTGGGGCGGGGCTGCCAAGAGAATTCTGCGATCATCAAGAATAAAAGTAGAACTGCCGCGTACAGGTTGTTTGGCGCTGAAATAGCCAATGAGCCGAGGCAGAGAGATCGACACCCCTATATGCCCTATAAAGGATCCAGATCGAAACACTGGACTATAAATGTCCTGTACAGCTTCCTTGGTAGGTCCTACTGGATCAAAATGAGGAAGAGGCCGGTCCTGATTTTTAGCTGCAGCTGGAAAGATATATTCAAATGGCACAGGCAAGAGGGGAGGCCTGCCCGAGATATACATTCTCTGCTGGTCTGTCGGGATGAAAAATGCATATTTACAAAAATCACCCCCTTTTAAAAAAAGGCTTTTGAGTATCTCGTCAAATGTGGTTTGCTCAAGAAGAGGCTCTCTGCCCAGAACGATTGCCGCCAGTTCGACTGCGGAACGCGCTTGATTGATGGCATAGCCTACCGTTTCAGCCTGGTGTTTCACAGTTTGCTGGAGATAAAGTTCTGCCTGTTTTGATACAATGGTCTCCACCTGAGTTGCGATATTATGGCGGCTTCTGGAAAGAGGCTCAAGAGATACAAGGATCATGGTCAATGTGAGAAACAGAATAATCATGCTAATAAAAAGCATTAACTTATGACGATACTGGAGTCTCATTTAACCCTCGGCAAGCAGCAGTCCCCACTCTTGGTTAGTTTTCTCTAAAGCAATCTCGGGGGTGAGGATTCCCTCAAGTGTTAGATGAATGTATTTAGTTAATATAAACATCATCTCGGGCATCTGGGGTATGGTCGGCCAAGCCTTTGCATGATGAAGATATTTTTTTTGCAACTGACTTACCTCTGGTGCAATTTTGGCATATTCCTTTGAATTTATTGTAGAAAACCGTACCGGATCGACGCCGCTACCGCCTGCAATTAAGCTGAGTTGTTTACTTGTGGCCGGTGAGGTGGCATAGAGCAGGAATTCCTTGGCTAATTCTTTATTGTTTGATTTTGCTGGAATTCCTAATGAATACCCTGCATTCAGAGATAAGATGGGGGAATTTTGCTGCTCCCCCATCGGCAATGGCAGCACCCCCCATTGTCCCTGTATAAGGGATCTGGAATCATCTTCTGCCATGACCCCCAGATCAGTCCATTGCTCTACCATGGCAACCTGACCGGCGAGGAAGGCATCCACACAGATTTGAAAACTCGTCTCCATGGGCGTTGGCAGCGCATATTTTGACTGTTCCATCAAGTCTTTGAGGGCCCTGAGCGCCTCAGGAGAAGACAGGAGCGGTTTATTATCAACATCCAGGAGTTTGCCGCTATAGGAGCTTAGGCGATTCATAAAAGCTGATAACAGTATTATGGGAGTCGGCTGTGCCATAATGGCACTTCCGTACACTCCGATGTTTTTTCCCTTTTCTGTGATCAATTTAGCAATAGTGAGGTATTCTTCCCAGGATTGAGGGGGGAGAAGCCCATACCGTTTGAGGATTAATTTATTGTAAAAAAGGGTATGCGTGTCCCCGTCAAATGGAAGTCCCCAGCGTTTGCCGTCGTATGATGAGTATGCCTCATAGATTACTGGAACAAAATCGTCTGGCCCTATTTCCACTCTGTTGGTGTCGATAAAATCAGTGAGGTCAAATAGAATTCCAGCTTTTGCAAGACGCCCGAGGTAGACATACCAGAACATGGTAACATCTATCTGAGAAGAATTGGAATTATGGTTGTCAATGATGCGCTGCTCTAATTCTTCGTAAGGAACGATTGTTATCTCTACGATTGCGCCAGTTTTTTGCCTATATGTTTCTGCGAGATATCTGCCTGCGACGCGAAAGGACTGGTTTACCATTAAAGAGAGTTTCTGGCCTGAATATTTTTTTATGGAGGGCGACACTGTTTTTGGGGTGGTGTCTTTTGAGGATTGAAAAATTGTTGTCAACGCAATGCCTGCAATGAATATCACCCCCAAAACGACAAGATATTTCTGTTTCATGGCAATACTCCCGGGTCTAAATATCTTCTGATATGGAGCTTTATATAGTTCTCCAAACTAAACCATCTAAACGTTACGATTCAAAGCTCCTTATGCGCATAATTTAATATATTATATCACTGCTGTCTAAAATAGGACAGCGTTGAAAATTGTTTGTTGCCGTTACCCGGATCTGCGAGCTCAAATTAAAATCCGGGTGGCAGAAAGTGCAGGACTCTCCCGGGGGATCTGCAACGACCATTTTCACACCAAGGAACAGCTGCTTTTAGATTCCTTTATGACCGTGTACCGGGAACATGAAACCGCCTGGAAAAAAGCGCCAATAGTTTAGATGCATCCGCCCACCGTTCCGGTCTGCGCCTCTAATTGCTTGACCCGCCGGGATACCCCAGGCTGGGCTATGTGCAGAACCCGGGCCACCTTTTCAAAATCGCCAATGCGAATCAAAGGCAACGGTCCCTTGGAAATCATAAATCACCGCTCTGAACCGACACGGTGCCGGGCAAAATTTTTCGGCAGACCGGATCATTGCAGCGCCTACGTTTTCCAGCACCTCCGGGTAACCGGGCCATATCATCCCAAAGGCATGCCGGGCCGTGTTTGCGGCTAAAACCTTGCGAGTCAAGTCCATGTTGCCGACCTCTTTTTTAACAACCTCCGCCAGCCAGTCCATGGTTAGATCTGACTTGGCGGCATGGGTATGGACAAACCCCTGGGCCATTTTCAGGGCTTTTCCAAAAAACACGGCCAGGGTGGCGCTGGGAATCTTGTGTTCAGCCAGGCATTCCATGGACATGCCGAAAAAATCCCCGATCTGTATAAAAGCCTCTGGGTGTTCGTTATACAGGTCGGTAAAAAAATTTTGGGAAAACCGCTCGGATCGCCGTCCCGTGGTCAAAACCACATGGTCGCCCCCGCACGCCCGGGCCACGGATAGGGCCGACCGGATGGTGGCGGTGTAGGCCTCGTGGGACAAGGGTTTGACAAGTCCTGTGGTGCCCAGAATGGACAAGCCCCCTTCTATGCCCAGGCGACGGTTCAAGGTTTTTTCGGCCAGAACTTCGCCGTTCTCCACAAATATTTCAGCGCTCACACCAGAATTGGCATTAAATTGACCCAGAACCTGAAGGGCCGCTTCACGGATCATTTTCCGGGGGCCTTGATTGATGGCAGGCTCACCCGGCGGCACTTCAAGACCCGGTTTGGTGACCACGCCCACACCTTGACCTCCGGTGATCTGAACCGTCCCCGGATCATCTGTCAACCCCACCACGGCACCAATCCTGGCCCGGTGGGTAATATCCGGATCATCCCCGGCATCCTTGACCACCACGGCCCGGACGAAATCATTGCATGAAGATACCGAATCAACAATAATTTCAATCTTCTGCCCGTTAAGCAGGTTGATTTTTACCGATCCGGAGACCTTACCTGAAAACAGGTACACCAGGGCCGCTTTTACCGCGGCCGCAGCCGCCGTACCCGTGGTAAATCCCTGGCGTAATTTTTTCTGCACTCTATCCGACAAACCAATATACAAGCCCCACAAAAATAATACTTGCGACCCGGAACCCCTGGCCCAGTAATAACATAGAAATCCCCATACCCGGTGAAAAGATGCCCATGTACCGGGGCAGTTGATGCCGGATGGCCCGGATGGGGAACGCGATGATATTGCCTAAAAGCAGTGCAATCACCGTCTGCTTCATGGTGATGGTCCCGGCATCCATCAAGGCCCCGGCCGCGGCAAATCCTGCGGTGAACTCCGAGGCGAAACTCAAAACCACCACGCTCAGGGACTGGGCCGGGACAAACTGTTGCACGGCAAACCGGGTCATAAAGGTCTCTATGGCATCAAAGGCACCTGCCGCGGTCAGCACATACACCACGGTGTAAACCGGCACCACAAAGGCCATCACCCGTGAAAACCGGGCGGGCAGCTTTTGTTTTAAAGACTGCATCAACGTTTTTTTCTTCTTTGAAGCATCCTGGGATTGCCCGGTCAACACATCATTTCCCCCAACAGGCCCTATACTTTGGGCCGTCACAAAGAAACGCCCGAACAGGACAAACACTACCGTTCGTACACAGGTGGCCAGAAAGGTTAACAGGAAGTAAAGCAACCCTGCCGTGCGCGTTAAGGGCACCACAATAAAAAAGGTCATGGGCAGATGCAAAAAAAAAGCCGGGAACTGATTGATAAAATTGGTCAAAAAAAGCTGGCGCCGGGTGATCTGCTTCTCCTTGTAAAAATCCAGAAGCATGGCATTGGCCGACACCCCCGAAAAAAAGGCCGCGGTAAATGCAGCGGAACACCGATTACCTAAGTTGGCAAACCGGAATACCGGTGCGGCCAGGGCGCCCAGTTTACGGGTCCAGCCCGTGTCATCAATGGCCTGGGCCGCCACAAGGCCGATGCAGACAAAGGCCAGCATCCGGCCAAGGGGCAACAGCAGACGGCCGGGCAGCTTTACTGCGGAGACACCATCCACCCAGACAAGGCCTGCGCCAAGCACGATACCGGTTATTAGAAACCCGATTAAAAGGGCCAGGCCGTTATTCTTTTTTTTCCTAGGATTCAACGCAATGCCCGCTCTTTTTGGATATGATCAAAGTCCAGTAATCGGGTTTTTTCTCGGCAAACGTATTCACATTGGTGACGATCTGCTCATCTTCGAGCCCGCATTTGACGATCCCCACACTTTTGTCGGCCATGCCGGCCTCATCCAGGGCCTTGGCAATGTCTCCGGCATTTTTATACGCTTTAAGAAAAATTACATTGTCCGCATGGTCGCTGATCTGCCGGAACTTGTCCCCGCCCATGACACCGGATAAAAGAGTCATGGACTCCTCGCCTTCCACCAGAGGCGTGTTAATACGGGCCGCTGCCGCCTGGTATGAAGTGATGCCCGGGATGGAACAAATCTCAATGTGCGGGGCTAAACGCTTAATATATTTAATCAGATATCCGTAAGTGGAGTAAGTCATGCAATCCCCAAGGGTAATAAAGGCAACATTTTTACCCTGTTCCAATTCCCTGATGACGGTTTCAGCGTTATCCTGCCACGCGGATTCCTTGGCCTGTTTGTCCCGAATCATGGGAAAAGGCAGCCTTTGAATGGGTACGGACGCCTTTAAATGGGGTTTGGCGATTTCGGCCGCCAGGCTGTGGGAATTTTTTGTGGAGGATGCTGCAAACACCATGTCCACCGTATTCAAAATGTCAACGGCCTTCAAGGTGATAAAATCCGGATCACCGGGTCCCACACCAATACCGTACAAAATACCCAGGGTCATGCTACCTCCTTTCTCCGGCAATTAATGCAATGGCATTAATCACGCTTGCCGCCACATTGGAGCCGCCCTTGCGACCCACATTTGAAATATACGGCACGTTGGTCTCCATCAAAGCGGCCTTGGATTCCGCCGCATTGACGAACCCCACGGGAAGCCCCACAACCAGGGCAGGATGAGCCTCTTTTCGTTTTATCATCTCCAGCAGATGCAGCAACGCCGTGGGCGCGTTGCCCACCACATAAATACCGTTTTCCATCATGGATGCGGCCTTTTCCACCGCCACCCGGGCCCGGGTCACGCCCCGTTCCTTTGCCAGAGCTCCCACCTGGGGATCCGCCATGAAGCATTCACACCGGCCGCCAAATTTTGCTAAAGGTTCTTTGCGGATACCGGTTCTTGCCATATTGGTATCCGTGATCACGGTGCACCCGTTCCGGATGGCGTTGACCCCGGCAGCCAAAGCATTGTCAGAAATCCTGACCATATCCATGTACTCAAAATCCGCTGTGGTATGAATCATGCGCCGCACAATTTGCCACTCATCCGGATCAAAATTATGGGGACCGGCCTCGGCATCAATGATGGCAAAGCTTTTTGCTTCAATTTCATGGGGCTTCATTTACGAGACGTTTTCCTTTCTTTCTGGTATTGAGAACACGCCTGTACAAAATGGACAGGCACGTCCGGGTTACTTCTAAAATGCAGGTGCAGGTAGCTGCCAATGGTCCGGTTCTTTTCAAACCCCGGCACGATCCGGGTGCGGCCGGTCCGGTCACTACCATTATACACTGTTTTTTCCTTATGGTCATCCAGGCTGGAGTAATGGAACTCATGCCCCCTGGCAGTAAGGCCGGCCGGCCCCAGGATCGTATCCCTGCCCAAGGTGATTTCCCGGTATCCAAGGGCCCGCAACCGTTTGGACATACGGCAGGTAAAGTCAAAACAGCCGACCATGTCGTGGCACGTTCCCTCTAAATCTTCCAGGGTTCGGCTAAGGGTCATGAAGCCGCCGCACTCGGCATAGATGGGCATATTGTTTTCGCAGGCCCGGGCAACGGCCCGGCGAAATCCGGTGTTTCGCGCAAGGGTTGCAGCATGCAATTCCGGGTATCCGCCGCCAAGATAAAGGCCGTCTATGTCATCCGGCAGATCCGATTCCGAAAGCGGAGAAAAATAAATGATCTGTGCCCCGGCCTGTTCGAGCAGCTCTATATTTTCTGGATAATAGAAACAGAATGCCGCATCCCGGGCCACGGCGATGCGCACAAATGGCGGTCTTTTCTTTGGGGGCGTCGGCGTATCTGCAGCCATCCAAGGCAGTGAATCCAGAAGCCTGTCAAGATCCAGGCAATTTTCCGCCACATCGGCCAGGGCATTTTGCATTTGATCGCCCAAACCATGGTCATCACTGGTGACAAGCCCCAGGTGCCGGGAAGGAATTCCAATGTCCGGATTCCGGCCCACGCCCCCCAGGCACGGCATCTTCACGTTGCCTTCCAGGGCCTGGATCAGATACTCCAGATGGACGGGGCTGCCCACTTTATTGAACAAAACCCCGGCAAATTTAAGGTCCGGATCAAAATTTTCAAATCCCTGGACCAGAGCCCCGGCGCTGCGGGCCATGCTCCGGGCATCCACCACCAGAATTACGGGCAAGCCAAGCCATTTGGCCAGTTGGGCCGTGGAACCGGCTTCGGACCTGCCGTCATATCCGTCAAACAGCCCCATCACCCCTTCCACCACGGCAATGTCAGCATCCCCGGTGTTTTGCTTGAAAATATCCAAGTTGGTCGTTTTTTTAAGCATCCACCCATCCAGATTACGACCGGCAACGCCTGTGATGGCCGTGTGGTGGCCCGGATCTATGAAATCCGGTCCGGCCTTAAAGGGGGCAACCCGCAGTCCACGGCGTTTGAATGCCGCCATCAGCCCCAGGGTTATGGTAGTTTTTCCGCATCCGGAAGAAACGCCTGCAACCACAATTCCCTTCATTGCACACCGCCTTTTCCAAGTATTCCCGGATAGAGGATCTCCGCAATGGTGTGAATCCCTTTGAGCAAATCCATGGTGGGCCGGGATACAATTTTTTCGTCCACAATGAAAATCTGATCGTCTTTCACCGCCCGGATCACATCGAATCCGGGCTCCGCTTTGATCATTTTGATTGTGGGCTGGTTCATGGCCCCTTTCTGGGCCAGGAAAACATCAATCCCATGGGCATGGGACAGAATCCGCTCCTTGCCGTAAAAGGCGATATTGGTCCCCCTAACGGAGGGCGCATCCTGGGCAATGTTTACACCGCCTGCCGTTTCCAGGGCAAAGATCGCCATGCTGCCGTGTGCAAAGGTTTTCATACGGGAATGGATGGCTTCAAAGTAAACCTTTTTTTTATCCGGAAGCTTGCGGGTCACCGACAAAATCCCGGCAACGTCCGCCTTGAATGCCGTAACCATCTGCCGTGCCTGATTGATCTTACCGGTCAGGGTCCCCAGGGCCAGCCAGTAATCAAACATCTCGTCCACACTGCCGGGCTGCAGGGAAACAACAATGATACCGGATCGTTCCATCCCCTTCACCAGGGAGGCATAGGCCCGATCAATCATAGGCCGGATCAACACCAGATCCGGCCGGGCCGCCAGAAACTTTTCAAGCCCGTCATGGTAGGAAAATGTGGGTTTACCGTCCCACCGGTCCATGGGGCAGATGCCGATGATTTCGTCATCAAGCCCAAGGGTTTGCAAATTCCGGGTATGGGCACCATAGAGGCTGATAATCCGGAAAAACGGTTTATTAATCTGAATACGGCGTCCCCCGGCATCCGTAACAATATGGCCGGCATGACTTGGCACCGGCAAAGCCCAAAACAAAGAAACTGCAAAAAATACTAAATTAAAGTGCTTCATTCATGCCTGTCCGAAACTAAGAATTTTTGTTCAAGATCAAATCGGATGCGTCTAAACAGTAGACCGTGTTTGGACGCAAAGTTGCCCAGAAGCAAATTTTGCTGCAACACGGCAGGTGGGTGACGTTTCGTTCAAACCCATTCATAAAAATACAACTTGTTTGCATCGAATGGTTTCATCGAAATAGACCCGAGACGGCACATCAAACGTCTCCTGGATCACCGATGCCGTGAACACCTTGTCCACCGGTCCATGGGCGACAACCCGTCCATCCTTTAAAAACAACAGGGCGCGGCAGAACCGCGCGGCCAGATTAAGATCCTGCATCACACTGATCACCGTCATGCCGCTGTTTTTGACCCTGTCCGCCGCCAGGCTCATAAGTGCCAAGGTATGCCGAATGTCAAGATTTGACGTGGCCTCATCCAGGATCAGGCAGGCGGGGTCTTGGGCCAGGGCCCGGGCAAAGACAACACGCTGGCGTTCTCCGCCGGACAGCTCCGTCACATAGCGATGGGAAAAATCGCTGATCCCCGTGGCCGCCATGGCCTGGTCCACCAGTTCCCGGTCCTTGGCACCGGGCGCACCGAACCGTCCCAAATGGGGATATCGTCCCATCATCACCACCTGGGCCACGGTAAAAGGAAAGTTCACCCGGAAATCCTGGGGCACCAGCGCACACGTTCTTGCCAGATCCCCGGCGCCGAACGCCCCAAGGCTTTCGCCGTCCAACAGGATATCGCCGCTCCGGGATTTCAGGTGGCCGGTGATCAGATCAAGCAGGGTGGTTTTCCCGCTGCCGTTGGGTCCGAGCACCCCATGGAAGCACCCGGGCCGTATTTCCAGGCTGAGCCCTGAAAAAATGGCCCGGGATTCATAGGAAAAACAGACCTCTTTTAAGGTATACCCCATGGGTTTTAACACTTTGAGTTTCCGGAGAACTGCCGTTTAAACACATAACAGAAAAAAGGCCCCCCGATCAACGCGGTGAGCACCCCGATGGGCAGTTCCGACGGCAGCACGGCCCGGGTAAAGGTATCCGCGCACAGCAGCAGCACAGCGCCGGCCAAAAGCGAAACCGGCATCAGCCACTGGTTGTCCGCCCCCACAATCCCGCGCATCATATGGGGCACCAAAAGCCCCACAAATCCGATGATACCGGACACGGACACACACACCGCCGCCATGAGCGACGCAGCGGTCAAAAGAACCACCCGGGATTTTTTCACATCCACGCCAAGGGACGCCGCTGCCCGGTCCCCCAGGGCCATCAGGTTCAAGTCCCGGGCCAGACACAGGCACACCACCGTGCCGATGCTCACAAAGGCAAGACAAAGCCCCACATCCGTCCAGGTTTTGGCGGCAAAGCTGCCCATGAGCCAGAAAACGATCACAGAGACCCGTTCATCGGCCGCGTATTTAAGGAAACTGATCCCGGCCGACAGAATGGCCGCAACGATAATTCCCGAAAGGATCAAGTTGTTGGAGGAATACCCGCCGGCAGAGCCGCCGGACAAGTAAAGTACCACGGCCAAGGTGATGAGTGCACCGGCAAAGGCGCACAGCCCAACACTCAACCCTTGAAAGTAACTCATGTTGAACAAAAAGGCCACACAGGCCCCAAAGGCGGCACCGGCTGAAATGCCGAGGGTATAGGGATCAGCCAGGGGATTTCGCAAAATCCCCTGGAACACCACCCCGGAAGCCGAAAGCCCAGCCCCCACAACGGCGGCCGTCAAAATTCTCGGCAGGCGCACATCCCAGACGATGGCCGACGCCAAAGCATCCGCAGCCTCCCGGCTGAGAAACCTTTCCCAGATCACATCCACCACCTGTATAAAAGGCAGGCGAACCACGCCCATGGCGGCAGACACAACCATAACCCCGCCCAGCAGCAAGCCAAGAGCGATCGCCAACCGGGCGGGGGATTTTTTTATGCCTGTCACAACCGGCATAGTTAACAAATGTCCTTTTTTACTTGAAGTGGGCCATTGCTTTTGACAACTGTCCGATCCAAATATCGACGAACGCATCATATTCAGCAGTGCCTTTAAGCACAGTCTGACAAGAGAAACCTTCCTTGGTCAACTGGGACTTCCAGGAGTCTTCTTCGTCGCCCGCCATATCATTTTTAGCGTGGTCCCCTGCAACGGACATAAAGGGCATTAACCAGACTTTTCCGGTCTTTTTTTCCTTCAGCCAGGCAATGACATCCCCAAGTTCAGGATACCCTTCCACGGTCCCCATAATAATGTTGGGGTCTTTTTTCTGAAGCTGCCAGTTCATGGCAGAGTAGTAAATATTTCCCGGATGGTGGGTGCCGTGGCCCATGAGCACAACTGCTTCGTTTGCCTTACGCGCCTTTGGCAGTGTGGTAAAAACAGCGTCAACGGCCTTGGCGACCGTGTCCTGGGCGCCCAGCATCGGAAAACCTAAAATAAGTCTGTCAAAACCGCCGGGCATGGCTCTAAACCCATTCACGGTCATGGTCAGATCATGGTACTCTTCTCCCGGGATGGTGTGCAGAGACTGAACCGCCACATGGGTATATCCCTCATCCATCATTTTGGCCAAGGCCTGGGCAGGAGAAAGGATCACTTCCCCCTGCCTGGCCAGTTTATGCCGGATGATATGGGAGGTATAGGCCCAGACCACATCAACGCCGGGAAATGCTTTTTTTACTTTTGCCTCAATGTTTTGAAAAGAGACCTTTGCCGAGGCTTCACTGGTACCAAAGGCCACCAGCAAAATGCCTTTTTTCATCTCCCTTGCTTCTTTGTGCGCATATGCATTTGCTGCACACAACACCATAGCCAAAACAATTGCTGCGGAAATCAACTTTCGCATAAAAACTTCTCCTGATTATCCTAAAATGTTAATAATAACGCGCCGCAAGCCATACAAAACCTGCACCGCATTCTAAAACAAAACGGCAGAAACATGTTTGCCAATACATCTCTGCCGCCATTTCCCCATGGAAGGCGATCCCGCATATAGAAAAGCCTGAAAAACCAAAACAGCCCTCCAAGCCTTTTGCGACTTGAAGGGCTGCACCCAGTTTTCTTGGCCCTGTAATGTTTATGTCTGCGCCGGCAATTCCCTTTGCATAACGCACATCATCAGTTCAGGCAGGTCTTCTGGCTCCCGGATCATCCAAACGCCTGCGCCTTCCCATACGCCTTTAAAAAACGAACAGTGGCAATGTGCAGGTTTTGTCCCCGGTTACAGCGGCGGGACCGCTCCCGATTTTCACGGGATTCCCTGTTAGGCCCAAACGGGCACCTCAACACAAGAGGCATCATTGCGCAATAAAATGTCCCTGTCAAGCCGACGTTGGCCAAGAGGCAGCTCAAGGCTCCGACCTTAGCCGGCATTCACCCCTCGAACACCTCAAGCATTTGTTTTTTCAAGCAACTCAGTTACATTTTCTATTAAGTCCGCGATCAGGACCGGCTTATCTAAGAATTTCGACACATTGAGATCCGTTGCCTTCTCCTTGTCTAATGTTTCGCTGTATCCCGAACAGATAATAATGGGGATATCAGGACGAATTTCCAATATCCTTTGCGAAAGCGCCGTCCCTATCATTTTGGGCATTGCCATATCCGTAATCACCAGATCGAAATCGTCGGGATTGGCTTTAAATACATTCAAGGCTTCAGTACTGTCTTCCAGACCGGTCACGCGATACCCATAAGTTTCAAGGGCCCGCTCTCCCAATTTCACAATTGATTCTTCATCGTCCACCAGGAGAATATGTTTATTGCCAAGGTTACTTGAAAAATGAACAGGGGCCTTTTCTTCGATATCGACGGCCTGATCCGTAATGGGCAGATAAATCTTAAACATCGTTCCGGTGTTATGGCTGCTCTCTACGCTGATGCCGCCATTAAAATTTTGAACAATGCCGTAGACAACGGATAACCCGAGCCCGGAGCCTTTTCCAACTTCTTTTGTGGTGACGTAGGGTTCAAAAATTTTATCTTTTATACTGCCGGGAATACCGATACCATTATCCTTAACGCTTAAGCACAGATATTTTCCCCCGGGCAGGTCCAATTCGTGGGGCGGGGTACCTTTATCCAGACCGACAATGATATCTCCTTGACCTTCCGGGATTGCATGATAGGCATTTGTACAAAGATTTAAAATAATTTCATGGATTTCAGAATCGTCACACAAGACAGCGTCCCGACCGTCATAGAGTTCACCGGTTAAATTAATATTTGCCGGAAGTGTAGATCTGAGCAATTTCAGGGATTCCCGGATCACGGGTTGAAGGATCGTCGGCTTTAACACCGGTTCCTGCTGTCTTGAAAAATGAAGAATGCGTTTAACCAGGTCCCTTGCACGTTTGGCACCATCCAAAATAACGGCTAAATTTTCCTGTACAGGATGATCATCGGGTAATTCAGTCTGGGACAACTGGGTAAATCCAATAATCGGGGCAAGTATGTTATTAAAATCGTGTGCAATGCCCCCGGCCAATTGTCCGATGGATTCCATTTTCTGGGACTGCTGGTATTTTTTCTCCATCTCTTTAAGTTCTGTGACATCCGAGGCAATTTGAATTCTGACCAGTCTGTCGTCGGTCCACTTGATTGCGCGGTCATGGTTGACATACCATTTTCCGGTCAAGGGATTTCTATCCTGCCATACACAGACACCGGCAGGTTCTCCGTTTCCATCAACCAATTGATCATTGGTGCAGTAAGAACAGGCTTGGGTTTCCCCCCGAAAGACTTCCCAGCATTTTTCACCGGTAAAATCCCTGCCAAAGCTGTTGATCATGAATTTATTCATAAACAATACTTCATATGTATTCATGTCAGCAACATAGATCGTGGCATCGATACTGTCCAAAACCGTCAAAAAACGCTCATGGGATGCCCGAAGCGCCTCCTCGGCCTGCTTGCGCTCGGTAATATCAACAAGAGACCCGACGATGGCTGTAACAGAGCCATTCTCAACCAATGGCGCTTCCCGCACTTCAACAATGATTTTCCGCCCGCTTTTATGCCGCATTTCAAGTTCATAGGTCGGCTGCCGCTCTCCGGTTCGAATGGCCTGCTCGGTAAATCCTATGGCCTTTTGGTTCAAGGGATTATCCGTAATGAAATCGGTCCAGCATTGCATTACTTCTTCGGGCTCATAACCAAGATACTGCCTGACCTGGGGGCTGACGAATGTTATTTCGTGACCGGCTGTGTGTGAATAAAAGAGGTTGGTGCTGTTTTCAATAATATTTTTCAACCTGGCTTCACTGATCTGCAGTGCTTTTTGCGCCTGCTTTCGCTCTTTGATTTCAAGGGTAAGTTTTTTGTTCCAATGGGACAATAACAATATGATGATGGTAAAAACAATGCTCAGCGCACCGACCCAGCCGAGAACAACAGCCCAGTTTATTTTTTGCTCAATCTGAACCTTGAACCATTTTTGTATGATGGCATCCACATCTTCCTTGGGGATGGTTCGGATGGTCTTATCCATGATACCAAGCAACTCCGGCAATGAAGAACCGACCAGATAACCATACGGTTCCGGTGGTGTGCCCACGGGTCCTAAAATTTTCAAAGTCGGATACCGGTGCCGGAGATCCCCCACCATCAACAACCCGCTCACCAATGCATCCGCTTTTTTCGACACCACAGCATCTATGGCCTCCCTAAAAGAATCTACCGGATAGGACTTCAGGTCGGGATATGCGTTTAAAATCTTATCAAAAATTCTTATGCCCCGGACGGTTGCAATAGTTTTGCCTTTCATGGTCGAGATCCCGCTGACAACCGGCATGTCGTGTCGACCAACCAAGACAAAATCAGCGTCCATACTCGACAAGGTATTAAACGCAACGTTTTTCCGCTCGGGAATTTGAAAGCCCACGGACATGTCAATTGTGCCGTTTTGTAAAAAATTATCCAACTCTTTTGCCGGGATGGTCATCAAGTCGAATTTCAAACCGGAATATGCACTGATCAGTTTAAGATGATCCGGACTGATCCCTTTGAGCACACCATCTTCGTTATAGAACAGGGGCGGAAAACTAGATGGAAACCCCACGCGGATTGTTGGGTGTTCTGAAATCCATGCGCGTTCGATATCGGTCAGCCGTATTTTATGGGCACCATTGCTAAAATATTGTTTATCAGGATCAGATATCCAGCGCCGCTCAATCTGAGCCAATTCACTGTTGGAAACGGCATTAAACCCGTCATCCACCAGCTTAAGCAATTGCCGATTCTGTTTTAACACCCCGGCATGACATGTCAGCTTGAAAACCAGCGGGCTGGTTTTAAAATTTCCGGACATTCCAAACCGATTGAGCATGGCGGTCATGCCCGGGCCTTCGGCTAAAAGGCAATCCGTGGTTTGGGATAACACAGACCGGATCATTTTTTCCAGGTCTGAACATGGAACCGCGACAGCCTCAGGATATCTTTGTTTAACATATTCTTGTTGAAAGGACCCTTTAAGCACGGCGATTTTCATGCCCGACAATGTGTCGTTGATCTTAATTTTCGTTGAATCGAAGGGATAGAAAAAATATGATCCGACACCAAAAAAAGGTTGGGAGAAGGCCATCCATTGCGAACGCGAATCACTGTAAAACAAACCCGAATGAATACTTGCCCTGCCGTTTTTAAGATAATTCAGTGTATCGTTCCATTCTCCCGGGATAAAGAGAATCTGTTTTCCGGTTTTCTTGGCCCATAGCTTCCAGATATCAATAAAAAGCCCTGCCGGGTTACCGTCAACATCCAACCGGGTCAAAGGCTTATAATCATTACAAATCGCAATTAACAACGGCTCTTGAACGTCATCGGAAATGTTTTCAGTCGCATTAATCGGCAAACGCAGTATAAAAAGAATGGATACAATAAAAAATAAAATTCGGTGTCGCATTCAGCCGCTCCATAATTCAAGCAAAAGGATTTATGAAACCAAATTTAAACGATACGAATCAGCTTTAGGCAATTGCCGTTCAAAAGGCCGGCAATCAAGGAATTTGCCGGGATGCATCTTTGTTGAAAAAACCTTTAATTTTAGCAAAAAGCAACTTAATCCCCCGCCATATTTTAGGCAGCAGCCACACAACCAGGCAGATAAAGCCGACCAGAAGCGCTAAAAATAAAACGGGATTATGCAGGGCTGTCAGAATACCGCCAATGACGGCCAGATCCTCAAGCACCGACGCCGTCCAGTTGGAAAAGGGTTCAGGAGATGTATTGATCAGCAGCCGGGAGCCCGATTTTGTCAGATGGCTTCCCGTGGCAAGGCCGCCGCCCAAGATTCCGGCGGCAAGGGCCAGGGCCAGATTGACGTCGCCCACGGCGCCGGCGGCAATCATCACACCGGCGGGAATCCGGATAAAGGTGTGAACGGCATCCCATCCCGAATCCACCCCGGGGGTTTTATCGGCAAAAAACTCAACACAATACATGAATCCGGATGCCCAAAGCACTACCGGGTCGGACAAAATTTCAAGGTTCTGGGGCAGCACCAGATTACCCGTGGCCCCCAGAATGCCCAGGACAAATACCGTGGCATAGAGGTTGATCCCGCTGGCCCATGCCGCCCCCATGCTCAATGCGATGGTTTTAACAATCTGATCAAAGGACTCCACGGTCTAAGCTCCTTTCTGTCGGTAACGGGTTCATCCGGTCTTTCTTCCCAAAAGTCAAATATAATGACATTATGTGTCTAAAACCCTATCACATCCCCCCGGGCAAAGCCATACAGCACCCTTATTTTGGACTTGGTTCCAACGTCGGCCATCGTAGGGGCAGGTCCCTGTGCCTGCCCTAACAGGGGCAACCACAGGGGGATTGCCCCTACAAAAGATGACCGATGCTATGATCAAGCCCCCTATTTTGAAAGCGTGGTAAGCTATATATTAATTTCTTTCCATGCTCCCCTGTCGAATGAAGGCATCGCTCTGTTTATTTCACCGGGATAGTGGTAAATATTGAAGGTAACATAATCATTGAACCCTTAAAGGAGAATGCAAAGCAATGTCAGAGAACACAGCCCAATATGGATGGGATACATCAATGGGAACATCCCTCTATGATAAGATCCGCCAGGATATGAAAACATCCATGCTAAAAAAAGATACCGCCGTAAGAGATACCATGCGGCTGATTATGGGCGCCTTTCCCGAAATCACGGTTCCCATCACCCTGGAAAGCGGAAAAAAATCCACCCGGACAAAAACCCCCGAGGAGATTACGGACGAGGACATCCAGAACATCATCCGCAAATTCGTCAAATCTGAAAAAACCGTGCTGGAGCTGAAAAAAGAAGAATCTTCGGATTATCTCGAACTTTTGGAATCTTACCTGCCCAAAATGGCAACCACGGAAGAGATTGAAGCCTGGATCAACGCCAATGTGGATTTTTCTGCCATGAAAAGTCCCATGCAGGCCATGGGCGCTGTGATGAAACATTTTGGAAAACTTGCCGACGGCAACCAGGTCAAAGGCATTCTCCAGGGGATGACCGACAAAAAATAATCATTCGTGGTTCATTCAACTTTAAATTATTACGAACAACATGCCTTGAATCTGGCCCAGCGATATGAATCGGCTGATGTCACACAGCTGCATGATTTTCTTTTATCCGGCCTGAAACCAGGCGGCAGACTGCTGGAGCTTGGGTGCGGCTCCGGCAGGGATGCCGCATTTATGGTCAGCCGGGGGTTCAGGGTGCTGGCAACGGATGGTTCTGCGTCGATGATTGAACAGGCAAAACGGCACCATCCCGAACTTGAGACGCATACAGCCCGTTTAAAACTGCCGGACGGGCTGTCAAATGAATCAGGAACATATGACGGAATATACGCCGTTGCTGTGCTGATGCATCTTTCAACACATGAGCTTGAAAATACAATACTCAAAATTCATTCCCTTTTGGCAGTAAAGGGCCGGTTTATATTCTCAGTCCCGGCCCGGCGGGATGACGTCATAACAAATGAGTTTGATTCCAAAGGCCGCCGGTTCACGGCACTATCATCGGATAAATGGACAGCTTTATGCCTGAAAGGCAACCTGCGGATTGTTCGAAGCATGATGTCCGAAGATGGCCTTGGAAGAAAGGGGATCGGTTGGATGAATTGTCTGGCTGAAGCAATATTTTGAATCAGGGAAAAATCAAATCTGCCCGGGCAATCCCTGAATTAATGGAATCTATCAAAGATTACTGATCTTCGTCGTCCACAGCAAGCCCCTCATCTTTGGCCCGCTGGGAAACTTCCATCAATTTGGCCTGCTCTTTAAGCACTTTTTTATTGGCTTCTTCATATTTTTCCTGCAATGTGATCTTCTCTTTTAAATGCGTTAACAGGTTCGGATCATTAAGCTGCATGTCATCGGCATCTTGAATAAATTCCGCGGCCGATTTTGCAGCCTGCCGGGCACGTTTCTTTGCCGCTTCCACCCGTTTTTCCGCATGCTTGAGTTCATCAAACAGATTGGCCAGTTCACCGGCCCTGCCCTCTTCCGGGGACGAATCCAATTCAATTTTCTGGGCAGCCATGACCAGGGCCACAGTTTTGAGGCCTGGTAAAAGCTGATCCGGAGACAGCTCGCCAAACATCAGGGCATCGTCTTTTTTCAGGGAGACAGGAATAAACACCAGGTCTGCCTGCCCGGATGTTTTAAAAAACACCTCTTCATTGATCCCAAGAATAATTTTAGGTTCGGCCTGGATACGGAACTCGTCCAGGGTATCGGCAAGCATCTGCATGACCTCTGCGTTATCCCGGTCCAGATAGCAGGCTAAAAGCCTGATTTTAGAACCGTCCCAATGGGGATCTCTTGTGATCAGATAGGCAAGAAGCAACATGAGCCGGCTGGTATCATCATCCTTCCACCAGACATCAATGGTTTTGTGTTTGCCGGAGCCCTCAGAATCCGGCGGCAGGTTTTTCCCGTCCAGAAAAACAGTATTGCACCCTGCCCGGGCCACCAGCCGTATCAATTCCTGATAACTGCTGAACTGAACAGGATTATCCGCTTTAACATATTGCTCGTTCCAGCTCATGAGCACGGTGTTCGCCCTGACCGGACCGACGCCGAAGCTCTGGCACAATACGGACAGCCCATTGGCCGCATACTCCGTAGAGAGGACAAGGGAAAACGCGGAGCTCTCTTTTTCTGAAATCATCCGGGCCAGATCCTTTTCGGCATCGGCTTTCAATTTCACCGCCTTGTACCCGCGTGCCTGGAGGATTCGGACCGCCGTTGTGATTCCGCTGTTTCCTTCAATGAGAGAAGAAAAATCCAGCAACAGCTTCATCTGGGCTTCATCGTTGGACAACACAAGGACATAGGGCCGCCAGTCCCTTGAATGCGCAGGGACCTTTTGGGCCTCAACCAGATTGTTCCGGACCAGTTTCAGGTAGTAGGAGCGCCGGCTGTCGGCCCACCGTGCCGGGGCGGAAACCCGTTTGAGATACTGAAAAATAGCAAACAGTATAGCCACGGCAGCAATCCCGGTCTTAAAATCAATGGCCAGCATCACGCTTAGACAGATCAAGGCACCCACGAGACTGATCTTTTTGCTGTACCATCTGAACCGGGGCCTGAAAGACGGGGTTTCGGCAGAGGCTTCAAAATAGGTGGCATAGTTGAGCAGGCCGTAGGAGATCAGAAAAAACATGGAGACCACCCCTGCAATCAGATCAAGCTGCCCCATCAAAACAGTGGCCACAGCGATGCCGAACGACAGCAGCACGCCCCTGCGGGGATTATCGGACGGCCCGTGCCCCTTGGCAAAAGGAACGAGAAAGGAAAAGATTTTATCCGATGCCAGGGACTGCAAAATCCTGGGCGCCCCAAGAAACGAGGCCATGGCCGAAGAGAGGGTGGCAGCAATCACACCGGCATTGATCAGCCAGCCATACATGGAAATCTGCTTCATGACCCCGTAATCACCGGCCAGGGTTTTCAAGGGTGTGGACGCCGCAAACACCACCGCCACGGTGAAATAGACCAGTATGGAGAGAAAGACCGCAGCAAAGGTTCCTGTGGGCAGGCTTTTACCCGGATTTTCAAGATCGCCGGACATGCTCACCCCCTGGGTAAATCCGGTTACCGCCGGAAAAAACAGGGCAAAAAGGATCCAAAAGGAAGCAGCGCCTTCACCGGCACTCCAATTTTTTATCAAGAGTCCGGTATCCCACTGCCGGATACCGCCGATGTAAAAGGACGAAAGCGCCAGAATCAAAAAGACCATGACCACATACTGGAACTTGGTGGCCAGATCCGCGCCGATCCATGCCAGCAGAAAAAGAAACAGTAAAGCCGTGCCCGCAATCAGCTGTACAGCCACATGACCGGTCAGTCCAAGAATGGCGGCTAAAGCCTCTCCAAACCCAATGCAATAAAATGCAATGGATACGGACTGGGCTAAAAACAGCACAATGCCGATGGCTCCGCCGAACTCTATGCCAAGGGTTCTTGAAATCAGGTAATAATCCCCCCCGCCGCCGACCTTCATATTGGTGGCAACGGCAGCCAGAGAAAAGCTGGTCAAAACCGAAATCAAATTGGCCACGGCAATGATAATCAAAGCCTTACCGAGCCCGCCAGCGCCCACCACATACCCTAGGCGCAGAAAAAGAATAATCCCGAGGATGGTCAAAACACTTGGCGTGAAAACCCCGGCGAACGTACCTAACCGGCTGGGAACGGCGTCATTATGATCTGATGGCATGAAACTTTCCTTTAAGATAGTCGTTCAGCACTTTTCAATGGCTCAGCTCTCAATAAAAAAATAGCCCGGTGTAATGGACACCGGGCTATTGGCGTTTTAGATTCTTCTATGCAGATGGACGGCTGTATTGCCTTCGGTTGATGCCGATCAGACCGGCCAGACCAATTATCAAGAAAACGGCAGATGAAGGCAAAGGGACAGGCGATCCATACGTATACGAGTATGTTACATCGCCCAGTGAATAGGTAAGGACCTCACCCCCCGAAAGGATTGTCTCATCAACAAACGAAAACGTAATTGCTGTTTGAGTATCAAAATCCTCTCCGAGCTGGATTGCGCCGTCGATATCGAAAAAATCTTCCAGCACAACCATCTCTTCAGGGATATAGTCCAACAGAATATCAATTAAAGCGTCATCGCCAAAGTATACAAGACCACTGACTTCAAGCAGATCCTGCTCGCCGTCGGCATATATCTCCAGCTGCAATGTGCCGTCATTGAGGATCAAATCCCCGTCAATAATCATCGTTCCCGGGGAGTTACCGGGTGTGATCATACCGCCGTCCAGGGAGACATCACCGACAATCGTACCGTCGGAACCAAACAATATGCCGTTGCTTTTAACCGAAACATCGGCATTCAACACACCACTGCTGCCGACTTCAAGCTCCGCCGTACCAAGATTGTTCTGGTCGCTCCCAACCTCGACTCCGCCCAAAGCCGTGGTCTCGCCTCCCAGGACACGATAGGCATTTGCATCCTCGCCTGCGTCAGACTCGCCGATAATGATCTTTTCGTCTACATTGACAGTTCCACCGATCTGCACAAAAGTGGCCTTGGCAGGCGCAGATTCACTTGCGACCCCCACATTGACAGTCCCGGTGACATTCATCTGGGCCTCATTGCTGACCGTCACACAACCTTCTCCGCTTACAACATCTCCTGAATCACCAATATTCAGGTCGTGCATGGTGGAAGTGCCGCCGCTTTGGTTAAAATACCCCACCCCCCCGGTACCCCCGCTGTAGTAATCGGAATTACCGCCATCGCCGACAACGACACTGCCGTTTACAATCAACTGGCCGCCGGACAAGTTATATACGCCATAGCGCTTTTTATCATCAGGAATGTCAAAATCATCAGGATCATATGGTGAAGAACCGCTCCCAATATTTAGATAACCCCAGTAAGACGTCGGACTATACTCACTGCCCACCGTCACGACACCGCCGGACTGATTGAAGATTCCCTGGCCCCCAGCGCCGATGTAAGCTTCATCGGCGTCCAGCGTACCGGAAACCATGTTGTAGGTACCAACCCCTGAGGCCCTCGGCCCCAAATAAGAACTTTCTGACCCTACATTCCCCAGCATTAACCAGCGTGTCGTGTGTGTTCCGCCGGTCTGGGTAAAATCGCCTGTTCCTATATATCCGACCTGAGTTACACCTGTTTCCAGTGTGCCACCAGTCAGCGTATAGTCGCCATCGGCAGACTCAAAAAGATCGGGATCACCACCCACGCATAGCTCATCTGTCTGATGCAGACCGCCGGTCTGCACAAAACTGCCGTACGCTTCATATCCGATTGTAGTTTTGCTGGTTATCAGGTCGGCATCCTCCTCATTGATCTGGGCTCCGGATGCAAGGCCGTCCCCACCCAGAAGTAGTTCTCCGTCATCATTGAGAACAGGGGCGGGTAACTCAGCCAGCCCTGCTTCCAGAACAGTAATAGTAAAATAAAATTCTCCATAGTTAAACCCATCTATACTTACATAAAAATCCCCGTACAGATCTCCATTATCTACATATGTCTGGTCAATGTCCGTGGGCAGGGAGGTCATATCCTCAAAAAATGCTTCGTTCAAATAATTGAACACATCAATCATAAAAAAACCCGTTTCGGAATACTGGCCATCAACATTGACCCCATATCCTTCACCGCCATAATAGTTGGTCCAGCCCGTCACATCAAAGGACGCATCCAACTGCTCAACATAGAGAGTGGCAGTGGTATCCCAGAAATCAAAGGCCGTGGAATCCTCTCCCTGCCAGGAGATTGGCGTACTCGCATCAAAAATCAGATATCCCGAAAGTGTTTCGGTAATAATGCTCTCGGATAAATCACCGTAAGACTCTGTGATGTCCGCCGAAAAATCCAGCTGGATCTGGACGGCATAAACAGACGTTGATAAGAAGACGAGCGCAGAACAAGCCCAAATCGCAACGCCCAATAAAAATCGCTTTTTCATGTCCGATCAATTCCTCCTTTAATTTTAACATTTACAAATTTTAAATACCCCTTTTCAGCGACGCGGTAATTTAGTGATGCCTAAACCACCTTTCAATCACATAGATCAAACTTAATTCCTTAGCAAAAACCGGGCCGTAAAATTGTGTTTTTTGTTGCGTGGCAAGATATTACAGGTATTACAAAAAATTGGATACAACAAACAAAAAGCATATAACCGTTATCCGTGTGAAAAAAAGGTTTAACATGTGGTAAAATATGTTAGCTCTTGGTATTATTTTTTCAAATAAAGTTATAGTCATGAAGATCTGAAGGGGGTGGGACACAATGGTTGCATTGGACGGTATTGCAAGAGGATTATTCAATTATTATACAAGCCATAAAACCTTCTTGCTGATTTCGGCTAAGGCCCATGATCAGAATTAAATCTGCCACAGATACGCCGGATTTTAAGTCACCATCAAGGCACGCCAATGGAAGCACATATAAGATATGTGTCCTTTGGCGTAACGCCGAGGGTGGCTTAAAAGACAAGTAGATGGGCGATTTTATTTTGATCATGGGCCTAAGGTTTCAGCAATAACTTAAATTCGCAATTTGAACACAGTAATTTGATTTTGTGTTCAAAACTATTCCCCCCTTGACATATTAAGGATTTCCATCCGGTTCAGCAAAGTTCTGAAATATGGCATAACAATCCTGTGCGGCATCAAGTGCCGAGCAAAATAGATAATACAAGAATAGCCCTTTACAATTAACTATAGACAAGATACGGGCGAGTATCCTGCGTATATCTGTTTCATGATTTGACACGGTACAAACGTGGTGTTACAGTCCGTTTCAACTGCATAGTCAATGGAAGGCTGGGGGCGCCGAAGGCATTCGGCTGAGAGAAAACAGATAACCCCTGTTTTGACCCTTGGAACCTGATCCGGATCATACCGGCGAAGGGAAGCTTTTTTCCCCTTCCCCCCTCCCGACACCACCCATGCGGCAATGGCTAATAACAAAAGCGGTGGCAACGTATGCTTGAAGTCCTGGATCTGGCCAAGTCATTTGACTTGCAGGCCGTTTTTAAAAATTTGAATCTGACCCTGCCCCAGGGTCACTTTACAGTGCTGGTGGGTCCTTCCGGATGCGGAAAGTCCACCCTGTTTGACTGTTTGACCGGCATCGTCCCCGCAGATCAGGGACGGATGATCTGGCAGGGAAACGCAGTAGACAACCTTGGCGGCCTTGCCGCCTATATGCAGCAAAAAGACATGCTGCTGCCCTGGCTGACCCTGGAACAAAACAGTCTGTTGCCGGTACAGGCAAAGCCCCGTGCGCAAAGGGACATCAAACAGGCAAAGCAGAGACTTGCCCGGATTTTCGAAAAAATCGGGCTCACAGGATTCGGCAATCATCATCCCTACCAGGTATCCGGCGGTATGCGCCAGCGATGCGCCCTGGCCCGCACCCTGATGTTCGACCGGGATCTGGTTTTGCTGGACGAACCCCTCTCCGCCCTGGACGCCATTACCCGCCGGGAGTTGCAAACGCTGCTGCTCATGCTGCAAAAGGAGTTCGGCAAGACCGTTCTCATGATCACCCATGACATTGAAGAGGCCCTGGTCCTGGCCGATGAGATCATTCTTTTAAGTTCGCCCCCCATGACTATTCTGGAACGATTCCACCCCGAAGACGCCAAACCCAGGGAGTTCAACCGTCCGGAATTCATGGAGGCCAAAACCCGGATTTTCTCCCGGTTGCTGACCGAAAAGGAGAAAATTGGGCAATGAAATGGTCAGAGATACTTTTCCCGGCAGCACTCACTTTAGGCATACTGGTCTTATGGGAAGTCCTTGTAAGGATGATGCACGTCCCGGCATTCATCCTGCCCCCGCCATCGGCCATCGGCCTTTGTGCGGTAACAAAAGCCGCATTGATATGGCCCCATGCCCTGGCCACGGCCCTGGAAATCGTGATGGGCATTGTGCTGGCTCTTTTAACGTCCATCCCTTTGGCCATATTCATGTTTTCCCGGCCGGGCATTGAAAAAGGCCTGTCTCCATTTCTGGTGGCCTCCCAGGCCGTGCCGGTGTTTGCCCTGGCGCCGCTGCTGGTGATCTGGCTGGGGTACGGCATCTGGTCCAAGGTGTTCATGGCCTGGGTGATCATCTTTTTTCCCATTACCGTGAGCCTGTTGTCCGGCCTTAAAAGCTGCGATCCGGACTTTCGCATGCTCTTTACCCTGATGGGGGCAGGCTTCTGGATGAAGCTGCGCCTGCTCTATTGGCCCTGGGCGTTGCCCCAGTTTTTTTCAGGCCTCAAGGTGGGCGTTACCGTGGCCACCATCGGTGCGGTCATCGGCGAATGGGTGGGGGCCCAGAAAGGGCTTGGGTATCTGATGATCCAGTCCAACGCCCGGTTAAACACAGACCTGGTCTTTGCCTGTATTCTCTGGCTTTCGGCCATGGGACTCAGCCTGTGGGCATTGGTCGGGGTTGCTGAAAAACGAATGGTGACATGGAAGAATACATAAATTCATAAAAAAAGAGGAGAAACAATGAAACGACATCTTGTTCTGACACTGATGATCTTTTTTATGCTTTGCACCACGGCCCCGGCCCAGAAACTGACGCTCATGCTCGACTGGTTTCCCAACGTGGACCATCTGCCCGTCTATCTGGCCCAGGAATCCGGCTATTTTGCAGCCCAGGGGCTGGACGTTGAAATCATTGTCCCGTCGGAGACTTCGGATGCGCTGAAACTTGCGGCCGCAGGCAAGGTGGACCTGGCCGTCTCCTACCAGCCCCAGACCATCATGGCCGCGGATGCAGGGCTCAAGGTGAAAACCGTGGCCCCCCTTGTGGTAAAACCCCTTACCACCTTGATGTTTCTGGATGAATCCATAAAGACTCCGGCGGATCTGTCCGGTAAAAAAATCGGCTATACCGTGCCCGGATTGATGGACATGCTGCTCAAGGGGTTTGCCGATATCAACGGTATCACGGACTACACCCCGGTGAATGTGGGATTCACCATTCTGCCCGCCCTGGCTTCAAAACAGGTGGCCGCCGTCATGGGCCCCTTTAAAACCTACGAAACCGTCACCATGGCCCGGCAAGGTGTTACCGCCCGTTTTTTTGAACTGGAAAAATACGGTATCCCGGAATACGAAGAGCTGATTTTCGCAGCCGGTGAATCCACCCTGGAAACAAAAAGAGAGGCGGTGCATGGATTTATTATTGCGGTCCACAAAGCCCTGGCTGACATTTCAAAGGCCCCGGACACCGCCCTGGCGCTCTACCTTAAGGCCCTGCCCGAGGTGGATAAAGATACGGAAACCAAAGCCTTTGCGCTGACAGCAGAATATTTTGCCGCCCCGGGTCAGCTCAGTGATCCTGGGAAATGGCAGCATTTTATTGATTTTTCCCTGAAATACGGATTGATTAAAAACAAAATCAATCCCCAAACACTGATTTACAACTGGGACAATTAAACTTATGAAAACATACGATCGCGCATTAACCATCGCGGGTTCCGACAGCGGCGGCGGAGCCGGTGTCCAGGCAGACCTGAAAACCTTCAGTGCCCTGGGGGTATTCGGTATGTCCGCCATCACGGCACTCACCGCCCAGAACACCCACTCGGTCACGGGAATCTTTCCTGTCCCCCCTGAATTTATCGGCCAACAAATTGATGCGGTGATGTCGGACATCGGCACCAATGCCGTGAAGATCGGCATGCTGCACTCGCCGGAAGTCATTGAAGTGGTGGCAAGCAAACTTGAACAATGGCAATGCCCCAATATTGTGCTCGACCCGGTGATGATCTCCAAGTCCGGTGACAATCTGCTTCAGGATGATGCCGTGGAGGCGCTGACCAAACGACTGCTGCCCCTGGCCACGGTGATTACCCCAAATCTGCCCGAGGCCTCGGTTCTTTTGGGCAAAACCATTGATACCCCGGATAAAATGGAAGACGCTGGGGTGGCCCTGGCAGATCTTGGCGCAGCCAATGTGCTGGTCAAGGGGGGACATCTCACCTCGGGACCGGGCATTGATCTGCTCTATGAATCCGCATCCCAACAGACCACCCGCTTCACGGCGAACCGCGTGGACACAAAAAACAGCCACGGCACCGGATGCACCCTGTCATCTGCCATTGCCGCAGGTCTTGCCCGGGGACTGGATCTAAAAACAGCCGTGGCCGAGGCTAAAAATTATATCACCGAGGCATTAAAGGCCGGGGCGGATATCCAAACAGGAGCCGGTCATGGACCGGTTCACCATTTTCATGCCTTGTGGGAAAAAAACGCCTAGCGGCAGTGCCCGGATTATCCGGGCACACCAATTACATTCCGGCCATTGTTTTAGAAATAAGAAAAACAAATCTCACATGTTACCAAGTTTCTTATCCACAGCCCTGTGGAATGCCGGAGCCCCTTCATATCCCAGGGATGAGGCGGTCTTTAAATGACGTTGCGCCATGGAAAACTGTCCAAGGGCATAATGAGCAAGGGCCTTGTTATAATGACATAGAGAGAATTCCGGATTAAGGGTTAATGCCCGGTCATACGCCGCCATGGCCTGGTCATACTGCTTTGTAAGATAATAGGTGTAGCCCAGGGAATTGAAAAGAGAGTCATGGGTCTCATCAACTGCAATACCCTGTTTGAATATGCCGATGGCGTCTTCCGGCTTGCCGTCCCGGGAAAGGCTTATGCCAAGCATTTCATATGCCGGGACCAGACCTGAGTTCAACGCAATGGTTTTTTTAAGGTTCTCAATGGCCTTTGCATGGTCTTTGCCCATGAACTGCCGGGCCAGATAATAATAGCCCGTATGATCATCGGGAAACAGCCTGACCATCTCCTCCATGGTGTGGATTGCCTGGTCGGGCTGGCCGGTTTGATTAAAACAGGCGGCTAAATATTTGAATTGGTCGATATCTCCCGGGTCAATGGCAATGGCTTTTTGTAGATAGGAAATGGCTTTGGGGTACGCTTTCATCTTGGAATAACAGATCCCCGACCATCCCAAGGCCCTTGGATCGTCCGGTTTTTTCTCCAGCATCCGGGTAAACTTATCAAGGGCCAATTGAGACCAGCCGTTTTTATAATGGGCCAGCCCCATATTGAACAGATAAATATCCTTGTCAGGATTCAGGTTATATGCCTGTTGCCATGCATTTACAGCCTCATCAAAACGTTCAACCGCAAAATAGCCGTCTGCCATAAGGCTATACACCTCGCAAGTATCCGGCGCCTCATCCTGTGCGCGCCGGTAATATTTTTCAGCGGCCTCGGGCTTACCGGCCTTCAAAAGGTCATTGCCCTGTTCGCAAAGTGACAGGGCGCAGTTCTTGAACACACGTTTTTCTTTAAACTTTGCAAGACGGGACCGGCACACCGGACAAAGTTCATCGGATTTGGCATCGTGCTCCAGAAGGTTATGGGGATATGCCCTGGCACAAAACGGGGTATTGCACCTTGGAATTCCCAACATGAAGTTGGCCGTGGACAACGCTTGTTTCAAAAGCCGTTTAACCAGGCGCGGCCGATTGTCCCCTTCATTATTATGTGCAGCCAGGAATCCATCATAGGAGATAACCCCATAGGCCCACTCGGCACTTCCGTAAAGAAAATTGCAGGTGGGACAATACAGCCCTTTGGATGTCACCCCCATATATCCTTTAATCTTATTATTTTCTCCAAAGGGAACAGCGGTTCTTAAACGATCAATCAAATTTCCTGCCAGGTATTGCGCCATATTTTCCCGAAGCTGCAGCCCTTCATAATATATTTCCCGGTATTTTTTCCCGGTATCCCCCAGCAAGGCGAAGTATTTCCATATATAACGGCCCTGCCCTTCCGAAGAAGTCAAGGCCTCGTCTGTGATACCAAGGTCATCAAGTATGGCCTGGTGCTGGGTCTGGGAAAGCGATTTGCGAATCTGTTCACAAACATTTTTCAAATACGGTTCCGAGCCCATACGGTCCCAGGGTCCGGGATCAACATTCCGGTCCGAGAGTGTAATTTTAAATCCCAATTTTTCCTGTAACAACACACGCAGTTCATCAAGCAGGTGCATGTTCACATCGCCCATGGGCACCATCACAATCTCAATATCCGTTTTGAAAAAAGCGGGTTCCGGCAGTTGGGGCATTTGAAAGTTATGATTTTTTAAAAACTGCCCGGCCTGAGTTATGAGTGTTTCATTTTCTGAAAAATGATAGACCTGCAAGGCCTTTTGCCGGGCTTTGTTTTTTTGTCCGTTTTTTGCCAGAAGCGTTGCCAGTTTAAACTGGGTGGACAGATCCGCGGCATCCGCCTCAAGGATTTTTTCAAGGATGGGAATAAGATTCTCGTCGGCACCGGAGGCCTCATATTTTTTTACAAGCGTCTGCAGTTTTTTAATATTTTTTCGTATTGCAATCGTATCCCCGGTTGCCAATAAATCCGCCACCTCCCGTTCAAGTGCCGGGATATCGGCGGGGGCTTCGGCATCTTCCGCCGATCCGCCGGATACCTGCTGCGGGGTATTTAAAACGGGTGAGTTGACCTGGAAACCGGTGATGTACCATTTTTCATTATCCATAATGCAGGAGATATGGATCACGGCCGCCCCGTTCTCATACTCGGCTTCAACCTGGTATGTGCCGGTGATTGTTTCATCGCTGTCCAGGGTCCGGGTAATCGCTGCCTGTCCCTTAATATCGTTGATCTGCCGGAGGGTGCCCAATTTTTTATAGAGGAAAAAAATCTGATTCACGGTTTGAAGCTTGAACATGTCCCGGACGCCGGGATAGACCGATGCCATAAGGTCACCCGGCTGCCAATCGGATGAAATCCGGGATACTTCGCCTTCAACATAATGTTTGGCATCCTTGTTCAGTTGATCCAAATCGGATTTACACGAAAACAAAAAAAGAACGATCAATAAAGCTAAAAAAAACTTGGAAAACCCCTGAGAAGAACAAACGCCCGACATTGAAACCTCCCCTTTAAAAGTTTGCCAAAACGTACAAACATAAACAGCAGTGGTCAAGTTGAATTTTAATAGGGACGAACTATGAACTTTGGGAAAGGGTAAAAATCTGCATCTCACATTTGCTGCAGTTAAAGGTCACCTTAAACCGGTGCTTGCCATGTATTAACAACAACGGCCCGGCAGGAGGTCTGGGGCAGTTGCCTCTGTTCTCCTTTGACTTTGCCGGGCACCACCCAAGGCTGCGGCGGATGCAGTGCTTTGTGGTCATGACTGCCGTACCCGGCCCCGGCGGGTCACACTCAAAGGCCGGGGCAATGGACGTTACCCCCCTTTTTTCATAAAACTGAACCGCCAGATGGTTTGCAGCATTGGCCCTAAAATCAAGGTCGGCCCGGTAAAACGGCACCGGTGCCGGCCTGGGACCGGCCATTGGGCGCCGATAGGCCTGTAAACGGTTCTTTTCCAGACACGCTACCAGGTCCCTGCGCAACCGGTTCAGCTCTGCGGCGGGCAGGAACACCGGTTTGGAAACAATATCCAGGCGGTTCAGCTCAAAACAGGTATTGCCCAGTTTACCCAACTGCCGTTCAATGGCTGCCCTGGCCGTATCGGGATTGCGGGCGGGTTCCCCCGGCGCACGAAGCAGGGCCCGGGCCTGGATATTGTCCTCATCCACGCAAGCGAGTTCAAACCCGTCGGGGTGTTCACGAAACGTCATATCCAGAAGAATCTTTCTTTGGGCCGTCGTGCCTGACATCCGCCGGGTAAATCCCTGGTCGTGGTTCCTGAAGACCTTGGTGCCTTTGGGCAGATCCTTTTTATGAATCTGTGTTTTTCCGGACGCATACACACGTCCATGTTCATCCACCCGGTTCACATAAAACCCTTTGAGTCGGCCCGGGGCGTTGGGAAAACAGATCCCGTCACCGGCCCGCAGATCATGCTTCCGGTCCAGCTCCAGGGCCTGGTTTTTAATCTGTTTGACCTGACCAAGGGGTTCCCCCACAGATTTTGGCGTATCAAAGGCATCAATGGAGAAGGTTGGCTTATCCGTCGAACCGGCGAGAAAATAATCGGTAAATCCCCGGTTAAAGGTTTTGCAGGGCTCGGGTGTAAAAAAGAACCTTGTCCGCCCCGAAGAGGCTTTGGTGTGGGAGGTACCGCTGTTTAGCAAGGCATCAAGCCGCTGCCGATAAAACCCCGTGATATTTTTCACGTAATCCAGACTTTTAAGCCGACCTTCGATCTTAAAAGAGGTGATTCCTGCCCGGACCAGATCCCCCAGAAAATCTGCGCGACGCATGTCCTTTAACGAGAGCAGATGCCTGTTTTCACTAAGCAACTTGCCGTCTTTGTCTTCAAGGTTCCAGGCAAGCCGGCAGGGCTGACCGCAGGCACCGCGGTTTGCACTTCTGCCCCCAATGGCCGCACTCATATAGCATTGCCCGGAATAACAGACGCACAATGCCCCGTGGACAAAGGCCTCAAGGTCCACATGTGTGGCGTTTCGGATCTGCTTGATGGCAGACAAAGAGAGTTCCCGGGCAAGGATCACACGGGAGAATCCTGACTGTTCAAGGAATTGAACCTTTTCAGGGGTCCGGTTATCGGTCTGGGTACTTGCAAATAATGGAATGGGCGGCAGGTCCATCTCCAAAAGCCCCATATCCTGGATGATCAGGGCATCCACCCCGGCAGTGTACAGCTGTTCGATCAAATCCCTTGCCGGTTCAAGCTCGTCATCAAACAGCAGGGTGTTAAACGCAACATAGACCCTGGCTAAATAGCGTTGGGCATAGCGGCACAACGCCTCGATATCCCTGACACTGTTACCGGCGGCAGCCCTGGCACCGAACCGTTCAGGGCCGATATAAACGGCGTCTGCCCCGTGATCCACAGCGGCCTTGCCGAATTCAATATTTTTCGCCGGTGCTAAAAGTTCCAGGCAGGACATGATCTCTCCTCATTGTGTTTTTTCAACTGGCTCAAAAACCATTTAATCCACATGACTGTCAATATTTTCTTGTTAAAAATACGTCAAAACATAAAAAACTGTATCAATTTTAATAAAAACATTTGACTACCCTTGTCAAAAAACAGCACAATCGTTTATAAAGAGGTATGAAAGGAAAAAAATCATGTCCCAAACCGTTTTAATCGTTGACGATGATGCCAAGCTGATAGATCTTTTAACCGAATATTTCGGGGAAAACGAATTTATTTCCCATGCCGTCATGTTAGGTGCCGATGCCCTTGATGCCATACGGGATAATCACCCGGATATTGTTATTCTGGATATTATGCTGCCCGACACCAATGGCCTGGAGGTACTAAAGCAGATCCGGGCCAAACATGCAATACCGGTCATCATGCTGACTGCCAAGGGCGATGATACGGACAGGATTGTGGGACTGGAACTGGGAGCGGACGATTATCTTCCCAAGCCGTTTAATCCCAGGGAGCTTCTTGCCAGGATCCGGGCCATTCTCAGGCGCCAGGACAGAAGCGCACCCGAGGCCGATACCGTGATTATCCGGGCCGGAGATCTGGAATTGAACCGATCCACACGGACCCTGGTGGCGGCCGGAGAAAACATCCCCCTATCCACCACGGAATTCAATGTCCTGGAAGTGCTTATGAAACACCCGAACACCGTGCTCAGCCGTGAACAGATCACAAACATGGCCCAGGGCCGAAGCTTTATGGCTGATGATCGCAGCGTGGATATTCATGTTTCCAAGCTAAGGGGAAAAATCGAAAAAAACCCCTCTTCCCCAGTGCGCATAAAAACAATATGGGGCACAGGATACATGTTTATCAATCCTGATTCATAAACAAAATCCCGGACATGCAAATCAAGCGTCTTTACCTGAAAATTCTTTTGGCTTTTCTGGGCATCCTGCTGATCACCATCCTGCTGGCCATTGGCCTATTCATGATGACCTCAGGGCGTTGTTATAAATCAGAGCTGGATCATAAAGCCCTTACCAAGCTTAATGTCTTCAAGGTCATGGTACAAAAGGAGGTGGACCGGCACAAAGACCTGCCGGCGGAAAAAAATCCGGATCTTATCCAGCTTTTGGAGCGTTGCACATCATTTTTTGACGTCAAAGTCTGGCTCACCGAATCCAAAGGTCATATTATATTTCAAAGTTTTGAGGGGCCCATGGATTTCCTGCCCTACAAAACCCACCAACAAACCCACCAAGACAGCGGGATTTCACTTTATCATTACCTGCTTAAGTGGAACAAATACTATGCCGTCATCCCCATCAGCGACCAAAGCCGGAAATTGTATCTGCACCTGTTTATGGACACCGCAAAAAACAGCCGAAACGAAGGACTATTCTTAATCGGATTGATCGTCATCGGTGTCACCGCCACCGTAATGCTGTTCCCTGCGATCTCATACATCACCCGCCGGATAAACCGGCTCAACCAGTCTGCCCTTGAATTTGCCGGTGGGAATCTGACGGTGCGAACGGATATCAAAGGCGATGATGAAATTGCCAAACTTGGGGAGACATTTAACCGGATGGCGGATCGATTGGAACTGCTGGTTCGCAACTCCAAGGAGCTGACGGCCAATGTGTCCCATGAGCTGCGCTCTCCCCTGGCCCGTCTCAGGGTCTCCAAGGAACTCATCCTGGACAAGCTTGAGCAAAAAGGCGCTTCGGATGATGCGGTCATACGGCTGCTAAACAATATGGAATCTGATATCGGGGATCTGGACACCCTGATCGCAGAAGCGCTGGCCCTGTCCAAAATTGATTACCAGGAATCAACCCTGGAACCAGAAACGTTCAGGTTTTCCGAATACATCAGGTCCACGATGGAGGCATACTATCCGCTGCTGGATAGAAACGACCTGACCCTTGACCTTGATATCCGGGACTTTGGCAAGGCCCGCCAGGACAAAGCATTGGTGAAATCGGTTTTTTCTAATCTCATGGACAATGCCATCAAATATTCTCTCCCCGGCAATACCATCCGCGTATCCGCCGGAACCGTCTCCCCCAAGGGCCTTGAATTTTCAATCACCAACACCTGCGGCCCCATGAGTAAAGAGGATTTGGATCGCCTGTTCAATCCGTTTTTCCGAATTCCCGGGCAAAAAGCATCGGGGACGGGACTTGGACTGGCCATTGCAAAAAAACAGATCACGCGCTGCAAGGGACGCATCAGCGCGGATCACAACGGCCGGGAAATTTGCCTGACCGTTTTCATTCCTTAAGGGATTGTTTTCAACATCGGCCGTCGTAGGGGCAGGTCACTGTGCCTGCCCTGCCACCATACCGACCCTAACAAGGGCAACCACAGGGGGATTGCCCCTACTACAACATCAATTAAATATTACAAAATAATATTTAATATCCGCCGCAGGGGCTCTGCCGCACCCCAGAGCAACTGATCCCCCACGGAAAAGGCCGTGAGAAAATTGTCATCCACATTCATTTTCCGAATTCTGCCCACGGGCACGTTCAAGGTGCCGGTCACGGCGGCAGGGGTCAGGTCCTTTATGGAATCTTCCTTATTGTTGGGGATCACCTGGACCCAGTCATTATTGGCCGACAGGGCGGCATTGATCTCGTCTAAGGGGACATCCTTTTTCAATTTGATGGTAAAGGCCTGGGAATGGCACCGCATGGCTCCAATGCGGATACACTGACCGTCGATGGGTATGGGATTGTCCGACCGGCCCAAGATTTTATTGGTTTCCACAAAGCCTTTCCACTCCTCCCGGGTCTGGCCGTTCTCCATGGCCCGGTCAATCCAAGGGATCAGGCTGGCCCCCAAAGGAACGCCCCAGTTTTCAACAGGATAGACATCTGAACGCAAGGTGTTGGTAACCTTGCTGTCAAGATCAAGGATAGCAGAGGCCGGATCATCCAGAATGGGGGCTGCCTGGTCACCGATGGTTCTCATCTGCGCCACAAGCTCTCTCATGTTTTTGGCACCGGCACCGGAAGCGGCCTGGTAGGTCATGGAGGTGAGCCACTCCACCCAGTCATTTTCAAATAACCCGCCCAAGGCCATCAGCATCAATGACACCGTGCAGTTGCCGCCGATAAAATTTTTAATCCCCTTGGATATCGCCGTTTCAATAACCGGCATATTGACCGGGTCCAGAACAATAATGCTCTGGGGATCCATCCTTAAGGTGGATGCGGCATCAATCCAGTATCCCTGCCAGTCGCGCTCGGCCAATTGAGGCCGCACGGTTTCGGTGTAGGATCCACCCTGGCAGGTCACCACGATATCCATTTCCATGAGTGTATCAACGTCAAAGGCGTCAATGAGTTCCGAAGATCCCTGCCCCACATCCGGTGCGGTCTGTCCGGCCTGGGACGTGGTGAAAAAAACCGGTGTAAATTTTTGAAAATCATTCCGTGCAGACATTCTTTCCATGAGCACGGATCCCACCATACCCCGCCAGCCGACCATTCCGACTTTTTTCATACCCATAATCCTTTCAGCTACTCAGCTACAACCGTGTAATTTAAAATTTGAGTCTTACTGCATAGCTTCTTTTTTTAAAAAAAGCCAGCGTCAGATGAAAAAAACATGCGAGATAAGGACGCGTATCAACGCCCAAATTATGAAAACACAACCCGGGCATTCCCATAAAAAAATCAGTACAATACCCTGCAACTCAGGGCGACAAAACTTTGTTCCAATTTCTATTTACTCTTTGAAAATATATGATATAATCATTTACTCAAAGTCTTAAAATGCTCTATTTTGCAAGTTCACCTTCTTTTTAAGGCAAAGCCATGGTCAAAGAAAATCAAGAGAGACTCGTGCTATCCCAAAGCCCGTCCCCGGGAACATCCCGATTTCTTTCTGCGGGGATGTCGTTACGTTCAAGCTCAGTGTATCCCCTGACGCACCAGGTCGCGCCTTTGTCAGAACCAACCTGGGTAATGCGAATTCCATCCGCCGGGAAATCATCCGCCGGGTGGAGAAAAACGAAATTAAACTGGGCGAAGCCTGGCATGACCTGCCCATGGGAAAAGAGGATGACGGCGATTTTTCCATCCACCTGCCCCTGTACCAGACCGGAACATTCCAGGCCAAATGTTTTTTTATTCCCCGGGACAGTGACGTGCCGGTATGGCCCGACGGGGAGAACACCAACATCGGTGTTGAACCGGCCGGGACCTGCTGTGCCAATATCATATACAACGCTTTTGTACGGCAATTCGGCCCCACCAAAGACGCAAACTTCCAGCCGGCGAATCTGGATACCATGCTCAACAAGCTGGATGACCAGGGTTTCACGGTAATACCACAATCGGGTAAATTCAGGGAGTTAAAGGAACAGCTGAACTTTATCTTTTCCAGGATGGGATGCCGGGTGCTTCACCTGTTGCCCATCCATCCCACCCCCACCACCTATGCCCGTATGGGACGGTTCGGCAGCCCCTATGCCGCCCTTGATTTTTCGGATGTGGACCCGGCCCTGGCCCAGTTTGACCCGGCCGCCACCCCCCTTGAACAGTTCATGGAGCTAGTGGATGCCGTACACGATCACGACGGCTACCTGATCCTTGACATTGCCATCAACCATACCGGCTGGGCCGCCCGGCTGCATGAGGCCCATCCCGAGTGGCTGGACCGGGAGGATGACGGCAAAATCCGCACCCCCGGCGCCTGGGGGGTTGTCTGGGCGGACCTGACCAAACTGGATTACCGGCACACGGATCTGTGGCAGTACATGGCCGATATTTTTCTGCTCTGGTGCCGCCGGGGCGCGGACGGATTCAGATGCGATGCCGGATACATGATCCCGGAACCGGCCTGGGAATATATTATCGCCAAGGTAAGAACCCAGTATCCCAACACCGTGTTTTTCCTTGAAGGACTGGGCGGCCCGCCGGATGCAACCCGGGATCTGCTCCAGCGTGCCAATTTTAACTGGGCCTATTCGGAACTGTTCCAGGAATATACCCTTGAGCAGATATCCCGGTACCTGCCCCGTGCCATCGACCTGTCAAATACCTGCGGGCACTTGATTCATTTTGCCGAAACCCATGACAATGACCGTCTGGCCAAGGTATCCCATACCTACGCAAAAATGAGAACCGGCCTTTGCGCGCTCTTCAGCGTCTGTGGCGGATTCGGATTTGCCAACGGTGTGGAATGGTTTGCCAAAGAGAAAATAAATGTCCACAACGCCCCGGGCCTGAACTGGGGAAGTCCCGACAACCAGGTGGATTATATCACCCGGCTTCATCTGCTTTTGCGGGAACACCCGGCCTTTTTCAGCGGCGCACAATTGAACCTCATTCACGGCAAAGAGAGCCAGGCACCGGCACTGCTGAGATTCAATGCCTATCATAATTCCCGGATACTGGTGCTGATCAACCTGGACTGCGACAGTCAAGCCATGGCCGCATGGCCGTTGGGTGCCGAAGGCGGTGTTGCCTTTCCCTGGACCGACCTGATTTCAGGCAGCACGGTTCCTGCCGAGACCCGAAAAGCCCAATACCGTATTCTCCTCAAGCCTGGGCAGGTGCTGGCCCTAACGCCCCAAAAAGAGGATTTAAAACTATTAGAGGCCCAGCCGCCGGGCAATCTGTCCATGCCGGGCAGGGTGTTGATGCAGAAACGACGGGCATTAACCCTTGAGGTGATTGCCGCCGTGAAAGGCCACAGGGATCTGGCTGACCTGGATGTGAACCGGGCCGCCATGGATCTGGCCGACAATCCAGAAACCTTTATCCGGGAACTCTACGAGGATAAAGCGCCCTGCCGGACGATACTGTTTGATGCCCAAAAAGATGTCAACCGCAGGGTCATGGTGCCCCCGGGATTTTTCCTGCTGGTCCGGTGCAACAAGCATTTCAGGGTTCAGCTGGATGAAGCCGGGCCCGACAAAAAGTGTCTGGGGTTTTACGAAAGCCTTCCAGCGCAAGGTCAGGCCCACTACATGGCCATCTTCATGCCCATGGCAATAAAAGACACCCACAAAGACTGTCTGCTCAAACTGCGCATATCCGGCCCCGAAGGCACCAAAAAAATCACCGGAAACATCCGATACCTCCCCCCCTTTAAAGACCTTGACCTGCGCCTCTCCTTCACCCGCAAAGAGATTGCCGCCGATCCCTCCATCAAACAGCTGTCCACCACAAATCTGGGCGCAATGATGCGGTCAGGGGCAAGCTTCAGCCACCTGGAGAGCCGTTACGACGCCCTGCTGGCTGCCAACCTGAACCCGAACCTGCCCGAAAACCGATGGATGCTTTTGTCCCGGTTCAGAATCTGGGGGGTATTCCAGGGCTATTCCAGGGAACTTGGGCCCGACTGCCTGGATGCCTTCTGGGCCTCCCATGACCAGGGCGGAAAATGGCGATTCAGGATTCCCTCATCCGACGGCCGGTATTATGTCATTGACCTGTTCCTACAGATGGACCCAAAAACCAACCGGGTGACCCTGACCCTGCACCGGGAACCGGCACCGGACGATAATCCCCGGCGTCTTCAACCCCAACGCGACGTTACCCTGGTCATCCGGCCGGACATTGAAGACCGAAGTTTCCATGACACGGTTAAGGCCTTCAGCGGGCCGGAGCAGCAATGGCCCCTCCGGGTGTCGGCATTTGAAAACGGATTTTTCTTTCAATCCCAAACCGGGCAGATACTCCGCCTGTCAAGCAGCCGGGATGCGTTTTTTGAAAAACCCGAATGGCACTACATGGTCCACAGGAGTGTTGAAGCCACCCGGGGACTGGATGCCGACTCCGATCTGTTCAGTCCCGGCTATTTCAGCATCAATGTCAAGGGCGGAGACACGGTAAGCCTGGAAGCCTGCGTCATTAATACGGAGACAAAGCCCGAAGGGGCAGGCGGTAAAACCATCCCCCTACCGGGTCCTTTCCAGGCGACCATACCCTTTTCCCAGGCCATCGAAGATAGCCTTGACGCATTCATCGTGGACCGGGGGGATGAAAAAAGTGTGGTGGCAGGATACCCCTGGTTCCTGGACTGGGGCAGGGACAGCCTGATCTTCTGCCGCGCTTTGATTGAGCTTGGCCGAACCCGGGATGCCGCTGCCGTACTCTCCCTTTTTGGGAAATTTGAAAAAAACGGTACCCTGCCCAATATGATTTGCGGCCACGATGCAAGGAACATTGAAACCTCGGATGCGCCGCTGTGGTTTTTTGCCTGCTGCCGGCAGCTAGCCCAAACCGCAGGCAAAACAGAGGTGCTCACCCAGCCCATCGGGCAACGCACCATGATCCAGGTGCTCACGGATATGGCATCATCAATGATCAACGGCACGCCCACCGGCGTCAAGGCCGATCCCGAATCCATGCTCCTGTACAGCCCGGCCCATTTTACCTGGATGGACACCAATTTCCCGGCAGGGACCCCCCGCCAGGGATACCCCATTGAGATCCAGGCGCTGTGGTGCCATGCCCTTGAGTTTTTATCCCAGGTGGATGACCCGCAGGCACAAACGACATGGCAAAAACATGCCGATACGGTCAAACGCAACATCGTGGGTCTGTTCTGGCGGGAAGAGGACGGCTTTTTCAGTGACTGCCTGCACTGCAGGGAACCGGTTGACGCCGGGCATGCCGTTCCTGATGATGCGTTGCGGCCCAATCAGCTGCTGCTGATTACGTTAGGTGTTATTGATGATCCCAAAATCATGGCCCGGGTGGTGGAAACCTGCCGGGAACTTCTGGTGCCGGGTGGTATCAGGAGCCTTGGGGACCGGCCCTTGACCGTACCGCTCTTCATCGAACGGGACGGCCGGCATCTGGTCAATCCCCACGCGCCCTATGCCGGATATTACCAGGGAGATGAAGATACCCAAAGGAAACCGGCCTACCACAACGGCACGGCCTGGACCTGGCAGTTTCCGGTATTCTGCGAAGCCTGGGCCGCAGCCTTTGGCCCCCCGGGGATTCCGGCTGCCCTGGCCTGGCTGGGCAGTGCCCTGCCGTTGATGCGCACGGGTGCGGCAGGGTTTATACCCGAGATTCTTGACGGAAATTTTCCGCACACCCCGAGAGGGTGCGACGCCCAGGCCTGGGGCTGCAGCGAATTGGCCCGGGTTGCCCATAAACTGACCCGGATTCAAAATAGATAGCGCCTGGTCACAAAGGCACCTCTTCTGCATATGGCTTGGGAACGATTATATAATTGGGTGTCAGTTTCTTTTACACCATGTCAACGATTAACACCATGAATGTCAGTTATTTTTACATTGTGTTAAAAAGCCGGAAGATCCATCCGGCCCTAAACATAAGTTAGACGGCAAACTTAGGCGCAGCACCCTTTTTTGCCGAGATCATTGAAAAATTCGGATTTTATCCGAATGAGTTAACAATACGGTCGGTTACAAAACCGCCATCTTACTATTGTTATAAAAACAATCAAAAACCTAATATTTGCGGCATAAAAAATGCTATATCATTCAAAATCAATTGCTTGCGACCCGTCAGCCCATTACGGACAGTACCGGCAGCGATCCGACAACCAGGAAATGGAAGGTGGATATGCCACATAGACCAAGAATCCTTATTGTAACACCGGAAGTCACATATCTACCCGAGGGTATCTGCCCTGGAGCCGACGATTATTCAGCCAAGGCCGGTGGTCTGGCAGATGTCTCCGCCGCGCTGATCTCCGCACTATATGATCTAAGCTGCGATGTTCATGTGGCCATCCCAGACTACAGATCCATATATCATGGTGATAATGAGCCCAGACATCACCGTGAGGTGGAAAAAATACGCCAACGCCTGCATGAGGCACGGATTCATTTTGCCACGGACCGGGTCTTCCTTTACAAAGACGGTGTCTATTCAGGCTACTCGGATAAGGATCTCAAGGTATCCCTGGCGTTTCAACGGGAGGTGATCAACCATATCATCCCCCGGGTCAAACCGGACATCATCCACTGCAACGACTGGATGACCGGACTGATTCCCGCCATGGCCAGACGATACGAGATCCCATGCCTGTTCACCATCCACAACATCCATACCATGACCTCCACCATGGCCGAAATTGAGGACAGGGGGATTGATGCGGCAGCGTTCTGGCAATGGCTCTACTTTAAATATCCCCCCTCCAACTACGAGGAAAGCCGGGATACCAACCGGGTGGATTTTATGGCATCCGGGGTGTTTTCCGCCCATTATGTGAACACGGTAAGCCCCACATTTTTGCGTGAAATTGTTGAAAACCGCCACGCGTTTGTGGAGCCGGACCTTAGAAAAGAGCTGGCCCACAAATGGGAGGCCGGATGCGCCACAGGCATTTTAAATGCGCCTGAGCCCGAATTTAACCCGGCCGTGGATGATATGGTCCAGTTCAATTACGGGCCCAAAAACCACCGCGTCCAGAAGAAAAAGAACAAACATTTTCTGCAAAAATCCGTGGGCCTTGAAATAGACCCCGATGCACCGCTGTTTTTCTGGCCCTCCCGCCTGGATCCGGTGCAAAAGGGGTGCACGCTGTTGTCGGAAACCATGTATGACATTATTTCCCGCTACTGGGAGACCGGCATTCAGATCGTATCCGTGGCGGACGGGGCATGCCAGAAACACTTCCACGATATTGTCAATTTCCATGGCCTGCACCGGCGAATCAGTATCTGGGGGTTCAATGAAAATCTGTCCCACCAGGCCTTTGCCGCCAGTGACTTTATCCTCATGCCCTCCTCTTTTGAGCCGTGCGGCCTGCCCCAGATGATCGGCGGAATTTACGGCAGCCTGCCCATTGTATTTGACACAGGCGGTCTGCATGACACGGTAAAGCAACTGGATGTAACGCATTCAACGGGCAATGGATTTATCTTCAATGTCCACGATGCAGGAGGCCTGAACTGGGCCGTGGACCGCGCCATGGAGTTTTTCCTCCTGGACCCCGATGAAAAAGAAATTCAAATCCGCAGAATTATGACTGAGTCCGTACTTGAATTCAACCACAGCCGCTGCGCTGAAAGCTATATTGAACTCTATGAAAAAATGCTCCAAAGACCATTTCTGGTCTGATCCGTCATGGACAAATGATCCGTATCTGTCACCGTTTAAGCCCGTTATCCAATCGCGGTTTGAAAAGGCCCTGGCAAAAACGAAACAGCTGAAAAACAACAGCGACTGGCCAAAAATTGCCGACTACCACGACAGGTTTGGCCTGCACAGGACTAAAAACGGATGGGTCTTCAGGGAATGGGCCCCCAATGCAACGGCCATGTTTATCCTCACACCGGCCAACGGCTGGGAAAAATCGACCGACTGGCAAGTCAAAGGGCCGGACCCCGACGGTGTATTTGAGGCCAGGTTTCCCGAAAACTTTTTCTGCCATGAGCAGCTTTACCGGCTCAAGGTGGTGTGGGACGGCGGGGAAGGCGACCGGATTCCCACGGCCGCCACCCGGGTCATCCAGGACAGTGCCACCTATATTTTCAATGCCCAGGTATGGACACCGGACCAGGCTTTCCAGTGGCAGGCGGAATCCCCGGATCTCTCCACAGCGCCTCTTTTAATCTATGAGGCCCATGCCGGCATGGCTTTAGAAGAAGGCAGGGTCGGCACCTGGCGGGAATTTGCCGATTACATCCTGCCCAAGATCATTGATGCCGGGTACAATACCCTGCAGATGATGGCGGTTCAGGAACACCCCTATTATGGGTCCTTTGGATACCATGTATCTTCATTTTTTGCCCCCTCTTCCCGGTTCGGCACCCCGGATGATTTCAAGTATCTTGTGGACAAGGCACACCAGGCAGGCATCCGTGTACTCATGGATATCGTACACTCCCACAGCGTAAAAAATGAGGTGGAGGGGCTGTCGCGGTTTGACGGGTCCATGTACCAGTTTTTCCATGACAACGGCAGGGGAGATCATACCCTCTGGGATTCCCGGTGTTTTGACTATGGCAAACACCAGGTTCTGATATTCCTGCTCTCCAATCTGAGGTATTTTCTGGAACAATTCAGGGTGGACGGCTTCAGGTTTGACGGTATCACCTCCATGCTGTTTGCCGATCACGGATTGGGACGTGCATTTACAGGCTACCAGGATTATTTTGGCGATGATGTGGATGAAGATGCCTTAAGTTATCTTTATGCCGCCAATGACCTGATCCATGAAATCCATCCTGACGCGATAACCATAGCAGAAGATGTCAGCGGGTATCCCGGACTTGCGGCACCGCCCGAATTAAGCGGTACGGGCTTTGATTTCAGATTTGCCATGGGGGTGCCGGATTACTGGATCAAGCTGCTCAAGGAGGTCCGGGACGAAAACTGGAACATGGGCAGCCTGTGGTATGAACTGACCCGGCACAGGGACGAGGAGCGAACCATAAGCTATGTGGAGTGCCATGACCAGGCATTGGTTGGGGACAAAACCGTAATGATGCGCCTGATGGACGGAAAAATTTATGACTCCATGGAAAAATCCAACATAAACATCACCACCCACAGGGGCGTATCCCTTCACAAAATGATCCGCCTGCTCACCCTGGCCTGCGCCCACAAAGGGTATCTTAATTTCATGGGCAATGAATTCGGACATCCGGAATGGATTGATTTCCCCTCCCCTGCCAATGGGTATTCCTACGACCATGCCCGACGTCTGTGGTCCCTGAAATACGATAACAATCTCTATTTTCCGGATCTGTATTCCTTTGACAAACAGATGATTGCCCTGGCAAAACAAACCCAATTGTTTGCATGGGATCACCCAAGGCTTTTACACATCCACGAAGATGACAAAATCCTGGCCTTTGAGCGATCCGGCCTTATTTTTGTGTTTAACTTTCATCCGGAACAATCTTTTTCAGACTACCGGATCCACGCCCCGGCAGGCAAATATGTGATGCGCCTGGACACCGATGAATACCGTTTCGGCGGCTTGGGCCGCCTGAACCCGGCCCAGGAACATTTCACCATGACCAAAGGCAATGAGACTCAAAACGACCACGCCCTGAGCCTCTATCTTCCCAGCCGCTGCGCTTTGGTGTTTTGCCGGGGATAATAGCGTCAAAGGTATCATACAATCCACCGGGCCGCCTCGCCATCGGGATCGCGATCCCGGTCGCGAGGCGGATCGGAACTTATTTAATTAAAACCCCTTGGCCATCGTTCATTTCAAGCGCTATCCGGGAAAAGAACGAATCCCCCAGATATCATCCGCATATTCCTGAATTGACCGGTCACTGGAAAAAAATCCCGTGCGGGCTATATTTTTCAAGGACATGGAGAGCCATTTGGTGCGGTCTTTAAAATCATTCCCGATTTTTAGCTGTGTCTCAACATACGCCCTGAAATCGGCCAGGTGAAGATAATGTTCCCGGTTGCCCATGAGCTGACTGTAAATGGGTTTGAAAATACCCGGTTCATCGGGACAGAACCGGTTGGAATAAATGGCCTTGAGCACCCGTTTCAGATCCGGATCTTCATCGCAAAAGGTCTTGGGCTCATAATTGGGGCGAAGCGCCTCCACTTCGTCCACGGTGAGCCCAAAAATATAAATATTATCATCACCCACCTGTTCTGCGATCTCTATATTTGCCCCGTCCAAGGTACCGACGGTCAAAGCGCCGTTCATGGCAAATTTCATGTTTCCGGTTCCCGACGCTTCCATCCCGGCCGTGGAGATCTGCTCACTCACATCCGCAGCCGGAATAATCTTTTCCGCCAGGGTGACCCGGTAGTCGGGAAGAAAAACCACCTTGATCATGTCACGGATATCCGGATCATTATTGACCACGTTGGCAACTGAATGAATTAATTTGATGATTAATTTGGCAAAATGATATCCGGGAGCCGCTTTACCGGCAAAAATAAAGGTCCGGGGATGCCCGATATCCTTGCCGTCCTCCTTGATGGACAGATAGAGGTGGATGATATGAACGACATTGAGCAATTGCCGCTTGTATTCGTGAATCCGTTTGGCATGGATGTCAAAAATGGAGTGGGGATCCACGGTCAAAAACAATTTTTTACGAATTAACGCAGCCAGGGCCTTTTTGTTGGCCAGCTTGATCTCACCCAGACGATCCAGGAATCCCGGATCATTTTCAAAGGTTTCCAATTCCCAGATCCGCGCTAAATCCCCCACCCATCTGCGGCCGATGGCTTCGGTGATAAAGGCGGCAAGACCGGGGTTGCAGGCCGCGATCCAGCGCCTGGGAGAGACCCCGTTGGTCTTGTTGTTGAATCTCTCGGGCCACAACTTGTAAAATTCGGGAACAAGCTGGGTTTTGACCAGATCGGAATGCACCTTTGCCACCCCGTTTACCGAATGGCTGCCGATGATAGCAAGATTGGCCATGCGCACCTGCTTGACGGCCCCCTCCTGGATCAGGGACATCTTTGCAATACGTTCGGTCGTAACATCGTGCCCTCCCACGGTCAAATATTCCAGGAATCGCTGGTTGATTTCATAAATCAGCTGCATATGCCGGGGCACCACCCGTTCCAGGATACTCACCGGCCAGGTCTCCAGGGCTTCGGGCAGCAGGGTGTGGTTGGTGTACCCAAGGGTTTTTTTAGTGATCTCCCAGGCCGTTTCCCATTGCAGGCCTTTCTCATCCACCAGGATACGCATCAGCTCCACCACCGCCAGAGCCGGATGGGTATCGTTGAGTTGAATGGCCACTTTATTGGGAAAATCGTCAAAGGAATCGTGGTCCATTTCATATTTGCGAATAATGTCCTTTAAAGAACAGGCCACAAGAAAATACTCCTGGACCAACCGAAGTTCTTTACCCGACTCTTTGGAATCAGACGGGTACAAAATTTTGGAAATGGTCTCGGATTTAATTTTCCGCCCCACCGCCTTGAAATAATCCCCTTCATTGAAAATATCGATATCAAAATCCTCGGACGCCTCGGCCGTGAACAGCCGCAGATAATTCACGGTTCGGCCCTCAAACCCCGCCACCAGGATATCATGGGGGCGACCGATGAGCAGGGCCCAGTTCGACCATACCGGGTTATACTCGCCATCCCTGTCCACACTGCCCTCCACCCGGCCGTAAATGGGCACCATATACCGCTCTTCGGTCCTGCGAATCAGCCACGGCGATCTGCGATTGGGCCAGTAATCGGGCTTTTCCTTCTGGTATCCGTTAACGATCAACTGTTTAAACAGCCCGTAATCATAGTTAATCCCATACCCGAATCCGGGCATATTCAAACAGGCCAGAGAGTCCAGGTAACATGCGGCCAAACGCCCAAGACCGCCGTTACCCAGGGCCGGATCATGTTCTTTTTCGATCAGGAACTCAAGATCAATACCCTTTTTTTCAAGAAACTTTTTACAGCGGTTATAAATACCCAGATTCAACAAATTATTGCTTAAAAGCCGTCCGATAAGAAATTCAAGGGAGAGGTAATGCAGGCGTTTGGCGTCATTGTCCCGGTAGCGCTTCTGGGTATCATAACCAATATCAATAAGGTACTTGCCTACGGCATAGGAAACGGCATTCAGCTGGTCATTTTTTGAGGCGTGCTCAAGTTGCTTGCCCAAAATATACTTAATATAGTTGCTAAAGGAGAGTTCAAATGTTGAAAAATCGAAATAGGACATGCGTTGACTCCATACCGGCCACCTGGGCCTTTAAATTGGCGAAAAAGCTAAATCGTAATCACTGAATTCTCCTCCCCGTTATAGGGAGACGGCAGATAAATATCCGCATTATCATCATTGATCCAACGGGTATCATCCACCAGGTAACGAAACTGGTAAGACCGATCCAGTTCAAGATCCAGGACCGCGGAAAAATCCCCGCTTTTAAGTTTTTTCATGATCCCGGCACGTTCATCCCAATTGTTGAACTCACCAACCAGATTTACTTTTTCTGCGGTACCGATCACCTTTTTCTGAACCTTAAATCTGACCCGGCACACATCCTTGGTTTTAAGATATTGCTTGGTAAACATGAAGACCTCCGAAATGGTTTTAAATGACACCTAACATTGAAAGCTAAACAGACGGATTTATTCTAATTTTTTATAATCGCGGTGTCAACAGTTTGTATTCAAATCCCCAGGGGAAACGAACCAAAACAAAATGCAAATTAATGTCGGGGAAGGATTATACAGGCCTTTCAGCCTTCTCACTATCGGAATCGGGATCGAGAAAGCATCTTGATCACACTCAATCTTTTTATTATATAGATACCGGTTCTCAACATGTTGTTAAGGAGCGATGATATCATGACATTGACAGACGGAAGCCTGGATGAACTTGAAACCCAGATTATACTGGCGCTTCAAGAAGATGCCCGTAAATCGTACAAAAGTATTGCAAAAGAACTGGGTGTGGCCGAAGGCACGGTGAGCAACCGGGTAAACCGTCTGATCCAGCAAGGCATTCTCAAGCTTGAAGCCCGGGTCAACCCCTTTGCCATGACCAACAAAGTGGCGGCCATTCTCGGCATCAACATCAAGCGCAGTCACCATGCCAAGGCCGTCGAGGAGATTATGGCGCTGTCCAATGTGAACGCCGTATGGGTGACCACGGGCAAGTACGATATTTTTGTGGAAGTGCTGGCCGATTCGATCAAGGAACTCAATGTGTTTATCTTTGAAGAGGGGCTGAGCAACATTGAGGGCATTGAGGCCACTGAAACCCATATTATGCTTCACTCGGATTCAAAATTTTTTAAAATCGCCCCGCCCGAAGCCCCTGCCTGAACGCCCGCCCGTTCATCTCTATTTTTCTATTTTCTTTTTCGGTCACAGGTCCGGGCGCCGACGATAAGGCCCAGGGTCGGAATAAAATCTTCCAAAATATGGCGCCGAATTTTTGAGCCTTATTCAAGGCGCTCGCTTGGGAGCATATTGAAATATGTGCCAAAGGGAGCAACAAAGAAGAAGGTCAAAAAGGCAAGCCATATGGGAGAATTTATTTTGATCATGGGCCTAAAGGCGGGTTTCCGGTCGATCCCGGACGCGACAATGGCTGGACTGCATGTGTCGCCATCCTTAAACTCTTCAACGCCGACAGATTCTGCCCGGCGGCATAGGTCCGGGTTACGGCACACTAAAAGCAGCCAAGCCTAATATTGTTTATTTACTTATTCCAATGACTATTATTCAATTGCTTTTCAAAGGAAAATATGGCATCGTTCATGTCCATAGTTGACGAGGTAATAACGGCCTGACTTGTCCGCTTGGCAGTGAAATGAAAACAACGGACATAAAAACCCATCAAGCAAAGAAAACGAAAAAATGGATCGTGAAATAAAAAAAGAATTTGCCAAAATTTCCATGACAGCCAGTTTAGGTGTTGCAGTAATCACTGCCCCCTTTCTAAAAAAAAACAGAACAATGAAAAATATTCATACCGGTGCCGGCTTGTTGCTTACGGGCACTGCCCTGTGGCACCATTTTCTATACCAGTCTGAAAAAAAGGCCCCCAAAACGCTGCCTGCACCTGACAAGCATAAAGCCTGAGCAATGCGTCTTTTGTCCGGCCTATACCCAGTTTACCACCCACGCCCAACTGCTTAATTTCCGGGAAAGTATAGAGATCATTTTTTTCATGTCACCTTGAAGAGATTTAGCAAGCACAAACATCCGCGCGCGGACACCTCAAGTTAGCCTGAATCAGAATACCTAATAAATTTAACAGGTTGACAACGAAACTTTTTGAACTTACCATAAAAATGTAGAAAGTATATATTGCAATAGTTTCTACTTAATTAAGATGTACCTAAGAAAGGAGATCGTTATGTGCTACTTACCATTAGCGGCGTCCCCCCTTGGCTGGGTCTTACTTGGAGTGGGTGGATATGCCCTTTATAAAGCCGGCAAAAAAAAGGGCCAGAACGAAGTCGCCTCAACAGGCACGGCGGATAATGCAAAGACAACAACAGCTAAAGGAGAAAAATTATGAGTATACCACTCGTTGCACATCCTGTGGGTTGGGTTATTCTTGGTGGTGCAGGTTATCTTGCTTATAAAGCAGGAAAAAAAGCAGGAAAAAAGACCGAAGAGGACAGCACCAAAGCCAGCCTGTCTGACCGAGTAATTAAAGAGACCATGAAAGCGGCTTACAAAGCCCAGCAAGGTATCTCCGAAGGCCTGGACAAAGCCAAAGAAAAATGTGGGACCCTGTGGACAGAGGCAAAGACAGAGACCAAGGCAACATCAGACAACGCCTAAGCCAAACCCCATGTTTGGGGGAAAAGTCACCACAATACGGCATCGTGTAGTGGTGACTTTTTACGTAATCACAAGCACAATCATACCGTCCGGACTATAATTGTACCGACCTCCCAAGACGCATGCCAAACTACAAGGCAAACGCTCACCCCAAAAAAGACCTGTCAATACCCGCCGGGACCAATTTCCCAACCCTTTTTTTATTAATATCGGCAAAGCCATCTGAATCGTCATATGCGCATCAGGCTCTCTGTCTTTTCTTTTTCCATGCTTTTAAAACACAAGAGACTGACGGTAAATAAGTGATATTAAAACGTTCAACCCCAAGCTTATATTTTTCGGACCTAAAATATTAATTTCTTCGTCTAACATTGATAGCTATTCGAAATAATATTCACAAGAAGTAAATATTTGATATGATTATACCTTCTAAATTCAATTAAAACTGGAAATCATTGATTCATGAAAGCATACCGGATCATTCATAAAATATCCGGCGGATTTGCCGTGTTGCTTGCCTGTACGCTGCTCATCGGCCTGGCCGAGCTTTATGACCATTCTGAGCCAGTCCCTCTCCCTTGAAAAGGCGGTGAAACGCAGAATCAAGAAGCTGAAAAAAGAATCGGCCGTCCTACAGGCGAAAGCCCTGGACGGGAGAGATGTTTCCGGGGAAGATCTGGCTGCGGCCTTCGACATCCAGAAACGGATGGAACACATTGAACAGGACCGGGCCGTTGCGGCCATCCTCATCAATAAACCCCTGGCGTTCCAGGAGATGGCCAAGGATTTTGTTCTTTACCAGGATGATGCAAGCGGCAGCGGCCTGATAACGGAGATGGCAAAGCAGCTGGCAACCGGTAGAGCACAATTTGATTCCGCCCAGTAACAACCCCTGAACAGCATCTCCGCCCGTTCCGACAAGCTGGGGAAAACAGGTCGTGCGTTTTCCCAGATGCCGACCTATTTCAGCAGAAAAGCGGACCTGTCGTCCAGGATTGCCCAGGGGGATTTAACGGTGGAAGCCCATAAAGCATCGGATGAAGACCTCATGGGGCATGCCTTTGAGAAAATTGTGGACCACCTGGGCATCCTGCTCAAAAAAGTAAAAACGTCGGCCGGAAAAGTCCGACAGAATACTGAACAGATTAATGAGGCCAATATCAGTCTCTCCAAATGGACCGGAGATCAGACCTTGTCCGTGACCTTTCTTAAAGAGAGCGTCCAGGAGATCGCCGATAAAAACCATGAAAATGACCGTCATGCCGATGATGCGGCAGTCTTTGTTCATAAATCCCAGGAACTGGTGGGAAAAGGCAAAGCGCAAATGGATAAAATGGTGCAGGCCATGTCCGATATTGACCGGTCCAGCCGGGAGGTCGGTTTCATGGTCGGAGTTATCAAGGATATTGCCAACCAGACCCGGCGTCTGGCGCTGAATGCCACCATTGAACCTGCGAGAGCAGGGGAGGCCGGCAAAGGCTTTGCCGTTGTTGCCGAAGAGATCCGCAAGCTGGCAGCCAGTGCCGAGGAGACGGCACTGATCTCAGCACATTTAACGGAGCAGGCGGCCCGGCTTGAAGAGTCTTTGGGGATGTTTAAGATGAGTGGCTGATCCGTATTGTCGGCGCCGGAACCAAAATGCAGCATGCCGTTTTTTACATCGATGCCGCCGTAAATCCGAATCTGCCTGAAATTTTTTTGATCAAATGACCATAATCCACCTTGACATACCCTACGCCATGTCTATATTTTGGTCAAATGATCATAATAAGGCGTGATCATGTCAAACATAGACGACCTAAAGGAGGTGATATTATGACAAAAGGACAGAATAAAGCAGGGTGCCGATATAACGGTCAAGGCGGCAAAGGAAATACAACCGGGCAGGGAAGATGCCAGGGCGGTTCCGGAAGATGCCAGACCGGCCAGGGCCGGGGCCAGAGTTGTGGCAAAGGCCGGAGGCAGGGCAGACAAGCCCGGTAGTCACAGGAATTAAAACTTGATATAACGGCCACGGGCCGACCTGACATATCATCTGCCAGGCTCCGGCCCACAACAAAGATTATAAAATATCAGCAAGTTACATATATTTTCTTTTAAAAATGGGTCAATTCATGAATCTCCCATCCTCCCCAGATGGAACTGCCAAAAAGGATCAGTAAACTATGGATTCAACCATCGGTCAGCACCCGGCGACCCTAAGGTTGTCAAGGACATCGGCCGATATCATCATGAAACGATTAAAATTCTTGGGCTTCGTGGGAAGAGATTCATTGAACTTGTGCTGAGCAAGTAAATTGCCGACATCAGAGCGAGTTATGGCCAGTCACTGGCGCAGTTCGGCTCCCTGGTCGGGCCCCGGCGACCTCGGTCAAACGATGGGAGGCCGGCGTACGCTGGCTTTTAACCCTTATCGCCGGTTCGTTTGCGGCGAAAAATACCTTGGGCGAAAAATTTACCTCATCCCTGGCCACCCGGATAGCAACCTTATTGAAGTGAGGCGCACATGTCGGAAATCAAACTCAGGGAACCGGGTGTAGATCTAATTCCCCTTCTCAGAAAATGCACTAACGATGAACTGGATAATCTGGTTGGCTATCTCACGCAAAAAGGGGGGCGTCCTCCCAATTGAAAAGCACCCGGGCATATCGGCAGTGGTATCCCGAACATAGCAAATACGCGGATGAGATTATTGCGGAAATCCAGAAGTACGGCGGCAAATATTTTTTTCCGTAGGATGAACCGTTGTCTATAAACCATAAACCCCGCATTTGCCGAAGCGTTCATAAGCTGGTGGTTTATATATGCACTAAACCCAATGGATATGAGCGGTAAACTGCGTGGTGCAAGTCGAACAACCAAGGCAACCGTAAGGTCTTTTGTATATTTTTCCAGTGACCTTGCCCCTATGATATGAACACTCTTTTTCGATGTTTCCGAACCTTTCTCTTCCTGTTTTTCCAATATTAATTGTTCAATCTCCCCAAGGGCCCTGAATTTTATGTCGGATCCACCAAGAACGATTTCAATTATCCTTAGTATTATCTCTTTTTCAATGGTTTCATTGGGATCAAACCCGTAAGAAAAGGCAATCTCCTGAACCATATGAAAAGCCTGAAAGAGAACGGCTGTAAGGTCTGCAGCTGCTACAAAAACACCACCGGCACCCGCCAGCGCTCGCTGGGCGGCTGCGGCCTTTTTGTGGAATCCGGCAATCGAACCATTGCATGCATCAACAAAAAAGACTGCCGTCTATCTTACGGTTACAATAAGTTGATTATTGGATTTTACCACCAATCATTTTAAATGAATGGGTCAACAGGATCTTGTATACATTCGTTCATCGAGGAGAAAATGAGCGATTTATCTTGACGGTCTCCCTTTTAATTCACATTATGAATTTGTATATACTCTATGGCAAAGGAGGAAATGATGGAACAAATGGAAGAACAGCTCAACGCCTTAAAAGCCCGGATAGACGCAATGCAACGCGGCTCCACCGAGAACAAATTAGCGATCGTTGTCTTTAGCGGAGACCTGGACAAAGTGCTTGCATCATTGGTCATGGCCACCGGGGCCGTGGCCATGGGGATGGATGCAGTGTTGTTTTTCACCTTCTGGGGAACGCCGGTCCTGAGGGATAAAACCAAGAATGTCGGCGGTAAGGATATCATGGGTAAAATGTTCGGCACCATGCTGCCCAAAGGCCCCAGAAATGTCCATCTATCCAAAATGAAAATGGGCGGTTTGGGCACCGCCATGATGAAATCCTTGATGAAAAAAAAGAACGTCGCTTCCCTGGAGGAGATGTTTGCACTGGCTGAGGAACTCGGGGTGAGAATTGTTATTTGCGAAATGTCCATGGATCTCATGGGGTTCACCCGGGAGGAGATGATCGATTACGAACACCTGGAATACGGGGGTGTGGCGAAATTCCTGGAAGAAGCCGGCAACAGTAAGGTTCAGCTTTTCATATAACGGCCATGGGCCGAGCCAGGTCTATCATGACCCAGGCTTCGACCCACAACGAAGGTTGAAAGAACTCAGTAACTTACTGAGCTCTTTCATATAAAAACTATATAATGATTTCAAAATCTATAAGGGAGAGTGGTCATGAGCGATGAAATAAAAGTTACCAAAACATTGGATCTCAAGGGGTTGGCCTGCCCCATGCCGGTGGTGAAGATCAGTAAGGGAATCAAGGATGTCGCGGTCGGTGAAGTCATTGAAGCCCACACCACCGATAAAGGCTCCCTGACGGATATACCAGCCTGGGGCCGAACGACCGGGCATGAGATTGTAGAAATCAAGGAGGAAGGCGATCTCTTCCGATTTTTTATCAGGCGGACCTCCTGAAGCGGTTAGACCCATGATTAAATGATGGAGAGAAAAAAATGACACTCGGATCTTTTACGGCCGGCGAAATGTTCGACTGGATAATCAATAAAGAAGATTTTTTGCTGCTGGATGTCCGCAATGACGTTGAATTCGGCCGTTTCAAGGTAGAAGGCCCTAATCCTGTGGATATGGTGAACGTGGCCTACTTTGACTTCATTGAGGATGAAGAGGGCAGTGTGGCAAAAGTCCCCCGGGGGAAAAAAGTGCGCATTGTCTGCGCCAAGGAAGGCTCTTCAAAGTATGTGGGGGAGATCCTGGTGAATCACGGCTATGGGGACGTGGCCCATATGAAAATAGGCATCAGGGCATGGGGCAATCTGCTGGCGCCCATTCAGGTGGGAACGGGTGAGGGATATGAACTCTACCAGTTCCGGCGGCCCGGCAAGGCCTCGTGCAGCTATGGGCTGATCAGCGGCAACGAGATAATGGTGTTCGACCCGGCCAAGGATATTCAGTTTTATCTCGATTTTGCAAAGGACAAAGGCTGTGCCGTCACCAAAACTTTTGAGACCCACCGCCAGGCAGATTACATCTCCGGCAGTGACATGCTGCGGCAAAACGTCGGCGCAGAGATCATAGCCCCGGATGACGATTTTAAAGATGCCAAGTTTCCTTACACACCGGCCAGGGACGGCGAACGGCATCGCATCGGCAGCGGCCCTTGGGTAGAAGTGATCCGCACCCCCGGCCATACGCCCGGCAGCACCTGTTACCTGATCGACGGGAAATACCTTATCACCGGCGATACTGTGTTCATTAAATCCATAGGACGGCCGGATCTTGGGGGCATGTCGGAAGCATGGTCCGAAATGCTCTTTAACACCATGACCAACATCCTGCTAAAGCTTGATGATAACACCGTCATACTGCCGGGCCACTATATGGAATGGGATGAAGCGAATGAAAACCTGATTTTTGCCGCCTCCATGGGAGACGTTAAAAAACGGAATACTGATATTTATTCCATCAATAACAAAAAAGATTTCTTCGCTTTTATCCAGGCCAATATGCGGTCGCAGCCCGATGAGTATACCAAAATCCGTGAGATCAACGCAGGATTGCTGGCAGTGGATGAAGAAGAACAGGAAATCATGGATATTGGGAAGAATGAATGCGCCGCCGTCGCGCATTGAGGATCGTCGTCCAGCAACGGGTATAAATTTTAAAAGACTGCCGGGAGGAATCCCGGCAGTAATATAGAAGAGAGAGATTCCGCTATCATGCGGCTGGGATGTCCGGTGTTAAAAGATAAACCAAATTTTTTTGTGGTTTTTTTATATGAAAGAGCTCAGTAAGTTACTGAGTTTTTTCAACCTTCGTTGTGGGCTGTCCTTCAGTGCTGATATGTCAGGTCAGCCCATGGCTGTTATAAAGAATATTGTCGGTACCGTAATGCTCGGTCACAATACACATGGACTGCTCATATACCAGCAACGACTTATCCCATTCCCCGGACATGGTGTATAAATTGCCCAGGTTGTTTAAAAGCTTTGCCGCCAGGCATTCTTTATTCAATTTACGGGTTATATCCAAGGCCTCGTTCATATTCTTAAAGGCCGTACCAAATTTTCCGGCATTTCCGGCGGCCATGGCGGTACGGTTCAAAAAACCAATGTCTTTGAGCATGGATATTAGGTGTCTTTTTTGTTTATGCGGCATTGATCACTCCTGTGTCCATTATCAGACAGATGGATCTATTGGATTTTGTAATTAGCCTTTGACAAATTTGTTGAAATGGTATCGACAACAGATTCGGTATTTCCGGTGGTTGATCCGTAAATAATCAGCTCAGTATTTATAATGTTAACGTGGCGGTCCGTTTCATCTGGATGATATTTGTCTTTATCCTGTTCAGGGGCACCCACTTTAATAAAATAACGGATAAACCATCTGCCCGGGTTGGACAGGAGAATGGAAAGCCTTGACCCCGTTACTTGTGTCTGCGGGTAAAAATTGTCCTCTGCCTGGGTGGAGAACCCCATGCAGGTGGCAATCCCATCTGCTGTTACCGGTATAGGGCTTGCCGTCCATAATCTCAACGGTTTGGGTATTGTTTCATTTATTTCTCCTATTCATTGAATGCAGCAATAATCATGGCAATCAGCCCGTAAACACCTGTACCGGCCACAGAGATGATTCGCATGCCACGGGGCCATTGGCCGGTCAATATTTTTGTGCCGCCGGTAAAAAGCAGCACACAGATACCCATGCCGGCCAGGGACCAGATGGAACCGGACACGATCCGGGCCGTTACATATCCGCTGCTCAAGGTTGTGCCAAGTGTCAGGGTAAAGGGAAAGAGCAGATCCCGGGCCTTTCCTGCACCCGTAATTGCTGCCCGGGACATGGTGTGAACAAAGGTTTTAATGGGTACAAAATTTTTATCCATGGCCACGGCCCGGATGGTGGTGTCATCGGAATATACCGCCGTGCAATACAATGGATTAAAAATCAGCTTAACATCCATGCGGTCCGGATCATAATCGGCTAGGGGAAGAGGGATCAGCCCGTAGTTGTCATACCCTAAAAGAAAGAGATGCCCATCCCCTGAGAGGGCCATGCCATAGTATTTTTTATCTTTGTTTTCCGACACCTTGATGGCCCGAATTTTCAAATCCGGCAAAATGGGCGTTTTAACAATCAAAGGCGTATCATCCACCCGTTTGACATGAAACACATGAAAATTATGGTCCACAATAAACACGCCTTCATCAAAGGGTTTAAGTACCGTAAATTTTCCGTTTACAGACCGCGCAGGAAATACAAACCCCTTTTTTTCAAGGGCATGGGTATACATTTCGGTGCGCACGCTATCCACAACATTGGCATCGGCATTGATAAATTCCATCTGTGTGGCCGTCATGCGAAACCGGTTTTCGGGAAATACAAGCCTTGACTGACCGGGGTTGGATTCCAGCAGGGGATAGAAGGGGACTTCAGGGTATCTGCCAATCAATTCCCGGGCTTTAAGCTCCAGGACCCGGCGCTGGGCTTTGATTGTATTTTTATCAAATGTCTGCCCGTTCAAGGTGATGGGCAGAACGCCCAGGATCTCCATATTTTTATAGTAGATAAAGGGCAGATGCCGTTCAAAAGTCTTGCGGGACACATAGGTGCCGTCCGCTTTCAGATAGGCAAGGTTGCTGTGGTGGTCAAAGGCAAAACCTTTGGCCGCTTCGGGTACCTTGCCCACAATTTTTTCCTTTAAAATAAAGTCCCGGCTCACAGGGCTGTAAAACAGATGTGTTTTTTCAACCTCATCCATAAAAAGTTTGTCATACAGCAGGGGCAGGTACACCGCAGACACCAGTATAATAAAGATAGAATAAAGGACCCGTGTATTGCGATTCATTATCCCACCCTCCTGTAGCGAAATCTGAATACAGGTAATAGAATTGCCGGCATCATCAATAGCAGGGGCACCATGAGCAGTACCAGACTTGGACTGTATGCCCCGGGATCAACATCTTGAAGGTAGAGTCCTGTCACACCGGCCCCGATAATCAGGTTGACCGCCTTGAGCCGGAAATCGGGTTCGAGTAAGGCCAGTGCCATACCAAGATAAGCACCGGCCCCGGCCATGGTCCAGGGCAAGGCGGTTAACAGGCTTATTTTTATGCCCTGCCAGGGAAAGAACAGACCCGTGATCAGGCCAAGCCCGCAAAGGTCCACAAGGGCCATGGCACAATAAACGGTTATCCCCACCACAAGGTGGGAGAGGGCCACAAACGCCGGGGAGACAGGCAGATGAAGGGAAAGCCGGAACCGTTCCCCCCACATTTCCGGAAGGAACTGAAAGCAGGCAATCAGGATACCGGATATAAGCGGAATATATTTTAAAAGGCCATAATGAATCCGGCCAAGATGGAGTACCCGGTACCAGACCACTTCAGGATGATCCAGAATGAACAGCCTGCGCGTGGAAACATAGATGAATAAAAGAACGGCGATGTGGGCCGCCAGTGTAAAAAGGGTTAACAATCTGATTTTAAAAAATTCTTTTCGGAAAATAGCCTGAATCATCAGTACCTCCCCGTATATCCGATAAATGCATCCTCAAGGCTCAGGTTGACCGGCTCAAGAAGATTGCCGGGTAAGTTCCTAGTGTTGAGCGCGCCGGCAAGTTCCCGGCCGGACGCAAAAGAGAACAGATCCCAATGATCCTGATGGATTTCAATATTTTTCAGCATGGGGCAGGCGGACAGGATTTCTTCCCGGTTCATCCCCCGGGGGATGCCGGGCGTACCGTTTCCGTTGGAAACCTTTAACCGGTAGCATGCAAAACAGTTTTTAAACTGTTCCAGGGAGGTGGTCATCAACCGGCCGCCGCGTTCAAGAAAGATCACTTCATCCACAAAATCTTCCATATCCTGGATCACATGGGAGGTTAAAAATACCGTGCGGTTCCCGAGGTTTAAATATTCACGCATTTCGTCCAGAAAAAGCCGCCGGTATCCGGCATCAAGCCCGATGGAATAGTCGTCAAGCAGCAACAGTTCCGGCTGCTGGGCCATCAAAAGGCCCAGGACCACCTGGGAGCGCTGGCCGCATGACATCTGCCGGATCAGGTGTCCCGGGGAGAGTTTCAGCTTATCCACCATCCGGTAGTAAATGCGCTTATCCCAATTGGGATAAAAGGGGGCATAAAATTTTTCTATCTGACGAATGGACATGAACTCATAGGCCACATGACCTTCAAACAAAAGGCCGATGCGAGCCCGAACGGCCGGTGTCAGGGCATGGGAATCTTCACCGAATACGGTACACCGGCCTGATACAGGCCTGAGAAATCCCATCAAGATTTTGATCAGGGTTGTTTTACCCACGCCGTTTTTGCCCAAAAGACCATAGATTTTTCCCGGCGCAAGGGCAAAATTCAGGTCCTTATAGATATAACGGCTGCCGTAACGGTGGCAAAGATGGTCAACATGGATTACAGGGTGCATAGGATTTATCCCGGGGTACATGAACACAGCGCTTCATGTTTTTTACAATGTGACACGTGAAAGCTCTACAGTGCCGGCCCTTGTGTTGATTACCTCATTGGGAAAAGAGGTGAAATCTTGTTTCAAAGGCAGGATAAAGGCCGGCACCGGCAAGCGCAGTCCGTCAAGCCATTCAGGCAATGGCCTGACGGGCATGGTCAAATTAAAACTACAACGGTTTTGGGGCCTGGCGAAGGTCAGGCAAAGGCCCGGGCTTTCGCTTCCAGGATTTGAACAGGCCCGCACACATGGTCGTCAGGACGACGGCGGCATAAAACACACCCATCATCTGGATACCGGAAAGATTTAAGAGGCTGCCGCCGGTGAAAATCAGGCAGGCCGTAATAAACCCCAACGTGGTGGGGAACAGCATGGAAAAGACCATCCATTTGTACGAACCGGTCTGCACCTTGATCATGATGGTGGTTGCCAGACAGGGCGGGTACAGGGCAAAAAAGACCATGATGGCCAAAGCGTGCAAGGGAGAAAAGCCGCCCGCTCCGGCCTCGGCGCCCATACGGTCCTCCAGGCTTTTGTTGTCGTCGGCCCCCTGCTGGTAAAGCACACCAATGGTGGCCACCGAAGATTCCCGGGCGGCAAAGGAGGAAAGAATGGCAACATTGATCTTCCAGTTGAATCCGGCCCACTGGGTAACAGGTTCCAGCGATCGGCCCACCATACCCAGGAAACTTGTTTCAATCTGAGCTTCTTTGATCTGACGCCGCAGGGATTTACGCGTGGAGACCAGGCCGCGCAGGGCTTTGTTCACTTTTTTGGCAGCCTTATCCGTTCGGGGTTTAAGAAATTTAAACTGTTCCGGGTAATCGGCTTGAAATTTTTCGGACAACCGCTTGGAAGCCTCGGCCCCTTTTGTGTTCAGTCGTGCGGTTTTAAAATCGTTGTACACATTGATCATGGAGACCAGGGCCGCCTCATCCTTAAACTGGTTTGCATACGGGGTCTGGGCGATCTTGGCCTGGAAGGTGCTTACGGCATTGGCCATTTCACCATCAAAATAGGCCTGCTTTTCATCGGAAATTCCCGGAAACTGAAGCAGGGTGAACACGCAGACGGACACAGCCACCACAATGGAACCGACCTTTTTGATGTATTGCCAGGTCCGTTCAATGGCCCGCTGTCCCACGCCGAACAGCGTCGGGGGATGGTATTTGGGCAGCTCCATGACAAAGGGGGCGGTTTCCATATGTTTGAGGACTGTGGCGGTCAACAGTTTGGCCACCAGCAGGGCGACAAAAATCGTCACCGTGGACAAAAAAAGCATGGCCCAGGATTTGTAGGGAGCGAAAAATACATTGATGAGCAGGGTATAAAAGGGAATTTTTGCCAGACAATTCATGTAGGGCACCGTAAGAATCGTAGCCATGCGGGAACGCTCATCCGGTATACCCTTGGTGGACATCACCCCGGGTACGGCACATCCCCCGGCAAACACACCGCCCAGGATATAGGGCAGTGTGGACTGGCCGTGAAGGCCGAATGAATGAAACAGCTTGTCAAGAATAAAGGCGATCCTGGCCATGTATCCACTGTCTTCAAGGATGGCGATCAGGGAAAACAAGATCAAAAATATGGGAATATAGTTAAGAAGGGCATTGGCCGAATCCACCATCCACAGCCCCATGGAACGGATATAGGGATCTTCCAGTATACCGGCTGCGGGCAGCACGCCGGCAACCATGGCCCGTAATTTTGCCAGAATAGGCCACCAGTAGACCGTCAGTTCGTACCCCTTGACAATGGAAAGCTGGTAGATCACAAAGACCGTGGCAATAAGGAAAATGGGGGCGGCAAACCGATTCAGGACGATTTTATCAATGGTTTCGCTGACCCGGTCCCGGCCATCCCTGGTTTCCGTAACGCAGGTGCTGATGATATCCGTTGCCAGACGGTCCCGGCAACCCACCATGTAATCGGGGACATTCAAGTAATGATCTTCTTCAAACTCCCGGCGGATGGTTTCGGCCATTTTTAGTTCTTCACACTCTTTCCCAAAAAACTCACCGGCAATACGCTCGGCTTCGCTATCACCCTCAAGGAGTTTAACCGCCAGCCACCGGGTGGGATAATTTTCAGCCAATGTACTCTCATCCAGCCGATCTTTAAGAATTTGCACAGCCGGTTCAAGTTCTTCATAGTTGATACGCAGGGGATGATGGGCTTTACGGTTCGCCGTTTCCAGAATCGCATCCCGCAATTCGCTCTTCCCCTGGCGCTTGCGGCCGATTGTCGGGATAACGCTCACCCCCAGGCGATGTTCCAGGGCGGATACATCCACATGGGTGCCGTTGCGTTTGGCCACATCCATCATGTTCAGGGCAACCGCCACAGGAAACCCCATTTCCAGTACCTGGAAGGTGAAATAAAGACTGCGTTTCAAAGAGGAGGCATCCACCACGTTGACAATGACATCAGGCTTTTCGGAAATCAAAAAATCCCTTGCCACACGCTCTTCAAGGGAAAAGGAGGTCAGGCTGTAGGTACCGGGAAGGTCCACGGTTTCCACCCGGACGCCCCGGTGGCGGAAAAAACCGGTTTTTTTATCGACAGTAACACCGGGGTAGTTGGCAATGTGCTGGTTGGCCCCGGTGAGCATATTAAATGTGGTTGATTTACCGGCGTTCTGCTGGCCGGCCAGGCCCACCAAAAGTTGTTCAGGACCCGAATCAGATGGTTCATTCATGATTTATTTCTCTGTATCCATGGGTAAATTAGTCACACTCCACCTCAATGAGGTCGGCTTCAGATTTCCTCAATGCAACGGTATAGTTGGCCACACAGCATTCAATGGGATCACCCAGGGGGGCCTTGCGGATTACCTCAACTTCAGTTTCCGGGACAAATCCCAAGTCCAGCAAGCGTTGACGCACAGCGCCTTTTGCATGGTGGCAACGGATCTTAGCCCGCCGACCGGGTTTGATGTCCCTGAGCATATTGCAGTTTCCCCTGCAATGTTGTCCTCTTTTAGATCCTGGCATCTTTACCTCCATTTTACAAGAAAGCATCCGGATTGAACGACCTTCTTATCTATTTTCGGACCGGGCCTGAATGAATAAGGCCGGCCCTTGGCTGTTTTATATGAAAGAGCTCGATAACTTATTGAGTTCTTTCATTCTTCGTTGTGGGTCGAAGCCTGGGTCATGATAGACCAGGTCGGCCCATGGCCGTTATATAAAGAAAGACTGTGTAGCCGATACAGCACTTTCAATTTACGTTGGGGACTAAACCTGGGGACTCACGGGCCAGCCCATGGGTATTGCATTTTTAGTGAGCCCCATAATCCATTAAATAAATTTAAATTACAACAATTAATTTTAGGTGTATCTAAAAAAAAATGGACCTTCTAAAAACTCACGTTTTACATTTTTTTCTCTTTAGTTTTGCCAATGTTATCAATCCCCAAATCCATCCAACCCTTATCATTAGATCTGCTCAGCTTTGTTTTCATGTCCAGCCAAAGACCCAGGCATTGACAATTCAGGTAACTCTCCCGGCCGCGTCGGCGCTACCGGCGGCCGGGCGGCATTGGCCACCGCGCCCAGGGTAATCAGATTGTGGATCAATGCGCCGGCAAAGGGCGAAAGGAGGCCTGAAAGCATGAGCATCAATGTTACACTGTTCAGCCCGATGGCCAGGGTATAGCTTTCCCGGATTACGGACAGGGCATGTTGCCCCAATTCCAGACTTTGGGCCACCTTGCCAAGCCCGCCCTGCTGGAGGACAATATCGGCGCATTCAAGGGTCAGATCATCACCGGCATCGCCCACGGCAAAACTTAAATGGGACCGTGAAAATGCAGGGGTATCGTTGATCCCGTCTCCGACCATGGCAATCACGCTGCCGGGCCTTGCTTTTCTCTGCCGGTCAATCCAGTGGGCCTTGTCTTCGGGTGACATGCCCCAGTGCACCTCATCAAAAGAAAATTTTTCAATAAGATCACGGGTGCCCTCCCGGGTATCTCCGGTCAGCAGCACAATCCGGGAAACACCAAGATGCTTCAACCGTACCATGGTGTCCGGACCGGCATCGGATCTCATTGTGTGGATCAAGTGGATACAGCCCAGAATATGGTTTTCAAGGGCCACAAAAACCATGGAATCGGACCGGGTGCCGTTGCCGCCCGGCTCCCTTTGAAATCTGGACTCCCGAGGCTGCAGCCCCTGGGCCGCCATGAATTTCCTCGATCCGGCCAAAAGGGTTTTAACACCGGTCCCGGTTTTCACCCGGGCCTTTACCCCCTGCCCCACAACCATCTCCCTATATTTACAGGCCGGCAGTTCAAGGCCAAGGGCATGGGCTTTTAAAACCACAGCCCGGCTCAGGGGGTGATTCAAGGATCCAAGGGCAGCCGCAGCCAGCGTTAAAATCGTCTCTTCCTTGTATCGACGATCCATATTTTCCACCCAGGAGACCTGGGCGGCATTCCGTGTCAAGGTGCCGGTTTTATCCAGCACCAGGGTATTGACCCGGCCCGCGGTTTCAACGTGGGTGCCCCCCTTAATTAAAACCCCCCGGGCCGCGGCCTGGCCCATGGCAACGGATACGGCCGTGGACGAAGAGAGCCGCAGGGCACAGGGACAGGTCACCATCATGGTGGCAATGGCCAGAAACAGGGACCCCGTCATGAAAAAAGCGATGCCGGCAAGGGTCAAGGAGACGGGGACCATATATTGGGATATTTTCAGGCTGGCCCGGCCCGCATCCCCTAAATCGTTGCGGGCGGACTCAATGAGCCGGATAATGCCGGCCATCCGGGTCCGGTCCCCGGTTTTTTCAACGATGACCCAGGCAGAGCCGTCTTCCACCAGGGTCCCGGCCAAAACGGCCTGATCCTTGTTTTTGACAACAGGCATGCCCTCCCCTGTCATGGCCGACTCGTTAATCAACACCGTTCCCTTGATCACCCGACCGTCCACGGGCACGGTATTACCGTGACCCAGGACAATGGTATCCCCGGGGATCAATGTATCTGCATCCACACGGACCTCCACACCGTCCACAAGTTTCCAGGCATGGGTCTGACGCCCCATGAGCATCTCCTTGACGGCGTTGCGCGTATGTTCTCGAATCCGGGATTCCATCCATCCCGACAGGTTGTACAACCAGGCCACGGCCAGGGCGGTCACGATGTTGCCGGTGAAAAGGGAGAGATAGAGCAGGCCGGTGGAGATAAATCCCATGTCCACCCGGCCGGTCTTTTTGAAATTCTCAATTGCCTGGCGCTGGATCGGTATGGCCAGCCACACGGTTAACAGAGCGGGCAGACTAACCAGCCGGGACAAAAGGGAACCCATCGCCGGCACAGGCTCAAAAATCCGTTTGAGCATAAGCCAGCCGATATACAGGCCGGAGAGTAAAAGTGTGGGGCCGGATACGTGGGAAAAATTGCAGACGTCACGGGAGCTGTGCAGGAGGGCAGCCTTGGCTGCTTTGCCCGGTGACATTTCAGCCAATGCTTCTTCATCAAGGACGGGCTTGAAGGACCAAATAAGATCCAAGATTTCCTGGAGATCCGGAGGGACCTGGGGATGAACCAGGATAATGGAACCCGATTCCGGGCGGACTGCCACAAGGTCAAACCTTGCCAATGCAACAAGCTGTTCCTGGACATACGCACAACAGGCAGGCTTGAGCCTGAGACCCGGGAACTGAATACGGGTCCTGAACGGTGCCGCCTGCCTGAGTTTATATTTCATATCTCAATTTATTTTTTACCCGCAGCTTCGGCTTCCACCTCTGCTTTGGCGTCTTCAAATTTTTCCTTGAATTCCTCAACGCCTGCGGACGCGGCAGCCATACCTTTGGAAACGGTTTTAACCACGGCTTTCTGCACGGTTTCATTGGTCACTAAAAGCGCCAGACCCGCGCCGAGAACGGCACCCGTCCAGAAGGTGGAGGAACCTGCGTCAAGGCCTAAAAAGGTTGAGGGCGCAGGCGGGGCGGCAGCGTTCTGGGGAACGGCTGTAGCGACCAGGGTGGTTTCATTCTGCTGGGCCGGGGCCTGGTAGTACATCTGCTGGGTATTGGGGTCAACGTAATACGTCATGGCAAGTATTTCCTTTAGGATAGAACTTTATTAAGCATATAGCTGACACCTGTGGCAGCCGCGAGGGTCACGGCCAAACCGGCCACGCCGCCGTTGGTCAAGGTGGCGGATGCCGCCGTTGCACAGGCGGCTGCCGTGCCGCCCATGGCCCCTTTGGCCAGGCTGTCGCCGGCGGCCTGGGTCATGGTCATATCACCGTCGGAAACCTTGACGAGATTGGCGCCCATGGTGCCGGTGGAAACAACAATGAAGCCAAAAAACCCGGCACTGACGGTTTTTGACACCGTTGGAGATGGTGTTGCGGATTTTACCGGATAATTTTGCACCGGAACGACCTGAACCGTACTGTACTGGTGCAGCGGCGTGGTCTGACTTGATTGTGTTTGGTTATCTGTGGCTGTGGAAGCGTTTTCCATAATTTGAATTCCTTTTTTTATATGAAAGTGCCTATAAGTTACTAAGTTACTTTCATTTTTTGTTGTGGGGCGAGCCTATGTGTTGATAGACCAGGTCAGCCCATGGCCGTTATATTTATGTTGTCTTGGGATCAACATCAGGGCCGGGGGCCGCCGATGCTGCCGCATCTGCGCCATTTTGCCCAAAAAAGCTGCCAAAGGTTTTACCCATGGCGCCACGCACAGGTCCGCTGGTCAAAAGGACGGCAGCGGCGGCCCCCACAACAGCACCTTTCCAGAACTGGTCATCCTGGGATGTTTCGGTCCACAGGGTTTTCACCACATCCGCCACAGTGGCATCGCCTTCGGCAAACTCTTCAACGGATTTGACGATCTGGGCGTAATCAGGCTGACGGGGCTCGGGTGCGGGGGGCGGCTCGGGCGGGGCCTGGGTCGTATAATAAACATATTGACCGTTCTGGGGAGTCGGCTGAACAGGCTGCCCCTGGGGCATGGCATAGTACAGTTGGCCGGTGGCCGGGTCCATGATTACATTGGCATTGGGCTGAAACTGGGGTTGCTGTCCGGCTGCCTGGGCTGACTGAGAAACGGTCTGCCCTTGACCCGGGATCGCTGTATAGGCTGACGGGTTAACGGAAGCGGCCTGGCCGGCATCGGCCTGGCCATTGATGGACTGATCGGGCATGGCCTGGGCCGTTGGGTCCGGCACCCCCGAAGCCGTGTCCGCACCCGGGGGCTGGGCTGACTGAGAAACGGTTCGGCCCTGCTGATCCGGCATTGCTGTATGGGTTGATGGATCAAGGGGGGCAGCATGTGAGACATCTGCGGGCGACGCCTGGGATGTCATATTTTCTCCTGTAGCGTCTGACGATGGATGTGCGTCCACCGGTGACGGGTGGTCATGGGTTTCCATATATTTCTCCTGAAAGTGGATGTGAATCTTGGATGCCTATAAATGTTGTTTATTACAAAAAAACATACATCATCAAGTTTTTTTAACCGACCTGAGCAACGGGGATAAATTTTCCCTTGCCTGAAATATCCACGATATCTCTCACCGTCAGGAACAGGAGCCTGGGGGCCTTTAGCCCATAGGCTTTAAATGACCATTTATAATCCAAATCAATGGAAAACCCTTGGCCATCCCGGATAATACGAAAATCGACGGGCAATTGACGGCGCTGCCCCATAAATTCGAGAACAGCCAGGGCATTTATCTGGTAGCGGGTATCATCCAGCCGGTTGAACCGATTTACTTCGGTCAATTCAATACTTGCTTCCGGGTATTCACGGATTTGCATGTAATCGGCCATGGCCTTGTTCCGATCGTCAAACCCGGTGTCAAAAAAACTGGTCTTGGCGCTGGCCCTGGCATATGAAATGGTTTTGGCGTCAAAATCGATGCCCATTTGCGCTTCAACGCCCTGGTGGGTCCAGCCTTTAAAGGTATGCAACGGGGCATACGCCGTAAAACCGACATCATAGTTGTCGGTTAATTGATAGTCTTCAACTGCAGAATTCATAGGGTTCTTCTTCTTTATCATTCATCATACTTGCTTTGGCACTCATCTCACTTTGCTGATTTTTATCATTGCCGTTGTTATCCCCACAGACATCCCCATTGCAATCTCCGTTGCTATCTATTGACCGGCAAGACGGATCCCAGGATAAAAGGCGGCTGGAATTCACGAGGATTCCAGCAGTATGGAAGATATGGATCATACCGGCCATGACCGGGGAAAGCATCCCAAGCATACCTAATGCCGCCCCCCCCAGGTCGGTGGATATAGCAAAGTAGTGGTTCTGATCAATAACCTTCATGGTCTGCCGGCTTAAATTCCTCACTTTTATCAAACCTTCTAGATTAGAATCGGCCAGAGCAATGTCTGCGGCCTCCAGTGCCACTTCCGCACCGCCTGCACCGATGGCCACGCCAATATCCGCACGGGCCAAAGCCAGGGCATCGTTCACCCCGTCACCCACCATGACCACTTTGTGATCTTTTTTCAGTTCATCTACCCGGTCGGCCTTTTCCTCCGGGAGCAGGGGGGCTCGGCAGTCGTCAAAGGGGAAGACATCCATCATGGTTTGAGCCACTTCTTTGTTGTCTCCGGTTACCAGGTGGATGGCCTTTACACCATCGGCTTTCAAATAGTTCAATACGGATACAGCCTCTGGGCGAATGGGGTTGGCAATTCCCATCATCCCCGTGGCACTGCCGTTTCTGGATACAAAGATGACGGTGCGGCCAAGGGCCCTTTGTGCGGCAGCTTTTTTATCAAACCAGCGCAGATCCACCTCATGCTCTTCCATGAACTGGCGGTTGCCCACCAGGACCACTTCCTCGCAGCCGATGTTACATGATACGCCCCGGCCGGCCTTGAACTCGCAAACGGCATGGGGCTGAACAGTCAAACCCCGCTTTTCGGCTTCGGCCAGAATGGCCCTGGCCATGGGGTGCTGATTATGGGATTCGGCTGTGGCAGCCAGGGAAAGTATCGTATCTTCGGAAATGGACGGGGTCCGCCCCACAATGGTCATAATCTGGGGCAGATCCTGGGTCAGGGTGCCGGTCTTGTCAAAGCAGAAGACATCGGTCGTCCCCACGGTTTCCAGATAGAGCCCGCCCTTGATGAGAATAGAATTTTTAGCCGCATTGGCCAGGGCGGCGGTGACGGCCGAGGAGGCCGCAAGCACGGTGGCGCATGGGCAGGACATCACCAGCATGACGGTCAGGGCGCGCAGGGGATCAAGGGTAACCGCAAAGGTAATCGCCGTGGCAGCCAGCCCTATTTTCATCAGCCTTGATGCCAGTTCATCCGCCTTCTGCTCGGCCGGGGCTTTATTGGCCAAAGAGTCTTCCACCATGCGCATGATGCCCGCAAGATAGGTGTCCTGGCCGGTTTTCACGGTGCGAATAAACAAGGTGCCCTGGGAAATAATGGTCCCGGCATAGACCTTGTCTCCGATATCTTTGAACACTGCTTCCGAACGACCGTTAATGGTGGATTCATCCACCAGGGCGTCCCCGTCGAGAATGGTGCCGTCCACCGGGATCTTCTCCCCGGTATGGGCCGCCACCACATCATCGGGGCGAATGTCCGCCACCGCCGTCTCAACTTCCATGCCGTCCCGCATCACATAGGCCGTGGCCGGAGCCACTTCCAATATGTTGCGTATGGCTTTTCTGGAGCGCTGGGCCACATAGTCTTCGGTCAGTTCCGCCACATTATAAATCCACAGGATCTGGACAGCGGAGAAGGCTTCGCCCATCAGGATCGTGGCCAAGGACCCGGCAGCCAGAAAAGGCTTTACCGTAACTTTTTTCTTCTCTGCAGTGTCCTGGACGGCTTCCTTGATCAAAGGAACAGTACCCGCAATGGCGGCTATACCCAGAAAACTTAAAGGGGTTTGGGCCAATGCAAGGCCAAATATCCATCTTCGAACCAAGGCAAATACCATGACGGACGAAAGCCATGTCACCCGCCTGGCTTTGACTTTAAAAGATTTTTCATCAGCGGTATCACACAGGCAATCCGTACATGCCAAGCCGTCAAAATCGGCCGACGTGTCATCAGGAAATATCTCAGGATCAGATACCTGGGCCAGGACAGCCTGAATCAGTCCGGAAAGATCCGTTTTTTGCGGATCGAAAAAAATAATAACGGATCCGCTTTGGACCCGGGCGTCTGTCCGGGTCACTCCGATCTGGCGGGTCATAAATTTCTGCATCCAATTGGCCTTTTGGGTATCTTGGCGGCAGGATTCAACCTGAACCCGCATCCTGCCGGGAATAAATTGCCGTATCCGAATGCCTTTTTTTCTCAACACGCTCCGGGTGAGCCCCTGGGAACTGCCGTTCACTTTTCCATTCATAATTTTCTTCGCCTAAGTTAATTAATTGAAAAATGTCAACCTAACACAATTCATTAGCCAATTCAAACTTTTAATATTATTCAAATCAATTCTATCCAATCAATTTTATACTGATTCATTTCCAAAAATACATACCAACACATAAAATTATTCATTGACAATAAAATTAGCTTGAACTAATATCGATTTTCAATTAATCATGTTCAATAATATTTAATTAGTTTTCAGGAGGATATATGTTACCATTCATACCCATAGCCTGCGGACTGGCAACGGCTTTAACCTGTGCTTTGGCCGTGGAAACGGGAAAAGGAACGCAAAAAACCATTAAACGAAGAAAACGAAGAGATGCCCGGAAAAACAAATCTTGAAATAAAAAACAGGTTACCAAAGCCATAGAGAGACAAAACATTGAAAACACATACAGGTACTGGGGAGTGCTTGCGGGCACTTCCCCTGTGGCACTGTTTCTTCGTTCCATTCTTGGAAAAAGCAATCTAAAAAGAGCATCCCGCATTTTGAGATTTCCGCTCGGTCATAGAAATTTCCCATCCAACACCCAGAACCTATTAAAAATTACTAATTTTAAAAATCAAACAGTACTAAATCCACATAATATCTCCACCAATAAAGTAAATAATCTTTCATTTCTTTTCCTATATTCTCATCATTGCGGATTAGCATTTACAAACTTTTTTTATTTTACAATCCAAGTTAGCCTCTGTTAAAATAACTAATAAAATTAAATAGTTGACAATCAAAACCCACAGAACTATATTAAAAATTATGAGTATTGTATATCTATCAACAACTCTCATGGTTAACAGTAATTCACATATTAAGGAGATCATTATGTTTTATCTACCATTGACAGCATCCCCTCTTGGCTGGGTCATTCTTGGCGTAGGTGGATATGCCCTGTACAAAGCAGGTAAGAAAAAAGGACAGGACGAGGTTGCCGCCTCCCAGATTACGGAGCCAGGTACAACGGATAAGGCAAAGACAACCACAACAAATGCGAAAACAAGCACAACAAAAGCAACTGCATAAAGGAAAAAACAATGGGTGTTCCAATGAGTATTCCAATGAGTGCGCCGGTAGTCGCTAGCCCCGTAGGATGGGTTGTCCTAGGGGCCGCAGGCTATATTACTTATAAAGTAGGAAAAAAAGTCGGCAAAAAGGCCGAAGAAGATATTACCAAACCAAGTTTGTCTGACCGGGTTGTCAAAGGGACCATGAAAGCGGTTTACAGAACCCAAAAAACCGTTTCCGAAAGTTTAGGAAAAGCCAAAGAAAAATACGGCACCCTGTGGACAGAAGCCAGAACAGAGGCAGACGCAGCATAAAACCAAGGCACAATCTCGTCATTGTCCGGACGTCATTGTCCGGACAATGACTGCGCTGGCCTTTTCAGGCGTAAGAAACAGGCGCAGTCCGCCCGGACTTGAAATGGCAACCGGTGTACTTACCGGTCCGTGATCCTCTAGAGAAATTGCCTGGTCAATGGATTCCAGGGTCAGCTTTTCACCCACAGTCACTCCGTGGGTTTCCAAATGCTGAACCCCCCTTGGCCCACCCATCACTTCGGTAACCTCAAAATCAAAATCTTTTTTGGCAAAGTAGAACTGGGTCGCATCCGTTCCCGGACAATGCCCCCATATTCGTGCGGCTTCCCCTTCGGACAGCCGGGTTCTCTCCCTCCGGTTGATCAGGACCAGGTAATCCATATGGGGCAAAGCGCGGACGAAACGAAGATTGCCGCCCACGGGAAGACCTAATTTCGCCAGGGACTTTTCAATAAACCGGCCGCCGGAATGAATCTCCACATGACCTTCCTGGCCTTTTTCCATCTGGGTCAAAGGTATCTTTTCCCCGGATGCCAGATGGATATACAGCTTCAAGACCATACCCGCCGGGATAACCACATCGCCATTTTCTCCGTTCACACGAACAGAGTAAAAATTATTGTCTTCGTCCTGCCGGATAATGCGCCCACCGGTAAACAGCCCCATACGTTGCAACCATTTTTCCAGGGCAGGATTGGTAACCTCAAGCAGTACAAGTTCCGTGTTTACCGGTGCATCAAGCAATGACGAATACATTTTTCCATCTTTTTTTTTATTCATTTCCGTGTCCTTCCGTGCATTCCATGGTTTTATACGTCAGGACGCCTCACCCTCTTCAGGTATGTCCATGGCGTGTTCAATAAGCTGTTTTTCCCTCATTCCGGCATACCCTATAATTCCCAGGGTGGATGCATTATGAAGGATAGCCGCGGCCACGGGACGAAGCCATCCCAGGGAGGCCAGCAATAAAAAGGAAGAATTAAGAGACACCGCAGAGACAAAGGCCTGCTTTATGGTTTCCTGGCAACGCAAGGCAATCAGCCGGGCAGTGAGCAGGGTGTTCAAATCTTCCTTAAGCAGGATCACCTGGGCAGACTCCTTGGCCAGGTCCGCACCCGAGGGCAGACAAATCCCCACATCGGCAGACACCAGGGCCGGGGCATCGTTCACCCCGTCTCCGGTAAATCCCAGAATACGGCCTTCCTCCTTAAGCCGGGCCACGATTTCGGCTTTATTCTCGGGCCGCAGTTCCGCATACACCTCGTCTACATCCGGCAGGGAAGCGGCCAGGGAATTGGCGGTACGCTCCGTATCTCCGGTGAGGATGATAATTTTCTTAATACCGGCCCTCTTAAGCCCGGCAAGCACGGCCGGCGCCTCGGGCCGAAGCTCATCCCGCAGCCCCAAAACGCCTTCAAGCTTACCGTCCCGGGCCACATAAAGCAAACTTTTCCCCTGGTTTTGAAACGCCAGGGCGGCTTTATCGGCACCTGAGCAGTCAATCCCTTCATCCTCCTCTATAAAATGCCGGCTGCCCACCAGAACGTTGAGATCGTCAATATAGGCGGATACCCCGTGGGCCACGATAAAGTCCACCTGGCTGGTGGGTGAAAGCACAAGCCCCTTGTCCCGGGCCGCGCCCACCACGGCAGCAGCCACGGGATGGGCATAATGCTCTTCGGCCGAGGCGGCCAGCACAAGCAGCTGGTTATCGTCGAGACCCTGGGCACTGAATATATCCGTCACCTGAAGTTCGCCCCGGGTCAATGTACCGGTTTTGTCAAATATAAGGGTGTCCACCCTGGCCAGACTGTCCACGGCCTGGGCACCTTTAAGCAGCACCCCCTGCAGGGCTGCGGTATGCATGGCCACGCGCACGGCAACAGGGCTGGACAGTTTGATCACGCAGGAGTAATCTACGGTGAGCACGGCTGCCGATTTCTCAAGATCCCGGGTCAGGGCAAACAGCCCGACACCCAGGCCAAAGGTCAGGGGCACCAGTTTATCTGCCAGTTCATCACTTTTCTTCTGGGAATCGGATTCATACCGCAAGGAGTCTTCCAAAAATTTAGAAATCCTTGCCACGGATGTTTCGGCCCCCACATGAACGGCCTCAAAAATAATGCGGCCCTCCTCGATGACGGAACCTGAAATCACATCATCCCCGGGCTTGACATGGACGGGCACGGACTCTCCGGTCACAGAACTTTGATTAACGGCAGCTTCTCCGTCCACCACCCGGCCGTCCAGGGGAATCATTTCACCGGGACCGCAAACCACCCGGTCGCCGATTCCCGCCTCTTCAAAGGGGATCTGTATCTCCTGGCCGTCCTTTTCGATCCAGATCTTATCGGTCTGGGGCTTTAACAGACTCTTAAGCAATCCCGTGGTTTTTGTTTCACTGACTTTTTCAAAATATTCACCCAGGGCAAGCAGGGCCACAATGGTGGTGGCCGTAAAATAATCCCGCCGCCACAGGGAAAACATCACGGCGGCCCCATCCAGCACCTCAACCTTGAGCTTTCGGTGCCAAAGACAGGACAGGCCGTCCAGAATCACGGGTGCGGACAGCACCAGGGCCACCGGCGCGGCAAATAACGCCGGCAGAAATAGGCAGGCAAGGGATAACGCCCCTTTCACTGACAGGTTTAAAAGCGATGGGGGTGATTTTCTGTCGTTTTTCCCTTGGAACACCTCCAGGGGTAGGTCCTGGATACACCCCAATACGGCAGCCCGTATTTCTGCCCGGCCGTCATACAGGACAATGACCGAGGAGGCCCGGCCGTTCAAGCGGGCGGATTCGACACCCGGAATGGTCTCCAGGATGGCTTCAAGGTAATCGGGGTCCAGCTCCGGGTCCCGGAGAAATCGGCCTTTCAGGCGCATCCGGTTGGGAAGTTCACTGACAATGGTAACAGGGGGGGAGGTACAGGCGGTCATGGCGTTTCCGTTTCCCGGGAATCACACAAGGCGTCCGGGCCTTTTTTCATTACTTTATCAATCAAATATCCTGCCCCGGCAAGGGCTGCGGCTGTTATGCCGATATCGGCCAGGCTTTTTTTATCGGTCAAAGAGAGGATCAGCGAAGCGGCTGTCCCTTTGGCCAGGCCATTGACCACGGCCCGGGTTTTACTCATGGTGCCGTTTTGCACATCCACCATGTTGGACCCGATGGTGGCGGCCGAAGCAATGGCGATGGTAACGGCGGCAAATTCCAAAGGGGTATACGTGTCCTGGGGAATAGGGACAGGTGCAAGCATGACGGGCCCCGGCACCTGGACCATGGACAGCAGTGTTGGCTCCCCAGGTTGAACTACCGAATTCTGCAACCCCGAAACGGAATCAAACATATTCATTGTGTTCTGCCTTTTATACGAGAATCAGTCGCGTGACCTGGTAGACGATTACCGAAAGCACGTAGGAAAAGCCAAGGGATCCCCACAGGGCAAACATAGCCCATTTCCAGCTGGTTTCCCGGATCATTACCGCCACGGTGACCATGCATGGGGCATACAAAAGAAGGAAAACAACCATGGCATACACCGTTGCTCTGTCATAGGAGGGATCCGCCGCGATATACTCCGCCAGTACCGCAGGATTATCATCATCTACACGGCTGCCCATGGAGTAGGCCGTTGCCATGGTGGAGACAAATATTTCTTTGGCTGCAAAACCGCCCAAAAGCGCCACATTGGCCTGCCAGGGGAAGCCTGCGTACTGAGACACCGTCTCAAGCCCTTTGCCCATGCGCCCGGCATAGGAATAGGCAAGTGTCTCTTCGCCCTCGTTGTCATCAATTTCCTGGAGCGCCTGGTCCTTTTTCTGTTCATCTGCTTTGGCCATGGCATCGTATTGCGCTGTAACCTGTGCCCGCTGTGCTTCAAAGTTTTTTATCCGGCTTTCGGGCAGTTGCGGAAAAGTCATCAATACCCACATGATAATATTGACGGCCAGAATAACGGTGCCTGCTTTTTTGATGTACTGCCATACACGTTCCCAGGTGTGCTTAAGCACGCCGTAAATCGTGGGGCACCGATAGGGGGGCAGTTCCATGATAAAAGGCGTATGTTCGCCTTTTATTACGGTATGACGCAGCAACCAGGCGACAATCAGAGCAAATGCCCAGGCGAGCATGACAATGCAGAACATGGCCCCGGTTTCGTGGCCGGGGAAAAATGCATGTGTGATGAGTATAAAGGCAGTGGTTTTGGCGCCGCACAGCATAAAAGGGGCGGTAAAAATCGTAGCCAGGCGCTCCTTGGGACTGCGCAGGGTACGGGCGGCCATGACCCCTGGGACCGCGCATCCGCCCGGAATGCCGCCGGAAACAATAAAGGGCATGACAGAGGCACCGTGCAGGCCAAAGGCAGACAACACCCGATCCAGCATATAGGAGACCCGCCCCATATATCCCAGGTCTTCAAAAAATACCAGCATCAAAAACATGATGGCAATCAGCGGGGTAAAGCCAATGACTGCCCCCACACCGGAGATGGCACCATCAATAATCATGGATTGCAGCAGACCCTCGGGTATGGCCGAGGCCACAACGGAACTGAGCTGGTCAAACCCACTTTCCAACCAGCCCTGGGGAATGGCACCCAGATTAAAGGTGACCCAGAACATGGCATATAACAGGGCAAACATGAGTACCGGCCCCATAATACGATGGGTCACAATTTTATCTATTTGATCTGACTGGTCATACCGTTCGTCTTCTTTTCGATCAATGATACCCTGCCGCATCAAACCGTTAATAAATCCATACCGATAGTCTGCGATAACAGCTTCGGGAAAGGTGCCGCGGTGCTTTTCGAGGGTTTCGGCAAGCGCTTTTTCCATTTGTTCGAGTTCTGCACTCAAGCTACCGGTATTTCGGCCCTGCTCGATAATATCACTGTCTTTTTCAATATATTTAATGGCCAGCCAGCGGGCCGGATAGCGATCGGTCATAAAATTAGCGGCTTCGATCTTCTGCTGCATCTGCTCGAGCACCGGATCTATTTCCGGTCCATAGGATATCTCCAAGGCATGACGCGATTCGGGGGGCTTTACGGCCTGGGCCCTTGCCGCGTCAATGAGTTCGGCAACCCCTCTTTTCTGTCGGGCGCAGCATTCAATGACCGGAACGCCCAAATGTTGAGACAATTTTTCGGTGTCTATGGAGATATGCCGTTTTTGTACTTCATCCATCATGTTCAGGCCAACCACGACATTGGCGCCAAGTTCCATGGCTTGAACCGTAAGATAGAGACTGCGCTCCAATGATGTCGCATCCAGCAGGTTAATGACAACATCGGGATTTTCCTTGAGGATCACCTCCCGTGCCACCAGCTCGTCCTGGCTGTAGGCGGTCAGGGAATAGGTACCGGGAAGGTCGACAAAATGCAGATTTGTTCCGTCTGATGCCTTTGCATTCCCTTCCGCCCGGTCCACAGAGATCCCCGGATAGTTGCCCACCCGGACGGATGCCCCGGTAATGGCATTAAACATGGTACTTTTACCACAATTAGGCTGGCCGGCTACAGCCACTTGAATTTGTTCATTAAACACGAAACTACTCCTTTACATCACAGAAAATATAGTCGGCTTCATTATTTCTCAGGGTCAGGGTAAATCCGTTCAGGCGCAGGGCAACCGGATCATACAACGGCGCCCGCCCGAGGATTCTGACCGTGGTGCCGCTTACCAGCCCCATATCACGGATCCTTCTTCCCAGTTGCCCTTCGGCCTTCACCGATGAGACAACGCCTTTCTGATTCACTTGCATGTTTCGCATTTTGATGTTTTTCATAACTCTCTCTCCTAAAAAAATGACTGCGCCTTTTTTATCTCTCTAAAAACCGGCGTATCTGTGACAGATTTAATTCTGATCATGGGTCCTAGTCACACATAACCTCAATGAGGCCGGCTTCAGCTTTTCTCAATACGACCCTATAATTGGCCACACAGCATTCAATGGGGTCGCCGAACGGGGCCTTGCGAATCACCTCAACTTCGGTGTCCGGGACAAATCCCAGGTCCAACAGGCGCTGACGCACCGCTCCGGTTGCGTGGTGGCAGCGAATTTTGCCCCGCCGGCCGGGCTTGATGTTCCCGAGCATATTGCAGTTTTTTTCGCAGTGCTGTCTTCTCTTAGGTCCTGGCATGTTTACCTCTCAATAATAAATTTGTTTGCATCTATTTTCCTTTTCCGGCCACAGATCCAGCCGTTGGCAATTCCAACGGGGTGCCCGGCCGGTTTCGACACGTCAGCGGCCGGGCCGCATTGGTCACCGCGCCAAGGGTGACCAAATTATGAATCAATGCGCCGGCAAAGGGGGAAAGAATACCCGAAAGCATCAGCACAAGGGTCACACTGTTCAGCCCGATGGCCATGGCATAACTTTCCCGGATCACAGACAAGGCGTGTTGACCCAGTTCCAAACTCTGGGCCACCTTGCCCAACCCGCCCTGCTGGAGCACAATATCAGCGCATTCAAGGGTCAAATCCTCTCCGGCGTCGCCCACGGCAAAACTTAAATGGGACCGTGAAAATGCAGGGGTGTCGTTGATTCCGTCTCCGACCATGGCAATCACTGCACCGGGATTTTCTTCTTTCTTTTGGTCAATCCAATGGGCCTTATCTTCGGGAGACATCCCCCAGCGCACCTCATCAAAAGAGAATTGCCCAATAAGATCACGGGTGCCCTCCCGGGTATCTCCGGTAAGCAGCACAATCTGGGAAATATCAAGATTCTGCAACCGTGCCATGGTGTCCGGGCCGGCATCGGACCGCAGCGTATGGGTCAGATGAATACAGCCCAGGATATGATCTTCAAGGGCTAAAAAAACAATGGAATCGGACCGGGCCGCGTTGCCTCCCGGGCGGACCGGAGAGTCGGTATCAGGAGGCGCAAGACCCTGGGCCGTCATAAATTTTCGTGATCCGGCCCAAAGGGTTTTAACGCCGGCCCCGGTTTTCACCCTGGCCGTTACCCCCTGCCCCACAACCATCTTTCTATTCTTACAGGCGGGCAGCTCAAGCCCAAGCTCATGGGCTTTTAAAACCACAGCCCGGCTCAGGGGATGGTTCAAGGGGCCAAGTGCAGCCGCAGCCAGTTTTAAAATGGTCTCTTCCTTGTACCGCCGATCCAGATTCTCCACCCGGGTCACCCGGGCTGCCGTCTGTGTCAGGGTGCCGGTTTTATCCATCACCAGGGTATTGACCCGGCCCGCGGTTTCCACGTGGGTGCCGCCCTTGATTAAAATGCCCTGGGCCGCAGCCTGACCCATGGCAACGGATACGGCCGTGGACGAAGAGAGACGCAGGGCACAGGGACAGGTCACCATCATGGTGGCAATGGCCAGAAACAGGGAGCCTGTCATGAAAAACGCAATACCTGCAAGGGTCAAGGAGACCGGCACCATGTACTGGGAAATTTTCAGGCTGGCCCGGCCCGCAGCCCCTAAATCGGTGCGGGCAGACTCAATGAGCCGGATAATACCGGCCATCCGGGTCTGATCCCCTGTCTTTTCAACGATCACCCAGGCAGACCCGTCTTCCACCAGGGTCCCGGCCAAAACACCCTGATTCTTGTTTTTAACAACAGGCATGCCCTCCCCTGTCATGGCGGATTCGTTAATCAACACCGTGCCCTTAATCACCCAGCCGTCCACGGGCACGGTATTGCCGTGGCCCAGGACAATGGTGTCCCCGGGGATCAATGTATCTGCATCCACACGGACTTCCGCACCGTCCACAAGCTTCCAGGCATGGGTCTGACGGCCCATGAGCATATCCTTGACGGCTTTTTGGGTATGCTTCCGAATCCGGGATTCCATCCATCCCGACAGATTGTACAGCCAGGCCACGGCCAGGGCGGTCAGGATATTTCCGGTGAAAAGAGAGACATAAAGCAGGCCGGTGGAGATAAAACCCATGTCCAGCCGGCCGGTATTTTTAAAATTCTCAAGGGCCTGGCGCTGGATCGGTATGGCCAGCCACACCGTTAGAAGACCGGGCAGACTGGCCAGCCTGGACACAAGGGTGCCCACAGCCGGAACCGGCGCAAACACCCGTTTGAGCATGAGCCAGCCGATATATATGCCGGAAAGTAACAGTGTGGGACCGGAGACGTGGAAAGAACTGGCTGTGTCGCTTGATCGGTGTAAAGTTGCAGGCGCGGTTGTTTGACCCGTTGACACTCCAGCCAATCGCTTCTCATCAAGGCGCGGCTTGAAAGAGAAGACAAGATCAAGAAATTCCTGGAGATCAGGAGGGCCATGGGGATGGACCAGAATAATAGAACCGGATGCCGGCCGAACCGCCACAAGGTCAAACCTTGCCGATGACTCAAGCCGGGCTTGGACATAAGCACAACAGGCAGGCCTGTGCCTGAGACCCGGAAATTGAATACGGGTCCTGAACGGTGCAGCCTGCCTGAATTTATATTTCATATTCTGTTACGACTACGGAAGACACGGAAAGCGCTGAAATTCAGAGCGCAAAGCGCCCATCCTGATCTTTTTTGTTAGACTGACAAAATTGATCAGTAAAAATCAAACTATTTTTCCGTGAACTTCCGAGCTTTCAGTGGTTCTTTTCGTTGTTATTTTTTACCCGCAGCTTCGGATTCCACTTCAGCTTTAGCGTCTTCAAATTTTTCCTTAAGCTCCTCAACACCTGCAGAGGCAGCCGCCATACCTTTGGAAACGGTTTTAACCACGGCTTTCTGCACGGTCTCGCTGGTCATTAAAAGCGCCACACCCGCACCGAGGGCGGCCCCTTTCCAGAAGGTGGAGGAACTTACATCAAGGCCTAAAAAGGTGGAGGGGACAGACTGGTCCTGCTGGACGACAGCGTTTTGGGGTACGGCATACACCTTGGTCTCGGCGGTTGCCGCCGGATCTGTTGTGTTCTGCTGGTCCTGGGCCGGAGCCTGGTAGTACATCTGCTGGGTATTGGGGTCAATATAATAAGCCATTTCAACTATCCTTATTCTAGGAGATTATCCGGTTAAGCATGTAACTGACACCTGTGGCAGCCGCGACGGTGACGGCCAAACCGGCCACGCCGCCGTCGGTCAGACTGGAGGCTGCGGCAGTTGCGCAGGCAGCTGTCGTACCGCCCATGGCCCCTTTAACCAGGCTGTCGCCGGCAGCTTGGGTTATGGTCATCTCTCCGTCGGAAACTTTGCCGAGATTGAACCCCATGCTGCCCGTGGAAACAACGATGAAGCCGAAAATCCCTGCACTTAGGGTTTTTGACACAGTGGGTGACGGTGTTGCGGATTTTACCGGGTAGGTCTGCTGGACCGGAACCACCTGGACCGTGCTGTACGGGTGCAGCGGTGTGGTCTGGCTTGATTGGGTATTGTTATCTGTGGAAGCGTTTTCCATAATTTGAATTCCTTTTTATATTTTATCGGCCCATGGCCGTTATTTATTTTGCTTTCGGATCAACATCAGGGCCGGGGGTCGCCGATGCGGCAGCATCTGGTGCATTTTTCCCAAAAAGGCTGCCAAAGGTTTTGCCCATGGTGCCGCGCACGGGTCCGCTGTTCAAAAGAAAGGCGGCTGCCGCCCCCACAACGGCCCCTTTCCAGAACTGATCGTCCTGGGATGTCTCCGTCCACAGGGTTTTCACCACATCCGCCACCGAGGCATCGCCTTCGGCAAAATCTTCAACAGACTTGACGATCTGGGCGTAATCAGGCTGACGGGGCTCAACTGCGGGCGCCGGCTCGGGCGGGGCCTGGGTCGTATAATAAACATATTGGCCGTTCTGGGGTGGCGGCTGTACGGGCTGGCTCTGGGGCATGGCATAGTACAATTGCCCCGTGGCCGGGTCCATAATTACATTGGGCTGAAACTGGGCCTGCTGTCCGGCTGCCTGGGCCTGGGGGGATTGGAAAACGGTCTGGCCCTGCTGATCCGGAATTGCTGACTGGACTGACGGATCAGCGGATGTGGCCTGGGCGGCATCAGCGGGTGACGTCTGGGCCTGACTTTCGGGGGCCCCGCCGGGCATGGCCTGGGCGGCCGGGTCCGATGAATCCGAAGCTGTGCCCGGGGCACTGGTTGTCATATTTTCAGTTGACGCGGACGAAGGCTCATGGGACCTGGCCGCATCCACCGGTGACTGATGATCATGGGTTTCCATGTATCTCTCCTGAAAGGAATGTGGGATTACCAAAATATTTAATTGAAAAAAACAGAATCTTCAAAAAGCATCTAACTGACCGGGGAGATGGGGACAAATTCACCTTTACCCGAAATATCCACAATATCTCTGACCGTAAGAAACAAGAGTCTGGGAGACTTAAGGCCATAGGCTTTAAATGACCATTTACAATCCAGATCAATGGAAAAGCCAAGACCATTCCGGGTAATACTAAAATCGACGGGCAGCTGACGGCGCTGCCCCATAAATTCCAAGACCGCCAGGGCGTTTATTTGGTAACGGGTATCATCCAGCTGGTTAAACGCTTTAACCTCGGTCAATTCAATACTTGATTCAGAAAATTTTTGGATTTGCATGTAATCGGCCATGGCCTTGTTCCGGTCTTTAAACCCGGTGTCAAAACAGCTGGTCTTCGCACTGGCCCTGGCATATGAAATGGTTTTGGCGTCAAAATTTATGCCTATTTTAGCTTCAACGCCCTGACGGGCCCAGCCTTTAAAGGTATGTAATGGGGCATACGCTGTGAAACCGACATCATAATTGCCGGTTAATTTATAATCTTCAACTGCATAATCTAATTTATAGTCTTTAACTGCATAATCTAATTTATAGTCTTTAACTGCATAATTCATACGGTTCTTCTTTTTTGTCATACATTGTCGTTGTTCTGGTGTTCATGTCACTTTGTTGCACCTTAATCTTTACCTTTGTTATCCATGGCGCCCCAAGGCGGCCCCCAGGACGCAAGACGGCCGGAATTTACTAAAATTCCAGCCACATGGAAGATATGGACCATACCCGGCCATGACCTGGGAAAGTGCCCCCATATGCATAGCACCGCATCTCCGGGTTCAGTAGATATAGCAAAATAGTGGTTGCGGTCAACAATTTTTATGGCCTGGGGATTAATTCCTCATATTTATCTAATCTTATAGATTAGAATCATCCATATAAATGTCTGTATATTTCATGACAACTTCAGCGACTCTGCCTCAGATGTAAACACCTAAACACCTGTTTAACAAGCCAAAGAGCTCTTATACCCAGTCACCCACCATGCCCACATGGTACTTTTTCCAACTCTTCTACCCGGTCTGTATTTTCCTTGGAAAACCGGAAATACTGCAGCTATAAAATGGAAAGATACCCTTGGTGTTTTGAAGCATTTCTGTGTTGTCCAAGATTACCTATTATAATTACACGGAGAGTAAAATATAGATAAATGAAATACTCATGAAGGATTGGGCGTTTGAGCTATTATTTCAGTTACAAACCATCATCAGGCGGACGCACGAATCCCCACATTTTTGAAAGCTGCCGATTGTTTTGGGATTCATGTTTTTTCAATTCCTTTTAAGAAATTAGAGAAAGCTAAAAATAAATATGGCGCCCTGTGGACGAAAGACAGAACAAAGGCAGACGACGCAACATCAAGTTAAGCCACACATCACGTCATTGTCCGGACGATGACTGCGCTGGCTTTTTCAGGTGTAAGAAACAGGCGCAGTCCGCCCGGACTTGAAATGGTAACCGGCGTGCTTGCCGGTCCGTGCTCCTCCAGGGAATTGGCCTGGTCAATGGATTCAAGGGTCAGTTTGACACCCACCCTCACCCCATGGGTTTCCAGATGCTTCACGCCCCTTGGACCGCCCATCACTTCGGTAACCTCAAAATCAAGATCTTTTTTGGCAAAATAGAATTGGGTCGCCTCCTTTCCCGGATAATGCCCCCATATCCTTGCTGCCTCCCCTTCGGACAGCCGTGTTCTTTCCCGTCGATTGATCAGGACCAGGTAGTCCATATGGGGCAACGCCCGGACAAAACGAATATTTCCGCCCACGCAAAGCCCTAATTTCGCCAGGGACTTTTCAATAAACGGTCCGCCGGAATGAATCTCCACATGACCCTCCTGGCCTTTTTTCATCTGGTTCAACGGGATCTTTTCCCCGGACTCCAGATGGATATACAGCTTCATCACCATGCCTGCCGGGATGACCACATCGCCATTTTCTCCGCGCACACGAACTGTATAAAAATTAACGTCTTCGTCCTGCCGGATAATGTGTCCGCCGGTGAACAACCCCATGCGTTGCAACCATTTCTCCAGAACAGGATTGGTGACCTTGAGCAGTTCAAGTTCAGTATTTACCGGTGCATCAAGCAATGACGAATACATTTTACCCTCTCTTTATTTAAATTCATTTCCGTGCCCTTCCGTGTATTCCGTGGTTTGAAATGTCAGGACACCTCAGTCTCTTCAGGGGTATCAGGGAGGTGTTCAATAAGCTGTTTTTCCCGCATGCCGGCATACCCGATAATTCCCACGGTGGAGAGATTATGAAGGATTGCTGCGGCCACGGGACGAAGCCACCCCAGGGTGGCCAGAAATAAAAATGATGAATTAAGGGAGACCGCGGAAACAAAGGCCCGATGTATGGTGTCCTGGCAGCGCAGGGCAATCAGCCGGGCGGTGAGCAAGGTGTTCAAATCCTCCTTAAGCAGGATCACCTGGGCAGACTCCTTGGCCAGATCCGCACCCGAGGGCAGACAAATTCCCACATCAGCAGAGACCAGGGCCGGGGCATCATTCACCCCGTCTCCGGTAAATCCCAGGATAGCGCCTTCCTCCTTGAGCCGGGCCACAATGGCTGCTTTATCCTCGGGCCGCAGTTCGGCATACACCTCGTCCACATCCGGCAGGGAGGCGGCCAGGGCATTGGCGGTGCGTTCCGTGTCCCCGGTCAGAATGATGATTTTCTTAATACCGGCGGCCTTGAGTCCGGCAAGCACGGTCGGTGCCTCGGGCCGAAGCTCATCCCGCAGCCCTAACACCCCCTCAAGTTTCCCGTCCCGGGCCACATAAAGCAGACTTTTTCCCTCGTTTTGAAACGCCAGGGCCGCTTTGTCGGCGCCTGAACAGTCAATGCCTTCATCGTCCTCTATAAAATGCCGGCTGCCCACCAGAACATTGAGATCGTCAATATAGGCGGAGACCCCGTGGGCCACGATAAAGTCCACCTGGCTGGTGGGGGAGAGTGCAAGTTCCCTGTCCCGGGCTGCACCCACCACCGCCGCGGCCACGGGGTGGGCATAATGCTCTTCGGCCGAGGCGGCCAGCACAAGAAGCTGGTCGTCATCGAGATCCCGGGCACTGAATATGTCCGTCACCTGAAGCTCGCCCCGGGTCAAGGTACCGGTTTTGTCAAATATAAGCGTGTCCACCCTGGCCAGACTGTCCACAGCCTGGGCACCTTTAAGCAGTACACCCTGGAGGGCTGCGGTATGCATGGCCACACGGACGGCAACAGGGCTGGACAATTTGATCACGCAGGAATAATCCACGGTAAGGACAGCCGCTGCTTTTTCCAGATCCCGGGTCAAAGCAAAGAGACCGACCCCCAGACCAAAGGTAAGGGGCACCAGTCTATCTGCCAGTTCATCACTTTTCTTCTGTGAATCGGATTCATACCGCAACGAGTCTTCCAGGAACTTGGATATCCGTGCCACGGATGTTTCAGCCCCCACATGGAGTGCCTCAAAAATTATGCGCCCTTCTTCAATGACGGAACCAGAAATGACCTCATCCCCGGGCTTGACATGGACGGGCACAGACTCTCCAGTCACCGAACTTTGATTCACGGCAGCCTCTCCGACCACCACCCGGCCGTCCAGGGGAATCATTTCTCCGGGGCCGCAAACCACCCGGTCCCCGATCCCCGCCTCTTCAAAGGGGATCTGGATCTCCTGGCCGTCCTTTTCGATCCAGATGTTCTCGGTCTGGGGCTTTAACAGGCTTTTAAGCAGGCCTGTAGCTCTGTTTTCACTAACTTTTTCAAAATATTCGCCCAGGGCAAGCAGGGCCACAATGGTGGTGGCCGTAAAATAATCCCGCCGCCACAGGGAAAACGCCACGGCAGCCCCATCCAGCACCTCCACCTTAAGCTTTCGGTGCCAAAGACAGGACAGGCCGTCCATAATTACAGGGGCAGACAACACCAGGGCGATGGGCGCGGCAAATAACGTGGGCAGGAAAAAGCAGGCAATGGACAAGGCCCCTTTCACAGAGAGGCCTAAGAGCGAGGGAGGAGATTTTCTGTCGTTCTTTCCTTGAAACACATCCAGGGGCAGGTCCTGGATACACCCGAGTACCGCCTCCCGGATCTCTGCCCGGCCGTCATATTTAACAATGACCGACGAGGCTCTGCCGTTCAAACGAGCGGTGTCAACACCCGGAATGGTCTCCAGGGTGGCCTCCAGGTAATCGGGATCCAGTTCCGGGTCCCGCAGGAATCGGCCCTTCAGGCGCATCCGGTTGGGCAGCTCACTGACGATGGTAATTGGAGAGGTGGGGCATGCGGTCATGGGGCTTCCGTTTCCCGGGTGTCACAAATGGTGTCCGGGCCTTTTTTCATTGCTTTGTCGATCAAATATCCGGCCCCGGCAAGGGCTGCGGCAGTGATACCGATATCGACCAGACTTTTTTTATCGGTCAAAGAGAGGATCAGCGAAGCCGCAGTTCCTTTGAGCAGACCGTTGACCACGGCCCGGCTTTTACTCATGGTGCCGTTTTGCACATCCACCATGTTGGAGCCGATGGTGGCGGCAGAGGCGACAGCGATGGTAACCGCTGCAAATTCCAAGGGGGTATATGCATCCTGGGGGATCGGGACCGGTGCGAACATGACGGGCCCAGGCACCTGGACCATTGACCGCAGTACAGGCGCCGCAGGTTGAGTTACTGGATCCTGCGCACCTAAAACGGGATCAAAAATATTCATTGTGTTCAACCTTTTTCTTCAATCTTTACAGATTCTAAAAAAAGAATCTATTTTTCGGACGTGATAATGCCAGACTAACAGATAAAGCACAAGGTAATTTTATCTAAACCTAAAATATTGTCACAACCAATTAACTCTCATACAACCATTTATATAACAGCCACGGGCTGACTTGACATATCAGTACCGAGGCACAGCCCACAACGAAACAAGAAAGTAATTCAGTAGCTTATAAATACTTTCATATAAATCAATAATAATTATCCGGATATGCCAGGTCCATGAGGGCTCTAAACCTATGATGAAAATTTGATTTTAGACACCGCTGAAAAATTATGGGGCCAAAAAATATGACCTGAAAAAAACGTTTATGTCATCTTTTCCCAATCTTGCCATAAAACAAGCGCCATGTTAAGAAACAAAATCAAATCTCCCCCGAAAAAACATATTCCAACACAAGTCCGATTCAAAAAAGAGGGCAAAACCATTTGCACCCACAAAGGAGAACAAAAATGAAAGAGACGTTAAAACCCGGTATCCGCTATAAACACAAATTTACAGTCCCCGCGTCAAAAACCGTTCCGGCGCTCTACCCCGAAGCAGAAGAGTTTCAGATGATGCCCGAAGTGTTTGCCACGGGATTTTTAGTGGGCCTGCTTGAATGGACATGTATAAAAGCCGTCAATCCCCACATTGACTGGCCCCGGGAACAAACCGTGGGGATTCACATTGACGCAAGCCACGAGGCGGCAACGCCCCCGGGGCTGGAGGTCAGGGTGGTCGCGGAATTAACGGAAGTTAAGGGGAAAAAACTGGTCTTTAGTGTTGAGGCCCATGATGGGGTTGATCTGATTTCAAAAGGGACGCATGTGCGATTTGTGGTTAATAAAGAACAGTTCGATGAAAGATTATCCAAAAAAACAACATAGTGCTTGGGCAATCACAGATTTTGGGTAAATTTTTTTTCGATCATGATTTTAAGGATTGTTCGGTCTGTTTCGATCATGCCTTCCCTGGAGAGGGTACCGATATTCTGCATTGTTTGTTCAGGCGATAGGCCGGTGATGCCGTTGGGCCGGACCCGGACCCCCTGGAGGGCGAACAGGGCGGATTGAACTGCTGTTCCGGCGGCTGTGGCCAATTTCAGGGCGCATCCGGGTTTGGCGCCGTCACAGATCACCCCGGCCAGATCTTCGATAATATTGGAGATGGCCCCGGCAATGTGCGCCGTGGTGCCCCCCAAAAGATAGGCCACGCCGGCGGCGGCACCGGCCCCGGCGGCCACGGAACAACCGCAGATGGCCGTCAGCCGCCCGGTGTAGGCTTTGATATAGGCTGTTATCATGTGGCTTAGCCCCAGGGCTTCGATGACGACGTCCTCGGAGCAGGTCAGATGATCTTTCACCGCCCAGATCGGCAGAACAGCCGTCAATCCGTGATTTCCGCTGCCGGCTGAACTCATGGCCGGCAGGTTGACCCCGTCCATCCTGGCATCGGCTGCGGCAGCGGCCAGCATGCGGGCGGCAAGCACCATATCCTTACAGATCAGATTCTGGCGGCTCAGCCGTTCAAAGGCCCTGCCGATGCCGAGCCCCGGCCCGTGTTTCAAGCCGTGCTCCGCCAGGCGCATATTGATCTGCACCCCCTCTTTGAGAAATGCTCGATCCTCTTCGTCCAGCTGATCCACAAGGGCCACAAGTTCATCCAGGGTCAGACCTTTGATCCACGCTTCCACATCACTCCGGTCGGGCGCGTCGTCTTGCCCCACCTTGAACAATAGGGGATGGGTTTCAAGATCTTTTCCGTCCACGGTCAGCCGGACGATCTGGTCGTGAAACTCCCTGATTTCAGCTTCGGCCTGCCGGCCGCCGGCCGTTATGCGCACCCGCACACAGATGCCCTGAATATCATCAAGCAGATGGACGGGCACGGAAGGCGCCAGACAAAACCCAGACACCTGATCCAGAATGTGTTCAGACACAGCGTCCAGCGCTTCCAGGCCCCGTGTCGGGTCACCGCCGAATGCGCCCAGGGCTGCGGCCGTATCCAAACCCGACAAATTGTTGGAACCCGGAATGGTCACGGCCATGCCGTTTTTAAAAATATTGGGGTCCACCCAGGCTTCAATGGCGTCAAAGGGCCTATGGTCAATCAGGGAAGCGGCCGCGGCCGCAGCCAGTGCCACGGCCACGGGCTCTGTACACCCAAGTGCCGGCGCAACCTGGAGCCTTAAGATCTCTTTCAATGAAAATACCATGACCCCTCCTTTTTATAAATTCGGGTACGCCCCAACTTGCGCGTTATAGGGCCAATCAGGACATATTGTCCCAGAATGACCGGCCCTGGTCTTCCATGGTCGTGCCGCCGGAATGATCCTCTCTATTTCCCCGGCCGAAATTAGGGCCGGACGGCCGGGAGCCCATAAGTTTTGCCACACGGTCTTCAATGGGGGGGTGGGTGGAAAACAGATTCATCATCTGCCTGCCGGTCAACGGATTCACTATAAACATATGGGCGGTTGCCGGACTGGCATCCACCTGGGTGTGGCTGCGGCTGAAGCCGCCCAGCTTTGACAGGGCCGAAGCCAGGCCGCTGGGGTTCCCTGTAATACTTGCGGCGGTGGCATCGGCCAGGTATTCCCGGGATCTGGACACGGCCATCTGAACGATCATAGCGGCAATGGGCGCCACCATGGAGACCACCAGCACACCAATGAAACCAAGGCCGCCCTCCTCATCATCCGAACCACCGAAAAAGGCAGAAAACCGGGCAATTGAGGCAATCCACATGATGGCCCCGGCCAGGGTGGCCACAATGGTAGAGATAAGAATATCCCGATTTTTCACATGGCCCAGTTCATGGGCCAGGACCCCTTCAAGCTCCTCCTGGTTCATCATGTTCATCAGCCCCTGGGTCACGGCAACCACGGCATGTTCGGGATTCCGGCCCGTGGCAAAGGCATTGGGGGCCGATTCTGGAATCAGGTACACCTTTGGCATGGGCAGACCTGCCTGGCGGGCAAGGCGCGCTACGGTATCATACAGACCCGGTGCCTGGGAGCGCTCCAGGGGCTGGGCCCGGTACATTTTCAAAACAATCTTATCCGAAAACCAATAACTTGAAACGTTCATCACACCCGCAAAAATCAGGGCAATGAACATGCCGGCCTGGCCGCCCAAAAGATACCCAAGCACCAGGAACAAGGCGGTCATCATGATCAGCAGCATACCGGTCTTAAATTGATTTGCCATATTTTTCCTCCACACTTATATTGGTTATTTTCATTTACAGCTCATTTTCGCCAAAGCGTGAAAAGAATATAAATCCCACAGTAAAAAAATCAACTGCGGCACATGGGTCATTTACCGGTATAATCCGGAAAATGCGCCTTAATACAGTCCGGACAGGTGCAAGTCCTTCCAGGGTTTTTATGTCCTGGAGCGCATTTTTCAATTTCACGATCGTCTCTTCCTTTTCGAGTACAAGTTTCTTTCTCATCGCCATTTCATCATTTAAAACATTTATGATTGAGGGGTGGTGTTAAAGTATCGAGCCAACCTGAGGGCAGTATCAATGCAAGTCTTTGTTTTTGCTAAGACGGAAGCGGTCCTCAACTTGCCAGCGATCCAGACTCGCTTCAATAATGTCCCTTGTCGCCCAAGCCGTATTCTCTGTGATGATGATATTTTTATTCCTCGAAAATATCAGGATAATATTTTTTTGCACATTCCTTGCAGATACCATGGCTGAATTCTGCATTGGAATGCTTGCCAATATAGACTTCCATTTGATTCCAATTCCCCTTTTCATCTCTGATTTTCTTACAATGAGAGCATATGGGCACAATTCCTTTTAAAATTTTAAGCTCAACTTCCTTTTTAATTCTGGCCAGCAGTTCGGGTGCCATAAACGGTTTTCTGACAAAATCCGAACAGCCGCTTTCAAAGGCTTTGACAAGGTCGGCAATGTCTGTTCTGGCCGTAAGAAAGATCACTGGGATATGCCGGGTATGAAAATTTGATTTAATCTGCCTGCACACTTGGTAACCATCCAGGCCCGGCATCATAATATCCAGAAGAACAAGGTCAAAAGCTTTTCTGTCCAGCCATTCAAAACATTGTTGCCCATTCAGGGCATACTCCGTGTCATAATTGTTTTTTTCAAGCATGGTTCCTAAAAGCTGAAGATTTCTTGGTTCATCATCAACCATGAGGATGGAAAACAAAGGCGGATTTTCATGGCAGGCCATTTGCCGTATTTCCTTATGATTTCAGTTTATTAACAATATCCGGAAAAATTTTCACCAGCGCTTCCACCGCGTTCACGTCATAGTCATCGGCCCCGGAGACCAGTTCTTTGCCGTAACTGGAAATAGGTGGGGCCGCATACTCATCTCCCAAAGCTTCCAGCTCTTTTCCGAATTGCCGTACCGCTTTCATTGATATCAAATTTTTAAATTTTTCCCATTGGTCCATGAATTGAGTATCAATGATATCCTTAAGCTTTGACAAATTTGCCGGTTCCTGGAGCGGACATAGGCTGGCAAAGGCCTGGAGAAGTTCGTTTATTTTATTGACGGACCAGTGTTGTGTGTCCGTTGCCATGGCCATGGAAGGTGTTTGCATATTTCCGGCCTTTGGGGCCACTGTCCCGGGTATTTGAGCGGCACAGGCCACATCCGGAATACTGACAGTGAAGGTACTGCCGTGTCCTGTCCGGCTTTCCACTGAAATACCGCCCCCCATCATCTCAACCAGGCGTTTGCAGATGGCCAGTCCCAGGCCCGTGCCGCCGAATTCTGCTCCCTGGCCGGTCTGCTGCACAAAAGATTCAAAAATCTTTTCCATCTGGTCTTCTTCAATCCCCATGCCCGTGTCTTCAACCCGGATACCGACATCAAAGGCTTGCCCCCCCGGGGGGTGTTTTGTTTCAGCGACTTCGGCCAACACCTTGACATGGCCATTTTGTGTAAACTTAACGGCATTGCCGACCAGATTCATCAGGACCTGCCGGATACGGACCTCATCCAATAAAAGCCGATCCGGCAATTTTGAATCAATCTCGGTGATGAATTCAAGTCCTTTTTCCGCCGTCTGGGGTAAAAACATTTGTTTTATCCCCTCAATAAGAAAGGGCAGGCTTGTGGGAGAATAGCTTAAGTCAAGTTTGCCGGCTTCGATTTTGGAAAGATCTAAAAGGTCATTGACAAGCCGCAGCAGATTATGTCCTGCGGCTTGAATCAGTTCAATATGTTTTTTCTGCACGGGGTCATGGATAGACTCATATAAAAGATCGCTGAACCCGATAACAGAATTAAGAGGTGTGCGTATTTCGTGGCTGATATTTGCCAAAAACTCACTTTTGGTATTATTGATCGCCTCTGCCGTTTCCTTGGCCCGCCTCAAGGATTCCTGAAACTGCCGTTGTTCTGATATATCATCCAGGATTAAAAGCAAGTGGGGTTTGCCCCGGCTCATAAAACGGCTGGCGCGGTATTGCATCCACGCCTTCCGGCCAAAGCAGGTTTCAACATAAATTTCGTGGTGGTCTTCCACACCGGTGCTTATCACCCTTTTGACAAGTGCCATCCGTTCCTGTGTCTGAAAGGCGGATATCCGGTTAAAATTTTGAGCGAGCAGCTGGTCAACGGAGCCATTGAGGATTCTGGCCGCAGCCGGATTGGCCATGACACACTGCCCGGAATCGCCATCATAGGCCAGTACACCCGTGTTGGCCGTTTCAAAGATTTTGCGGTTGAATTCATTGAGTTCCTGAAGTGCGGCCTCTTTTTTACGCCGCCGGGCACTCTCTTCTTTAAGCAGGATGTTCTGCCTTTTGAGCTCCCGGGTCAGATGCCTCAGGTTCAGGTGGGTTTCCACCCGGGCAAAAACCTCCTCTGCCTGAAAGGGTTTGGTTATAAAATCAACCCCCCCGGCTTCAAACCCCCTGACCTTGTCAATGGTGTCTTCAAGCCCGCTGATGAAAATCACCGGGACATCCGCGTTTTCCGGGTCCGACTTCAGGGCTCGGCACACCTGGTAGCCGTCCATTCCCGGCATCTTGACATCCAGCAGAACCAGGTCGGGCACCTTTGAGGCCGCAGACCGCAATGCAAGCTGCCCGCTGCTGGCAGGCCTGATCCGATATCCTTTTTCCGCAAGAATCTTGGTCATCAGGTCAAGGCTGGCCAGGGCATCATCCACAATCAGAATTTCAGCATCTTTGTTCCGGCTTTTGAAATTCATAAACAGCCCCTTTTAAAAAACAACCATTATGTAAACGCCTTGAAACATTCGGATTAATCCTGTTCCAACAGGCCCAGCAGCCGTTCATAGTCCAGGCTTTGTGCCAGTTCTTTCAGCACTGCGCCCGTGGCGGCATCATCCCGGCTGATCTCTTTGACCAACGCCATGGTACGTTCGGTGTCCAGTTCAATTACCGCCTCAATCAAAGGCTTGCGCAGCCGGTCCGGAATTTTTTGTCCTAAATCCTGCATATCGATTTTATCCCTTGGGGCCTTTGGGCAGTATCTTCCTTATATTGGTACTCGACGCCAAGATGCTTGGCCATGGTCTGAAAAATCGTTGTTATCCGGTAGGGCTTATGCACCACCTGATCACAGCCTGATGCCAGAAGATTTTTGGTATCGTTTGCCAGGACACTGGCGGTAAGGGCAACGATCTTGACACCATGGCCGCCCGGAAGCGCCCGGATTTTCCGGGTGGCCCCAAGGCCGTTTAATACCGGCATACGGATATCCATCCAGATAAAATGGGGCGACCATTGTTTGAAACAGACAACCGCCTCTTCTCCGTTTTCAGCCTGTTGAACCTCAAACCCGGCTTGTTCCAGAGCTTTGACCAGCAATATTCGATTCGCCCGGTTATCCTCAGCCACCAGGATACGCAAGGGCGTCTGCCCGGGTGCCAGGCCTTCCACCAGATGCCTGGGGTCCTCTTCGGGAACCTGGTCCAAACGCACAGACTGCACGCTGCACTCAAAGCAAAAGCAGCTGCCTTTGCCCACACGGCTGGTAAAAGTAATTTCGCCGTCCATCAACCGGGCATACTCCCGGCTGATGGCCAGGCCCAGCCCGGTCCCCCCCTGTTGCTGCCGGCCGGCCTGGGTCTGCTCAAACGCCTGGAACACTTTTTCTTTTTCCGTTTCCACAATCCCAGGGCCGGTATCTTCGATTTCAATCAGCAGCCGCCACTGTTCTGCCGCATTCCTTGCAACCTTTGCCCGCAGCGCAATGCCTCCTTTTTCCGTAAATTTTACGGCGTTGCCCAGCAGATTGATCATAATCTGGCGAAATTTGTTTATATCTGCGTTCACATGGCGCGGCAAATTATCACTTTTGTCAAAATCAAAGGTCAGATGTTTTTCATCGGTTCTGACCTTGAACATGGTGTAAAGATCAAGCAGCATGACATGAAGGTCAAAAACCTGGGGACTCAGGGTAATCCGCCTGGCTTCGATCTTGGAAATTTCAAGCACATCGTTGATCAGTTCCAGCAGATGCTCGCCGCTCAGGTTGATGGTATTAAGATATCCCCGATGCTCCTCAATAAGTTTGCCGTCGCGCTGCATGAGCTGGGAATAGCCCAGAATCGCGTTAAGCGGGGTCCGCAATTCATGGCTGATATTGGCCAGAAAGGCGCTTTTGGCCAGATTTGCGGCTTCTGCAGCCTCCTTGGCCTGCTTGAGTTCATGGTTTCTCTCTTTGAGAACATGGGTGCGTTCGGCCACTTTTTCCTCCAGCCGGTCACGGTTGTTTTGCAGCCGTTTCTGGGCCTGGATTTTGTCCCGCAGCATCTTGTTGGCCTTTAAAGCCATGTCCTGCAGTTCACTGAATGTAAGATCCGTCAACTTGATTTCACGGTCGGCAAACGCCGCCTGGTGGAAAAAATCGTCAAACCTGGAAAAATCCTTCAGCAGATGGTAAAAAATCCGCCGCAGGGATATCAAAAGCAGAATGCCAACCGTACCGGCCACAATCAAGGTTAACAGAATCTCCTTGCGCAGTCCGGTATTCAGTGCCTTTTGAAGAACGGCGATCTCCTTTTCCACATCATCTATGTAAGCACCTGTACCCACCATCCACTGCCAGTCATGAACGCCCCGTGAAAAAGAGACCTTGGGACGCTCCAGGCCGGTGTCCGGTTTACGCCAGGAATAGTAAACATAATCGCCTTCTTCGATTTTAGAAGCGCTTATGAGATCCTGGACAACCATCACCCCGTGCGAATCCCGGTGATCCCAGATATTTTTTCCGATCAGGTCCGGCTGTGAACCGTGGGCAAGGACATCCCCCTGCCAGTTGTCCACGAAAATATATCCGTTCCTGCCGTAACGGACCCTGACGATATCATTTAGTAATTCCTTTTGAAGATCGGACTCAAGAATCCCGGGCGAGACGGTTGCCCCAAGAACCCACCCATAGGGCTTGAACAGTTTGACGTAAGACAGAGCAGGGGCGAAATCTTTTATGCCTGGGGCCGTGTCTTTAACATGCCGGAAAAGTCCTTCTCCTTCCCGTTTTGCCAGTTGGATCAGGTCTGTATACCGAAGATCGCTGTTTTCGTCGCCCAGAATGATTTGCCCTTTTAGGTCGAGGATAAACAGCCGGCCTTTTCCGGAGCAGATACTCATGGGGCCAAGGGTATTGATCACGGTTTCCCGGATTTGCCAGGCTGGTATTGATCCGTCCGCCTTCTGCCGGGCATTGTGTATCATGGATTCCGCTTCATGAACCGCGGCTTTAACCAGGGCGCCGGCCTTGGGAATGATCCGGCTGCGCTTGTACTCTATTTGTTCGATGATGCGGTCGACTTCCCGCCGGATCAGCAGTTTTTGCTGGGTCTCAAAAGCGGTTCGCATTTTGGCGGCGCGGCCCTTGAACCCGTTATATTGATTAATGACGTGTAAAAAAAGGAGGATCACCACCATACCGGTTAAAAAAATTCCGGCGATTCCCCAAAGCGCACGCTGGAAACTTAAATGTCGTTTCGTCATAATTACTGGCTCCAACTGCCGGGTTCTTACGGCTCTTATGCGACAATTTAATTCCGGGAAGACTTCTCACAGGGACTTAAGCGGACTTCTAAAAAATAGAACAGTCCCATCCATTTTGTCAAGCCTTGTGGCAAAGGCCCCGGTAAATACGGCTCGTCTCTCCCCTGCTTGACATACATACGACAATGGCATAATTTATAATAATGGGTATCATTAGAGATGTCATTGTCCACCAAGAAAATCTTACCCCCCTACCAGGTGTTGCAAGCTGCCAGAGTTATTGAATCCCGGCCCACGGAAAAAATGTAAAACCCAATGTATTGGCCCATGGTCAAAATTTAAATCAGCCGATAGTTTGTCTTGTGTTGCTGTCGGCCTAAAAAAGGGCTTTCCATGTTAAAAAAACCGACATATGAAGAGCTTGAAAACAGGATACGGGAACTGGAACTTGCCGCCCCAACGGAAAACAGGGTGCCGGCCGGGCTTGGGAACTCAACCGTCAGCCGTTGCGCTTTTCTTGACGCAGTAAACGATGCTGTCCTTATTTTTGATCCTGAAGCCCAAAGGGTCCTTGATGTCAATGGGGAAATGCTCAGGATGTACGGCTACAACAGACAGGAAGCCATTCAACTGGATCTTGCCGCCCTTAGTGCGGCAACTGCGACTTCCGCCCGGCCCTGCGCCAAAACATTGTTCCGCAGGGCCGCAGATGGGGAACCCCAACTATTTGAATGGGAAACAAAGAAAAAAAACGGTGACATTTTCTGGGTTGAGATAAGCCTTGGCAAAACCCTTATTGACAGGGACGAACGTATCATTGCCATTGCCCGGGATATCACTGCCCAAAAAAGAATCGAACATGAACTGAAATCTCAAACAGATCGATTTAAACATATTTTACATGGGGCAAACGCAGGCACCTGGGAGTGGAATATACAGACAGGGCAGACTGTTTTCAATACGCGTTGGGCGCAAATTATCGGTTATACCCTTGGGGAAATATCACCGTCCCCGGCAGGCCCCTGGTCCCAGCACATCCATCCGGATGACCTTGATCAAAGCAATGCTGCTATAGATAAGCACTTTAAGGGTGAATGCGATTTTTATAGTGCCCAATTCCGGATGAAACATAAGCAGGGCCATTGGGTATGGATACTTAGCAGGGGAAAAGTAATTGCCAGAACCCGGGAAGGAGAACCGCTTTGGATGTGCGGAACCCATCAGGACATCACAAGGCACATGCAAAAAAAAAAGGCGTTGCAAAGGGAACAAAGAAAATACAAAACAATCCTTCAAACCTGTGTGAACGGATTCTGGCTTACGGATCTTAAGGGGCGTTTACTGGAGGTCAACCAGGCCTATTGCCGGATGAGCGGATACAGTGAAGCCGCATTGCTCTCCATGCACATACCGGAGCTGGAAGGCAATATGGGGCCGGCGGACGTCGCGGCCAAGATCCGGCAGGTCCAGTACCGGGGCTATGACCGCTTTGAAACAAAACACCGGCGCAAAGATGGGCAATTGTATGACGTGGAGATCGTTGTCCAATACTTGGAAGATGATAATGGAAGGTTATTCGTATTTTCAAACGACATCTCCCAACGCAAAAAATCCGAAGAGATGATAGATGTTCTTTCCCAAACCTGGCAGTTAGCGCAAAAGGCGGCCAATATCGGCTACTGGAGTTACAGTATAAAAGGCCGGGAACCGATCTGGTCTGAACAAATGTTCCCGATCCTGGGCTTTGATCCGGATAAAGGCGTACCCGATTATGAAAGGTTTCTAGAATCTCTTCATCCGGATGACCGTATAAATTTTGATGACGCCTTTCAGGCAGCGCAATCCGGCGTCCCTTACAATATTGAAGCACGCAGTATCCTGCCCGATGGTTCCATGTCCTGGTTCAACAGCCAGGGCTTTCCACGCCATGGAAATGATGGGACGGTTTTTGAAGTGTTTGGTACACTGCAGGATATTACCGAGCGTAAAAATGCGGAATTCACATTGCAGTTCACCCAGTATGCCGTTGATAAAGTCAGTGACGAGGCTTACTGGATCACCAAGGACAATGGTTTTTTCTATGTAAATGACGCAGCTTGCAGTTCACTGGGGTATACCCGGGAAGAGTTGCTGACCCTGTCCGTACCAGACATAAATCCCCGCTTTAGCCCGGATGTGTTTAACGCGTATTGGCATGCCCTGGAAAAAACCGGCTCTGCCACATTTGAAACCATCCACCGATCCAAAGATGGCCGTGAGTATCCGGTGGAAGTGCGGGCAAGTTATGTAATTTTCAACGGCCGGGGATACAATTGCGTCTTTGCCACGGATATATCCGGGCGAAAACAGATAGAGCAATCATTGAGAAAGAGCGAGAATTTCAGGCGGACCTTGTTCCAGGCCATTCCGGAACCGGTTTGGTTAAAAGATACTGATGGTGGATTTTTGGCCTGCAATGCCATGTTTGAGCGTCTAATTGGTGCCGGGGAAGAGGATATCGTCGGCAAAACAGACTATCATTTTATTGAAAAGGGGCTGGCCGACACGTTTCGAAAAAACGATCAGGAGGTCATTGCTTCCGGTAAACCTGTAAAGAGTGAAGAGTGGATTACCTTTGCCGACAATGGCCGGCTCGCGCTGCTTGAGACTGTAAAAACACCAATGTTTGATGACCAGGGAAACCTTATCGGTGTATTGGGCGTTGCCCGGGATATTTCCGAACGCCGGCAGGCCGAAGAGGAGCAGCTCAAGCTTAAAAGCCAGCTGCAACAGGCCCAGAAAATGGAATCCGTGGGCCGCCTGGCAGGGGGGGTCGCCCATGATTTTAACAATATGCTCAGTATAATTATGGGAAATGCTGAAATAGTAGTCAACATGGCGGATACCAATACAGCCCCGGGCAAAAAAATATATTCCCGTTCACAGGAAATTCTAAAAGCTACCCAGCGCTCCGCCGACATTACACGCCAGTTGCTGGCCTTTGCCCGCAAACAGCCCATTGCACCCAAGGTGCTTGACCTGAATCAAGCTGTTCAAAATATGATGAAAATGATCCAGCGCCTGATTGGCGAAGATATTTGCCTGACCTGGCTGCCCGGAAAGGAACCGAGCCTTGTCAAAATGGACCCATCCCAGCTCGACCAGATTTTGATCAATCTTTGTGTAAATGCAAGGGACGCCATACTTGGCGTGGGAAATCTCACCATTGGGACAAGTATGGTAAGCCTTGGTGAGAATGATTGCGTTTCAAATCCGGAATTTGTTCCCGGCAAATTTGTAATGCTGTCTGTGAGTGATGACGGTTGCGGCATAGATAAAGACACATTGGATAAAATTTTTGAACCGTTTTTCACCACAAAAGCCATTGATAAAGGAACCGGACTGGGGCTGGCCACCGTGTACGGCATAGTCAATCAAAACAACGGGGTAATCAAAGTTGACAGCGAGCCAACCATCGGTTCAACCTTCAGAATATACCTGCCCAGCCATGAAACCATTGAAAAACGAACGGAAAAACACAACAGCGGCATGACAGATGTGCAAGGAAACGAAACCATCCTGCTGGTTGAGGATGAGCCGGGAATTTTGGAAGTTACCCAGAAAATGCTGGAAAATATGGGTTATCATGTTCTGGATACAACTGAGCCGGGACAGGCCATACAGATTGCTTCCGGGCATGACAAGCAGATTCATCTGTTGATCACCGATGTTGTAATGCCCGGGATGACCGGTCTTGAACTGGCACACGAACTGCAATCTTTACATCCGAACATCAAGCATTTGTTCATGTCCGGTTATCCCGCCGACGTCATTGCCCGTCACGGTGTCCTGAAAGACGGTATCCATTTTATCCCAAAGCCTTTCTCAACCCATGAGCTCTCCGTCAAAGTGCGTGAGGCATTAGGGACACCGAAAACATAATCTCCAGGTTTTGTATCTCTTCTTCATAACAGCCACGGGCTGACTTGACATATCATCTGTCAGGCTCAGCCCACAATGAAAGTCGAATAAAAAAGACAATCGTTAAAATGAATGTGGCTACAACAGCATAATTTAAGTAAGCGTGATCATGTCAAAAAAAGGTTTCGGCAATCGTATCGAAAAAGACCTGCCGGGTGAAAGAAAATTGCCCAGGAATGTGTACTACGGTATACAAACTATGCGCGCAACTGAGAATTTTGAATATTTCCGGTATCCGTGTGGGCAGGCTCCCCCAATTCGTACAGTCGCCGGCCATGGTGAAAAAGGCCTGGGACAAGGTGATTGCCGGCGGGTATAATAATCAATTTGTCGTGGATATGGTCCAGGGCGATGCCGGGACCTCCACCAATATGAACGCCAATGAGGTGATCGCAAACCTGGCCCTGGAGATACTTGGGCAGCCAAAGGGGCGTTACGATATCATAAGCCCCAACAACCATAGTTGGCATGGTATATTATCGCCCCCCCGGAAAGAAGCGCTTTTAAAAATCGTAAGCAACTGAATTATATAAAACTATCGGAGGATTTACCTCTCTTTTTTGAAAATAAGATGGAATATTCGGGTTAGCTCTGGACAAAAAATCCCACCGCCACTTTTTTCTTGCGCCGTGATTTTTTCAATGATATATCTAACTACATAGAGTATCATTTCGCGTCTAACTTGCTTATTTTCCCCACAGATTTTAACCTGACCGCTTAACTTATCTCAGCATGGGAAATGATACCATCCCCGGGAATTTAGACCTTACTTTGACAATTTATTTGTTTTCGGCACCTTGCTGTAAACGCTGGCCTGTTGACCGTCAGCAGCCCTCTATAGGGACGGTTGACATGGAACAATGAATTTTAAAGGAGCATCGGATGTGTATCAAAACTGTGAAAACCCTTTTGATAACTGTGATCTTTTTTTCTCTTTTTTTAGGCGTGGCCCTGGTTCAGGCCCAGGAGACGGTGGAGGTCATCGGCCACCAATACAGCCCCTATCAAAATAAAGACCAGTCAGGATTCCAAAACGAATTGGTCCGGGAGACATTCAAGGCAGCCGGTCTAATGGCTGATATCACCATTGCTCCCCCCTTACGGACGGTCAACCAATTTTACACCGCCAAATTTGCCGTCTGTGCGGACGGGGAGACCCTGAACGATGATGAAAAAAACAAGGCCCTCGATGTTCGAAAAAAAACCTATTGGAACGTTCCCATCGGGCTGATGTACTACAAACCGAACCTGACACCGGCCCAGATCAGCCAGCTGGAAACGGTGAAAAGCCTTTCAGATATTGATCCGGGCCTCACTATTTTAAGCTATGGCGGATATAACCCCTTTAATGACGCAGGTTTTAAGGGAAAGGTATTCATAAAGTCCAACAGCCCGGAGCAGACCATGGCCATGGTCAAAGGGGGGCGAAATGAATTGGGGTTTGAAGTGCTGGGCGTCACCCCCTATTTTACGAAAAAAGATAACCCCGAAGAGCTGGACAACTGGGCATTTTTAAACTACTGGCTTTACTTTCCCCAGTATATCGCCTTTAACGGCAGCCATCCCAAGGGGGCTTTCTATGAGGAAAAATTCAACCAGGGCTTAAGCACGATTAAGAAAAACGGGGTATATGTAAAAATTTATGAGCGCTTTTACGGCAAGAAAAACGTACCCAAATCGGCCATTGATGATCCTGACGGCGAAATCCGTGATGAAGACCAGTCTAAAATCGTCGAAGACAACCAGTTTGACCTGGCCAAATTCCTAAGGCAGGTCAGGGACCGGTCAGGATTTATCGTAAAGTTCGTCGATTGACGGGCTCTGGCGGATTCCCCCCGGGCCGCCGAAGAGGCTGTGGCCGAATCCAATCGCCTGAAATGGCCCGTTTAACCGGCCCGGGGTATTGTTGCCACCACATTTTTGCCACCATAAGGAGGAGTTCTAATGGAGGAGAAAGGGTCCAAGCGGCGGATCAGCATCGCGTTTAAAAGTTCTGTTATCAGCGGCATTATCATTCTGATTCTTCTGGCCATCAGCAGCTATATCGGCATCCGGCTCCAGTCCGGCCTGTCAAACAGCATGATCAGCCAGTTCACAAACATCCAGAAGACCGCCCTTGACGAAGAGTCGGCCCAGATGAAAAAAGCATTGATTTCCACGGCTCACATCAACCTGGATATCTGTGCCGATGTTACCCAGGGTTTTCTGTATAATTTTGACCAGGGACAATGCGTCAAATTACTGACCAGCTATCTGAAGATGGCCGATATTGTGGCCATCAGCGTTCTGGATGCGGACGGCAACCCCTTTGCCGCTGCCTGGAAAGATCCTGAAACCAAGACGGCTGAGGCACTGCCGGATTCACTCAGCCTGAACAAGGATCTGTCCATGGTCACAGATGCGGAGCGCGAGGGGGAAAAGGTGGGCAGAGTCAGGCTCTATTACACTGAAAAACTGGTCAACGCAAAGATCAAGGCCCAGGAGGCCCAGACCCAGGGCAGTATTGCCACCTTTCAGGGGATCACCAGGGAAAAGATCAAAAATTCGGTTACCACCCAGCTGATTGTGTCGGCTGTTATCGTCGCCGCCTTGATTGTCACCCTGGTGATCTGCCTTCAGATCATCGTGACCCGCCCCATCAATAAAACAGTTGAAATGATCAGGGATATTGCCGAGGGAGAAGGCGATCTTACCAAACGTCTTGAGGTCAAAACCCAGGACGAAATCGGTGAGTTGTCAAGCTGGTTCAATCAGTTCATAGAGAAGCTCCAGGCATTGATCGGCGAGGTGTCCAGCAACGCCATTACCATTAACAAGGCATCAACCGAATTTATCGATCTTTCCGCCGACATGAATTCAGGGGTGGACGGGCTGGCCGTTCGGGCTGTCAGCGTTGCCACAGAGGCCAATACTGTGAGCGACAATATGACATCTGTGGCAACGGCCATGGAAGAGGCGTCCACCAATATAAACATGATGGCCAGCGCCTCCGAGGAGATGAACTCCACCATTAACGAAATCGCACAAAATGCCGAAAAGGCCCGGAGCATTACGGACAAGGCAGTTACCCAGACCGATAGCGCCTCCACCCAGGTCAACGAACTGGGGGATGCCGCCGTCCAGATCGGGAAAGTGGTTGAAACCATCAATGATATATCCAGCCAGGTCAACCTTCTGGCCCTGAACGCAACCATTGAGGCCGCCCGGGCCGGAGAGGCCGGCAAGGGCTTTGCCGTTGTGGCCAATGAAATTAAGGAACTGGCCAGCCAGACCGCTGACGCCTCCAGCGCCATCAAAGAGCAGATCCTGGAAATTCAAACCTCCACCAAAGGCACGGTCGAAGAGATCTCCGGTATCTCCCTGGTGGTGAACGAGATCAACGAAATTGTGGCCACCATCGCCACAGCCGTTGAGGAGCAATCCGCCACAACAAGGGAAATCAGTGAAAACATCGCCCAGGCCTCCATCGGCATCGGGGAGGTTAACGAAAATGTGGCCCAGGGCTCCAACGCCTCACAAAACGTTGCACGGGAGATCGTTGAGGTAAGGGAGGCCACCGAGGGGCTGAACGCCTCAGGCCGGGAAGTCAAGGCCAATGCGGACAGGCTCTCAAGCCTCGGGGACCACCTGGCCGAGCTCATGGCCAAATTTAAGGTATAAAGGATCTGTGCGGGGGGTGTCGGGTAACCGGCATTCCTACCGCGATACCTATTTTTCTTTCGACCAGGCTTTTTCAGCCTGAGACGCCTAAAATAGTTTCCAGTTGTTTTACAAAGGTTGTTCTTCCCAACCGCCAGCCGGTTCGGTCATGCTTTCTGAACAATTCAACTTCAGATGCTTTGCTGTCAAAGGATAAAAAATCATCCCAAGACGTATTTACAATCTTGAGCAGAGGGCTTGTTTTAACTAGAACGTCATTCATTTATTTATATGTGCTACGGCGCTTCGACGGGCAATCCTTGCAGACTTTTCGGTATATCGATTGTATGCGTACTTTTTCCCCGGTTTTACCGGGCAATCTTCCAGTTGAGGGCAGCCTGGTAATTCTCATCGCTTCCATAAAGAGAGTCAGCCTGGATTTCCTTGGGAGAAAGATTTTGTTTCCTGGCGGCATCTGATTCTTCCGTTAAATTCAAGGCGTAGTGCCATTGAATATTGAATTCCAGTTGAGATACGGTTTCTTCATCAGTAAGATCATGAGCTTGCTGGAGCAGCAGAACACCGAGCATGGTAAAGCGTTCTTTTGTTGGACGCCCGGTTTCTCTTGAAAAACAGGATTTGATCAGCTTCACCGGTAATGAGCGGAGGATTTCTTTTTGAAAAAGCCCTGCCCAGGACTCATCAAGCAATTTTCTAGGTTTTGGGCTTAGAAAGTCCCAGGGGTCGAAAAGGTGGCTGATTGTGGTTATTTGCCCCAATCATTTATTTAACCATAAACCATTGATAACATAGAGTATATACACACAATAAAAACTTGAAATCCAAGCTGAAGAATGAAATCTCGCTAATAATATTAGCACATTAAATGGTTTTGGACTTTTTACGAGCCCATCAAAATTAAGATGTTGTGATCAAATCCGTATTTTAAAATATCTTAGTGTACGGGATGGTTCAGCGCGGTCTCTTTTTTTAAATACGTTTCGACCTGTTGCGCAGTTTCAAAATTTAAAACCGTTTGAGCCATCTTTTCTGCCTGGTGTACGGTGCAGTGACGGATGGCGGTTTTTACGCCGGGGATATTGGGTGCGCTCATGCTCAGTTCATCCAGGCCCAAACCGATGAGTGCCGGTGCTGCCAGGGGATTGCCGGCCAGTTCGCCGCATATGCTCACACATATTCCGGCCTTGCGGGCGGCCCTGGCGGCCTGGGCCACCATTCTGAGTACCGCCGGATGCAGGGCATTGACCAGATGACCTACCTGCCGGTTACCGCGGTCGGCGCCCATCATATACTGGGTCAAATCATTGGAGCCGATACTGAAAAAATCCGCCTTACCTGCCAGCTGGTCTGCAACCACCACCGCAGAGGGCACTTCAATCATCAGTCCCACCGCCATATTATTATCAAAAGGTGTTCCGGCGGTTTTCAGCTCCTGGGCGACCTCTCCCAGAACCGCCTTGGCCGCATCAAACTCTTCCGGGGTACTGATCATGGGGAACATAATTTTGATATTGTGACCGTTACCGGCTCTGAGGATAGCCCGCAACTGGGTTTTAAATATTTGGGGGTGAGCCAGGCAGAAACGAATGCCCCTCAGGCCCAGAAACGGATTGGTTTCAGCCGCCATGTCCAGGTACGGGACAGCCTTATCTGCACCCACGTCTAGCGTTCGAATCACCAGAGGCCGGGTCTGCATTGCATCTGCCACCTGGCAATAGGCCTTAAATTGTTCGGCTTCGGAGGGTGGTTGAGAGCGGCCTAAAAACAGGTATTCCGTTCTGAACAACCCCACACCATCAGCACCATGCTCCAGGGCTGATTTTGTATCATGGGGGCCGCCGATATTGGCAACGACTTCAATGACTCTATGATTTGGGCCCATGGTGGATGCAGGTCTCTGGGCAAGGACCTTGGCCTGCTGTTGTTGGTTGATCCATTTGTCTCGCAAGGTCTTGAATTCCGCCAGTTGGGTTTGTGTTGGATGGGGCCAGACCAGTCCACGGGTGCCGTCCACGGCGATGATTTCATTTTCAGAGCATGTGAGTATATCTTCGCCTAATCCCACAATGGCAGGGATACCCAGGGCCTTGGCTACAATGGCGCTGTGGGAGGTGCCGCCACCCAGGGCTGTACAGATGGCCAGTACCTTATCCGGATTCAATTGAACCGTATCCGAGGGGGTTAACTCTTGTGCCAACAAGATGACAGGGCGATCAAAGGTTAAAGGCGGCAGACCATGGTCGATAAGATGCCGCAACACACGTCGGCCCACGTCAATGACATCCTCGGCCCGTTCATGAAGATAGAGATCTTCAAGTTCACGGTATTTTTCGGTCATGGCATCTATGGCTTCCCGCCAGGCCGCTTCCGCACTGAGTTGCCGGGTCAATATCTTCTCTTTGGCTGCATCCCGCAGGGCCGGATCATCCAGGAACATTTTCTGGGCATCAAAAATTGCTGCTTCCTTGGTGCCTATTTTTTGAGCCGCCTGATGTTTTAACTGCTCAAGCTCCTGTTTCGCACGGTAAAGCGCTGCCTGAAATTTTTCAATTTCCCCCTGGGTATCCTGAACCTGTCTGGTCTCAACTTCGGGCATCCGGGAGCGATAATGAACCACGGGGCCAACGGCGATGCCTGGGGACGCCGGAAGACCTTCCATCGCCCCTTGGATATCTTCCGGGACATCACCTGCCAACGCTGTTGCTTCAGAAGTTACAGGCGAGCTTTTTTCTTCTTCTCTGAATTTGCTTTCAGTCAGGGCGTTTAAAGCCGCTACGGCCTGGGGGGCCCGGGGCCCCGATGCCATGACGACAATTTGATCGTCAATACCTCCGGCAACTGCAATCATGCCCCGTCCCCGGGTCATTTTCTCCGCAATCTCTTTTACTCCTTCAGCCAGTTTGGCACTGTGAGATACGAAAACCAAACCAATCATGGTCTCTCCTTTATCTGATACAATCCAAAGAACCTATGCGGTTAAAACGTCAATTAGTGCTTCAAATATCAGGCAGGAAGAGGTCGTCCCCGGGTCCTGGTGCCCGATACTGCGTTCGCCAAGGTAGCTTTGGCGTCTTTTTTCCCGTGTAAGGCAATGGTGTTTTTCATACCCGGGTCGATGGCGGCGGGCCCGGGCTTTACAATCGTAAGGATATTACAGCCCTTGGACAGGGCTGTGTGCATGGCATCCAAAGCCGGTGCCCAGGCATCAAACATGGTTTTATCGCCCAGGCTGGGTCGTCCGCGCTGGACAATGCCGTCCACTCCGGCCCTGAACATGGCGCATAGCCCAATGCGATCCAGGGCGTCTTTTTAGGATAGAAAGACGCTTTTTGTCAAGCAAACTCCAAGTTCATCAAATACTCGTTCTGATGGAAACCGCTGTATGCCTCGCGAGTGCATCTTATGCCGACAAACCAGAAAGCGACTTACGCGCTCATAAACATTTCTTTCAACAGCACGGTAAACGATCCGGGTCGTGCCGTAACAAAAGTAAGCACTCCAACCCTGCAATAAAGCGTTTAGCCGATCTCTAACTTCCGGACCATCCGCTTTTAAGCCTGGTTGAAAGCCGGGGCGCCGGTTAATATTAGCGTTACGGTATTCTGTCACTCGCTAACGAAATCCCCGTTACAATCTATATTTTTTTGGGGGGCCGCATACCGCCCGGTATTGACAACAGGCTTCGAATATAAATCCAACCTTTTTCTTGAATATACCTATAGCTCGCGACCGGAATTTTAATATTTTTACATCAAATTATTTTGTTTCAGTATGGCATACTGAATGCATTTTAGTTAGATATTTAGTTATATATTATTGTTTTCAGATTGCATTAATGATTTCATACAAAAATTATAGATAAAATAGAGACGTTCACAAAATATTTACAATGTTAATATTGTGGCCTTGCAAGCAACCGGATTTTATGTTACCCATCTTAAATGGAAATGTGAAGATTAATGAACGCAAACAAAAAGAACTGAGAGAAAGGGAGTGGTAAGTATGCATGATTGGATCGTAAAGAACGGTAAACTCGCAACGACAGACAGGGTCTATACTTCTGACATTCTTGTCAAAGAAGAGAAATTTGCAAAATTTGTAAAAAATAGCGATGGAATGCAGGCAAGGGAAATTATTGATGCAAACGGCAATTATGTTTACCCGGGAATTAATTATTGATTGTCACACACATCTTAACGAACCAGGGCACGAGTACAGAGAGGACTTCGCAACAGGTGCAAGAACCGCTGCCGTATGTAGAGGGGAACAACAACACTGATAGATATACCCTTGAACAACGAACCTTCACTGTATAAATTAGCAATAAGGATTATTTCATTATGACCCAGAAGAGCACAGAGAAAAACACATTTGATTTTCCGGATATTTATATAATTTTAATTAGTTTTATTCTGATGGTTGCTGTTTTAAGCTGGATAGTTCCGGCCGGACAATTTCAACGCCATAAATTGCCCAATGGGCGGCTTGCCGTTGTTCCGGGAACATACGAAGTTATTGAACAAACCCCTGTTAAAACAATGGACATTGTGGAAGCCATTCCCCAAGGAATGATCGGAGCTTCCGCTGTTATGGTCCTGACATTATTAGTTGGCGGGGCTGTTATTGTTTTGCAAAGAGTCGGCATAATAGATATGGGCATCAATATTCTGGTAAATAAATTGGGAAAAAAAAGCGAGTTGATGATCCCGATATTAGTTACAGTTTTTGGTTTGATATGTGCGTTTATTGGAACCCCGGAACTTGCAATCGCCTATATCCCAATAATATTACCATTAATGCTCAGGCTCGGTTATGACTCCATGACAGCGGCCGCAACGGCCATAATTCCATGTACTTTAGGATTTGCCTTCGGAATAACGGCCCCAACAAATGTTGGTATCGGCCATATGATAACAGGGCTTCCCATGTTCTCCGGAGCATGGTATCGGGTTATATTCTGGGCTTTTGTAATGTGTTGTACAACAATTTACATTATACGATATGCAAGAAGAGTTAAGTCAAATCCAACATCAAGCATCATGTATCATGAAGATATCCTTTTAAGAAAAGAGTTACTGAAGGAATCACCAGATACAAGCGGATTGGTCTATAGCCCAAGGTTAAAATTTGCGGGTGTTGCAACACTTATCATGTTTGTTGCTGTTCTTGCATCAATCATTAAGTTCGGATTAGGCTTTAATGCCATATCAGGACTTTTTATGTTAATGGCAATTATTGCCTCTTTGCTGGCAGGAAGCAAACCAAACAAAATTTGTGATGATTTTAATGAAGGCATGAAAGCAATGCTGGTTGGCGCCCTGATCTGCGGGGTTGCAAGGGGCGTTTCCGTTATGTTGAATACTGGAAACATAATGGATACATTGGTTTTTCATTTGGCATCATTTATAAGCAGCCTTCCTGGCTGGGCTACATCCATAGGTGTTGTTTTAAGTCAAACACTATTTAACTTTCTTGTTCCGTCAGGCTCCGGTCAGATGCTTGTAACCTTGCCCATACTAAGCCCTGTTGCAGAGCTTGTTAATATGAACCAACAAGTACTTGTATGGTCATCAAATGTTGCAGATGGGATTTCCAACATTATGTTCCCAACAAGTGGCTATTTTATTGCTGCACTTGTTGCGGCAAAAGTTGACTACATAAAATGGGTCAAGTTCTATTTCCCATTTTTTATTTTTACAATCATAATTTCCTGCTTAGGGTCTGTTCTTGCCGGAGCTATAAATTATGGTCCATTTTAAACTGAATGAGCCCAATTAAAATCATTGGGTGTTTCCTGTTTTTTTGGGGAGGGAATGGATAGGATTTTCCCGGACCGACGGCTCCCTTTTAACCAGGCCGGCAGGCCGGTGTCCACGATGGTGATGGACACCGGCCTGCCTTTTCGGGTATTTGCAGACAACCAGGGAGCTTGACGGTTTCCGGCCCGGCCCTCCCAGGCATCCTAAGGAAACGGCATTGATATTACAGCTGATTATTTATGAATTCAACGCTCTTTAAAAGGAGCCGTTTCGTTGATCTGCTGTTTTCCATTCTGTCGAAATCGTGCATGTTGTCGGATACTATCAGCTTATCCTTCACACTGAATTTTTCGCAAAGAGCATTGAACTCCTCAAATGGCACATCGGTATCGTTACTGCTGTGGGCGCAAAAAAGATTGCATGGATAGTTCTCACATAGCCTAAGCGAATAATCAATCATTAAAAACTTCTCCCTGCCTTCATGAAACAGCTGAGACCATCTGCCGCTTTGTCGTGCATAGACATAGACTGCATAGTGCGTTTCATAATCCCCTATGGCATGTGGACTATGTGATACGGCATCAAGACAGTCACCTGGAACCCTTGGCAATGCCAGGTAGTATTTTGATGGAGTTTTGTACCAATCGTCACACAAAAATCCATATCCATAGTAGGATATCAAACCCCGCGGTTCTACCCAAAACTTCTCTCGCCCTGTGAGCAACGCAAGATATGCGCCTGCGGAGCGTCCAAATAAAAAATAAGGCAGATTCAAGCCAATCAGTTCATTGGCGTTATCCAAATAGTAGTTAACTGAATTAATGCAATCGGCAAGGATTCTGTCTATTTTTACCGCTGGCGCAAGTGGGTAGTCAAAAGCAATAATCGTAAATCCTGCAGAGCAAAAAACGTTGATATGCGCTTCCGGTAGATCGTTCCTGTTGTTGAACAGTAGTCCCCCGCCATGAAAATACAACAAAACCGCCCTCTGTTCAACGGATTTGTCTGTGTATAAAGTGGCTTGTTTTTCGTATAATTCACACTCAATATCGATAGCATCTATGGTGATCATATATTATGCTCCATTGTCATCTCTTTTTTTATATTTACTCTTTTTACGCACCCTAAACAACCGCTTTTTATCATGGCGGCGGGTATTTGATATAAGAAATAATGATTTTCATAAAATTGGGTTGACCCGAAGCCCTTTCCCAATGCCGTAAAGCCCGAACAATGCTATAACACGACATAATTTGAACACGTTACTATTGCATGTTTTATAACGCTATGCTAATAGTAACAGCGGCATTGCGGTCAACCACTATTTAGAGCTTATTCCCCCTGCGACTGTAGTTTTTTGCCACGAAAATGTCTGGTGTATGCAGTATTTAAGTTATTCCTCAACTTGGGTGGGTGGCTTAGCTTACTTGAACAAGAACGACGCCCCGTGCAATCGTTGTGTAGAAGCTGACAAACAGCTTGTTAGCTACAACTTGAGGACATACCAAAATTTGATTATTATCTATTAAATGGAAAGGCAGAAAAAATAATGGAGTACAACATCATCACATCAAGACTTGAAAAAAATCTGGAGCATTTAAAGCGATTCACAGCCACCCCCGGAGCCGGGTGCACGCGGCTTCCCTTCACTCCCGAAGCTCGTAAGGCGGTCGATTATCTTCACGGGATTATGGATGAAGCCGGTCTTGAGGTAATTGAGGATGCTGCCGGAAATATCTTTGGAACACTCAGGGGCGAGGACCCCGATGCTTCGTGCATTATGATGGGATCTCACTACGATTCCGTTGCTAACGGCGGTGACTATGATGGTATCGGCGGAATTGTCTCCGCCATAGAAGTTGCCCGTATGATGAAAGATGCAGGCTTAACTTTCAAACGCAACTATGTTGTCGCAGGCTTTTGTGATGAAGAAGGAATGCGCTTTGGCACCGGCTACTTTGGCTCCTATGCCATGCTCGGAAAAATCGATACGGATTATTGTAAACATTTTTCAGACAAAGACGGTATTACCGTTTATGATGCTATGAAGTCCTATGGTCTGGTTCCCGAAAAAGTGGGAGAAGCCGCCCAGGACATCAAAAAGATCGGTTCTTTTATTGAAACTCACATTGAGCAAGGTCGTATTCTTGAGGACAAGGGCATTGATCTTGGTCTGGTGGAGAGTATCGTCGGTATCCAGCGTTACATGTTTAAAATTCATGGTCGTTCAGACCACGCAGGCGCAACCCCCATGGATATGCGCCTCGACCCTGTTCTTGCGGGTGCTCGCGCAATAGTTAAGATTAACGAATGGATCAACGAAAAAGGTCTTGGTTCAGTTGCCACAGTTGGTTATGTTAAGGCCATTCCCGGCGGTATCAACATTGTTGCAAATGACTTTGAATTTTCCGTTGACATTCGTTCCAAGGACAACGGCATTATCAAGGAGATGATAGACCGTATCAAGGACTTTCTAGACTACGAGGTAAATAATTACACAGGCGGCAAGGGAAGCTTTGAGTATGACAAGACGCTTGAGGTCCTTCCCGTTGCTATGACTGAGGAATATCTGGAAACAATGGCAAAGGGCTGTGACAAGCATGGGTACAGCTATACAAGAATGATTTCGGGCGCAGGGCACGATTCACTTGCAATCGGTCCTATCATTCCAACCGTTATGTTGTTTGTTCCCTCTAAAGACGGTTGCAGTCATAATATGAATGAGTATACTTCATATGAACAGTTTACAAAGGCAACTGTCATAGCCTTTGAACTAATTTGCGATTTGCTGGATAAATAATATCATCGACGTTAAATCACTCTTTTAAATTATATCCGTGCGCAAGCTAGTATAACGACCCATGGGCTGACCTGACATATTTTTTTGCCAGGTCAGCCCATGGCTGTTTTTATAAGAAAGTCTCACTTACTTTGTTGTGGGTTGTACCTCGGTTTTGATATGTCAGGTCGGCCCGTGGCCGCTATATAAATAACGCAACGGCACAGTACACAAGCAATAAAGCCATTACGGTATTTGTGCTCCTTGAATACTTTGAAAACAATACTTTAAATACTGAGCCAAACAGTGCCCACATAAGTGTCATGCAAAAACCGATAAACGCAAGAAGCAGCGCAAGAAGCACCAGTGCAAGAGGATTTTTTGAAAAACACGGCAGGATATAGCTTTCCATCGACACAATCCCGTAGATATATATTTTAGGGTTAACAAACTGGAGCACAAAGCCGCCCAAAAATCCTCCGCCCTTGCTTTTGTCCTTTGCCTCAATATTTCTGCCGGCACGATAAGTGTTCCACGCCAGATACAGTATGTATACAGCTCCCACTATAAGCAAAACAGGCTGAATGACCGGGATAACCCGGGCAAGCAATTTACAAAATGCAGTACATATCAGCATTACGATGGAAAAGCCGGCCCAGATTCCAAAGTTAAACGTCAATCCGGCTTTGAGGCCGTGACGGCTTGCATTTGACATTGACGAAATTGTATTCGGTCCCGGTGTTGATGTAGTAGCCAGCGCATAAGCAATGAAGCTGAGCCAATTAAACATAGTATCCCTCCGTGCACCCAAGCAGGATTAAAAATAAATACGGCCGACACATAGGCTTGTTTCTGTGTCGACCGTATTTATAGAGCTGAAATGTGAAGTATCCGGGTTAGTCTTTCTTTTTAAATACGAACACGCGCAGGGGAGAATACATTATTGCCATAATAACGAAAAACAGACCTGCAACCGCAACGCTTTTGTTGCCGCAGCCGATGCCGGCCATAATTACGCCAAACGCAGCAAGTATTACGATAAAGGCTACAGTCAGCTCTCCCTCCATAGTTTTCCAAAATGTTTTATTTTCCATGCATAGCCTCCTAAATAAGCACAAGTGACACGTATAGAATTACGCCGACTATAACTGCTGCGGTAATCGTGATCGGCATTATGCGCTTAAGCACTTTACCCTCATCACCAAGGATCTCCGCAGTTGTCGTTCCAAGAATGATGTTACCCGGACAAATTGTATTTCCTATGGCCCCACCGGCTGTTTGGGCGCCCAATATTGCCGAAGCGTTCAGGCCCAGAATATTAGCGGTTTCAAGCTGGAAATTGCCAAACAAAATGTTGGACGCCATATTTGAGCTTGTCATAAATGAACCCAGCATTCCAACAACGGGCGCGAGCACTGCAAATCCCTTTCCAAGGACCCCGGCAATGCCTTCAGCAAGCACGGTGGTCTGACCCGTGCCCCCCATAACCTTTGACATGATAATAAAACCAATAACGGCAATACCCGACGGCACGGTTTTTTTAATTGAACGGGAGAAAACTGCCGCCGTGCCTCCCTCTTCAATCCATCCGTGTTTTTTGTAGAAAATAAGACCAATAACAGAGGAGAGAAACAAAAACATACCCGCATGAATAAAAATGGCGATAGGCGAATAATTTTCGACAGCGGCGTTTGTATAGCCATAGCCCGTCACAGTTTCAGGAAAATCAAAGCTGAATGATATTTGTCCCAAAAAATCCTTGACGGGAGTAATCAATAAAACAACAAGCGTAATTACAGTCAGGACAATGTATGGAACAAAAGCTTGGACCATGGACATGTTTTCATATCCCTGGTTGCCCTTCTTAGCGTTGTTTGTGAACACGCGGTTTATAATAGGGCTGTGCTCAATACTCCAGGGCTCACGATACATCTTCGTACGGCCAATCAAGAATATTGCCACCAGCGCAATACAGGACGGCACAAAGCAAGCGATTGTCGTATTAACCTGTGTAAGCAGCATTTGACCGCCGCCCTGAATCAGTGAAATTAGAAGAACCGCAGGCAGGCCCTTTTTGACTGCCTTTCCCTTGCCGTAAAACCAGCAGATCGCAAGACCTGTAATAATATTCCATATCCAAATAAACCCAGCGGCGATGAGCGCCGTTTGAAGGTACATCGCCGAGCCGGGTTCCATGCCTGTGGTCATGCCAAGAGCATCCCAGGCAACGGAAAGCGTTCCGAACGTGTTGCCCCATGCGTGTCCGATTAAAGGGATTATTACTGCCCAAAGCGGCACAACTCCAATACCAACAAGCAAAGGCGCGCCAACGGCAACCGGCACGCCGAATCCGGTTATGCCCATCAAAAAGCTGACGAAAACCCAGCCCATTGCAATCACCTGCAAAAGCTCATTGGGCAAAAGCGTTTGCATGCCGGTCCTGAAGGTTATGAACGCCTTTGCTTCGCTTGCTACCTCATATAGCAAAATGGCTGTCCAGACAATAATCAAAACAACAATTGCGCTCCAAACGCCTTTGGCACTTTCCGAAGCAAGAAGATAAAAATCGGCTTTGAAAAAACACACAGCGTTAATTATAGCGATAAGCAGTCCCACAGGCGCGGCCTCTGTGGCGCCCCACTGGAACTTTATCATCAAAACCAACAGTACAAAAATTGGTAAAACAGCGACAATCCACATAAATAAATTTGTTGGAACAGTCATACTAAACCCCGCTCTATAGTAAGTCATGTAACAGCTAATTGCAGTGTGCAGCTTTCCGCCTGTTTTTTTACAGCGGTCGAAAAGCGCTATGTTAAGGTCGGCAATTGGCTTTTTAAAATTGGTTGAATTAATTTTAGAGGCAATGACATCGTTGTTGCCTGCTATTACTCTCTACTTGTGAATCACCGTTCCTGTTTTGCCTGCAATACCATCGGAAGCTTTCTCAAGCAAAGTAATGAGCGCGTTCTTATTCTCTCCGGATTCAACGAAACGCATAGCCGCTTCAACCTTTGGAAGCATAGAGCCGGGTGCAAACTGACCCTGTGCAATATACTTTTTTGCCTGCTCACAATTAATATCGGAAAGCCACTCCTGATTTTCCTTGCCAAAGTTGATGGCAACCTTTTCAACCGCGGTCAGAATAACAAGGAAATCCGCATCCAAATTGGCGGCAAGCAGTGACGAAGCATTATCCTTATCGATAACTGCATTTACGCCAACAAGCTTTCCATCCTTTTTAATGACAGGGATACCTCCACCGCCGCAAGTGATTACGATATGGTCTGCCTTGACAAGTGTTTTAATTGTTTCAAGCTCTCGAATGCGCTTGGGCATGGGAGATGCCACAACCATACGATATCCGCGGCCTGCGTCCTCCATGCACTGGATGCCATTGCGTTCATATTTATCGGCTTCCTCTTTTGTGAGAAACTGTCCGATCGGCTTTCTCAGATTTTTGAATGCTTCATCATCAGCATCAACTTCAATCTGTGATAAAATGGTCGAAACCTTCATGTCGATATTGCGGTATTCCAGCTCATACTTTATGGCATTTTGAAGATCAATGCCGATATATCCCTGGCTCATGGCCACGCTTGAGGGCAGCGGAGTCTGGCCGTAAATATCATGGTGCCTTTCAAGCTCATCCATCGCTGTTTGGATCATTCCTACCTGGGTACCGTTTCCGTGTGTAAGTATGACCTGTATATCCTGCTCAACAAGATCCACAATAGCCTTTGAGGTATTGGCTACTGCTATCTGCTGTTCCTTGTGACTGTTTCCAAGCGCGTTTCCTCCAAGGGCAATAACAACTTTTTTTTTAGTGTCCAAATTAATGTCCCCTTCATCAATTAATTGTTTATGCTTCCCCCGCCTTAAAAAAGGTGTTGAAATTACTCTAACTTTATCTATAAAATCAATAATTAAGCCTTGCGGCCAAGCTTCTTTGCGTAGGCCGCAACGGCTTTTTGGAAGCACTCAACAGGGGGATGGACAGTGCCGGCTCCGATTTGACCATAGCCGGCAATCTTATGGGCAATACCTGTGTTGATAACCGGAGTAATCTGTTTTTCAACAACCAGGCATGCATCAATGCCAAGACAAATACCTTGGAAGTTCCATGTTGGAACAATAAAGTTCGGGTTGTGACCAATGTATATTTCAGTCATCTCATTGCTTGTACGAAGAGCATCTTCATAGCCGCCCGCGCCGACGAATCTGGTAACAGCTGGGGCTGCTATCATGGCCGCACCGCCAACGCCAAAGGTCTCGGTAATCGCCGAATCGCCGATATCCGGGCTTGCGTCCTCTCCGTCATAGCCTGTAAAGTACAAGCCCTGGGGAGTGTTAACGGGGGCTGTAAACCACTCATCACCCATACCGCTGATACGAATACCAAAGTTTTCGCCGTTTCGGCACATTGCTGTTACAATCGTACCCTCTGTAATTGTGCGGGCTCCATCCATGATAACCTTACCCGTTGCCATCATGATATTGAGGAAGAATTGATCTGTATCTGCAAGGAACTTAATTACATCCTTTTTGTCGTTCTCACCCATGTCAAGGTTCACGATAATCGGACTCATTTCCTTCAAAAAGCAAAGTGATGCCGCAATATTTCTCTGGTGGAACTCATCGCCCATGGCAACAGCTTTAGCAATCAGAGGGTTCAGGCTCAAACCGCCTTCAATTTTGCGGATAGCTCTGCCGAGTGCAGGCCCTAGGACATCCGCCATCCAGTGAAGTCTTGTTACGACTTCTTCGCTGTATGCCCCAAAGCGTAAAACCTTGCCAATGCCTTCATTCATCGTGCAATAGGCTTTGTTGCCTTCTGTCGCATTTTCCACAACAAATAAGGGCATATTGGCTGTTGTAATTCCGCCCATAGGACCGACCGCATTCACATGGTGGCACGGAATAAGCTTAATCGAGCCGGACTCAAGCAATTTTTTTGCGCTCTTTGCATCATCGGCCCAGCCCTCAAAAAGTACCGCGCCAATGCAGGAACCATGCACCGGGTCAGGCATATTTTCATATTTAATAGGAGGACCTGCATGCAAAATGACCTTGCCTTCGCGTAATTCCGGAATCAAATCCTTTGCGGGCTGAACATCTTTCAACATGGGCTGGGCTGCAATAATTTTTTCAATTACAGCGCTGTTTGCCTCGTCAATATTTTTAAATTTCATCTACTTGGCCTCCTGAAACTCATAAGAGCGCAAGAATTGGAGTGTATTAATCATTTCGACATCTCCGCCTGCGGGCGGTGTCCAGTCAAACTGTAAAATTTTGCAGTCATAGTCCTTGATAACCTTTGCAAAACTCTTCAGGCCTATGTTGAGAGTTACAGGCTTTTCGGAAATCATACGCATAAGGGCTTTGCTCGGTTCCTTAACCGCGCAATCCAAAGCTTCAATCGGGCGTATTGCTTTTTCAGGCTCGACTATGCTTTGGCCAATCATCTTGATTGCCAGTTCAACAGCTATTTTGTTGCTTTCGCAAACGTAAACATTTGCCTCTTGCAGCTTTTTCACCTGTTCATCATAGTTTTGATGATCTGTGCGTGTGCCGCATACTGTAGCAACAAAGAACAGCTTGCGATTTTTATCGGCAGCTTTTTTCTGTAACTCCCGAATAGCAGGGATGAGAGCGCCCGCCATGTCCTCGTGTGAGCCATAGCCAAGTACAACATCAAACAAAATTACGCCGGTTGAAGGGTCGTCGCAGGCCTCCCCCATGCATTCCACCCGCTTTGCCGGGTCAATCATCGGATGAGGCTTGCCTTGTGTATAAACATCATCCCCAAGATCTACAACAATGTGCCCGTCGGTTTTCAGCATAAAGCCTTCTGCCTTCTCGGGCGGGATCTCAAGGTCAAGAGCGTCCTTGATAAGCATTGCCGCTTCGCCTGCTAATGTGCCGCCGGAGTAGTAAGCCTTGATCGCCTTATTCTCACTTGCATTAAAGAAATCTCCGTCGGGAAGTTCCGCCTTGACGGGCGTAACCTCTTCACCGTGCAGCAGCATAACCGCAATTCTTGCCGCCTCGTCGAGTGTGTATGCGTGATATAAGCCCTTTTCATGGTATTTAGGTTTTTCACCAAGAAACAGGGTTATAACCGGCTTTGAACAGTGTGTAAGGCGCGCAAAAATTTTGTCGCGGACTTCCTTGGCGGGCGGCTTTGAAATAACAATCAGAACATCTGTGTTATCATCCTTGTCCATGGCATTGATGCAGTCAAGCATCGTAATGCCGCCAACTGTTGTGGAAAGATCCCGGCCCCCTGTTCCGATAGCATTTGTTACGCCCTCGCCCATGCGGTCGATGATGGTTGTCAGCTCCTGGATGCCCGTTCCGGATGCGCCGACAATACCGATCTTTCCTTTGTTTACGCTGTTTGTAAATGCAAGGGGAACACTGTGGATAATTCCGGTTCCGCAGTCGGGTCCCATAACAACAAGGCCTTTTGCGTGGGCTTTTTCCTTGAGTCGCTTTTCGTCCTCAATGGTCACGTTGTCACTGAACATAAAGACATTCATGTCCTGGTCAAGCGCCCGGTCCGCTTCGGCAGCGGCATAGATGCCCGGAATCGAAATGAGCGCTAAATTTGCTCCAAAGTTCTTTTTGATCGCCTTGTCCCAGGACTTTACGGCTTCGGTCTCCTCCGCGCCGCTGGAAGTGGTGGCCTGATTGCGAAGGAAGCTCTCTGTCTCCTCCATAATTTTGTCCATTGTGGAAGCATCGTCAACATCTGCAACGATAACCATATCGTTTGCACTTGCGGCTAAAAGCTGCTCCGTCTCCATACCACCGGCTTTGTACATATCTTTGTTGGCAGGGGTCGCCATCATGATGGATACCTTCTTGACCCCTTCCATCGCCGAAATTTTGTTAGTAAGAAGCATCAAGACCACACTGTCCTGATATGCTCCCTTTTTGACGATTGTTTGCAGCATTATTATTCTCCGTACTAATCGGCAAATCTGTTTTTGTGGTCATATCTGTCAAAATGAATGTCATCGCTGATTAAATAATTATAAATATCATCAACAATCTCGATACCGCCGTCGGCAAGCTGCTTCTTGAGGCGCATTTCAGCTCTTTCGCCGGGATAATACACCTTGTCAAAGCCAGGTGCGGGCTTAATTGCGTGAAGCTCATCCATGGTGGCGGAAATGTTTTTCTTAAAGGTATCAAGATCCGTAAACATAGAAGGATCAATAACAATATGCAGGTGACCGAGCCTGCGCCCCTCGGACAAATCGTGATACATTGAGCTTACGTGTCCACCGAATGGTACGCCAAGCAAAATCCCAGAAAAGATATCAACCATCATCATTAAGCCGTAACCTTTCGCGCCGGCGATGGGAACAAGAGCATTAACGTTATTGGGGTCGGTTGTGGGACGGCCTTTTTCATCCACTGCCCAATCAGAGGGGATATCTTCTTTCCTGGAGCGCTTATCAAGGATTTTGCCCCAGGCTTGGGTTGTGGTGGCCATATCAAAGATAATCTTCCTTTGGTCAGCAGAAGGGGCAGCAAAGGAAATAGGGTTTGTGCCGTAGTAAGGCTCACTGCCGCCATACGGAACGGCCATGGGGTCGGATTGGCAGAATGAAATTGCTGCAAGGTCTTCATCCGCAGCCATTTCAGTGTAATAGCCGATGGCGCCGCTGTGAGAAATGTTCTTCATACCTACGACGGCAATGCCTGACTCCTTAGCCATTTCAATTGCCTTGCGCATCGCAATAGTGGCGGCAACATAACCGCAGCCGTTGTCGGCTTCAAGATAGCCGGTTGAAGGACTGGTTTTTTCAAAGTGCATATTGGGCTTTGTGTTAATGCCGCCCTTGTTGATCCGTTCTGAATAGTACTCCATTCTAACGGAACCGTGAGAGTGGTAGCCTCTCTCGTCAGACCAGACAAGTACGTCTGCCGTCATATCTGCATGTTCTTCGCTCAAACCTGCAGCCATAAGTTTCTTCATCATTAAGGATTTAAGCTCATCGTGGGATAGTCTCATTATTTTGTCTCTCATTTTAAAGCGTTGTTGTAATCTGAAAATCAGGCCGTCCAATAGTAATGACTATGTGATTAAAGAATCACATCTCTGTTGCAGTCTTTGGAATAGATATAAGCGAAGTCTTCGCCGCGGCCTACGCCATATGAAGCCTGGGGGCAATAGCTGTCCATGAAAATGTAATCGCCTTTCTGAACAGGAATCCAATTACCGTCCAAAATATACATACCCTTACCACTGTATATATAAGCGCCGTGTTCCTGAATGTGAGTCTCGACATAACCGTGAGATGTGCCCATTTTAAAGGCAAGAACGTGCATATTCATATCAAAGCCCAGGTCGTTTGCAGCCGGCAGAAAATCCTTTACCAGAACATCTTCCATACCTTCATAAAAGACCCAGGGCACATCGTTGATGTTTCCGCAGACAGTGTGGGCTTCATATCCGTCAATCCTGTTGTAAACTCTTTTATACAGGAATACCTTTGCGGTTTCACCCTCAGCAGCTTCAAAATATATCTTTTTGCCTTCGGGGGAATAGAGGTAGCCGCCTTGTGTTAAAACAGAACTTTCATCATCATTCCAAGCTTTAACCTTGCCTTCAAGAACGTAAAAGAAAACCTCGATCGTCTTTCCTCCGAAACCGATGGTGTTTTGCCCACCCTCTTTAATGGTAACCAGGTAATCAACGAAATCTGCGCCTAATGCGGGCGACCCCATGATTGTACAATCACAGTTTATAAATCCGGGAATAGTGTTTTTCACCAATCCGTCAGGCTCAATCACTGCAAAATTATTTTTCTTGATGATAGTTCGTGTTGATAGAAGCTCTTCTCTGTAACCTATATTGTTGTTGATGTAACCCATTTTTTACTACCCCTCTTTTAAAAATTTCAAGATAAAATCTTTCAAAGCCGCCGAATTTAAAAATCATGTTTCCGAAATTTAATAGTTAAAGCACCAATCGTGGTCGACCGCTTTTTAATTAATTATGGCATTGTTGTTTTTTTTTTTCAAGGGACATTTACACAAATTATTCATGGCCCGACCGTGCGATATTGGCATGTGGATGTTAAGCTTTGAATTATTCGTTCATTATATTAGACTTAGACATCCGCTTAGAATATTTAATTTTTTATGTATTCCCAGAACTATATAAACCATAGCATTCTTATACAGCGAATCTTTTTGGGCAGCCCGCTCTTAATTATCTTAATCTATTGTGTGTACAAAAATATATTATTGATTATATTAACTTGTTATCGACCACATTTTATGGTGTAGTCGGTCAGAACATAATTATTGATATTAATATCAGAGCATAGAGGAGAAACTAGATCATGTCATATTCACCCGTTTTAAGCTCAGGCTTTACAAACGCAAAAAACAGAAGCACGTTCATCTCTCCGCAATCGGGGATGTGTTCACTTTGTACTGAGGATTGTGCCGGCACCTGTGAAATTGCGCAAGCTGCTGTTTTGGGTAAAATGTCTGTTTATCCTGCCACAACCGGCTCCAATCAAATTGCTTCTGAAAAAGACTATCCATTGGATTTTTCCTGCTTTAACATTAACGGCAGGGTTTTCGGGGCTGTCGGCGTTCCCGCTGACTATGAAAACGCGGAAATTTTTAATGTGGATCTCACGACAAGCTATGGCCATGATAACGAAGTCAAACTTGATCTTCCTTTTATTTTGCCCGCTTTGATTAAGTTGAACTGGCAGGACTACTTCGGCGGGGCGGCTATGGCCGGCGTCACATGTATTGTCGGTGAGGATGCAAGACAAAAAGACCCTGAATTGTTAATAGAAAATGGCAAGGTTACAAGTTTTCCAATGCTGACAAGAATACACGACAGCTTTTACAGGTACTATCGCGGCAGTGGTCAAATGGTGCTGCAATGCAACTCAGACGACCACCTTATGGGCGTTCCGGAAATCGCTTTACAAAAGTACGGTTTTAAGGCCCTGGAATTCAAATTCGGACAGGCGGCCAAGGGCACACAGCCTGTAAATAAGCTGAAGGGTTATGAGGATGCCGTAAAAAAAAAATACTCCGGTATGTTAGTACATCCTGACCCCTTTGATAAAAATATCCTCAAATTACGTAAAAACGGCTGCTGTCCGAATTTTTACAGCTATGGCAGACTCCCGCAATGGACCGAGGAACGCATTTCAAAACGCATATCCGAGCTTCGCGAAATGGGCATGAAAAATGTTTACTTCAAAATGGCGGGATATGATATTGCAGATATTGAACGCGTTATCGATATGGCCATTGATAACGGCGTTGACATGGTCACCTTTGACGGTGCCGGCGGCGGCTCCGGTTACAGTCCCTCCAAGATGATGAATGAGTGGTGCCTCCCTACGGTTACACTTGAAAACAATGTCACTGCTATTTGCAAGACTCGCAGGGCACAAGGAAAAAAATTGCCAGCCATGGTTATTACAGGCGGTTTTTCCAGCGAAGACCAAGCCTACAAGGCACTCGCCCTGGGCAACGGAGAATTTAAAGCAATCGGTTTTTGCCGCGCTGCCATGGCTGCCGCTATGACTGGAAAGCGTATAGGATATAATATAAAAAATGGGGACATTCCTGCTTTTTACAAAAAATTCGGCTCAAATATTGAAGAAATATTTGGTGACTTACCTGATCTTCGAGCCATATATGGTTTAGAAGCCAACCAGTTCTCAACAGGTGCGATCGGTGTATTTTCATATTTGAACAAGCTTGGCAACGGTTTAAGGCACTTTTCGGCACTTAACAGGAAGTTTAATATTGCGTTTGCGGATCGTTCCGACCTTATACCATTGACAGCTGAAGCTCGTCTGATTCTTTAGCTTTTCTATCCCCATTGGACGCGTATTTGAAAGTATAATATCGAGAGTCGTTTTCACACACTGAAAACGGCTTTCTCAACCTCTTAAAAAACTATGACTACGAACATATTACTCACAACTGAATATGCACTTTCACAGCTTCAAGTCACAAATGAAGTCAAAGTTCATTCGGTTTATCGAAATACGGTAAATCTTTTGTGCAATACCCGGCTTCTGTCCGTACACCCCAAAAGCACACCGCTCTCCCCTATAGGTATGCTTACGGATTTGGAGGACGATGAATTTTCAAAGCTGGGTTTTTCCGCACGCGACACCGTCAGGATTGATGGCAACGGTTTTTCGATTGGAGACATTTATTTCTCACCACAAGGTGTTAAATTAAAAAAAACTGCGCTTACACCCATCGGTACGAAGCGACAACATGAGCTTTGCAGCATGATAGCCGACGCCCTTTTGCATATGCCGCAAAACACTGTCTTTTGCGATTTATTACTTGGCGGAAAAAAATATATGGCTTCACCAGTGGCCGTATACACCCAAAAAATATTGGCACTGGCAAAAGAACATATGCATGTCGGCAAAATTGTAACAGCGGCTGATTATCTGGCAAAGCTTATCGGCTTGGGCCTAGGGCTTACGCCGAGCGGCGATGATTTTCTGTGCGGTGTGCTTGCTGCAATGACCATGCGTGCAACTTGTCCCGGGCAGCTTTCGATTCTTAAAACGAAAGTGTTGCAAAAGCTCAATCTTACTAACGACATAAGCGCTGAATTTTTGCGCTGTGCCTGTGAAGGGCATTTTTCTATCCCTGTAACGCAATTTTACAAGGCGGCAAGCCCTGAAGAAATTGCGCTCTCCTTTTCTAAAATCGGCCATAGCAGCGGCGCAGACACGCTCAACGGAATTCTGTTTGTATTTTCCCAAACATGAATGACCCTAGTGGCCCCTCGAAAACTGGACACCCCAGGGAGCCGAGGCCGGCTGAAGCGGAGTCATTTACAGTTTGATAGAAACCTAAGCGGTTAAAGAACCCCATCTATGAATCGTTAATGTGACATGAGAAGATGAACCAACTTTCAATTAGCGCAGGTTCATCATTGAAGAAATGGGATAGGTGATTCTTTACAGGTTATAGTCATATCTCTGGCGGGATTGTTCCAAGTGCTTTTTCATCGCTTCACCGGCCGCAACACTGTCATGCGCTATAATAAATCCGTATATCTGCTGATGTTCGTTGTAAATATGAGTTAACTGTTCAATATTCACCATACCCGTACTGCTTACACGACGAATGAGGTTACTGATTGTTTGTGAAAGATTAAAAATAATCGAATTTTTCGAACAACGGGAAACTGCCTCATGAAATTTTAAATCAAGATCAAGAAAGTCCCTGAAATTTTGTTCTACATATGCCGTGTGCATTGCATAAGAAACATTTGTCAAGTCATATAAATGTTCGCCGTCAGCAGCAGATATAGCTGCTAACTCTGCCGCCTTAATTTCCAGCATATCACGAACAACAAGAATGCTGTCAATTTTTTCAGAATCAAGAAATATTGACCATGAAAGCGGAATAATAAAGAAATTTGAACCATCCTTACAAATAAAAGAACCTTGTCCAGGCCGAATATCAATAAGTCCGAGTACATTGAGTACTTTCAAGGTTTCACGTATAGCGGTTCGACCAACGTTAAACTTTTTCGCCAAAGCTCTGTCAGATTCAATTTTGTCACCTGGACGAAGCTTGCCCGTAAAAATTTGATCTGCAAAATAGTTTGTCAATTCGTGAATTAATATTCCGACATTGCTCTTTGTACCAAGTGGCGCCTCCGACATAGATGGGCCTTCGTTCTTCTCCCGTACAAATACATCAATGTTTTTCACAAAGTTATCCGGGTGAATATTAAATGCAGAAGGGTCTATATTCAGCTTTTCAGCAACAGTGTTTATAACGTTATCCAGCCTTGCACCCCCCTTTGACTCAAGATTAGACAACGTTGAAATGCTGATCAATGCTTCGCCGTTTTCATCTGAAAAATATTGTTTTATAAAATTTTTCTGTGTCATTCTTAGATATCTTCGTAAAAATAAGAGGTTGTCTTTTTGGTATTCCTGATTTAAGGTTTCATTTTTCAATTTATTCACCCCAATAAATATGTATACTAATTAATACTCAATGTCATAAAGTTAACGGCAAGGCTTTTACTTGAACCAACGGCACAAAACTTGTTTATGCATATTTCCTACTGAGAGACCAATAGGTGCCGGTGTTATCACTCATAGCGAGTTAGGCTCGAGGTAGATTAAAATCATTTTATCCGTCAACAATCGTAGGCATTCCGTTACTTTGCTGAGTTATACTCGCCATTTTGGGCGATCACATACAAATAGAAACAGCTCAACTTTTAGCGATCACCGCATGAGCCTGTCCTGCCCCAATTTTTAGCCGATAAAACGTTTATCCGGGAGAGCGACGCAATCATTGCAATACATTACCAACTAGTCATATTATCCATATGACTTGATACTATTGTTTATGTATTAAATGCACAATTGACATCATCCCCCACTTCTTCATACAGCTTGCTATCTTCGTTATTCCAATACCTACAGATAGGAAGTTGTTTTTTGCCAAGCAAGGTATAACAAAAATTAAACATATGCTCAAGAGAGCCTGAAATATACAGATAGGAGTATCAGGCAAAAATAAATTCTTTCTTCCAACATTTATTTTAGACGTAACTATCATATTCCTATACCAATCCGGGTTGGTTTTTCAATCTCAAACGGGTGAAACGCTCAGTGAAATACTAGTCAAAGATTTCGATGTATCAGATAGCAAGGCCTGTTCTTTGATTTCCGAGTTTTGCATTCGGGCATGACAAGATTTCTTAAAAATTTAGAGGCGCCTTTATCAGGCAATGCACGGCATGACCGTGTATAAATATTATCAAATGCCGCGATATTCAGTATTTTTTCCGTAGTTTCCGAGTTGTAACAAAAACTCTTTTTTTGTCATTTCTTGCATGGTCTTATTTTTTGACTAACGCCCCGCTCACCCGCACATGCTGCTACGCTCGTTTTTGTGTAAGATGGCGCGCATACCGGGACGAGCCTGCACAACAAGGTAAGGCCCAGGATCAAAATAAATTCTCCCATATGGCTTGCCTTTTTGGCCTTCTTCTTTGTTGCTCCCCTAGGCACATATTTCAATATGCTCCCAAGCGAGCGCCTTAAATAAGGCTCAAAAATTCGGGCCATATTTTGGAAGATTTTATTCCGACCCTGGGCCTAAAGTCCTCTATCCATTACAGGGTATGTCCCTAAACTCGGCATTCACGCACTGAAAGGCATGTGTTTACCCAGGGAGGTCTCCCATGTGCCAAAAGGCTGAGGGCCGGGTAACCGGTCCTGACCACATGGGAGAAGTCAGCAGAAGGCATAGTAGCCGGAGGAAACGAGTCCCCTAAAGACGGAGAGGCCTCGCCCCGGTGAAGGCCTGAACGGTGTCTGGTCCGAATGGATACACTGCCTTTATTTCCATGGTGATTGTCCTTTCCTGGGACATGGCATCGGCAGTACTTCTATACTTTAAAAAGTGTCGACGATAAAGTACAGGAATTTAAAGCTGGAGATGTTTATTACACCACCAGGTCTTTTGATTCAACAACAATGCCTGCCGGGATCCCTACACCTACTGAGCTGAGGCAAAAAAAGGCATTCGGCTTAAGTGCGTCTTGGGTAACGCTTGAAGCTAAATTTTTTTAATCATTTTTTCAAGAATAGCACTGAATATTTCCTGCTCTTCATCGGTTAAATCCGCTACAATTTCCTGGGTCATCTTAATATGGAAATTGTGATGCTGCTTGAAATATTCTTGGCCCGCATCTGTCAATTCAATGAGGTAAGCCCTTCTGTCCGTTTTGCACTGTTTTCTTTCAAGCAGTTTTTTATTTTCAAGTTTGTCCACTGCCACAGTCAAGGTTCCCGTGGTCACGCCGATTCTGTGGGCAAGATCTTTCATTTTGATGGGCCCTGAATGCCCTATGATTTCTATGGTGTGCGCCTGGGCCGTTGTCAATCCGGTGTCCCTGACAACGGCATCCTCCCAGGATGACAATTTTTCGTAAAACTCCACAATCGTTTTTGCAAGATAGTTCAGATCCATTCCAATGCCTGCCCTTAAAGATATTAATATCAAATTACTCTCTATCACGGAGCAGCATGCCTGGCAACTAAAAGTTTGAAAATCAAAATACTTGACAATCAATATAAACCGGGATATTTGCCTCATAGATTGATTTACAAAATATTTGACGTTCAAACAATATGGAGCGAGAGAATGATTAGAAGACATGCAAATTTAAACGTGTACCAGGAGATCTTTTCGTCAAAAGACTTTATCAGAACTGCCATCGGCGCTTTTTTAATACCTGCGGCATATCTTGCAAAGGGCATCTATCTGCAAAGCCTGCCGGCCTTCAGTGCTATGGAGATTCTGCAACGCCTGTCGGCCTTCAGTGTGATGGATATGATTCTCATGATATCCATTTTGATCAATGGGGTACCCATTATTATCGAGGCGGTCAAAGGGATTGCCCAACGGCAGGTCAATGTGGATGAACTGGTATCCATTGCCATTGTCGCCTGTATTGTTACCGGCAATTTGCTTGAAGCGGCCGTCGTCTCCGCCATTATGGTGGCCGGTGCCCTGGTGGAAGAGGCGGTCAGCGATTCGGCACGTAACGCCATTGAGTCGCTGGTAAAGATGACGCCGGACACGGCGCTCCTTGAAAAAAACGGGGAAGAAGTGACGGTGAAGGTCTCTCAAATTGTCCGGGGGGATATCCTTCGTGTGAAGACCGGCGGGGTTATTCCAGTGGATGGAACGGTGGCTGACGGTGCCTGTGCCGTGGATGAATCCGCCGTTACGGGGGAATCGGTGCCAAAGCCCAAAACCCAGGGAGACGAGGTCTGGGCAGGGACATTGAACACGGATGGTTTTATCCGGGTCCGGGCCGAGCGGGTGGGCCGGGATTCAACCATGGGAAAAATTATATCCATGGTGACTGCGGCAGAGCAGTCCAAAGTCCAATCGGCCAAAATTGTTGACCGGTATGCCGGATGGTTTACGCCGGTTATTCTGTCATGTGCATTGCTGACCTTTATGATTACCCGGGATATAGAACGGGCCATTACCGTGCTCATCGTGGGCTGCCCCTGCTCTTTTATTCTCGCAGGCCCCGTGGCCACGGTGTCTGCCATCGGCAACGCCTCCAGGCACGGCATTCTGGTCAAAGGAGGTATTTACCTGGAAAATATGGGCAAAGCGGTTGGGATATTTTTTGACAAAACAGGCACATTGACCAGTGGCGACCCGGTGGTCAAAGAGGTTGTCTGCGCACAGGCAGACATAAACAAAGAAAAGTTGATCCAGACCGCCGGGGCGCTGGAACTGAAAATGAATCATCCCCTGGCCCGGGCGATTGTTCAGAAAACCCGGGATTGGCAGCTGACCATCCCTGATGCCCGGGACATAGTCAATATCCCCGGCCGGGGTATTCGCGGAAAGGTAGCGGGACAAGCCGTTGAAATCATGACATCGGATAAATTTTCCGACAAAGGATATACCTGCGTCGAAATAAAGATTGATCAGCAGGCAGCAGGCTGGATCTGCATACAGGATCAGCCCCGGACGGCTGCGGCAAAGGTCATTAAAGAAATTAAATTGCAGGGGATTAAAGATCTTGCCGTTATCTCCGGAGACCAGGAGGCGCCGGTTAAAACGCTTTGTGATCAAATCGGCATTGATACGGTCTGGGCCCGGCAGTCTCCGGCGGATAAACTGCGCCTCATCCAGGATTATAACAAAGGCATGCTCGTATATGTCGGGGACGGCGTAAATGACGCCCCGGCCCTGAAAGCGGCCGACACAGGAATTGCCATGGGGTTGAATGGATCCGACGCCGCCCTTGATACCGCAGATATCGTACTGATGAATGACCGCCTGGATAATCTGGTATATCTGTTTTCACTGGGGAGAACCATGCGCAGAACAATTCAAATGTGTATCGGCATCAGTTTTTTCATTAATCTGATTTCTGTTTTCGCTGGATTCATGGGGTGGCTGACACCAGTGTGGGGGGCTTTAACACATAATGCAGGATCTCTCATCGTTGTGGGACTCAGTGCCTCAATCGGCTATTTTGCAAAGAAACATATATGCACCCTTTAAAAATATCTAATTTCGGTACACAATGCCCTATTTAACCAAAAGAAGGAGAATAAAAATGAATGTAATCATTGATCTTTGTGTTGTTCCTTTAGGCGTGGGCCTGTCTGTATCCCAATATGTCGCCGCATGCCATGAAATCATTACCGGGGCAGGACTGAAGTCAAACCTGCACGCCTACGGCACCAACATTGAAGGAGACTGGGACACGGTATTTAAAGCCGTTAAAGCGTGTCACGAAAAAATCCATGACATGGGCGCCCCGAGAATAACAACAACCATTAAACTGGGCACCAGGACCGACAAGAAGCAAGGCATGGAGGACAAGATCAAATCCGTCAAAGAAAAACTGTAAGACCTGGCTTTTATCCCGGCCTGTACGCCTGATATCGTAATTTGGGTATTGGCCGGGACAAAAAATAAAAATCGTAAACCCAGGTCAAAATGATCATTTATATGTAAAAAATAACATATTAAATAACATATTAAATTCACATTTTTTATTACAAAAAATTCTTAATATTCAATAAAACACAAGTCGTCTTTCTCACCAACAACTCTACGATCAAACTATTCTCTTTAAAATCAATTGCTTAAAATTAACGAATAAAGTTTTCATCTATGGGTATGGATATTGCTCATATAAAACCCAAATAATAAAAAATTTTGCGGGTTATGAAAAAGCAAAACACGCCATGGAAAATCGTTAGATGCCACGGTGATTTACAAGAGGAGTTTCAAATGAAAAAATCAATATTATTTTTATCTGTTTATTTGTTAGTTGCTGGGGCATCGCCTGCATTTGCTTTAACCGTTGACGTCTGGGACGCTTCGACTGACCTCGCACAAATCAATGCTTGGAAATCAGCGCAAAAGGGCTCTGTTCATGTTTTGGAAGATTTTGAAGACATGGGGACTGGGTGGTACAACCAAAAAGAAACCGGCGTGGGGACGTTTACAGCCGTTGGCCCTAGCGGATTAGGGGGTAGTTCATATAATTCTTCTAATGGTGCCCCCTATTTTTCCATTCAGGATAGTGACACTTCCTGGTACGGTCGCAGCAATACAACCGCAAGTGATGACGCAAGTCAATGGTTGGATTCCGGAGATATTACCCTACTCACACTGGCCGTTAAAGATGATTCACTAAAAAATTTGTTTTTTTATATTCAGGACCCTGCCGATTCCGGCGGAATGACTATTTTATTTATAAACCACTTTTTAAACTATAGTATTTTTGCAAATAACCAAGATAAGGCAAGTTTTTTTGTTGGCATTACATTGACAGAGAATGAAACCCTTTCCTCTCTTGCCTGGCTTACAACGTCACGCAGTGATGGATTCGGTCTGGATGATTTTTCAACGATTCATAACCCGGAACCGGCAACAATGCTTCTCTTTGGATTCGGCCTGATCGGAATTGCAGGTATTACCAGAAAATTCACCTAAACAAAGTCACATTTGGATTGGTAAGCAGCAGGGATCTTTGAAAAAAGCCCTGCTGCTTTTTTTGTGGAAGCGATTACCGACATCTGCCAAGAGACGATCGTCACACTTGGTCAAACAAAGAAATGGCCGGTTAAAAACGAAATGGCGTTGTAAAACGTTTTACGCCTGCAAGGTAAAGGGGCCTGGCCAGGGGGAGAAGAGCCAAGGGAGAAGAAGGCTTATATTCAAGCATGTCAAGCGCCTGGCCAAACCCCATAACCCCGTAGACGTAGAACGTTTTACGACGCCATTAAAGGTTGATACATCTTACAAAATAGAGCCCTACTGCCCGGCGCACAACGTCCTGCGATACATGGATTCAAGCAGTTCCGGGGATACGGGCTTGTTTAGTGTGGCAGCTGCCTTCCGGACCTGGGGCAAAAGCCTCTGGGCCGCATCGGCATCAATATTAATATTGCGGTGGGCCAGGGCATGCTTGATGGCCGCCGACCCGGAATGAACGCCTAACACCATCTGTCTTGTGCCGCAACGCCCCACCTGTTTGGGGTCGTATAATTCATAGGAGCGGGCGTCTTTCAGCAGGCCTGCACAGTGGATCCCGGATTCATGAGAAAATATCCGCGATCCCACAATAGGTTTTGCCGCGTGGATCGGCTGTCCGGAATAGGTTGCCACGGTATTGCACAGCTGTGTCAGTCCGGACAGATGCATGTTGCTTTTTTTGGCCCCAATGCCGAACAGGGCCATGGCGGTCTCTTCCAGGGGGGCATTGCCTGCCCGCTCCCCGAGTCCGTTGACCGTGACGCTGATGGCCTTGGCTCCGGCATCTACGGCGGATACGGCATTGGCCGTGGCCATGCCAAGATCGTTGTGGCCGTGGAACTCCAATGCCAGGCCGGGCAGCCGGATCAACAGGGTTTCGATCATGTCCATGAGGGCGGACGGGGTGATCATGCCCACGGTATCGGCAAGGCGCACCCGGTGAACGCCCAGTTCCATGGACCGTTGACAAAATTGTACAAGAAATCCCATGTCCGTGCGGGTGGCGTCCTGGGCGCCCACGGAGACCTGATCAAAATATTGGCGTGCAAACCGGACGGTGTCCTCCAGGGTCTCAAGCACCCAAGCTTCATCTTTTTCAAAGGTCTTGAGCAGAATGGACGAGGTAGGAAAGCTGATGTGACAGCCTGGGGTGTTGCACCCGATGGCCAGTTCAATGTCCTTTTTCACCGCCCGGCACCAGCTGGTGAGCATGGTGGGAAGGTTCAGCTGGGCAATGGCTTCAATTTCCCTGCAGGCCAGTTCGCCCATGGCAGGAATGCCCACCTCGATCTCATCAACGCCGCATTCGGCCAGCTGACTTGCGATGGTCAGTTTTTCCAGGGGCCGGAAAAAGACACCCGGGGCCTGTTCCCCGTCCCGAAGGGTGGTGTCCACCATCCAAACCCGCAGATCATGGGTCTTCATTACAGTACGTAATCCTCTGCGATCTCGCCGTCTTCCATGGCGTCTAAAATTGCGTCAATGGCTTCTTCGTTCTCAACATTGCCGTACCAGATGTTATCGGGATAAATGACCATCACCGGACCATCATCACACTGTTTCAGGCAGCAGGTGGAAGATACCAGGACTTCTTCAAGGCCCCTGTCGATCACTTCATTTTCAATATAGGCTAAAAAATCTCCGGACCCTTTTCTGTGGCATTTGCCCTTGGGCTCTCCGCTGGGACGAAAACTTGCGCATACGAGGATGTGTTTTTCGGGCTTGTTCATTTTTTCTCCTTAAAAATTTATTTTATGAATTGGTTTTTATAATCAATTTAATTTTGTATTACATGCAACCGGTGCCGGTGCCCCTGCACTCGCCGCAGGAGGTCTGGGAGCGAACAATCAGATGATCTAATGACTCACCCTTTTTAATGGCCATCAGCACCAGATCAATCATCCCGTTGACCTCATGGATGGTAAATCCCATGTTGCCCAGCACTTTTTTGGGGGCTTCGCCCACACCGGACACCAGGATGGTGTGGCAATCTTTAATGGTCCGGGCAAGGTTGTTCCAGCGGACATCGCCGGCACCGGGTTTGGGCACGGTTCTGGTCTCCACAAATTCCGGGGTGTCCCCGGTCAGGTCGTAGATGTGCAGCTCTTCGGCTTCCCCCAGGTGCTGGTTGATCAAGGCGCCTTCCCGGGTGGCCAGGGCCACATAGGGTCGTGGGCCGGCGGCATTGAACGCATACCCATCGTCACAATCCTGTTCGTGGCAATACTTGGGCGCGCTGGGCAATGAAATGGGGGTCGTGGCGTGAAAGGTCAGCCGATCCATGAGCTTCTGGTTCAAGGGATCGTCCAGCAGGCCTACGGCATCGGCCCGGCAGCGTTTACAATGGGTCATCTGGGGCACAAAGGCCTTGGCGGCCTCTCTCAGTTCCTTGAGCTGACCCTTGGCCGGTTCCGGCATATCTTCAAAGTTGGAGCCCTTGGTGGGGAAGTACGGCATGATGTTAAAGATATCCACGCCCATCTCGCCCATGGTTCTGGCCACTTCAACCATATGGTCGTCGTTGATGCCGGGCAGCAGAATGGAGTTGACCTTGACCATGATATCTCTTTCTTTGAGGCCTTTGACCGCGGCAAGCTGGCGTTCCAACAGCACCTTGGCGCCTTCCAACGGGCCCTTGGAGCGTTTGCCGTCCCGGACCCAGGAGTAAATCCTGGCGCCGACTTCAGGATCAACCGCATTTACGGTGATACTCACATGGGTGACGTTGATGGCTTTGAGGTCGTCCAGGTAGGGCTGGATGTTCAAACCGTTGGTGGCCACGCACAAGAGCATTTCCGGGTAGGCCGCACGCACCTTGGTCATGGTTTCCATGGTCTTTTCACCGTTGGCAAAGGGGTCGCCGGGGCCTGCAATGCCCACAACCGAGATGTTGGGTTTGGCCTCAACCACCTCTGCCAGGTAGGCCATGGCCTGGTCCGGACTCAAAATGGAGGAGGTGACACCGGGCCGGCTTTCATTGACGCAGTCAAACTTTCTGTTGCAGAAATTGCACTGGATGTTACAGGCCGGTGCAACCGGTAGGTGAACGCGACCGAAATCCTTGCAGGACTTTTTATTAAAACAGGGGTGGTTATCTAAATTCATCATGATTTATAATTTCCTTATTTAGTTTCTGCAAAAAAATGGTCAATTTTGTTCGAGTTCGAGGCGGACAAAAATTTTAACCGGAGGAATATATACAATCTTTCGAGGATTAAAATTTTTGACCAACGAAGAAATCGGGCAAAAGGGGCCGTTTTTCTGCGGGAACTATTTACATGTATGCGTATCCTATTCTGGATTCAGTCTGTTTTTCAGTTAAAATCGCGTTGACGATGGTGTCATACAACTGCTGGGCCCCTTTGTATCCCACGTGCAGGATACGCGAGCCGCCGATGCGGTCGTGGATGGGGAATCCCACCCGGACCAGGGGGATCTTCAGGCGTCTGGCCATGGCATAGCCCTTGGAGTTTCCGATGATGATTTCAGGGCGAACCTCTTCGGGCATGGCCGCTGCGGTCTCTTCCATGCAGGTAAAATCCATGTCATTCTGGATGACGGCCTGGTCAATGATATGTTCGGGCAGGGTCTGTTCCAATGCCTTTTTAAAGGTTTTGCTTTTGCCGCCGGAGGCGCACAAGACGGGGACGATGCCCACTTCGGCCAGAAAGCCTGCCATGGAGACCACAAAGTCCTCCTCGCCGTAAATCAGGGCCCGTTTTTTGGCCACATATTTATTGCCGTCCACATAGGTGTCCACCAGGCGCCATTTCTCTTTTCTGTATCGTTCCGGGATGGGCCGGCCGGAGATCTTGGACAGGATATCCAAAAATCTGTCTGTTGCCTTGACCCCGATGGGGATGGGCAGGCGGGTGCAGGGGACGCCAAAGCGTTTGCTTAAAATGTCTCCGGCGGTCTCGTGCCCGGCTTCTGCGGCCAGGGCCAGCACAGTGCCGAACTCCATGGTGTGAACCGCCACGTTCATCTTTTCAATGGCGGCAATGGTGGTGCCCCCCTTCTGGATGGCCTGGTATTCCTGCCAGGACGGCCCTTCCAGGCGCTCGGAATAATCGGGCAGAATGGTCACAGGGGCGTTAAAATCTGCAAAAATATCTTTTAAGTGCCGCAGGTCCTCGTTGGAGAGCATACCTGGGAACAGGTTGACCTTTTTCTTTTTCTTGGGCCGGTAAACGATGCGTTTGCCCACCGGGTTGAACCGGTCCACCACGGCGGCCACAGCACCGTGGAATCCGTCCACGTGGGTGCCGGAGTATGACGGGGTGGAGACATGGACCAGGGCCGAGCCGTTGATGGCATTGCCCATGCTGTTCAATATCAGCTGGACATCATCGCCAATGGTTTCGGACAGACAGGTGGTGGCGATACCGATCATGGAAGGGGCATACTGGCGGGCCACATTTTCAATGGCCAGCTTCAGGTTGGCCCCGCCGCCGAATACAGCGGTCTCTTCCGTAAAGTTGGAAGAGGCAATATCCACGGGTTCTTTGAAATGGGAGATCAGGTAACGCCGCATATAGGTGGAACATCCCTGGGAGCCGTGCAGCAGGGGTACGCAGCCCTCAATGCCCTGGAACACCAGGGTGGCCCCCAGGGGCGTGCACATTTTACATGCATTCTGGGTGGGGGTGTATGAGGGGGTCTGTTTATAAGATCTGCTCGAGGTCATATGGCACCTTCCTTTCCGGTTGTGTTCTGCCGCCTGGGGACCAAGTCCCATACCGGACTTGTTACGGTTCCGTAGACTTCATTTGCAAAATTGACCATGCCTTCAAAGCCGACCAGGGGGATTTTTCTTTCATGGTTATGGTCGCAGAACCCGATGCCCATCTTATAGGCAATGGGCCGTTCCTTGACCCCGCCGATGAACAGGTCCGCGTCTTTTTCCACGGCATATTTGGCCAATTCCAGGGGGTTTGAGTCGTCTAAAATCACGGTGCCCTCGTTGCACATCTGCCGGAGCACCTCATAATCTTCCTTGGTGCCGGTCTGGGAGCCGGCCAGGATTACTTCCATGCCCAGGGTTTTCAATGCCTTGATCAAGGAGAATGCCTTGAACGCGCCGCCCACGTAGATGGCGGCCTTTTTACCTTCAAGATCCCTTCTCATGCCCTCCAGGCTGGGAACTATGGCCTGGACCTCTTTTTTGATCAGCTCCTGGGTCTTTTTTAAAATTTCTGCGTTTTCCTTAAAGTGGACGGCCACCTTGTACAGGGCCTCGGAGGTATCTTCAATACCAAAATAGGAGACCCGTATAAAAGGGATGCCGTACTCTTTTTCCATCTGCTTGGCCAGGTGGGTCACGGACCCTGAACACTGGACCACGTTCAGGGCGGCATTCTTTGCCTGCTGGACCTCTGCCACCCGGCCGTCACCGGTGATCACCGAGACCACCTTGACCCCCATGGCTTCATAATATTTTTTAATGATCCATGTCTCTCCGCCGATATTGAACTCTCCTAATATATTGATGGAGTCGGGGATGGTGGCCTGGGGGGCCGGATTTCTTTCGATCAGGCTGAACAAGGCGTCGCATGCCGCCTTGTATCCATCTTTTTTGGTACCTTTAAACCCTTCAGAGTGGACAGCGATGACAGGAATGTTGGTCTCTTCTTCGACCTGGCGGCAGACCGCGTCCACGTCATCACCGATAATGCCCACAATGCAGGTACAGTAAATAAAGGCAGCTTTGGGCGCGTACTTTTCAATGAGTTCAAGCAACGCTTTTTTCAGCTTTTTTTCTCCGCCATAAATGATATCGGTCTCTGACAGATCGGTGGAAAAACTCATCCGGTGAAGCTCCGGGCCCGAAGATTGGGCCCCTCTGATGTCCCAGGTATAGGAGGCGCACCCGATGGGTCCGTGAATGAGATGCAGGGCGTCGGCTATTGGGTAAAGCACCACCCTGGAGCCGCAGAATACGCAGGCCCTCTGGCTGACTGCGCCGGCCAGACTCTTGGTTTCACATTCCATCTCAAAGGGCTGGCTGCCCTTCTGGTAAATCTGTTTTTCTCTCTGTTTGAGTACCGATATGGAGGTCATGTTATTTATCCTTTACTGCTTTGGTTGTGCAGATACTATTCTACCAGTTCAAACGCTTCTTCGGATGAATCCCGGTCCTTGCGGTCCATGAGAACGCCCAGGATTTTTTCCAGAAGGTGCAGCCCGCCTTTGTATCCGACTGTGGGGAAGTAGGAGTGGCCGATGCGGTCCAGGATGGGGAAGCCGTGGCGTACAAAGGGGATATCCTCGTCCCGGGCCATGTACTTGCCGTAGGTGTTGCAGATGAGCAGGTCCACCGGCTCATTCTTGATCCACTGGTGCAGCAGGAACATATCACCCGGGGTCTTGACGTTGATATCGTCGCCGAACTTGGCCGTGATCTCTTTGATCCGCTTGGTAAAGGCCTTGCCCGGGGTACCGGTAACGATGTGAACCGGTTTCATGCCGATGGTCACAAGGAACTCAACCAGGGGGATGAGCTGATCCGGGTCGCCGGCCAGGGCCACTTTCTTGCCGTACAGGTGGGGCTGCATGTCTGAGATCACGTCCAGCAGCTGTCCGCGTTCCTGGGTCACAGAATCGGCTACGGAAACGCCGGCTACGGTGCGCAGGGCATCAACAAACCGGTCGGTGGCCAGCAGGCCGATGGGCAGATCCAGCACCTGGCCGGGAACTTCAAACTGGGAGTCAAGGAGTTTGACTGCGTCTGCTGTGGCCCAGGCACCCAGGCCCAGGGAGCCGATGCTGTCAGCGGTGCTCTTGAGCTCTTCAATGGAAACGCCGCCTTTGGGGTACATATTGAATTTACCGGTGAGCGGTCCGTTCACAATGCCGGACGTATCCGGAAACAGGATGGATTCAATGCCCATCATTGCGGCGATTCTTTTGATCTCAGCCATATCAGACGGTTCTACAAATCCTGGGATCAGGTTGACTTTACCGTTGGATGTGCCGGTCTTTTCAGCCATCTGGGCTGCCATGGCTTTGACCATGTTGGCGTAACCGGTGACATGGGACCCCACATAAGAGGGTGTGGGGGTATGGATCACATACTTGCCTTCGGGAATGGTGCCGTCTTTTTTGGCCTTTTTAACGATCTGGTTCACGTCGTCGCCGATGGTTTCCGACAGACAGGTGGTGTGAACCGCAACCACGTCCGGGCTGTAGGTGGTGAAGATGGTCAACAGCGCCTGGAGCAGGTTGGCCTGGCCGCCGAATACCGATGCACCTTCTGTAAAGGAAGATGTGGCCGCCATGATGGGCTCACGGTAATGACGGGTCAGGGTGGATCTGTGATAGGCGCAGCAGCCCTGGGAGCCGTGACTGTGGGGCAGGCAGCCGTGGATGCCTAATCCTGCGTACATGGCGCCGATGGGCTGGCAGGTCTTGGCCGGGTTAACTGCCAGGGCTTTTCTTTCTACAATCTCTTTGGGGGTATGTCGAAGCAGCATAAGTTTCTCCTGTTGCTTTTATATCTTAAAGTTTTAACATTAATTATTATTCAGCAGCCTGTTTGCCAGGGCACTACGCTTCCTGCCACGGGGCTTTCAGGTAGTCCCAGATGTTGGCGTTGAGCATGCGGTCAATCTCTTCATAAAAGTTGATTGCACCTTGGAATACCGCATAGGGTCCGCCTGAATCATAGGAGTGGAGCTGCTTCATGGGGATACCGTTTTTCTGGACTGCGTACTTCTCCTTGATACCGGCACAGAAGATATCGGGTTTGTACATTTCGATCAGGGTTTCTGTTTCGTGCTGGCTGATGTCGTCGACAATCAGGGAGCCTTCAACCATGTCAGGCACCATGCCTTCATACTCTTTGAACGGGAATCCCTTGGCTTCCAGGGCTTTCATCTGCTCTTCGGTCTTTCTGGGGTTGTACCGGGTCTCATCGGGCTCGATCTCCAGCTCCTCGATGTTTCTGGAGTCGGCATCGATCTTGATGTCCGGAATGACGTGGCGTCCTTCGTAGTCATCCCTGTGGGCGAACTCGTAACCGGCGGAGAGCACTTCCATGCCCAGATCCCTGAACAGTTCCTGGTAGTGATGGGCGCGGGAACCGCCAACAAACATCATGGCGGTTTTGCCTTCGCAACGCGGTTTGATCTCTGCGATCTTGGCTTCAACCGGTCCCATCTCTTCGGCAATTACCTTTTCTACGAGATCGATGAGGTCCTGGTCTTCAAAATAGGCGGCTATTTTGCGCAGACTGCTGGCCGTGGATTTGGGGCCAAGGAAGCTGACCTTGATCCAGGGGATACCGTATTTGATCTCGAGCATGTCGGCCACGTAATTGATGGATCTGTGGCACATAACGGCGTTGAGGTCTGCGGTGTGGCAGTTGGCAAACTGGTCAACGGTGGAGTTGCCGGAGAAGGTGGACACCACGCTGATGCCGCATTTTTCCAGCAGGTCGTCAATGATGAATGCGTCGCCGCCGATGTTGTACTCGCCCAGAAGGTTGATCTTGAATTTGGCATCGGAGATGGTGTCGTCCAGACCCACAACATGGGTAAAAATGGCGTTGTTGGCAATATGATGGCCGGCAGACTGGCTGACACCCTTATATCCTTCACAGGAGAAACCGAATATATTGATGCCCAGCTTTGCCTTCATCTCCCTGGCAACCGCGTGGATATCGTCACCGATCAGGCCCACCGGACAGGTGGAGAAGATGGAGATGGCCTTGGGTTTGAAAATGTCATAGGCTTCCTGGATGGCGGCCTTGAGCTTCTTTTCTCCGCCGAAAACAATGTCTTCGTCCTGCATATCCGTGGAAAAGCAGTAGGTCATGAAGTTCTCTGCTTCTTCTGATGGCGGCCGGGTCTGGTTACGACGGGTCAGCCAGGAGTAAAATCCGCACCCGATGGGTCCGTGGGTCAGGTTGATGATGTCCCGGGTCGGGCCCATGATAACGCCCTTGCAACCTGCGTAGCAGCACCCTCTCTGGGTGATGATGCCCGGAACGGTCCTGACGTTGGCACCTACCGAGAGGCTGCCTTTTTCTTCTTCGCTGGAAACCGGTGTGATCTGTTTGCCGCGTTTCCGGGCCACCTTAGGCGGATACTTGGCCAGTATTTCTTTTTTTACATCTTCCGGGTTAACGGTAGTGTTTCGTTCGCCTGTCATATGTTTATACCCCTATCTTATATCTTGTGTTGTTTTGCTTTAAATTCATCAAGAATGCTGTCTTTGCTAAGTACCCCCGTTAGGGTCCTGCGGTTATTAAAGGTTATGAAGCGATGCCGTATTCAATGAGCAGACTTTCGAGCTCTTCGATTTCCAGCGGCGTGGGAATAACGAACATTTCGTTTTCATCCATTTTTTTGGACAGTGCACGGTATTCGTCTGCCTGGGGGTGTTCGGGCGCAAAATCAATTACGGTTTTTCTGTTGATCTCGGCCTGCTGAACCATGTTATGCCGGGGGACAAAGTGGAGCATCTGGGTACCCAGTTTTTTGGCCAGCTGCAGGATCATCTCTTCCTCGTTGTCAACCATACGGGAGTTGCAGATCAGGCCGCCGAGGCGAACGCCGCCGGACTGGGCAAATTTTACGATACCTTTACAGATGTTGTTGGCTGCGTACATGGCCATCATCTCGCCGGATACGACAATGTAGATCTCCTGGGCTTTACCTTCACGGATGGGCATTGCAAAACCGCCGCAGACAACGTCGCCGAGAACATCATAGAATACATAGTCCAGGTTCTGCTCTTCGTCATAGGCACCCAGCTGTTCGAGCAGGTTGATGGAGGTGATGATACCGCGTCCTGCACAACCAACACCGGGTTCGGGTCCGCCGGACTCTGTACAAAGAACGCCGCCGTAACCTTCTTTTCTTACGTCTTCAAGTTCAACGTCTTCGCCCTCTTCTCTCAGGGTATCCAGAACGGTCTTCTGGGCCAGGCCGTTGAGCATGAGACGTGTGGAGTCAGATTTGGGATCGCAGCCCACGATCATGATTTTTTTGCCTGCTTCCACCAGTCCTGCAACTGTGTTCTGGGTTGTAGTGGATTTGCCGATGCCGCCTTTTCCGTAGATAGCTACTTTTCTCATTATTTTCTAAAGCTCCTGAATTAAGGTTGGTTTGTTTTTTTAAATCTTAACAGGCAAAAGCCCTGTCCGCCGTCGTGAAAGCTTTAATTGCAACGGGTGGACCACCATGAATTTAAAAAAATAAATTTTTTTCTAACTTCTTAGAATTACAAATTGTTTTTGATTAAATTTTTTTATGATTCGTGCCTCCATATTTTAAAAACCCTAAATAAAATACAAATATGTAATACAATATGATTCAAATATGTAATATGCTACTTTATGACGGATTATTGATCAGAAGAATGTTTTTATATGCACGAAAAAAGAATTTTTTTGTTGAAACATAACTATAAATAAACAGGATTTAAGTAAATATGTCCTATTTTAACGAAGAATAAAAAATATTTCCAAATTTGTAATTTTGATCTTTAGGCTATTTTTGCTGACAAATTTGTGAAGTTTCAACAATCGATGATTTCAGGGGCGCCACAAGATAACGAAGGAAGGATTAGAACAAATTTTAGAGTCCCTTAGGAAGGCAGTCAATCCAGAGGTTTAACCAGACAGACCAACGAAGTAGTTTCCCAGGCCTGTTGGGTATAAAAATCAATCCCCCCCTGATCATTTTTATCCACAAGCATGGAAATAGATTTTATACCTTTATTCTCGGCCCATTCTTCAATGGCAGATAACAAAAGCGCAGCAACCTCGTTGTCTTTGTGCTCATGATCCACAACCAGGTCTTCCACCACGGCATTGATATTACCATGCACCATTGAAATCCGGGCCTGGGCCGTACAGATCCCAACAACCGCGTCATCCACCCAGGCCAGCTTAACGGTTCTGTGCTTTCCGCATCCGTCCAGCATCAACCGCAATCCCCGGGTTTGATCCCGAACATCACAATCAAACCGCTGGGCAAGCAGGGGCAATATCTGATCAACATCAACCGGGAGCGCATCCTTAATAATAATACCCATAATCTCTCTCCTTATTAATAAGCCATTTAGTGTCGACAGTATCACAAAAAAGATAACCGGTCAGAATATTTTCTTGAACGCCGAGGCCTTGATTGCCGCCACCACCACGGCACCGGGTTCAATACCCAGTTCGTTTACCGATTCGGGAACAATCTGGGCAATCAGGTGCTCGTCACCGCAGACCAGCTCCACACGCGCACGATTTCCGCAGCTGTAAACATCTTGAACGGTGCATTGCAAAAGGTTTCTGGCACTTGTGGCTTCGGGATGCCGTTTGAAAAGCAGAATATCCCGGGAATCAAGCTCAAAAAGATTTTCCTGACCTTCTGCCGGCTCAGTTAGAATCAACAGATTGTCTCCCCAATTGTAACAAAACAGATCTTTACAGGGTGATGACGACCCCAGATGTATCAAGTTCACATAGCTTTCAAGCCCGCTGCCCCATGATTTTTTTACCAGCTCCTCGGCCGCACTGTGTTGTTGGATACGCCCCTTCTCGATTACCAGCACCTCATCGGTCATCATCCGCATCTCCAGCACCGAATGGCTGATAAAAATCATGGGAATGCCGTACTTATTAAATACTTTTTTTAAATATGGAATAATCTGGAACTTATGCCCCTCGTCCAACGCCGACAGGGGCTCATCCATAAGAATAAGCCGGGGATTGGACAAAACCGTCCTTGCCAGAGCGATACGCTGCCGCTCCCCGCCGGACAGCGTGGAAACATTCCGGGACAAGAGTTGGGTAACACCTAGAACCTTAAAAAGACCGTCGGGATCAATCTGTCTATTTTTGGATTTTACCCGTTTATATCCATAAAAAATATTTCTTTTCACACTCATATGGGGGAATAGATGGGCATGCTGGAACACAACCCCCACATTGCGTTGATCCGGCTTTAAATTAATTTTTTTCTTTGCATCAAACAGAACGGTATCCCCCAATTGAATAAATCCGCTGTCCGGCAGTTCCAGACCGGACAGCAGATTCATAATGGTTGATTTACCGCTTCCCGACGGACCAAAGATCCCTGTCCTTGGTGAGGAGAGGCTGAAGGCGACATCAAGGGCGAAGCCCCTGAAACTTTTTTTCAACTGAACATTTAACTGCACGACTACCCTCTCTTGAACTTACGGTTAATACCCTCGCTGACCAGAAGGATAACAAAAGAGAGGGAGATGGAGACCAGACACAGTGTCAACGCCATCCGGTCGCCACCCGGCACAGCGGTGTATTCATAGATTGCCAGGGGAATGGTCTGGGTCACCCCCGGGATATTGCCCGCAAGGATAACGGTTGCACCGAACTCGCCGAGGTTCCTGGCAAACATCAACGACATCCCGGCAAAAACAGCACGGCCACTCAGTGGCAGAACAATGGTAAAAAAACTGTCCCACCAGCCCGCACCAAGGGTCCGGGACACTGAAATATAGGATTGATCCACCGCCTCCATACCAATGCGGATGGAACGCACCATCAAGGGAAATCCAACAACAGCCGAGGCGATCACTGCACCGGTGAGTGAGAAGACCACCTGGATACCCCAAAGATTCAAAAATTTGCCGATGAAACCGTTGGAGCCAAAAGAGAGCAGCAACAGATAACCGACCACAACCGGAGGCAACACCAACGGCAGACTGATAAGCCCCTCCACCAGAGCCTTTCCCCGGGTTTTGCCAAAGGCAAGAAAGTAGGCGCAAGCAATGCCGAAGGGGGTGGATATCAAGGTGGCCGAGCAGGCAACCTTTAAAGAGAGACCTATGGCGGAAATATCCTGGGGGGAAAGTGTCAACATGGCAACTTCATTTATTCGGGCAGTGTAAAACCAAGGCGGGTCATCTCCGGGTGGACCGCATCAGAAACAATATAATCGTAGAACAGTTTGGCATCGGCATTGCCGGTGCTCTTCTTTGTCATTGCCACAGGATAGGTCACCCGGTTGTAAAGTTCAAGGGGGACTTCAAACAAAAGCTTGGCACTGATGGCAAGCATGGCATCCGTCTTATACACAAAGGCACCGTCGGTCTCCCCCCGATCGGCATAGATCAGTGCCTGGCGGACATCCTTTGCCATGATCAGCTGTCCTTTTTTGAGCATGGCATCATATATACCCGCCTTACCCATGGCCTGCTTTGCATACTGACCGGCCGGCACACTGCCGGGGCTGCCCAGAGCCACCCGCGTCAGTTTGGTCAAATCAACCATGGACCGGGCATCCGTACTTGTTTTACCCACAAAAACCAAGGCATTGTGGGCAAATACTTTTTTGGTATCCGTCAGAATTTTACCCTTTTCAATCAAATGGGTCATCCACTTGGGATTGGCAGACACATAAATGTCGGCAGGTGCCCCCTGTTCGATCTGCTTTGCCAAGGCCCCGGATGATGCAAAATTAGGTACAATGTTTATATCAGGATGCTGTTCCTGGAACTGTACGATCAAATTATTACACAAATTGCTCATACTCTTGGCCGCCGACACACGAATCTGCCCGGCCTGGGCCTGCATACCAAACAGCGCCACCACAAAAACAACAAAAACGTTTATTCCAAATCTTTTCCCCATCTCGAACACTCCTTTTTTGTATTTATCCGTTTCAAATTAAAATCACAACACGTTATTGAACCACTTTCATATGGTGTTTTGGACAAAGTCGGTTATCACTTGCCCAAATCAATCCATAATTGTTGTTTGCAATACGGGTACCACCGACGCCAAAACAAAGTCAAGTCATATTTTTAAAGTACTATTGCTATTTAAAAAATACTTAAATTTCAATTTTTACAATGTCGGAGTAAATATTTAGAAAAAATCGAAGATTTTTTTGCCAAAGCGAACCATCTCTAAAAATACTGGAACACTCTTTGCATTAATTTCATCATCATTTAACCCAACCAATAAATGGAGAATTAAAATGTCACAAGAAAACGTTCTGGCTTTTTTAGACAAAGGTGCCGATGACCGCAAATTCCGCGTAAAGTACGACAACTGTTTTTCAGAAGAAAAATTTTGCGACATGGCAAAAGAAGATGGTTTTGAATTCAGTGTGGAAGACCTGCTGGCGGTATTAAAGATGAATGGGGACTCGTTCGATTCATATGGTAATCCGCCAAAGAAAGGCATTTGGGTATAACAGCCGTAAACTGACGGCGGGTCGTTAATACCCCGACCCAACCTTACAAGGCAACATGAAAGTCTCTTAATTACATAAGTGAAACTTTCATGCAAACATCAAAAAAAACGGTGCTGATCACAAACAGCACCGTTTTTATTTTGACCTTCATCTCTTTTTTTATCATTTCACCAAACTGCCCAGTTGACGGGTCAAGACGAATCCAAGTATGATTACACCAGCGTTAAACCCTTTAAAGAGATAGCCCCCATGGCCCAAGCAATTTCCCTGGGTACCAGGCACAGGCTAAGACTGCTGCTGGTATCCGACTTTACAGATCAGTCGTTGATCAACAACATTGAAAATAAAACCCTGCCGCCCATTGACCTGACCATCTCCTGTGGCGATATGACCCCGGAATATTTAAGGTTTATAAGAAACCGCCTGGACGCACCGCTGTATTATGTTAAAGGCAACCATGATATCCGGTACAGCCCAGGCACCTTGCTGGGATGCAAAAACATTCACGGCCGGGTAATCACTGTCGGCGGCTTAAAAATCATGGGGCTGGAGGGGTCCATGTGGTATAATGGCGGTCCCAATCAATATACGGAAACCGCCATGAAAAAACAGATTTTCAGGATGGGGTTTACTCTCTGGCGTAAAAAACCGATCCACATGGTCATCACCCATGCGCCGCCCCTGGGAATCCATGACAAAGAGGACTTGTGCCACAAAGGCTTTGACGCTTTTAACCGGCTCATCGCCCGGCTTCGCCCGGACTTTTTCATCCACGGGCATATCCACCAGGCCTATGACCGGTTCGAGGACCGGGTGACCCTCTCGGGATCAACAAAAGTGATCAACACATGCGGACACACAATCATTGAAATATAATATGATACAATTTATCAAAAAATTATTCGGCACGGCCAAGGCCGGCACCGCCTCGGATCATGTATCTTCTTTCAATGAAGACCAGGCCAAGGAGGAAGATGTCCAGTTCATTGACCATGGTGTTCAGACCATACCCGTTGAAAAAATCACAGGCAGTGTGGGCAAATATTTCGACTTTGATTCCAAATTCAGACCCAAACAACACGTATCCTCAGCACGGTTCAACGATATAAAAAAAATCATGCGCCAGGGCGACAGGCTACCCGTGGTTAATTTATATCAAATCCGCAATGACTATTATGTCCTGGACGGCAATCACCGCGTTGCGGCGGCAAAGGCCCTTGGGCAAACTGAAATCCGAGCCAAAGTGGTGGAGCTTTTATCCGGCATTAAAACCATTGAAAACATGATCTATGTTGAACGAAAGGGCTTCCACGAAAGAACCGGGTTGAAAGAAGAGATCGAACTGACGGAGGTCGGCAAATACAACCTTTTGGAAAAACAGATTAAAGCGCACCAAAGTTTTCTGACTGACCGGTCCGGGGATCATTGCGACCTGCCCAAGGCGGCCCGGGACTGGTTCAACACCATTTACAAACCATTACTTGAAATCATTGAAAGCGCCGACCTGTTACAGTATTTTCCGGAAAGGACCATCGGCGATCTTTATACCTACATCACGTATCACCACTGGACCCAGAGTCCGGAGAGGCGTTACGGCATCGGCATCAGCCGAGTCATCCCCAAAACCATGGAAGCGTTTAGGACGGCCATGCTTGAAAGGGAATCTCCAGGATACCCTGAAATGAAGCGGACGATTACCGCCTTTGTCTTCATCAATGTGGGCATGGCACCCAACGATGAAATACTCAACACCCTGTATGCCCTGGATGAAATCCAGGAGGTACACGCCGTCCACGGGAACATTGATATTCTGGTAAAAATGATTTTAAAAAGGGATTTCCTGGCTTCGGATGCGGAGACCATTGCGGAATTCGTGGATGAAAATATCCGCCGGATTAAAGGGATCACCCGAACCCAGACCGTTATTCCGGGGGTATCAAAGGTAAAAGATTACCTTCGGATATAAATAACTGTCTATCGGGATCGGGATACATATTTTTTCGATCCCGATCCCGATAGTATTTCTTTGCAACATACTTACTTTAGGTAACCCTACAGTAAGGTGCTACATCAAAGGCGTATTGGGAATCAATTCCCAGATACCGCAGGGGCAGGCCCCTTTGCAGAATCCGCATCCAATACATTTGGATTCATCCACCACATATTCAAAACCGGCGTCCTTTTCCAGGCGACTGATGGCACCTTCAGGACAGACGGACACGCAGATGCCGCAATCCCTGCAATTGCCGCAGGAGGCACAGTCCTGACCGCACTCCTCCAGATTATCGGCATCCTGCCTGGGATTATAATAGGTCAGACTGACCCGCTGGGTGTCAATCATCGGCGCAAGGGTAAGTCCCGCCATATCCGGTACCTGACCATGAAGGAGTTGATCAATGACGGTGGCGGTTCTTCTGCCGGCCCCGATGGCATCGGTGATAAGCCCCGGCCCCACGGCATCCCCGATGGCAAAAATCTTTTCATCCGAAGAGCGGCCCGCGTCGTCAACCTTGACAAAGCCCCTGTCAAGCTCAATGCCCTCACCAAGGAATGAAAGATCAGGGACGTCGCCAATGGAAATCACCACCGTATTGGCCTCCAGGGTTTCACCATCTTCAAGCAGAACACCCTTGGCATTAATCTCTTTGGTAAATACCGGCCAACGGAATTGGGCACCGCATGCTTCGGCATCTTCTCTTTCCTTGCCGAAGGCCGCCGGTTTCTGGACGTCAATCAGGGTGATATCAACCGCGCCCAGCCGATGGGCTTCGGTGGCCACATCACAGCCCACATTACCGGCACCGATAATCACGACCTTTTTGCCCGGCTTTATCTTCTCTGCCTTGGCCTGTTCAAGAAAATCATTGGCAAACACAGCCCGCTCGACCCCCTTGACCGGAAGGGATCTGGGCTTCTTGGCCCCGGCCGCCACGACAACATAATCATGGCTGTTTTTTATTTCGGCGAATTTCTCTGCGTCGATCGCCTCGCCGAATCTTATATCCTTTATATATGACTTGATCCGGTCCATTTCCGCATTCAGGGTATCTGCAGGAATTCGGGATTCGGGGATCACAGCGGAAATTTTTCCACCGATGGTCTGTCCGGCTTCAAATACCGTAGCGGTGTGACCTTTCATGGTCAGCTGCCACGCCGCAGAGATACCACCGGGCCCGCCACCGATGACAGCCACTTTCTTCTGGGTTTTTTTGGCCGGCTTGGGCGGTTTGAGATCTTGTGCCGCCTGGCCCAGAAGCCGAACATTAATGGGCGTCATATAGGACATGTTCCGGGTGCAGGACGCCATACACGGACTTGGACACAAGTGACCGCACACAGTCGCCGGAAACGGGGAATACTCAAGGCCCATGGAGATGGCCTCATCAATATTATCGGTCCGGACCATGGCCCAGCGCTGCTGGACCGGGATTCCAGTGGGGCAGGAGGCCTGGCAGGGCGAAATATACTTCCCCTGTTCCCAGACAGGAATATATCTTCTGTACTCACCCTTGGTAATAACCGGCACAGTTCCTTTTTCCATCTCCTGGAGATCTCCGATCAAACCACCGCGGCCAAGCTCCATATCCCAGACCTGCTCCCGGAACCATGACATGGATCTTTGATCCGGCCCGTCGGCCTTTTCCTGGGGCGTTTTGGATTCAAACAGCCGCCACTCTTGTCGCACAGCCAATTTATCGATCAGTTTCGGCTGTTTAATTTTCTTCAAAAAGGTTTTAAGACCTTGGAGCAGCCATTCCCATTCCTGATCATCCAGTTCCACTTCCTTGGCATCTTTGTCGCAATACGTTTTTGCTTCACCACGAACAAAAACCTTGCCGCCCACCATGCCCACCAGGGGTCTATAGCCCAGCATCTGTTCCGGATTGGCGGCGTTTAAACCACAGATCACGGCAATGCCGCCTGCCATGAACTCGCCAAAGTAATCCCCGGCTGATCCCAGGACCCACAATTCAGGCGGCTCAAATCTGGGATTTCGCTTGGTCATGGTCATGCCCCGGGCACCAATGGAGCCGCCAATGAAAACCTTGCCCTGGGCTGCGCCGTTCATGGCGCCGTTGGAGGCAGATCCATGCACGATGATTTCAGCACCGGCATTGAGCCAGCCGATATCATCAGAGGCCGGCCCCATGATCTCTACTCTCGTATTGGGCGTACCCAGGGAGCCTGTACGCTGGCCGGAATGACCAATGATACGGATGTCCATCCTGTCAGGGGCAGACTCCCACAGCCGCCCGCCAATGCCGTGCTGGCCAAAGGCCTGGATTTCGAGCTTTCTGTTGCCCCGCTTGACGTGCTGGTGAATCGTCTCTTCAAGAATCCGCGAAGAGAGCCGCTTTTCATCTCTTTTACCTGCTATAAAAATATAGTCACTCATTATATCCCGTTCTCCTTTAGACCACGTACTTGATACTGAGACGGTCAGCAATGTTTTTATCATCAATTCCCAGAGCATCGGACATACCGATGGGAAGGGAGGTGGAACGTCCCAACGGCGCTACAATTTTCTTGAGTTGCGTGTCAAAGGAGACATAAATATCCACCAGGCGCTGGGCCACATCTTCGGGATCAAGGCGGCGGTAAAGTCTGGGATCCTGGGAGGTAATGCCCTTGGGGCAGATCCCCAGGTTACATACGTTACACCGATCTTCTTCGGTGCCCACACAGCCGGCGGCTGCCTGCATCACATACTTTCCGATCTGAACCCCGGATGCCCCCAACATGATAAGCGCGGCGGCATTGGCGGCAATGTTGCCGTTTTTACCGATACCGCCTCCGGCAAAGATGGGCACTTCATTCTGTTTGCCGATGGATGTCAAATTCAGGTAGTTGTCCCGGACACAGCTGGCGATGGGGTGCCCCATGTGGTCCATGGAAACGGCATATGCGGCCCCGGTCCCGCCATCTTCACCGTCAATGGCCAGGCCGCCCGCAAATTCGTTACGCGTCAGGTTGTTCATCACCGCAAGGGAGGTGGATGAGGCGGAAATTTTTGGATAGACCGGCACTCTGAAGCCCCATGCCATGGACATGGAAAGAATCATCTTGGCCACGGACTCCTCAATGGAGTACTGGGTCTGATGGGTCGGGGGACTGGGCAGGCTGACACCCTGGGGGACACCCCGGATAGCTGCAATCAATTTATTTACTTTGTGCCACATCAAAAGACCGCCGTCGCCAGGCTTTGCACCCTGGCCGTATTTGATCTCAATGGCGCAGGGATCTTCTTTCATATGCGGAATGGCATGGATGATCTCATCCCAGCCAAAATAGCCGGAAGCAATCTGGAGGATTACATATTTAAGGAACCGGGAGCGCAGCAACCGCGGGGGACACCCGCCTTCACCGGTACAGATACGCACGGGCATACCCAGCTCTTCATTCAAATAGGCAACCCCCATCTGCAAGCCTTCCCACATGGTCGGGGAGAGCGCACCAAAGGACATACCGCCGATGATCAACGGATAAATTTCCCTGACCGGCGGAATCCAGCCCTTTTCACGCAGTTGCTTCATGTTTTCCCTGGGGGGAAGTACCCGGCCCAGCAGGGTCCGCATCTCAAATTCATGACGCCCGGCATCCAAGGCCGGATCCGTCAGCATGGAAATTCTGGTGAACTTGATTCTGTCGAGCACCGAGCCGGAATCGTTTCGCCGGCCGCCTCTGCGCCGGGGAATACCATGCTGATTGATGTGGAAATTCATCCTGTCCAGGCCCGGATTTTTCTTGGGCCGGATGGCATCATTGGGACAGACCAGGGTGCACATGGCGCAGCCGATGCAGGCATTTTCAACCCGGGTGTCCTGGCGGATACCATAAAAGGTGTCATAATCATTACTGTGTTCGGTATTTTTACCCACAGATGTTTTTATGATCCGTTTCTGGAACGGGTGAAGGGCAATGGCCTTGACCGGGCACACCGCCGTACACTGACCGCACAAGGTACACCGGTCATTATTATATTCGATCTGCCAGGGCAGATCATTCAAACTTAAAGAGGAAGGTTCAAGGCTTCTGTTTGACGACATATATTTACCTCCTGACGCTCAGGGCTTACAGTAACTGTATCAAGGTGCATGGGCTGAAAGTCCATGGTTTTATCCCGGTCCGGAATAACAGCATCCAGTCCGCAGATCTCAGATGAAAAAGCAAACATCCCGGGCTTGCCTCCCACCACACCAGGCCGCAGTTTTTTGCGGTCCTGAACCATGAACATGGAGTGATCCGGCAGGGTGCCGATGACCATATTGGGGCCGTCGATGGTTAAAGGACGGCAGGTCTTTTTCAGATGATGCAAGAATTCAAAATTGGGGTGCGCTTCAAGGGCCTCACGCTGGAGCGGCGTGATCACATGCTTATACCCGTCAATGCCCAACCCCAGCTCTTCCATGGTAAAATGAAGTATGTGAGCAAACACCTCCGAATCAGACTGATACCCCGTATAGCCGGGAATATCCCGTGAGGAGAGAAAGTCCTTGATGGGAATAAAAGCGGTGTTCTCACCATTGGTCATGGTGCAATACCCCTTGATAAAAAAAGGATGGCAGGCATACAGGTTGATGGCATAGTTGGTATTCTGACGCCCCTGGGCCATAATCACCCGGGCTTCAAGTTCTTTTCTGTCAAGGCCCAGGTACTCGCCCAGTTTCATGGGATCCCCGATCTCCTTGAGCATGATGGTGTCGGGCCAGAAGGAAAACACGATCATATCGTTTTTCTCTTCACCCATCTCCCGTATTTTCAGCCGCACCTCTAAAAGTTTTGTGGCAAGTTCTTCCTGGGAGAGCGCATCCCACCCTTCGGGCAATTCATAGGCTCTGATCAGATAGACATGTCGTCTGGGAATACCTTCTACCCGGGTTTTAGGTGGTTTCAAAGAGACTTTATGCTTGGTCATGAAACCAAGGTCCATCATAAAAAGATCCAGACGGCGGATGCCTTCTTCAGTAAAGATCCCAGACAGAATCGGGGCATCTTTCATCTCTTCAAAAGTGCCACCAAGGTCCTGGAGCAAAAGCCCCACGCCGGATCCATCATGCCCTTCCTTCATCACATCCAGGGCTTTGATGGCCAGCATCGGAGACTGAGGGTCCTTGCTGGTTAGTGCAAACAGACGACACATATTTTCTTAACTCCTTATGGTCTTTATATTTGAGCAGCCAAAAAGGCTGCGGGTCAAAATTCCGAAACGTAAACACTAAAGTCACTTGCCAAAACTGTCAATCATTATTTATTAATAAGGATAAGGCCCCATTCAGAATAGCCGCCCGGAAATACGAATAAAATCGAATAAATACAATTAAAATTAGACTTTGCGCATAATACACACCATTAAACGCTATTAAATGTAAATATGCAAAAGTGTTGCCGTCAGGTATTTTTTTTACAACAAATTTGCAACAAACTAAAAACAACAAGAAAAATGATCGCCCGGGACAAGCAAACGGATACTGCTTTTCCTGCCATTAATCTTGCACCTGCGCCATATCTGAACGCAACGATGATCGCTTGGCGCAGGGCAAGATCAAAATAAATCTTCACTTACGAAGCACTGCTATTGTTTCTGGTTTGGGTGGGAATTGAAAATCCGGCACGCTTATAAATTGCGGCTATTTTGTCCAGGTCCTGTTCCAGACTATCCCCGGGATATATTTTACCCAGCCACCTGGTCCTTTTGCTGTGGTTGTCAAGGTACCAGCAGATGATGGGAACATCTGCACCCTTGGCAATATACCAGAATCCGGTCTTGATGGTGGAGACCGATTTACGGGTACCTTCGGGCACCAGTGCCACCACAAGGGCCTCATTTTCTTGATATTTATTGACAACAGCATCCACAAACCCATGGGACTTATCCCGCTTTACCGGAAGTCCCCCAAGACTTTTTAAAAAAAACGACATGGGGAAAAAAAACCATTTGGATTTGATCATCAGCTTGGCATTAATTCCGACAAGTTTGATATAGGTCAGGGCCCGCACCGTATCCATATTGGTTGTGTGGGGAAACCCGATGACCACACACCTGGGCTCCCAATAGGAGGGCAGCGGATCATATGTCCAGCCCATTCCTGCATAAATTAATTTACCCAGGGTCCTGAGTGAAAAAGGGGAGGTCTTAATATCCATTGCACCCCGCTTTATTTTCCGTCCAAGGTATATCTTCTTTAAAAATTTCCATGATCATATTCTCCCCCCACTATTTCGTCCATTTTACTTGCGTCATTCATACAAGGCCATTGTTAGATAATGGTTTTTGTGAAGAATCGCAATACCGGAAAAATCGTCGCAAACGACTAAAAGACAAACCCGCTGCACTTTCCGTTTACTTTAAAATTAACCCATGTTATTTTTTTCTAAAGATTCTTGCATATCGTCAATCTATACATAGCGCTGGAATTCATAAATACAGGCCACTCTTTATTCTCTAAAATCCTGTGTGAAGGAGATCACAAATGAATCTGAAGATAGGTCCAAAAATTAATATTCTTATCATTTCCGCCGTCATACTTGTGGGCGGTGCGGCTTTAATCTTTTCCATATCCGCATTAAAACATGAGGGGCAGGTTGCTGTTGAAAGATACGGCACCGATATGATGGAAGTAAAAAAAAGGCATGTTAAGGATCTGGTCCTCTCTGCATACGCCATTGCCAAAGCCAGGGTTGATGCAGCAAGGGATAACAATGCCATCCGAAAGGTCTATGGTGATAATGTCAAGGCCGTGGTCAATCAGGCCATTTCCGCATTCGAAGCCAACAATATGCCCGACGATACCAGATCACTGAAAGAACGTCAGGCGGCGGCCATTAAGGTAATTGATAAGATGCGCTGGGGGATTAACGGCAAGAACTATTTCTGGGTCCAGGACACAACCCTGCACATGATTCATCACCCGTTAAGCCAACATTTAAACGGCAAATCCCTCAGCAATTTTCAAGATCCTGATGGGGTAAGGCTATTTTTTGAAATGGATCGCCTTGCCAAAAAAGACGGGGAGGGATTTGTGGATTATAAATGGCCCAAGCCCGGTTTCGATAAACCCCAGGATAAAATATCTTATGTCAAGCTGTTTACGCCATGGAACTGGATCATCGGTGCCGGCGTTTACCTTGAGTCAGCGGAAAAAGAGGCCCAGCAGGATGCGCTCAGAAACATTGGTTCCATCCGGTATGGGGAAAACAACCTTGGCTATTTTTTCATTTATGACTCTAAGGGCAATTGTATCCTCATGCCTACCAGGCCCGAATCGGTAGGCACAAATGAATGGGATTTAAAGGACAGCAAAGGGCTTTATATAATCCGGGAATTGATCAAAAAGGCCGATGCCGAGGCCACTGGAGATTTTCTTACCTATTTTTACAACAAGCCCGGCGGCAGTGAAGATATCAAAAAAATTTCATATGTAAGAAAATTGCGTGAATGGGACTGGTACATCGGTACCGGCACATATACCGATGATGTGGACGCTGCGGTTACCAATGAGCAGAAAGCAATAGGACGCACCGTTAAAGCCGCCGCCATAAAGATCCTTTCCATTGTCCTGGGGGTTATGGTGCTGCTGGTAGTGGTTTCTTATTTTGTTGTGGCCAAAGGCATTGTGGGGCCATTACGCCACATGATCAATATGCTTAGAGATATCGCTTCGGGAGAAGGCGATTTAACCAAACGAATTACGGATACCTCAGGTGACGAAACCCAGGAACTGGCAGAGGGGTTCAACCTTTTTATTGAAAACATCCAGACCATGATCTCCCAAATCAAGGGGGATACCGGGGAGCTCACGGACTCGTCCACCGAGCTTGCCGACATTTCCGATCATTTAAATTCAGTTGCCGTACAGACATCGAACCGGGCCGATTCCGTAACAACGGCATCTGAAAATATGAGTTTGAATATGGGGTCCATGTCTGCGGCCATGGAGCAGGCCGCCAACAATATCACCATGGTATCGGCCGCATCCGAGGAGATGAATTCAACCATTTCGGAAATCGCCGGCAATGCCGAAAAAGCCCGGGATATGACAACCGGGGCCGTTGGGCAAGCCGAGCATGCCAGTGTTCAGGTGGAAGATCTGGGTATGGCCGCCAGAGAGATCTTTACCGTGGTGGAGACCATTACGGAGATCTCTTCCCAGGTCAACCTGCTGGCCTTGAACGCCACCATTGAGGCGGCCCGGGCCGGCGATGCCGGCAAAGGGTTTGCGGTGGTGGCCAATGAAATCAAAGATCTGGCGAATCAGACCGCCGACGCCTCCAGCCGGATCAAAGATCGCGTGACCGGCATTCAGCAGTCCACCGAAGGGACTACGGCAGAGATCCTGGCCATTACAAAAGTAGTGACGGATATCAACGAGATTGTTTCAACCATTGCTGCGGCTGTTGAAGAACAGTCTGCCACCACCGGTGAGATTGCCCAGAATATTTCCCAGGCATCCATGGGTATTTCAGAGGTAAATGAAAACATTTCCCAGGGATCCGTTATGGCAAAAGGGGTGTCCGATGATGTGGCAGAAGTCACCACGGCAGCCGCCCAGATTGTGGATGCCAGCCGGCAGGTGAAGGACAAATCAGCCGGACTGTCGAATTTGGCGGAAACCCTTGCCCAAATGATGTCCAAATTTAAAGTATAAAAGCTCAAGGTCAGGGGCCGGTTATTGAAAATTGACATCAGACGCGGTTTTGATTAAAAATAGATACTATTTTTGGACAAGCACAAATTCTGTCCGGCAGACCGCCGGGTAACTGGCCCCCAACAGCAACGAAATAAGGAATTTACCATTGATTACAGCCAATGAAAATTACAACAAACTGAATGCATCATATTTATTTGCAGATATAGCCAAACGCGTTCAGCTTTACCAGGACAGCAATCCTGACAAAGAAGTGATCCGCCTTGGGATCGGCGATGTAACCCTGCCCTTGCCGCCGGTAGTCGTTCAGGCCTTTAAAAAGGGGGTGGATGAAATGGCCGAGGATGCCACCTTCCGAGGGTATGGCCCGGAGCAGGGATATCAGTTTTTAAGGCAGGCCATTGCAGCCGCTGATTTCCAGTCCAAGGGCGCGGATATCGACGCAGATGAAATTTTTGTATCCGACGGGGCCAAATGCGACACAGGCAATTTCCAGGAACTGTTCTCCAATGACATTACCATTGCCATCCCTGATCCGGTGTATCCGGTGTACCTGGACACCAATGTCATGGCCGGCAGAACCGGTACGTTCAAGGACGGACGGTATGAGGGCATTGTCTACATGGACTGCCTTAAAGAAAACGGATTTATGCCGGTGATGCCGGATTCGCCGGTGGACTTGATCTATCTTTGTTTCCCCAACAACCCCACCGGCTCTACGGCCACCAAAGAACAGCTTGCCGCCTGGGTGGACTATGCCCGGGACAATAAAGCCCTGATCCTTTTTGATGCGGCCTATGAGGCCTTTATCCGGGATGAAAGCCTTCCCCGAAGCATTTATGAAATCCCCGGCGCCAAAGAGGTGGCCGTGGAATTTAGAAGTTTATCCAAGACGGCTGGCTTTACAGGCACACGCTGTGGATTTACCGTGGTACCCAAAGCCTGCATGATCTACACGGCGGATGGGACCAAGGTCTCTTTGCATGATATGTGGAACCGTCGGCAGTCCACCAAATTCAACGGTGTGTCCTATCCGGTGCAAAAGGCGGCCGAGGCGGTTTACAGCCCCCAGGGCCAGGCCCAGGTTAAGGCAAACATCGACTACTACCTGGCCAACGCCGGCGTGGTTCGCCAGACCATGACCGATCTTGGGTTTGACCACGTTGGCGGTGAAAATTCACCATACATCTGGATTGACGGCAATGGCCGTGATTCCTGGGAATTCTTTGACCTGCTGCTGGAAAAAGCAGGCGTGGTCTGCACCCCCGGACAAGGTTTTGGCCGGTGTGGGGCGCAATCTATTAGAATTTCGGCATTTAACAGCCCTGAAAACGTAGCCAAGGCCATGGCAAGGTTAAAAGATGTTTTAAAATGAGCGGTTTTTTCAAAGTAAAACCCCTGGACGAAGTTCTGGGGATGACACAGCTTTTCTCCCCGGTGGAAACAGAAGATTTGCACACCCGTGATGCCTTTTCACGGGTGCTTGCCCAGGATTTGGTAGCAGACGAAAATCTGCCCGGTTTCAGGCGATCGTGCATGGATGGTTATGCGGTTAATGCCGCCTCAACCTTTGGGGCATCGGAATCGGGTCCGGCATGGCTGGCGCTGAACGGCACCATTGCCATGGGAGATATCCCGGACTTTGAACTGGCACCGGGGCAAGCGGCCCGGATCTCCACCGGCGGTATGCTGCCCGCCGGTGCCGACGCCGTTGTCATGGTGGAGCACACCGAGGCGGTGGATGACCAGTCCATTGAAATCTATAAATCCGTGGCCCCGCTGCAGCATGTCATTGACGTCACCGAGGATTTTGCCAAGGACCAGACCGTCATTGAGAAAGGCCGCCTGATGCGGCCCCAGGAGATCGGTCTGGCGGCAGGATTGGGGCATGCCCGGATCCGGGCATATCAGGTGCCCAGGGTGGGTATCATCTCCACCGGGGATGAGGTGATCCCCGTGGACAAAACCCCTGCCCCCGGGAAAATACGCGATATCAACTCCTATTCCTTGTCTGCCTTGGTGACCCAGGCCGGCGGCGCCCCTGTGCGGTACGGCATCGTCAAAGATGATCCCAAGGCGTTGGAAAAAATGTGTAAAAAAGCGCTGGCCCAAACGGACATGGTCCTGCTGTCAGGCGGCTCCTCTGTGGGCACGCGGGATTATACGGTGGATGTGCTGTCTAATCTTCCGGACACGGAAATCCTTGTCCACGGTATCTCCGTAAGCCCGGGCAAACCGACCATCCTGGCTAAATCCGGTCACACCCCGGTGTGGGGATTGCCCGGCCAGGTGGTCTCGGCCATGGTGGTGTTCCAGGTCGTGGTAACCCCTTTTCTCCACCGGCTAAGGGGTTTGTCCCGTCCGGTTCTCCAGGTAAAAACACCGGCCCGGTTGTCCCGGAACATCGCCTCTTCCCAGGGGCGGCGGGATTTTGTACGGGTGGTGCTGGAACAAGACGGCCAAACCCTTGTGGCACGTCCCGTTCTCGGCAAGTCGGGTTTGATCCGAACCATGGTCCAGGCGGACGGACTGCTTGAAATCGGAGAGCATGTAGAGGGCCTGGAAAAGGGCAGCATGGTGGAAATTATCCTTTTAAGATAGAAAGAGCAGTATGGAAACTAAACGTAATGTATATTTAAGCATGGTGGGGATCCAGCAGGCCAAGGATTGCCTGTTGGAACATTTTGGTCATCTTGAAACAGGTGTAGAGACCCTGGATGTGGTCCAGTCCAGGAATCGGGTTTTAGCGGCACCGGCGGTGGCCGCCATCTCGTCACCCAACTTTCATGCATCGGCCATGGATGGTGTGGCTGTGGATGCCAAATCCACCTTTGGGGCAAGTGATGAGGCCCCAAAGTCTTTAACCATTGGGAAAACGGCCTTCTGGATAAACACCGGCCATGTGCTCCCGGACGAGACCAATGCCGTGATCATGATCGAAAACCTCAATATCCTGGATGACGACACCATTGAAATTGAAGCACCGGCCTTCCCCTGGCAGCATGTCCGCAAAATGGGCGAGGATATTGTGGCCACCCAGCTGTTGTTCCCCAGGGACCAAAAATTAAATGCATATGCCATGGGTGCGCTGCTCTCCGGCGGGGTGTTTAAGGTGTCGGTGAGAAAACGGCCCCGGGTGCTTATTATCCCAACGGGATCGGAACTTAAACGCTGGCAGGATGTGTCCCCGGAAACCATGGAATCCGGTGACGTGGTGGAATCCAATTCCACTGTCATGACCGCCTTGTGCGCCGATCACGGGGCGGATGCCACGGTAAATCCCATGCTTGAAGATGACCTTGAAACCATTCAAAACGCCGTGGCCGATGGGGTGGACCAGGGATATGACATGGTCATGATCATGGGCGGCTCTTCTGCCGGGTCCAAGGATTATTCAAAACCGGTGATTGAAAACTTAGGGCAAATTTACGTTCACGGTGTCACCATGATGCCGGGCAAACCCATGATGTTCGGACAGATTAAAGAGACCCCGATTTTCGGCATCCCCGGTTATCCGGTATCGGCCATTGTGGCCTTTGAAACCTTTGCAGGACCGTTGCTCCTGGCCATGCAGCACCTGCCCCCGTTAGAGCGGGAAATCATGGAGGTCTCACCGGTCAGAAAAGTGGCATCAAAACTGGGCCAGGAGGAATTTTTACGGGTAAAAATCGGTTCCGTGGACGGCAGACTCATGTCCTCCCAGTTGCCCCGGGGATCAGGCAGCATCACCACCCTGACCGAAGCCGACGGCATCATACGAATCCCCCAGCACGTGGAAGGCATTGAGGCCGGCGAAAAAGTACCTGCCCACCTGCTTCGCTCCCGAACCTCCATCGAAAATACGGTGGTGATCACCGGCTCCCATGACAATACCCTTGACCTGCTGGCAGACCAGATCCGGCTTGAACACCCTGGCATGGGCATATCCTCCAGCCATGTGGGAAGCATGGGCGGACTGATGGCCATTAAAAAGGGCGGCTGCCACATGGCCGGCTGCCATCTGCTGGATCCCGACGACGGCTCCTATAATATCTCATACCTTAAAAAGTATCTGCCCGATGTGCCGGTGCGCCTGGTTAATCTCGTGATGCGCCAGCAAGGACTGATTCTGCCCAAGGGCAATCCGGACAAGGTCAAAGGGCTGTCGGATATCGTTGAAAAAAAACTGGCTTTTATCAACCGCCAGCCTGGGTCAGGCACCCGGATTTTATTTGATTTCAGCTTAAAGAAAAACGGCCTGTCCCCCGCAGATATCACAGGATACGACAATGAGGAGTACACCCACATGTCCGTGGCCGTGGCCATATTATCAGGACGTGCAAGGGCAGGCCTTGGCATCAAAGCCGCAGCCCTGGCCCTGAAACTGGATTTCCTGCCGATTGTCACGGAATCCTACGACCTGGTTATCCCTGAAGTCTATTACAATCTGCCAAAAACCCAGGCCCTTCTTGAAGCCATTCAGTCTGACGAATTCAAACAGCGGGTCCTGGCCCTGGGGGGATACGGGGTGGAAAAAACCGGAGAAGAATTGTTCCGGTCAAGCTAACGCCTAAATTGAGATTTGTGTTTGGGCGAAAAGTTGCCCAGATGCAAGGCGCATGACAATTTGCAACCGGAGCAACCTACTGGTTGTGAGGATTGCAAATTGTCATGCAACGCCGCAGGTGGGTAACTTTTCGTTCAAACACAACAAAAAACAATACTCTAACACCCTTATAATCGCCTCTTAACCCGTGTCCGGTAATAATTTCTTGTATTTTTTCTAAATTCTTTTGTCATGGAGGCAAATACAGAAAATGACGACACAGGTTTCGCAAGTTTCTTTAAACAGCTACGATTCTTTGGATAGCGAGCCCTACATGAGTGAAGGGCAACTCGCTTACTTTAAGGCCAAACTACAGCAGCGAAAAGACGAGCTGCGTAACAGAATTTCCAAATCCATAAAAAAGATTAAATCCCTCGAAGCGGCCCAGGCCGATATTCTTGACCGGAGCAACTCATATATCGATCTGGAACTTGAGGTCAAAAGTTTCGAGCGCCATTCAGATACGATCGTTCAGGTGGATCGTGCATTGGCGCGTATTGATGACGGCAGTTTCGGATACTGTGAACTAACCGGCGATGAAATCGGACTTCGGCGGCTGGAAGCGGTTCCCTTTGCCACCATGTCCATTAAAGCGCTGGAGGCGTTTGAATCCGGCCAGGCACATCTGTTCTTACCCAATTAACCCTACCGCCCCATGAATCCGGGCACAAGCAACAAATAAAATCTATTTACCGTAAAACCATGAAAAATCCCTGCCGAGCCAACGTTCGACAGGGATTTTTGCTTACTTAAATCCTGGCTTAAACGCTGACTTTAAAATTTAGTAGGGACGAATGTCAACCAAGGAAGACATCCATATAACTATATGAAATTATAGACTGAAACCCCTTTATTAAAAATAGTTACGTTGCATATGTAACACCGGTATGGATCACATGCCAACGGATTCTTTACGGCATATCTGATCCGGTATTCCTTCATAGGCTGGGTGCTGGGAATATACAATATTGGATATTTGATAATCAGGAAATTGTTCTATAAAATTGATTATGGTGGATCTTCGAGCAGTAACGAAAATAATGTATTAAATGTAACGGGGATCTCAGCCGACCGGTGCATACAGCCGAGCAGGTTGTCGAAGCCAAGATTTTACGAAACCAAGGGCTTCCGAAAAGCCGCTACCCCCCCCCGGGAGGGGCGGCCTGCAGCGTTTTGTTGTGCAATATATTTCAACGTCTATTTTTTAAATATTCACCGAGATGAAGTTCACTTGGATATTGGAACAGCGGTTTTATTTCCTGACGCCTTTTAGTATCTGGGCCAAGAATATGCATTCTCCACTTCCCCTTAACTTTAGGGTGTGGATACACTTCCAAACCGTATCCCTCAGCGTTATAAAAGACCCCATTTAATTTTACAACGTCAGGCAATACTCGTATTTGTAAAAAAACCTCACCTGTATCACTTATTATTTCAAGGGTGTCTTTTGTATAGTTTCTATCAAATATTTTTGGTGGAGAAACTACTTGCCATTCATTCTCAATCAACCTCGCAAGTATTTTACCAGTCTGATCTCTAAGCATTAAAGAAACCTTTAGGTATCCATCATCTTCTGAAATGATCAGCGAATTGTCATATAAAAAGCTAAAATGAGGATTATTTTCGTTTGCCCCTCCCATTAATTGCTTTTTCATATTCTCGCCATGCTCAAGCATTAAACCAGTATATTGAGGAGCCCATCCAACCTCTAATTTTTTTGTAAAATTTTCCCCTTCCAATTGAGATGAGTTAGGATTGAGAACACCAACGAATCTTTTACCTCTTTTCTCTTTGGCTGATTTCCGTTCATTTATGATTTGAAAAATCGCAAGAAATAGAAGCAACAATATAGCCAAAAAAATAAGAGGCTTTGGGGCGTCTTTGGGTACGACCCAGCCCATGATGGCAATAGTTGTAGTAAATATTATGATGATATTTTTCATTTTGATTGAAGATTAATCATCCCGGACGTCGAAAAGCAAGACTAAATTTAATATATTATAAAATTGATTTTCTGAAAATCTGCCACCTTGGCAGCCCTCCTCATTTAAATCTTTTAAAAGTATGGGTTACGCAACTTATTTAGGCCGATTTTTCCAGGACATTGTGGATGGTTCCCCTGCTTACCCCGTATTCCTTGGCAAGCTGGGATGCTATGACACGGGCCAATTTCAACCGGCCAGTCCCCAAGCCTAAACGCCATTCACCGGATACGGTATTTCAATGCTTTTGTGAGAATTTAATGCGGAAATAGTAACGGGTGCCACGTTGGATCAGATATGATGGTTGACGCCCGATTTTGCCCATGAAAAATTCTCCTGATTTTCAGGGCCGGTGTACCGGTGGTACACTTTTTCGATTTTGGCGGCTGCAGAATGCAGAAAGAAAAAGCCCCTTGTAAAAACAAGGGGCTTTGCTTTATTCACGCGGTTTTAGCCGCTGTATTTCACATACATTAATAAGGATGAATTTCAACCCTTCTGTTCAGTGAGCGGCCAAAATCTGTGCTGTTCAGGGCAACCGGTTTGTCGAAACCAAAGCCCGTGGTGGCCAGGCGGTTACGGGCAATACCCTTATCTACCAGATATTTAGCAACGGCATTGGCACGTCTCAAGGAGAGATCCATGTTGTATTTTTCAGCACCGATATTGTCAGTATGCCCCTGCAGTTCAATACTCATTGCAGGATTCTTTTCCAGAATTTCATACACGGCATCCAGCTGCGCAAAGGTAGCAGGTTTGATAACGGCCTTGTCAAAATCAAACAATACATTGTCAAGCACCCAGCAGCCGACTGCATTTACTTTAGCACCGGCAGGTGTTCCGGGGCACTGGTCATCGGGATCAAGCACGCCGTCACCGTCACTGTCCATGGGGGAAGGTGTAGGTGTGGACGCAGGGGCATCGGCCGGAGCCAGGAATACCTTTTCAACAAATGAACCCATTGCCGCGGTACCCATAAGAGCCTTGGCACTGACCAGGCCTGCACAACCACCGATTTCTGCGATTTCAGTTAGAAATGCAGTGCCTTCTTCGGCATCGCCCACCTGAATGGGGTAATAGCAGATTGCATCGCCATACTGCTCTTTAACCGCTTTGGCCTGGACGGTATCCTTTTCCATGTCCAAACCGTCGGAAACGATAATTACAGCGGTTCTTCCGGAAAGGGTTTCAAGATCTTTACCCATGGCTTCCAGGGCTGATCCCAAGGGGCTGTAGCCGCCCGCTTTTGAAACTTCGCCAAGTTTTGCAGCCAGGGCGGCGGAGTTGTACCCTTCCATGCCGTAAAACAATTCGGTTTCATTTTTGGAAACGGCGTCCGCATGCCCAAAAGTTCTCAACCCGGCAGTTTGTCCGAGTTCGGGAATGCTCTGGTTCATATGTTCTACAACAGCTTTGCCGATCATGAATTTGGGATTGCCCATGCAATCGTCGTCCATGGAGCTGGACGCATCCAGGATAATAACGAAATTATCCACTTTTGACTGATACATGGACGCATCAAACTGCTTAGCCGAAAACGAGGGAATCCCGGCGGGCTCCTTCGCCGCGCAACCAAACAGGAAAAGGAAGGCGGTGATGGTTAAAAGGGTTTGCACGAAACGTTTCTTGTTCATCTGATCTCCTTTTTTTCACAAAATTAGTATTAAATTCTTGTTAGAATTGCTGAATACCCGTACAAAGAATTTGGGATATTCTACAAAAGAAAAGAAATGAAATCAACTGTTCTTTTGCAATGAACAGTCCGTATGGCGCCTTTTGGAGCCTTGCAATTTTGTACAAACAATTATATACGTCCAATGCTTAAGCTATAACTTTCTGTTAGTTACTACCAAACTCAATTCAGGAAAAAATATGGAAATTTATCAGGGTATAATTCTAGGCATCCTTCAGGGGCTTACGGAATTTTTACCGGTGAGCAGTTCGGGCCACTTGGTCCTGGGGCAGGTCTACTTTAACGTTACTGATTGCGGCCTTGTTTTCGATGCGTCCGTACACATGGGAACCCTTGGCGCAGTGTTGATTGTATATTTTAAAGATATCCGGGAGATCCTTAAAAGCCTGGTGATCTTTGCCGGGACCCGGAATGCGTCAGGGCATGAAAAAAATCTGGCACTGGCCGCAGCCATCATTATCGGCTCCGTGCCCACGGCAATCATCGGATTGGTGCTCAAACAGTATGAGGATATTCTGTTCACCTCATCTTTACTCGTAGGGTGTATGCTTATCGTTACCGGCCTTCTTTTGTGGGTGTCCAGGAACTACTACAGGGTTGGAATAGGACGGCCGCTGACCATTGCAAGGGCGCTGACCATCGGCCTTGTCCAGGGGCTTGCAGTCGTACCGGGCATCTCCCGGTCCGGCTCCACCATTGCCACCGGCTTGTTCATGGGCCTGGACAGACAGACGGCAGCCCGGTTCTCCTTTCTTTTATCCATCCCGGCCATTCTCGGCGCCCAGATTCTCAGTATAAAAGATGTAATAGAATCCCAAGGCCACATTGACCCAGCCACCATTTATGGTACAATCGCTTCATTCATCGTTGGGCTGGCAGCTTTGAAGCTCCTTTTGAAGCTGGTGGATACCGGAAAATTTCATCTGTTTGCACCCTATTGCTGGCTGGCCGGCACTCTTGCGCTTATTTCAAATTTTATATAGAGGAGGAAACTATGCATCCTGGAATATTCAGGGAATATGACATCCGCGGCATCGCTGGAGAAGAGATTTCGGAACAGGACGCCAATGCTGTAGGAAAGGCATATGGCTCACTGATTATGGGACAGGGCCGCAAAAAAATATCTGTCGGCCGGGACTGCCGCACCACGTCCGAAGCCTATTCAAAGGCATTTATTGACGGAATATTGTCCACAGGCTGTGATGTGGTGGACATCGGTGTCTGCCCCACCCCGGTTCTCTATTTTTCCATTCACCAATTCAATCTTGAAGGCGGGGCCATGGTTACGGCCAGTCACAATCCCCCCGAATATAACGGGTTCAAATTAATGAGCGGGCTGGACTCCATCCACAGCCACGGGCTGCAGGAAATCCGCAAGATCATCGACGATCAGGCCTACACCCAGGGTCAGGGCACGTTGACCCAAATGGATGCCATATCGCCCTATATGGCCATGCTCCAGGAAAACATCTCCCTGAATGCCCCCATCCGGGTCGGTGTTGATGCCGGCAACGGCACCGGCGGCATCACCGCCTTACCGGTATTGAAAGGCCTGGGCTGCGAGGTGCATGACTTATACTGCGATCCGGACGGCACCTTTCCCAACCACGAGTCGGACCCCACCCAGAAAAAAAACATGATGGACCTCATTGCCCTGGTCAAAGAAAAGAACCTGGACCTTGGTATCGGCTATGACGGGGATGCCGACCGGATCGGTGTGGTGGATAAATACGGAAATATTATCTACGGGGACCAGCTCATGGTGATTTATGCCCAAGAAATTTTGTCCCGTAATCCCGGTGCCACATTTATTTCAGAGGTCAAGTGCTCCATGGTCATGTATGACCAGATCGAAAAAATGGGCGGCAACGCCATCATGTGGCGTACAGGACACTCTTTGATCAAAAAGAAGATGAAAGAAGAAAATGCGGCCCTGGCAGGGGAGATGAGCGGGCATATGTTTTTCAAGGACCGCTACTACGGATATGACGATGCCCTGTATGCCTCCTGCAGGCTTCTGGAAATCATGGACAGCACCGGTCTCGGCGTTGACGAATTGATTAAGGATCTGCCCAAAACCTTTACCACACCTGAAATCCGGGTTGACTGCCCCGATGCCGTCAAGTTCAAGGTTGTGGAAAAAATAACGGCATTGTATAAAGCCCGGCAAAAGGTCATTGACATTGACGGGATGCGGGCCATCTATGAAGACGGGTGGGGTCTTGTTCGAGCCTCAAATACCCAGCCGGCCCTGGTGCTTCGCTTTGAAGCCCTGACCGAGCCCCGTCTGGAAGAGATTAAAACCGAAATTGAAAATGATTTGGAAAAAATCATTAAGGATACATAATTTAGACTTTATGCAATTATCCCAGCCCCAACAGGACGCTGTTAATCATACCGGCTCCCCGGCCCTCGTGGTTGCGGGAGCCGGTTCCGGTAAAACCAGAACCCTGACCGCCAAATTTTCCCATCTCATCAACATGGGCCATGCCCCGGAGCGTATCCTGGCCATCACCTTCACCAATAAGGCGGCCCAGGAGATGAAAAGCCGGTTGATGGAGATAACGGGCCTGCACCACGCGCGCTTTGAATGGGTACGAACCTATCACTCCGCCTGCCTGATGATCTTAAAACGCCATTGCCAAATCATGGGATACACCCCGCCCCTGCAGGTGTTCACCGTGTACCAGCAGGACAAGCTGATCAAGGAGCTGTGTGTAAAAAACAATATTGATAAAAAATACGCGCGCCGAATTCTTTCATCCATCTCCCGGGCCAAAAACGATGGAGATCCCGCCAAATACTTTGACCGCAAACCCGGGTTCCTCAACGTTCGGATGGCTGATATTTTTACACAGTTTGAAGAACGCCTGGCAGAGATGAACTGCGTTGATTTTGACAATATCCTGCTCAAGACCCGGGATCTGCTCCGGGACAATAAAGAGGTCCGCAACTATTACCAGAACCTTTTTTCCTATATTCTGGTGGATGAGTACCAGGATACCAATAATCTGCAGGAAGAGCTGACCTCCCTGTTGTTAGGCGAACACCGCAACCTGTTCTGCGTCGGGGATGACTGGCAGGCCGTTTATGGATTCCGAGGTTCCAACGTGAACCACTTTTTACGGTTTGCAGAAAAGTATAAAGACGCAAAGATTTTCCGGCTGGAAGAAAATTACAGGTCTGCCGACGAGATCGTCCAGGCCGCCAATGATCTCATTGACTATAACCCCGACAAAATGGAAAAACGCTGTTTTTCCAAGAAAAAAGGCGGGGTGCTGGAGATCTATGAATTCATGTCAGATGCCCATGAAGCCGAATGGGCTGCCCGGCGGATCTTAAATCTTCACAAACAGGGACAGGGGATTCCTTTGGACAAAATGGCCGTGGTATACCGGACCAAATTCTGTTCCCTTCCCTTTGAAAAGACCTTCAGGGCGTTTCGCATCCCCTACCGGCTGATGGGCTCCCAGGGTTTTTTTGAACGCATGGAAGTCTTGGACATCAACTCCTATCTGAGCGCTTCGTATTTTCCCAATGATGACCTTTCATTTGAGCGGGTTGTCAATACACCCAAGCGGGGAATCGGGCCGGCCATGATTAAGAAACTGGCTGCGCTGCGCGAACAGGGCGGCTCGTTGCAGGGGGCTGCACGGATCATGGTCCGGGACCGGCTTGTGACCCAAAAGGTCCATGAAAATATGTCCGAGGTCCTGGATATCCTGGATACCATCCATGATATGGCCCCGGCCATGGCCATGGAGACCGTCATGGACCGCACCGGGTATTACGACTACCTGAAGACAAAGACAAAAACCGACGCAGAATTTGTTTCCAAAAAAGAGAACATCGAACAGCTGATCCACACGGCCCGTGCCAAGGATACCATGCTCGAATACCTGGAAGAGGCGGCCCTGATCCGGGAGGACAAAGACGAGGATGACCAGGATGAAAACGGAGTGGGCCTGCTCACCATCCATTCGGCCAAGGGGCTGGAGTTTGATGTGGTGTTCATCGTCGGGTGCGAAGAGGGCCTGTTCCCCCACTGGCGATCGGTTGACGAGGGCGATGCCGCCCTGTCCGAGGAACGCAGGCTCATGTATGTGGCCATGACCCGGGCCGAACGCTTTTTGTACATGAGCCACGTCAATTACCGTAAAGGCGATTTTGCCACCCCCAGCCGGTTCATTGACCAAGTCCGGGAATGCCTGGATTAGGGCCAAAGGTACATACATTTAATATGGACTTCTTTTTTGGTTTACGCGAACCCGTTTCCCAGGCGGCGGCCCGAATGCTGCACCGGGGGTCCCGGGCCATCCCGTCGAACCACAAAAAGGTGTTCATCACCCTCTTTTTCATTATTTTCATTACGGTTACAGGTGTCGGAATTGTGGTGCCCCTGCTGCCCATTTACGCCCATGATCTTGGGGCGGCAGGCATTTACGTGGCCATGATTTTCGGGGCCTTTTCCATTTCCCGGGCATTTTTTATGCCCTGGTTCGGCACTCTTTCAGATAAAAAGGGTCGCAAACCTTTTATTCTGGCAGGCCTGTTAACCTATATGCTGGTGGCCATAGCCTTTGCCTGGACCTCCAATGTGGAAGGCTTGATCGCCATCCGGTTCATCCAGGGGGCGGGCTCGGCCATGATCATGCCCGTGGTCCAGGCCTATGTCGGGGAGATCAGTCACGAACGCACCGAAGGATACGCCATGGGGCTGTTCAACCTCTCCATGTTTCTAAGTCTCTCTTTTGGACCGATCATGGGTGGGGTGGTACAAGAGACCTGGTCTTTGGATGCGGCATTCTATTGCATGTCCGCCCTGTCAGCCATAGGAGCGCTTCTTTGCCTGATCTTTTTGCCGCCTTTATCCAAAGAGCAGATTCGGATCAATAAACGAGAACCTGCCGCCTTCGGCGTGGTGATCCGGGACCGGGAACTGGCAGGTCTTGTGGTTTTCAGGTATGCCTACACGGCCTGCATCGGCATTATTTGGTGCTTCATGCCCCTGTACGCAGGCAAAACATTTGGTCTGGCCGGGGGGAAAATCGGATTGCTTGTGACCGCCGGCGTATTTGTCTCTGGAGCCCTGCAATTGCCCATGGGCTATGCTGCGGACCGCTGGAACAGAAGAAGCATGGTGGTTGTGGGCGGCATATTGTCCGCCGCAGGCATTGTATACCCGTTCTGGGCCACCTCATTTATGGATCTGTTTACAGGTGTCTGTATTTTCGGGCTGGGCGGCGGAATTGCCATGCCCGCCCTGACGGCCCTGGCCGTGGTTAAAGGCGAAGAAAGACAGGCCCAAGGGTCGGTGATGGCCATTTTGACGTCCGCCCACTCCCTTGGTATGTTCACGGGATCTGTCATGGCCGGACTGGCCATGGACTTTTTCACCCTCTCCTATGCCTTTCCCTGCGGCAGCATTCTCATGGCAGTGGGCGTTCTTTTGTTTCCTGTTCTCTATCGCCGCAAATATGACCACCGAAAGCACCGAAGAACATGGCAATGAGCGCTCCGCGCGCTAACTTTCCGTGCTTTTCCGTGTCTTCCGTGGTTATGATTCAGGCCATTGGATATGCACGGGCCGGTCGGAGGCAATGAGCCAGATCCCGCAGCCGTCAATCACCGGTTCATCCTGGCCCGGATTAATTTTTACCGTTCCGTCGGGCAATTGAAGGGCAAAGCTTAAAAACCGGTATCTTTTCATTAAAAAGAGATGGAGGTTCCACCATGTCATGCCCGGTTTTATATGGGCGGTTTTTACATAATATATCTCTTCGCCTTCGTCATTTTTCAGCAGGGTCTGGAGGGGCAGGTGAACCTTGTCCTGCATGGCCTGGACCATCATCTCCACGGTCATCTGCATGATGGTTTCAAACTGTCCGGGCACCGATGAAAAGGTTTCAAGGCTCTGGGTGGACAGGCACCTGACAGTAATTTCACAACGCTCTTTTTTCAAATTCAGGGCATTGATCAACACAAAAAGGGAGAGTTCATCACTGCCCGTATGGATGATAATCCGCTCGGCCCCGGCGGCCCCGGCACGGTTCATGGCCTGGATGGTATCGGGCCGGCCTTTGACAAAAAAGGTGTGGGCCTGGTCCGGAAAGGGATGCCGGGGCTGATCGGCCAGAACCACGATATCCATGTCCCGGTATGTTTCATCCGCCCGGATCTGTTCCACAAGATATTCGGTCTCCTGGGTATGGCCCACCAGCAGAATATGGCCTGATCCTTTATAGGGTGTCTCCCCGTGCATATTCTTGTCTCTCCTTTCTACCAAAACAGACGCAACGTGCGTAATAAATGCCGCCCCAAGACCAATCCCCATGAACATCGGCAAAACTGCGGCAATCACCTTTCCCCACGATGAGATGGGATACATGTCCCCGTACCCCACCGTGGTTGACGTAACAATGCTCCACCACAGGGCCTGGCCCGGATTGCTCAGGGCGCTGTCAGCGGGTTCTGCAATACAAATAAGCCCGGTGGAAGCAGCCAAAAGCAGCATATATGCCAAAACAAGGGTCATCCCCCGGCTATTGAAACCGGCACGGAGAATGACTTTAATCCAATGAATCATCAAATATGTTTACCTTTATCCTGTTTCTTGGACGGCGTTATCTCTCCTGCCATACCGGCGGCCGCTTTTCAAAAAAAGCCGCCACCCCCTCTTTGGCATCATCGGTGTCGCACAATCGGGCAAAGGCTTCGTTCATGTATGCAAACTGGGCGTCATAGGGCATATCCCGGGAGGCATAAAACGCTGACTTGGCAATTCTTACGGCCACCGGACTCTTTTTTGCCAGCTCCCGGGCCCAGGCCAGGGCAGCCTCATCCAGCTCCTCCTTGGGTACGATTCGGTTGACGAGCCCGAGTTCCAAAGCCTCTTTGGCTTTAATCAAGTCGCCGTAAAGCAGCAGTTCCAAGGCCTTTTTTTGCCCCACACTCCGGGCCACGGGGATCACCGGCCCCACGCAGTTTAAGCCCACATTGATGGCGGTCAGCCCCATTTTGACGTTATCGGCGGCAATGGCCAGGTCCGATGCCGCCACAAGCCCCATGCCGTTGGCGGCTGCCGCCCCGTGGACCTGGGCGATGACCGGGGTCTGCATTTTAGAGATCAGCACCAGCGGGGCTTCCATGCGTTCAATCCATTCCCGATACTCATTGGTTCTTTTGCCTTTGAGTTCATTGACATCAATACCGGCGCAAAACGCCCTGCCCGCCCCTTTGACAAGTATGACCCTGACATCGGAATCTGCTTCAAATGCCTTGAGTGCGTAATATAACTCTTCGGCCATCTGACTGGAAAAGGTATTCATCGCTTCGGCCCGGTTCAGGGTCACACAGGCCACATGGTCTCCAAGGGTTTCTGCAATGATGGTTTCGTATGCCATAATGTATCTCCTTTGGTATTTTTTACAAACGATCGGCTGAATTCAACTTATGTAACCGCATATTAATAAACCCGGGTATAAACGCACTCTGGTACAGAGGTTACCTGATACCTTATAATAATTGGAATGCCCGTGCAACGGTCTATTTTTGTCCATATTCTGTTAGTTCTCTATTAGAACTGGCCGCGGCTCTTTACCCTGTCCGGCCTTTTGCATATAAGTAAAAATTTATTGAATGAATCGTTATCAACAGCAGATGAACAAATGACAGACAGAATTAAAGCGGCATCCCTCTCGCTTCTTGTGGTTGCCCTGATCACGGGGCTGAAATTTATCCTCTATTATCTGTCCGGCAGTATTGCGGTGCTTTCCGAAGCATGGCACAGCTTTTCAGATATCGCCACCACCCTGCTGGTGTTGACCACCGTTTTCCGCCGGGAACGCAAGCACGCCGCCCAATCCACCGCGATCAATGCCCCCCCGGCAGGTTCATTGTTCAGCTGGCTGTCCCAGGCCGATACGGAATTGAAAACAGCCGGTTTCATCAGCCTGGTCCTGCTCACGGTATCAATGCTGATATTATGGCGGGCCATATTTACGGCCCCCGCATCCATAGAAAGGCCCCTGGTCACGGGTATCATCTTTATCGGCTTGTCCTTTGGCTCCTTTTTTTTGTACCGGTTCCAGGATATGATGGGCCGCAAAGAGGATTCTGCGGCATTGCGGGCCGACAGCCTTCATAACCAGGCGGACATGGCCATATCCCTGCTCACGGGCCTCTCCCTGATTCTTTATTATTTCGGGTATAATATCGACCGCTGGGTGAGTGTCTACATCGCTTTGTTCATTTTCTCCTTTGCCGTGGAGATGCTGCTCAATGTCACCATCAGCATCATTCGGGGCAGCGCCGGTCTGACGGCGGAATACCGGTTCACCGATATCTGCCGGGCAGCCCTGCGGCCCCGGACATACACCCGGACGCTGGACGCTGTCAGCCGGTATTCTTTTTTCTCCAACAAAGGCCGGGCCCGGATTCAATCAATCCCCAGACGCTTTGTGTCTCTTCGCCGATGGCTGGCACGCACCACCGTAATTGTTTTAGCCCTGGCTGTTCTGCAGAGCCTGTTTTATACGGTGGGCATTGATGAACAGGCCCTGGTGCTCAGGTTCGGGCAAATCGTTGAACCGGACAGGGTGATGCCACCAGGGCTGCACTGGAAACTGCCCTGGCCCGTTGACCAGGTTCATCGGGTCCGGACGAGCCACCTTTTTTCCATGGCCGCCGGGAACACGGCCGATGCGGATACCCCCATGATTTGGCAGCTTGATCACGGAGACACCACCACCTTTATTTCGGGTGACAACAACTTGTTTTTACCCTATCTGATCCTGCACTACCGCATTAAAAACCCCCAGGATTATTATCTCTCCTATCGCAGCGGTTCTGCCGACAGACTGCTCGAATATGAAGCCAACCGCATCCTCACCCAGACCTTTGTAACTAAAAATTATTATGACATCGCGTTATTTGACCGTCGGCAATGGACAGCTACAGCACAAAGGGACCTGCAGCACAGGCTCGATGAGATGAAGGCCGGATTAGAGATTGTTTCGTTCTGCCTTCGGGATCTGCACCCCCCCAAAGATATTGCCGCAAGTTACGAAAACGTGGTGGCCGCCTACCAAAACCAGGAACAGAGCCTGAACCGGGCCCAGCAATACTACAATACCAAGCTGCCCGAAACCCGAAATGCCGCCCACAAGGCAGTAACCGAAGCCCAGAGCATGGCCCTAAGCCGTCTTAAACAGGCCCAGGGGGAGGCTGAAAACTATAAAATGCGATTGTCCGGATTCCGTAAAAGCGGGGATATCGGAAAAATCATGCTCAGCCATCGGGCTGCGGTCAAAAATCTGAAAGGCAAAGCATTGTTTTTAATCGACCCGAAAAGCGGCATCGACGGCCGAATGTTATATTTTGAAAATTTTATGTCCCGGGAGGATTTCAGGTGAAATTTGTACGATTCTGGCCCCTGTTGATTTTATTTGCGGCCATTCTATCCGGCCTGTGCTGTTATACCGTCAAAAATTATGAGGTCGTGATCATCACCCAGTTCGGCAAACCGGTCAGAACCGTTCAAAAGGCGGGTCTTCACTTTAAACTGCCCGGCATGATCGAACAGGTGAATCGTTTTGACCGACGGGTGGGTGTGTTTGAAACCGCACCGACCCAGCTGCTGTTAGGTGACAAAAAACCCATCATCATAAGCTGCTTTGTGGCCTGGACCGTGGATACGCCGTTGACCTTTTTCCAGTCTGTGGGCGATGTGGCCAATGCCGTTCAAAAAATCAGCGACATGGTCAATTCCCGGCTCAGCATTGTTTTGGGGGATTACACCGATGAGAACATTATCAACACAACCCCCGAAAAGGTGAAGTTGTCTGAAATCGAGCACCACATGGTCGAGGTCACCAATCAGCAGGCCCGTGCCCGCTACGGCATCCACATTGTAAAAATAGGCGTCCAACGACTGGCCTACCCGTCAGCCGTTGTCCAGGCCGTGTATGACCGCATGAAATCCGAACGGCGCAAGGAGGCCGACAAAATCAGGGCGGAAGGGGCCGAGGTGGCTGGACGTCTCATGGCCAAGGCAGATAAGGAGGCACGGGAGATCAAGGCAGAGGCGGACAAACAGGCCCTGGTGCTGGCAGGTGAAGGCGAACGCGAAGCCATGCAGATCTACACCGAGGCCTATGGCCAAGACCCGGAGTTTTATGAATTCCTCCAGTCCCTTGACACCTACAGTGAAATTCTGGGCCAAGAGACAACATTGATTCTCTCTTCCGAATCACCACTGTTTAAGTACCTGGGCCTGAACAGGGACAAGGTAGAGCAATGAACCAGGGCGGGATCAGCCGGGCGGTCAATCATGCCCTCAAACAACTTATATTCATCTACCTTAAACGGTTGATGCTGGTCCTTGTGATCGCGTATCTGTTCAGCGGCATTTATAAGATTGACAAAGATTCGGTGGGGGTGGTCACCCGTTTTGGGGAGATCCTGCACCCTGCCGTCCCTCCGGGGCTGCACTACAAATTGCCCCGGCCGGTGGATGTGGTTTTCCGCATTCCCGTAAAACAGGTAAAGACACTGTATTTATCCGACTTTATAAGAGAGAAAAACAAACCCATCACCGAGTCCCGGGGCAATGCCTTTTCCTTCGAGACCGATATTGACCCATATTGTATTACCGGCGACAATAACATTGTGGCCGTCAACATGATGCTCAAATACACGGTGGGGGACCCGGTCAAATACCTGATGACCCACAAACAAAGCGAATATTTTATCGAGCGCACGGCAGCGGCCATCATCGTGCGTCAATTGGCCGGACGGCGCATTGATGAAATTCTCACCTTTGGTAAGAAACAGATCGAACTTGAACTCCTCCAGGTATTAAAGACGGAAATCGAGCCAATGGATACAGGGATCAACATCTCCTTTCTTGAAATGGAGCGCATGTCGCCGCCCGAGAATGTCGAAGCGGCGTTCAACCAGGTGACCAACGCCAAAGTCAAAAAAAATCAGGTGCGCAATGAGGCCCAGGGTTACTACAACCGCGTGGTGCCCCAGGCCAGGACCTATGCGGATGAACTGCTCCAAAGCGCCCGGGCTGCCAAACGGGAGCGAATCCTCAACGCCGAAGGGCAGGTCTCCCGGTTCCTCGCCCGGCTGGCGGGATATCGACAAAACCCCGGTGCAAGCCGCCGCAAACTCTATCTTGATTTTATTCGGACCCTTTATCCCAACCTCAAAGAGATCCGCGTGGTGGACGGTAAAAACGCGAATACCGCCCTGCCGATGCCGGTGCCCGTCACGGAATTTGGGAAAAAATAATCCGGATGTTTTGTGTCATTTTCCTCCCAATCGCCTAACATTCATTAATCGTTTGCTAGTCAAATGCTAATCCCCAAAAAATCCAACTGGTATAGTTTGTCCTCAAATTAGAGTCCTTGGTTCAATGTGTTTGCGTCGCAGCTAAGCTTATTGTTCAGTGACGTGGATTGTGTCGGGATTTCAATTTAATTCGAGACAAGGGTTAAAAAAAGCAGCAACAAATTTTTTAGACTTAACGGGAAAATTTTTTTAAGGAGTGAGACATGCGTAAATTTGTAAAACATTTGGCAGTAGGCGCGGCTGTCATAGGTCTTTTGGCACCCAATGCCATGGCACGGGGCCATTTCAATCACCACAGGAGCAAAAATGTAATCGTTCTGATTCCAGACGGCTGTGACGAATCCGTCCAGACCCTGGCCCGCTGGTACAAGGGTGAGGCACTTCAGGTGGACAGCATGCAGGGCGGCAGCGTTAAAATCCACATGGCCAACTCTGTGATCACAGGTTCTGCGGCAGCAGCCACAGCCTTTGCCACCGGTCACAAAACCACGGTGCGGTTTCTGGGCGTCGGCCCCCGCACCTCGGATCTTCTGCCCAGCGTTGAGCCCACCGCAGATCCCTATGCCCCGGTGGCATCCGTTCTGGAAGCGGCCAAACTGGACGGCAAAGCCACAGGCCTTGTGGCCACCAGCCGTATCAGCCACGCCACACCGGCTGCGTTTGCCTGCCACATCGAGGACCGTGGCTGGGACAATGACATCACTGAGCACATGGTTTACAACAACATAGACGTCGTCTTCGGCGGTGGCGCCCGCCATCTGATCTCCGAACCGTACACCACCACCTTTGGCGAGACCTGGGGCGCAAAACGTGAAGACGGCCAGAACCTCATGCAGGTACTCGAGGACCGGGGCTACCAGTTTGTGGACAACAAAGACGACATGGCTGCACTCAGTACCGGAAAAGTCTGGGGCATGTTTGATGACAGCCACATGGACCCGGAAATAGATCGTGAGGCCCTTCATCCCACCCAGCCGGCCATCGCAGACATGACCGCAAAGGCCATTGAGCTTCTCTCCCAGGATCGTGACGGCTTCTTTCTGATGGTGGAAGGCTCCCAGGTGGACTGGGCCGGTCACAACAACGATCCCAAGTACATGCTCACCGATTTTCTGGCCTTTGACGAGGCGGTCAAAGTTGCCGTGGACTTTGCCAAACAGGACGGCAACACCATCGTTCTGGCCTTTCCGGACCACAATACCGGTGGTATGACAATCGGCAACTACGGCCTGAGCTACACCGACCTGGGCGAAGATGAACTCCTTGATCCCCTGCGGGGCATGACCATGTCCGCCAACGCCCTGGTAAGTAAAATAGGCGCGGATTGGACTGTCGCAGGTATTCAGGCCGGGCTGTCCACCTACTGGGGTATTGACTGCTCTGCAGAAGACGCCGAAAAAATAATCGAATATGCAGACACCGTTGGTGCAAGCTACTCCCTGGCTCGAATCATCAGCGAAAATTACACCGCCATCGGCTGGACCTCCCACGGCCATGACGCCGGCACCGTACCGGTCTGGGCCTATGGTATTGATATCAAGGGCACCATCGACAACACGGAGCTTGCAACAATCGTTGCCGACGCCATGGGCGTAAGCCTTGACCGTGCCACCGACAAACTGTACGTGGATATCAAAGACGTGACCAACAACTATGAGATCGACGTGGAAAACGATGTGCTCACGGTGGGCGGCATTGTCACCTTCCCGCTGGGTGCCGACTACATGGAAGTTAAAGGCAGAAAAATCAGCCTTCCCGGCGTGACCGTCTACGCCTCCGGCGATGAAGATGTGGCCGAGACCGTCTACATTTCCAAAAGAGCGATCAAGATTCTGAAAAAACTGCGCCGGATGATCTAAAGCATCAGCTGATTGTACACCAAAATAGTGGGGAGGTGCTGTCACGGCACCTCCCCATTTTTATGCAACTTGTGTAAACGTTGTTTCAGCGGCCAAAACGGGCCGTGTAAGTAAACACAGTGTTCTCGTCTTCCCGGTTCCAGGATGTGAAGTCACTCATGTTAAAAATCCCGACTAACGCATTTAAAAAACGCCGGGAGTCGATGCCGGTCTCTTGAATGTCGGTGGAGATGATTTCTCCGTTATATTCAACCACCACCTTCAGGGTCACGGTTCCGGCCGCAATGTCTTCCCCTTGGGCGGTCAGTTTGTCAAACACCTTTCGCCCTCTGCAGATGAGAGGTGCGATATCATAAAGAATATTGCCCGGGGTCCGGGAACCTTCCAAAATCTGAAGGTTTTTCTCATCCGCATGTACAGATGCCAGACAGTCTTCCGGTGTTGTGGGGAAAACGGGCGGCGGCGGGGAGACGGGGGCAAACACCTTTATCAGCACCAGGGCAACGCCTGCCATAACCAACATTTGTATCCATTTTACTTTCCCCCTATGCCCGGGCCTATCTTGCTTTTGCATATACCTACATTTCCTTTTGAACCAATGTTAACTTTAGCTTATTTTAAAACAGCAAATGAACGATGGAAACACCCAGCAGCACAATAAACGTATGTTTCTGGTATCGTTCAAACCATGGGATACTGACCAGGCGGGTGCCGATCTGACCGCCCACGATCACCCCGCTGCAGGTGGCAAATAACAGATGGGTGCCGTGGGGCCAGGAGACATACCCCTGCCAGACGCTGATACATGTCAGGCAAAGGTAAAACAGGATGGTGACAAACATGATCATCAGACTGGTGGCCACGGCCCGGGAGGTCGGCATTTTGAGTTTCAGGGTCATATGGGGAATCAGCCAGTCCGTATTACCGATACTCAGCAACCCCGTAAAAAATGAAGAGACAATAACCACTGGATAGCTTTTGGCATAGATGATGGAACCAGGGATCACAGGCACTGCGTCAACAACCGGATCCGGGCTTTTTAAGGATTGAATGGTCCGGATCAGAAGATAGGCCGCAATGGCCACAAAAATATACAGCAAAAGCTGTTCACAGCCCCTGGAGATGTAAAAACTGGATAAAAACCCCAGGGTCACACCTGTCAGGGCCATGGGGATAAAGGCAACGGCTGTTTTTATATCAACCATACCGTTGAAAAAATAGGTCAGCGAACCGGTGCCTTTACCGGCAATCTGGGTAAATATTGAAATGGCGACAGCCTCCGACGGCCTGATGTCCAGAAAGGTTAAAACCGGTATCCAGAGAATCCCTGCACCCAGGCCGGTGAACATCACCATGGCGCCGACACCAATGGCCAGAAAATGGACAAAAATAAATTTAGAAAAGCTTAATGGAATAACGGCATCTAAAAAAAAAGAGAGCAAAAAAACATATGCAGTATCCGCCAGCATCCAGAAGCCAAGGTATTGAGGCGCCTTTAACACTAGGGGCCATATTCTCATCAGTCAGTCATCCTTATACCGGTCCCAGACCGTTTTTCGCCTTTCATGTTTGAATTCTTAATTATGCATTCTATACAGAAAGTAGGAATGGGACAAGTTTCTCTTTTCATCAGATGTTATTTTTATGCCTATTGCGATTCGCATTCCGGCCGGTTACCGTCACGTTTTAAAGCGAATATGTCGCACCGGATTCAAGAATATGGGTTTGGCAGTTAAGAGACCCCTTAAATCGTTGCAGCGCATAATGACAGGTATCGTGGGACGAAAGAAATGTATACCTTGGATTGATGGCGTTCAGGTTATCAATGGTCTGTTCAAGATCCTGTTTTGTGATTTTCCGCCACGGCGGTTTTCCTGCTCCCCAAATCATCTGAACCCTAATACCGGGTTTGCGAAGGGGGCTGTCCTAACAGGAAAGTGAAGCCCTCGGGCAATAAGGAGAATAGATCCCTTGTCTGTTTTGATTGCATAAGACACACCCGGGGCAGCTAAAAAGCCCGGTGCCGCATTTTGGTCCAGTAGAACGGTTAATTCAAACTGCTCAAGCTCGGGCAGTTCCAGACATCCCGCGTTTTCCATGCGCGATTCATTTAGATTCCGGGCCGTTTCAAGGTTTTGCCTATATCGGCGGTTCTTAACGAACAGCAGCGGGAAAAGGACCGGAGACGCCAACGCTAAAGCCGGCCACCATGCCGGGGAAATTCTTCTGGACATTTTCAACCTTCTCTTTTACCGATCAATGGTATGTAATTACCCAGCAAGGGTATCAAATTTCAAATGATCCGTACAAGAGATAAAATTGGAGATTAATCCTAGAGAAACGACAGCCCAAGGTCATGCCCTGGGCTGAAAGGAACCGCCAAGGCGGGTGATTTCTTCAAGAACGTTTTGCACAAGGTCATCCAGCCGCGCCCCGACTTCCGGACTTAACTCTTCGCTCAAATTCTCAATGTCCTTGGGTTCAACGCCGATGATGGTGGTCTCAGGCACATGGTCCAAAGCATTGCACAGGGTCAATGCCTCAATAAGATCCACCTGGTGCAACGAATTTTTTGCCAGAATCCTGTTGGGGATCTGATCATGGTCCAGCCGGTGCAGATCTCCCGGCCGGCCGTGATTCAGTACGGTGTCCACCACAATAAGGCGGCCTGCATTGGAGATCACCCCCAGCAGGTTCACGCCTAGAACGCCACCGTCTATAATGTCCACATCGCCGGAAAATTCGTACTCTTTTTCCAGCTTTTCAACCACCCGGATACCGACACCGTCATCGGTGTAAAGGATATTTCCCACACCCAGCACTGTTATATTATTCACATCCATAGATAATGTATATGTCCATCCCGTATATAAAAAAATTAAAAGTTGCGGCAATAATACCGCCGCAACCTAAGTTTTCAAGAACGATGAGGAGGTTAAATTAAATGACCTTTACCTCATAGGTCTGGTTGGTGTGGGGATCAATCACATGAACCGCGCATGCAAGACACGGATCAAAGGAGTGAACACTGCGCAGCACTTCCAAAGGTTTGGACGCATCCGCCACAGGCGTGCCCACAAGGGCTTTTTCCACAGGGCCCCGTTGTTTTTTGCTGTCACGGGGGCCAAAATTCCATGTGGAGGGCACCACGTACTGATAATTTTTAATTTTACCGCCTTCAATATCGATCCAGTGGCCTAAAGCGCCGCGGGGCACGTCGTTCAGACCGCCGCCCTTCCCTTTGTCCGGCATGGTCCAGGACTGATAGGTCTTTTTGTTGCCCGCAGCGATATTGGATTTCAATGTTTCGATCCAGCCTTCCATGGCCTCTGAAATGATGACGGTCTCAATGGCCCGGGCAGCAGTCCTGCCAAGGGTGGAGAACAGCGCCTCTTTACCCACGCCAAGGGTTTTAAGGGTGTGGTCAACCATTTTCTTCACCTGGCCGTGGCCCTTTGCATAGGCAACCAGGACCCGGGCCAGGGGACCAACCTCCGCCGCTTTACCGGCATATCTCGGGGCCTTGATCCAGGTGTATTTATCGTCGGTGTCGTAGTTAATCTCTCCGGCGATGGGTTTGGTTTCCCCGGAAAGGGGATGCTTGGCCGAACCTTTTTCATACCAGGACCGGGTGACGTCTTCGGTAATCTTATCGGTATCCACGGCCGCGTAGGCCAGGTTTGCGTCCACAACACCACCGGGAAACAACAGATCGTCATCGATATTCTTCTGGGGGAACTCGCCATAGGCAAGAAAGGTGTCATTGTTGCCGCCGATGGCACCCCAATCTTTGTAGAAAGATGCAATGGCCATCAGATCGGGCAGGTATACTTCGTCAATAAATGCCTTGGTCTCTTTCCAGATCTGTGTGAATTCGTCAATTCTTTCGGGTGTCAGATCTTTTACGGAGGTAATACCCCCCACAACCAGGAACTGGGGATGGGGATTTTTACCGCCGAAGATGGCATGCATGCGTGCCGCCTTGGCCTGTAGTTTCAACCCTTCAATATAATGGGCCGCAGCCATGAGGTTGGCTTCGGGCGGCAGTTTATAGGCTGAATGTCCCCAATATGCATTGTTAAAGGGGCCGAGCTGCCCGCTGTTCACGAAAGTTTTCAGCCGGGTTTGCACCTCTTTGAAGTATGCCGAATTCTGGGGCCGGCCGGATACGTTTTCAGACAATTTTGCTGTCTTGGCCGGATCTGCGGACAGGGCGCTGACAATATCCACCCAGTCCAGGGCATGCAGATGATAAAAATGAACAATGTGATCATGCTGGAACTGGCTGCCGTGCAGCAAATTACGAACGATCCGTGCATTTTCCGGAATCTCTATGTTACAGGCCTTTTCCACCGCGCGAACCGAAGAGAGCGCATGAACATAGGTGCAAACACCGCAGGAGCGCTGGACAAAATGGTGGGCATCCCGGGGATCGCGACCCTGGAGCATCACCTCGATGCCCCGGAACATCTGCCCGGAACACCAGGCATCCGTCACCTTGCCGTTTGCCACTTCCACCTCAATTCTAAGGTGCCCCTCTATTCTGGTAATGGGATCAACAATGATTCTTTTACCCATAATAATATCCTTTCACATCATATGTGTTTTATTTAAATGGTATAGATAAGATACTGCGTAAGCTGTTTAGATGATGTACCGCGAGCCATAAGACTTGGCTACGAATCATGCGATATGGCTACATTTCTTCATAAAACGGCGTCATTTCGTCCCAGAAGTCGGGTTCACTGCAGCCAATGCAGGGATGACCGGCCTGAATAGGGAAACTTGTGCCGTCGTTAAATTTCGCGGTGGGACAATTATTATAGGTTTCAGGGCCTCTACAGCCCATTTTATACAGACAGTATCCAAGCCTGGCTTCCTTGGAGCCGAATTCCTCGACGAATTCATCGTTTTCATAATGTTCGAGACGCGGACAGTTGTCGTGAACGGTTTCCCCATACGCAAAGGAGGGTCTGCCGTAGTCGTCGAGTTCCATCTTTTCGTTGTTCAGATACTTGAGGATGGTGCCGAGCAGATTCAAAGGATTGAAAGGACAGCCCGGCAGATTGATGGTCTCAATACCGATGGCATCTTTTACGCCTTTATACCCACCGGGGTTGGGTGCGGCAGCAGAAATGCCGCCGTATGCGGAACAGGTTCCCACACAAATGGTTGCGGCCGCTTTGGGGATAACTTCCTTGGCAATTTCCAAAAAGGTTTTTCCGGCAACCCTGCCGTATGATCCTTTATGACTGGTGCCGACCGCACCTTCCACAATACAGATAAATTTGCCTTTGTATTTTTCAACAGCATGGTGCAGGTTTTGTTCGGCCTGTTCACCGGAGGCAACCATAAGGGTTTCATGGTATTCTACGGAAATGGTTTCCAGGATGATGCCGCCCACATCCGGCGTCCTTAAAAATGCCTCTGAACATCCGGTACATTCAGAAAAGTGCAGCCACACCACCGGGGGACGTATCCCAGCGGCTTTTTCAATTTTTGCGGCCACTTCCCCCACAAATGAGTGGGACAAGCCCATGGTCGCCGTCAGGGCGGTGCAGTACTTGAGAAAATCTCTTCGTGAGACCCCTTTTGCTTCTAATCTTTCATAAAAGTTGTTACTGGAATTGGTGTCCATAATACCTCCGTTATTGCTGTTATGATTTCATATCATAAGTTTAATTGATATTATAGATGAGCGAATTAGACCTGATCAAATTGATTATTCGGATCTATCATAACAAAAGGAATTTACTATTTCCATCATTATGATTTTATAAATATGTTTATATAAACTATAAAAATTTATGAAATTTTGTAGCACAGCTAAAACAACCGGCTTCCAATTTTCGGGCTTGGTTCCAACGCCGGCCATTGTAGGGGCAGGTCTCTGTGCCTGCCCTAACGGGGCAACCACAGGGGATTGCCCCTACAAAAGATGGCCGATCTTATGATCAAGCCCCAATTTTCCAATTGAAGAGATGAAAAAACCGAACCGATGTTATCGTCATAACAGAAGACAAAAAAAGGGGGGAGCTGAAGTGACGCAATGTGCATTAGAGGCGATTTCGCCTATTCTTTTTGAAACCTGCCCCGGCAAGCAGAGGGCAGGTGCAATTTTTATCAGGCAGTCTTCTAATCCGTGTTAAAATTTAAACTGCCCAACCATTTGTTCGAGACGCTCGGCCATTTGGGAAAGCTCAGATGCACTGGCTTTTACATGTTCGCTTGATCTACTCATTTCTTCTGTAGCATGGGAGTTCTCGGAGATATCCTCTTTGACATGTTCTGCGTTTTGGGCGGCATCGTTGATATGTTCGTTGGCCTCTTTCATTCCCTGGGCTGCCTGGCTGACATTGAATGAGATTTCTTTTGTCGTGGCTGATTGCTCTTCCATGGCACTGGCGACGGTGGAAACAATTTGATTGATATCGTTAATAATGTCCGTTATGGATGTGATGGACGATACGGATTCCCGGGTTGTGGACTGAATTCCTGTGATTTTTGCGCTAATCTCATCCGTAGCCTGGGCGGTTTGCCTGGCCAGCTCTTTGATTTCAGCAGCCACCACGGTAAACCCTTTGCCTGCGTCACCTGCCCGGGCGGCTTCAATTGTGGCATTAAGGGCCAAAAGATTTGTTTGCTCAGAGATATCCGAGATGGTCTCTGTGATTTGACTGATCTCGTTTGCCGCCTTATTTAAATTTTCTATTTTGTTGGACACATCTTTAGCTGTATTCACTGCCATATCTGTTGTGCGGCTTCCTTTGGCCATGCTCCCGGAAATTTCGGCAATGGTTGCTGACATCTCTTCAGAAGCGGATACGATGGACTGGACACTGATGCTTGTCTGCTCTGTGGCGGCTGCCGTCGTTGTCATACCATCGGCGGTTTCTTCTGCTATACCCAGAATATGCGAGCAATTACCGGCTATCTGCTTGGAGCTGGAAGACATCTGTTCGGAAATGGCGGACAATTCGGTTGAACAGGCAGAGATGGAATCTGTTTTTTCTGAAAAATCGGAAAACATTGTGCCCAAGCTTGAGACCATCCGGTTCAACGCATCGACCAGGCTTCCGACTTCGTCTTCCTGTTCGATGGAAAGTTGACGGGTTAAATCTCCCTGTGCCACATGTTCGGCAAACAACACACTTTGTTTAATTGGATTCACTATAATTTTAGCTATATACAGTGCCAGCCCCAGAGAAATGAGCGTAGTGGACAAAATGGCAATGTAAATATTCCATTTTACCTTGTTGACGGCAGCCGCGACATCGTCCATGTAAATTCCAGATCCGATGACCCATCCCCAGGATTTAAACGCCTTTACATGGGAAAGTTTGGGGACCGGTTCATTTGAACCGGGTTTAGGCCAGTAATAGGTTAAGAAACCGCCGGAGTTTTCCCGGGCCAGTGTGACCATTTCCCTAAACGGAAATATCCCCTTGGCATCTTTAGTTTGGGTCATGGATTCTCCGTTCAGCTCCGGCTGCATGGGATGGATCACCATGCTGGTATCTTTTTCATGGAGAACGAAAAGATATTCCTGGGAATATTCTCCGTATCTTATCGCCCGGATGTGATTTTTAGCTTCGGACTTTGCTTGTTCCCGGGTCATTTTTCCCTGACCGACCCGTTTTTCATAATCCTTAATCAGGCTGAAAACGGTATCCACGACATTTTCCAAAGCAGTTTCACGCTCTTGGATCATTCCCTTTTGGATCACAGGAATAATGAAAAAGGTGACAATCGCGAAAAGTAACAAACCGGACAGACAGGTGATACTGAAAATTTTCTTAAAAAGGCTGAGGTTCTTGAATCGAATTCGTTTCATGATAAACATCTCCACTGGCTAAAACCAATTAAATTTGAAAGAAAATTAAAAAAAAACAGAACAGAAACATGCAACGGCGAGACAAACACCGATACTGGAGTTTACAATAAACTGTTGCAGCCTGGATATATAAGGCACATATTTTTATTAGAATTTTTTTTATATGTCAACAAGAATGTTAGTCGACTAACCAGAATTAAATCATAGGCTAACTTAATTTCGATGCCAACGCAATAAACACAATTTACATAATTTAAGTTGCGATAGGCTTAAATTGGAACAACAGGCAGTCGCTGAACTTAAAACAGTACAAATAAATATGCAATATATTGAAATCAAGCGACGCGTCACATGCCCCATGGCTCAATATCGAGGTGTCTGGATTTCCAGCCTGTTGATAAGCATCTATTATCAATAGATTTTCAGTGAAAGAGATTTGCCGTTTCAAGAATATGTGCTTTCAGGCGGTCATTTTGACAAAAACCAGTAAGGGAATCCCCTATTTTCCCCTTGACTTTAGCAGAAACCATATATATTAATCATACCTAATAAAGATATTTATAGCCAACAAACATACTAATTCTTAAAATATATTGATTTATCCCCCTATGGGATATTACCAAATTTTTTTAATTTTCCGGGGACCGCGTGTTAAGCACCTCTGAATATTAAATTAATAATGCATAACTGTTTATTGTTTTAATGGATTTTCCATGCTCAGAGTAAAAACCAAGTATCGGCTGCTCTCCTCACTGCACATGTTGCTCCCGGTGATGGTGATTATTTTTTTTACCAGGAATACATCCTTTTTTTACGATGCCTCCTTTCAAATTGCTTTGACCATCTGTACATGCCTGATACTTTTCAATGCCAGATTCAGTCCTTTTCCTTTTGGGCTTCAATGGCTTTGTTTCAGGCAGGTAGAGCAAATCGCCTCCCTGTGCCTGGATATAAAACACGGCAACTACAGATATTTTGAGACCCCGAATGAACCGCTTGAACCAGAAGATGAAAATGAATTAATCTTCCTGATGCGCAGCATGAACTGGATGGTCCGCCAGATTGAACTCAGGGAGGTCATGCTGGAAAAACAAGTGGCAAAACGCACCCGGGAACTTGAAACCACCAACGACGAACTCCGGATCGCCCGGGATGCAGCCAAAGCATCGTCCAATGCGAAAAGTCAATTCCTTGCCAACATGAGCCACGAAATCCGGACACCCATGAATGCCATCATCGGCATAAGCGATCTCATGCGCAAAGCCGGCCTCCCGCCCCAGATGAATGAGTACGCAAGCATCATCAATACATCGTCAAAGGATTTATTAAAAATCATTAACAACGTCCTTGATTTTTCAAAAATAGATGCAGGAAAGCTTAGCATCGAGCAGGTTCCGGTGAACTTGCAAAATCTTATCGAGGAAGTCATCGATATTTTTAAACCCGGCGTTGCCCAAAAATCAGTAAAACTGATCACGGATATCCATGAAAATGTGCCGTCTCAAATAGAAACCGATCCCCTACGTTTAAAACAGGTAATAACCAATCTGGTATCCAATGCGGTAAAATTCACCCACCAAGGAGAGATTCTGATCCGGATCACCGCCCGGGACCAGGAAAACGATGAGGGCGTTTATCTGGAAATTTCCATTCATGATACCGGTATTGGTATGGATCAACAGGCACTGGATACGCTTTTTCATGCATTCACCCAGGAAGATGGGTCAACCGCCAGAAAATTCGGCGGTACCGGCCTGGGGCTGGCCATATCAAAAAACCTGGTAGAATTGATGGGCGGACAGATTTTCGTATCCAGCACCAAAGGAAAGGGCTCGTGTTTTTCCTTTACCATCCTTACCCAACGCCGGATGGCAAGTCATTTGGCTGCAGCAGACCAACACGCATTACAAAATAAAAAAACGTATAAACCCAAGCAACCGGATCTTAACACCGGGACGGTGAAGATGGGAAGACAATTTCACCGGACCTGCGAAACGGACACCGCAGTGAATAAAAAGATAGACGAAAGGTCCGGGGATACCGGACCTGATGCGGAACAAAAACTTTGCGATCAGGTGATAGAGATGATCACAAAAATGGGTACATTGCTCAATAAAAACAGCCTGGATGCCAAGCTGCATGCGGCAGCACTCACAAAAAAGCTGGCAGGCACCGTTTTTGCCGAGAATGCCAATACCCTGGCCCTTCAAATCAAACACTTTGATTTCCCCAATGCCCGCAAAACCTTTGAATCCCTGGAAGCCGAAATCCGAAACCACCTATCTTAACAAGATAACAAAAACAGACGCCCCAAAAGGAAGAAACCAATGATCGATTGCATAAAGGAAAAAATCCTAATTGTTGACGATACCCCGGCCAACATAGACGTGCTAGGGGGTATTCTTTCCCGGGATTATGACATCTGTGTGGCCATCAGCGGTCACATGGCCCTTGATATCGTCAATTCCGGAGAAATCCCCGATCTGATTCTGCTTGATATCATGATGCCCGAAATGGACGGCTACGAGGTGGCAAGGCTTTTGAAATCCAACCAGGACACCAGCCACATACCCATTATTTTTGTAACCGCTAAAGTTGAAGATGAAGATGAAGCCATGGGATTTGAGATGGGGGCTGTGGATTATATCAGAAAACCGGTCAATGCCCCCATTACCCTTGCCCGCATCAAATCCCAGCTTGAGCTCAAGCGCTACAGGGACCAGCTGTCCTGGATGGTGAAAAAAAAATCGCACAAGGTGAAACACTCCCAAAAGGCCCTGGTCAAAGAAAAACAAAAGCGGATACAGGTGCAGGGGGATCTTAAAAACACGTCCGAGCAGGCCCACAAAAGCCAGGCCTATTTCAGGGAGCTGTTCATGAATTCGCCTTACGGTATCGTCTTGATCGGCAGGGATAAAAAAGTACTCAACAGCAACAAAAGCTTTTCTGACTTGTTTGGATATACACATTCAGACCTTGTTCTCAATGAATTCCCCGCAAGCAACGCCAGAGAACAGGCCCGGGAGAAAATTAAAGATCTTGTACAAAAAGCACTGGCGGGCCGAACCGGCAAAACAGAAACAGGATACCGGCATAAAAAAGGATACAACATTCAGGTTTCGGCCCTGGCTTATCCGATTAAAATTGATGGTGTTGTCCAGGCCGTGTTTATTTTTTTTGAAGACATTACCCAACGAAAACTGTTCGAACAAAAACTGCACCATCAGGCATTCCATGATGCCCTGACCGGGATTGCCAACCGACGGTATTTCACCGAACAACTTGACACCTTTTTGTCGATGCAGAAAAAAAAATTAAACTTCAGGTTCGCTGTTCTTCTTATAGATCTGGACCGCTTTAAAAATGTCAATGACTCTTTAGGACACCAGGCCGGGGACCAGCTTTTAAAAATGGTGGCTGAAAAAATCAAGGTGTGCTTGCGGAACAATGACCTTTTTGCCCGGCTGGGCGGAGACGAGTTTGCCATCCTGCTTTCAGATGTCGACTCCGATGATCAGATATCCACCATCGCCGAACGTATAACAAAGGCGGCCGCATCCCCTTTCATCATTAACGGGCAGGACGTCCGGATTTCCGCCAGCATCGGGGTGGTGAACCAGACATTGAAATATGATAAGGGTGACAGCCTGATCCGGGATGCCGACCTTGCCATGTACCATGCCAAGGATTCAGGCAAAGCCCAGTTCCAGTTCTTTTCAAGCCGGATGCACGAAAGCGCTCTCACGTGTCTTACCATTGAAACAGAACTGAGAAAGGCCTTGGAGCGAAACGAACTTGTACTATATTTTCAACCCATTATAAACATTAAGTCAAAAGTTCTGGAAGGATTTGAGGCATTGATTCGCTGGCGCCATCCCCGTCGGGGTGTGGTGCAACCGGGCCAGTTCATCTCCATCGCAGAGGAGACCGGTCTGATTCTTCCCATAGGGGACTGGGTCATTCAGGAGGGGTGCAACAAACTTCTGCAATTAAAGAAAAAAACCGGCAGGTCACTAACTATGAATGTTAATGTATCCATCAGACAATTCCTGCAGAATGACTTTGCCGACAAACTTAAAGGCGAAATTTCAAAATCCGGGCTATCCCCCCAGGACATCAAACTTGAGTTCACAGAGTCCCTTTTAATGGAACATACACAACAAGCCCTAAAAAAACTATATGTTCTGCGTGATCTTGGGGTCAAATTGGCCATTGATGATTTCGGCACAGGCTACTCATCGCTGTCGTATTTGCAGCAATTTCCCATTGACCAGATCAAAATTGACCGTTCCTTTATCAACGCCATGGAACAGCAGAAAGAGAGTCGGGAAATAGTTAAGTCCATTCTGGCCCTGGCCAACTCACTAAACCTATCCACTGTGGCAGAAGGGGTGGAAACCCAATCACAGCTGGACCAACTGGCGAATTTTTCCTGCGGCAGCGCCCAGGGCTATTTTATTGCCAAACCGATGTCCTGGGAATCTCTACAAGTTTATACCTGAAAAAATGCAAGCCCCCTATGACCAAATTTGCGGCCACAGGAGGCTCCCGAAGGGTGAGGTGATTTTGATTCATCTCATTTAAGATTTAGAAATCAAGCTTTGGTGGTTTCTGTGATTTACTGTTATCATAGATGAAAAACCAAAACACCAAATGCATTTTTCAGCCGATATTAATACTCATAAAACCCTTTTCCGCTTTTTCGGCCGAGCCGTCCGGCACGGACATATTTTCGCAGCAGGGGTGTGGCCCTGTACTTGGAGTCCTTAAATTCGTCGTAAAGCACATCCATGATGGCCAGGCAGACGTCCAGACCGACCAGGTCGCCCAATGCCAGGGGGCCTATGGGGTGGTTGGCACCCAGTTTCATGGCCGTATCAATATCCTGGGCACTGGCAACGCCTTCGGCATAGATGGCGGCCGCTTCGTTGATCATGGGAATCAATATGCGGTTCACCACAAATCCCGGTGCTTCATCCACCTGGACCGGCTCCTTGCCAAGATCCAGGGCCAAGGCCTTCACCGCGTCAAAGGTTTCCTCGGATGTGGCAACCCCTTTAATAATCTCAATGAGCGCCATGACAGGTGCCGGGTTAAAAAAGTGCATCCCGATCACCTTGTCCGGACGCTTTGTGGCCGTGGCCACCTCGGCGATGGAAAGGGAAGAGGTGTTGGAGGCCAGGATGGTTGACGGTTTACAGATAGTGTCAAGTTCACTGAAAATCTGTTTTTTGATCTTCATGTTTTCCACGGCAGCTTCCACCACAAGATCACAATCCCGGGCATTTTCAGGATCTGTGGTGCCGATGATCCGGGCAAGAATCGGCTGGATCATCACCTCTTCCAATTTTCCCTTGGCCGCCATGCGGTTCAAATTTTTAGCAATGATCGAAATGCCGTTGTTGACAAAATCCTGCTCAATATCCCGCAATACCACCATATAACCATTGACGGCAAACACCTGGGCAATGCCGGCACCCATGGTACCGGCACCGATGACACATATTTTATTCATCTTTTTCAAGACCTTTCGTCAAATCAGTTTTTATTTGCTTATATTCTCCACGACCATGGCCATTCCCATCCCCCCGCCGATACACATGGAGACAAGCCCTGTGCCGTAGCCTTTGCGCTTCATCTCATGGATCAAGGTCACCATCTGGCGTGCGCCGGTGCACCCAATGGGGTGACCCAGGGAGATTCCGCTGCCCAGCTGGTTGGCAAATTCGGGATCAATGTCCAGCTCGATCATGCACCCCAAAGCCTGGGCGGCAAACGCCTCGTTCAGCTCAATGATGTCCATGTCGTTCATGGACATGCCGGTGGATTTCAACACCCGGCGAACGGCAGGAATGGGTCCAAGTCCCATGTATGCCGGGTCCACGCCGCCCGTGGCAAACCCTTTAATCTTGACATAGGGTGTCAGCCCCAATTCCTTGGCCTTGTCAGCACTCATCATAACCACAGCCGCGCCCCCATCATTAATGCCCGATGCATTGCCCGCCGTAACCGACCCGTCCTTTTTGAAAACAGGTTTCATCTTGGCCATCTTTTCCATGGAGGTCTCCATGGGCCGCTCATCGGTGTCCACAATCACCTCGGCCTTGCGGGTACGGGTGGTCACCGGCACAATCTCCTCTTTGAAGGTGCCGTTGGCAATGGCCTCACGGGCCCTTGCATGGCTCAGACACGAGAGCTTGTCCTGGTCGTGCCGGGAGATATCATAAAGTTCGGCAATATTTTCAGCGGTCACGCCCATGTGGTATCCGTTGAAAATCTCATAGAGACCGTCATACACCATCAGGTCATAGATATCCCCTTTTCCGGTCACCTCCATGCGGTATCCCCACCGGGCGCGGGTCATGGCCATGGGTGCGTTGCTCATACTCTCCTGGCCCCCGGCAATCACCACATCGGCCTGGCCGCTCATGATGGAAGAAGCCCCAATGGCAATGGACTTAAGCCCTGACCCGCATATTTTATTTACCGTAAAGCCATAGGTTTCCTTGGGAATCCCCGCCCGGATCATGGCCTGCCGGCCGGGGCTTTGGCCCTGCCCTGCCTGGAGCACATTGCCCATGATCACCTCGTCCACCGCAACGGGGGCGGCATCGGTGTTCCAATTTCCATACTTCTCTTCCAGCTCAGTCTTGCCCCGGTCTCTGAGTTTATCCGGTGCAAAGGCCAGCATCTCGTCACTGACGTCAGGCCGAAGCCCTGCCCTTTCCATGGCAGCCCGGATCACCACAGCACCCAGATCCACGGATGAGACGGTTTTCAATACCCCGCCAAAACTGCCGATGGCAGTACGGGCACCGCTGACGATTACGACATCTTTCATAAGGTTTCTCCTTGGTTAAAAATAGCGGCTACTTGCTTCCAAAGGCAGCGTCATCCATCTCAACCACCGCATTGTCAAAGACCTTAAGGGCATCCAATTTTCCTGCGGTTGTGGAAAGGGCCTGATTGATAAAAAACCGGGCGGTTTTGATCTGTCCATCATAGAACATATTGTCTTTTTTCTTTTTGCCCTTGTTGGCTGTGGCTGTTGCGGCCCGCCATAACAGCATCCAGGCCATGGCAAGGTCGCCTGTGACCTCCATGAACGGATATGAAAAGGCATAGGCCGTCAAAAATTCATCGGACCTGGATTTGGCCTGCAGTTCGGCAGCAACCTCTGTGTAAGTATTGAAGAATCCTTCCAGCCGGGCGGTGAGATCTTCAAGGCCTTCGGCTTCTTTGGCAAGCGCAAAGGTCTTTTTGATTTCTTCGAGCAGGGCGTTGAAGGCCGCACCTTTTTTCATGGAGAGTTTACGGCCCAGAAGATCAATGGACTGGATGCCGTTGGTGCCCTCGTAGAGCATGAAAATCCTGGAATCCCTGAGCAGCTGTGCCACGGGGAACTCCTCGATAAAGCCGTAACCACCGTAGATCTGGATACCCTGGTTGCACACCTCAAAGGATTTGTCCGTGCCGTAACCTTTAATGATGGGGGTCAGGACCTCCAGTAAATATTCATAATGGGCTTTCTCGTCCGCATCCGTGGATACCGCCACCATGTCATGGCACATGGCGCAGAAGTAATTGAGACTGCGCAGCCCTTCCACATAGGCCTTCATGGTGATCAGCTGGCGTTTCACATCAGGATGGTGAATGATGGATACCGGTTTTGAACCGGCCGGGGCTTTGAGTTCACGGGACTGAATCCGGTCCCGGGCATAATTAAGGGAATAGGTATACGAAGCGGACGCATTGGCAAACCCCTGGAGCCCGACCATCTGACGGGCTTCATTCATCATCTCGAACATGGCGGCCACGCCTTTGTTTTCCTGGCCCAAAAGGGTGCCGATGCATCCGGATTTGCCGCCCAGGGTCAACGAACAGGTGGCATTGCCGTGCAGACCCATTTTATGCTCAATGCCCGTACACACCACATCGTTGAATTCACCGGGAGTGCCATCGGCGTTTACTCTGAATTTGGGTGCCAGGAACAGGGAAATACCGGCGATGCCTTCGGGTGCACCTTCGATTCTGGCCAGAACCGGATGGATGATGTTTTCCACCATGTCGTGCTCACCGGCGGATATAAAAATTTTGTTACCGAACAGAGAGTAGGTACCGTCTCCGTTGGGTTTGGCCGTAGCCTCCACGGCGGCCAGGTCGGAGCCCGCATTGGGCTCGGTCAAAAGCATTGTACCTGACCATTTTCCTGACAGCATATTTTTAAGGTAGATCTGCTTTTGCTCATCCGTGCCGAACTTTTCCACAAGTTTGGCCGCGCCGTGGGTGAGCATGTTGTAAAGCATAAAGGAGTTGCAAGCCCCGTAAAAATACTCGTTGGCGGCCATGGCAACGGTATGGGGCATCCCCTGCCCGCCCCATTCTGGATCATCGGTCATCCCCAGCCATTCACCCTCATTATATGCGGCATATACACTGTGAAAGGCCTCGGGTACTTTGACTTCACCGGCATTAAACGTACAGCCTTCGTCACTGATCGTCTGGAGAGGCAGGATCTCTTTAATTGCAAGGTTTCTGGCTTCGCTTACGATTAAATCAACAGTCTTTTTCTTGAACTCGGCAAAGCGCTCATCCTTGCTCAGTTTGCCCACATCCAGTTGTTCGTGTAATACGAAATCCACATCCCTTCGATCTGCAATCAATTGTGCCATAAGACTTTGTCCTTTATACAATCTTTTTAAGGTTACAAGGGTCATGGGCGTCTACACCCATGGGGTCCAAAACATTTTTTTATAGAACGCCGGCGTTTTAAGGCCGTAAAAAATCTTCAACTCAAGACGAACTGTCAGGCCACGATACAGGGCCTTTCATGTTGGTCTTTCCTGGTCCAGATATGCATTTTCTCGGCATCCCGGATCAGTTGGTCCCTGAAGTCCGGATGGGCGATGCTGATCAGGGCTTCGGCCCGTTCCCAGGTGGATTTACCTTTCAGGGAGACCATGCCGTATTCCGTGACAACATAGTGGGTGATGGTTCGCGGCAGGGTAACAATGGAGCCTGTATCAAACACCGGCCGGATCCTGGATTTAACCTTGCCGGCCCGGTCTTTGACCGTGGAACTCAGGCAGATAAACGACTTGCCCCCCTGGGCGTGGTAGGCACCGTAGGCAAAGTCAAACTGGCCGCCTGTGCCCGTCAGATGCCTGAACCCCGAGGACTCCGAAGAGACCTGGCCGTAAAGATCCACCTCAATGGCGTTGTTGATGGAGACGGTCTTGTCGTTGTCGGATATATGGCTCAGCTTGTTGGTGTAATCCACGGAAAAACTTGCACAGACAGGATTGTTATTCAAAAAATCATACAGGCGGGCGCTGCCTAAAGCAAAGGTGTAAACCATGCGTCCGGGGTCCCGGCGTTTTTTAAGATTGGTTATTTTCCCTGCTTCATACATATCCAGGTAGGCATCCGCAAGCATTTCAGTGTGAACGCCTAAATCCTTGAGATCCGACTGGGCAATCATTTTGCCCACCGCGTTGGGCATACCGCCGATGCCGAGCTGAATGCAGGAGCCGTCTTCAACCTGGCTTACGATCATTGCTGCAATTTTTTTATCTATCTCTGAAATCACCGGATCAGGCAGGGTCACAAGGGGTTTATTGTCGGTCTCCACCACAAAATCCACATCACGAAGGTGAACCGATTCGTTGGCCCCACCCAGGCAGCAGGGCATGTTTTCATTCACTTCCACAATGACGGTATCTGCATTTTCGATGATTGAACGTTGAAAGGAGTTGGCAATTCCGAAGTTAAAATAGCCGAACCGGTCCATGGGCGCCGTTTTAAGCATACAGACGTTGGTTTTGATATTCTGTTTATAATGGGACGGACCTTCGTGGTAAATGAAGGGAATGAAGTGGCAGTTCCCGGTGTCGTGGATTTTTCGTTCTCCGCCGCTGAAGTGCCAGGAGTTGTAAATCACTCGCCCTTCACCCGGATCTGCAGCAGCCACGGCGGCAATACCCGGAAAGGCAAGTGCCCTGACCTTGACATTGTTGAGTTCATGGATTCGCCCGGCCAGGGCCGCATCAAGGGTTTCAGGTGCGGTTAAAAAGGCGCCGTAATCCACCCAGTCCCCTGATTTAACAACGGATACGGCATTGGCTGCGGTGGACAACTTTTGCCTGTACTCTGTCATGATACTCATATTAAACAACTCCCCTTTTTGTGAATCTATAGGTCTAAAATAACTGAACGCTTGTTCAAGAAACTTTAGATACCGGCAGCAATAATTATACCAATCAGCCAAGGGTCGTTGATAACATCTTGTTTTTAAATGATATTATTGAGTTCAGAAGTATTTTTAAGCCGGAGAACAAGGCGAATCATCGTGGCGATATCGCCACGTAAACCTAAAAAAAGAGACAAATATTTAATAATTTTATTAAAATTTCAAGACATTACACAAACGTGGCGATAATACCACATAGCGGGGTTATTCGATCCCAAATTTTTTCATTTTAGTAAACAGGGTTTTTCTGTGAACACCCAGGGCGACAGCAGTTTTAGCCTTTTGCCACCGGTTATCCTCCAAAGCTTTCAGAATCGTCCCCTTTTCAAACTCGGCCACCACTTCATTCAAGGGGCCGCATGGACGCGGAGATTCCCGGATAAAAGAAACCGACTCACTGTTGTCGGCCGTCTGATCAAAGGAATTGCCGGTAAAGTCAATTTTCCCCAGGGTCATGTAGCGATGAAGTACATTCTGAAGTTCCCGGACGTTTCCAGGCCAGTCGTGGCGAAGAAACACCTCCATCATTTTGCCCCCCACGGGGGGAATCTGCTGATCCCCGCCAAAGGCGGATAAAAAATAATCCACCAGCAATGGAATATCTTCCTTGCGGTCCCGAAGGGCCGGCAGCCGAATAGGAATAATATGCACCCGGTAAAAGAAATCTTCGCGCATCAATCCTTTTTCCACCAGGCGCCGAAGGTCCTTGTTGGTGGCGGCCACGATCCTCAGATCCGGCTTAATCACCCGATTACCGCCCACAGGGGTGTACCCGCCACCCTCAATGGCCCGAAGCAGTTTGACTTGAAGGTTGGGACCGATATCCCCGATTTCATCCAGAAACAAGGTGCCGCCGTCAGCTGTACCGAGAAACCCTTCCTTGTCCTTTTCCGCGCCGGTAAAGGCCCCCTTGCGGTAACCGAAGAATTCACTCTCTATAATATGTTCGCTGATCGCCCCGCTGTTGACGGGCACAAAGTGCTTTTCACACCGGTTGCTCAAATTGTGAATGGCCCGGGCCACCAACTCTTTGCCGGTGCCGGATTCACCATAGATAATCACATGGGCGTTGCTTGCGGCCGCCCGGACCACCAGTTCATACACCTTCTGCATGGCCCGGCTTTTGCCCACGATGTTTTCGAACCGGTAGCGTTCTTTCATGGCGGACCGAAGAACGATGTTTTCATTCCTGAGCAGATCCGCATCTTCGCTGATCTTCTCTTCCCGGCGCTTTCTGTCGGTGATGTCCATGTGAATGGTCTGGGCTTTGACAATCCGGCCCCGGTTGTCGTAGACCGGAGATTGAATGGACCAGTACCAGTGCCCGTCCCTGGGACTTTTCAGTTCCCACCGGCGGGTCTCTCCGGAAAGGACCAACCCAAGCCGGCACCCGGGACAGGGGGCATTCAGGCCGTGAACCACCCGATAACATTTTTCCCCCACCCCGCTTTTGCCCGCCTTTTCCTGCAACGCATTATTCATGAACTCAACCCGGTAATCTTCGGATGTGGTATAGATCAATCCCTCAAACGTTCGAATAATATCACTGAGCCGGGCCTCGCTCTGCCGCAGACGATTCTCGGCAAGCTTTCTTTTTGTGATGTCCATAAACGACGCAATACTTTTACCCGTCCCGGGAATCATGCCCACCTTCATATCGATGTATCGGATATCCCCGGATTTGGCAAAAATCCGGCACTCGTACTCGGTGGGAATACCTTCCATGCCCTTTCGCCGGCCGTAATGGTAATTTTGCATCATTTCATTGTCACCGGGCACCACAAACTGGGACCACCGCATCCGATTCTCAATTTCGCTGCGCTCAAGCCCCACCAGATCCATGAATTTGGCATTCACATAAAGAATAAGCATATCCGGATCAATGATGATCGTTCCGGTGCCGGTGTTTTCAAAAACGCTGTGGTACATCTCCTTTTGGCGGGTCAGTTCCAGAATCCGGTCCTCATCCCCTTTATCCTTGTGCAACCGGTTCAGGGTTTTGCCAAGGTCCGCCGAAATCGTTTCTAAAACTCTGATTTCCAGGGCATCTGGGACATATCCGCTGGGGGCATAAAAAACAAGGCAATCAAGCATGTGTTCACACGTATCATTTACGGGGAAATAGAACGCCGTGGCCATGGTCCCGCATTTTAATCCCAAACGTTCCTGCACGGGCTTGGGGAGTTCGGTATCCAAATCGGTTTGCAACGCGCACATGCCATCCTTGCCTGAACCGGATTCAGGGGAGCCGACAGATTCAAAACAAACCGAATAATAAGGCGTTTGCTTCTCCACCGCACCCACGATGGCATCCAAAAGCGCTGTGCCGTCACCGGCATGGAGCATGGCACGGTTGCACAGATGGGAAAATGCAAATAACCACACCATATCCACCGGAATCCGGCCTGCCTGTCCCAGTAAGTCATGTCCGGCCAAATCCGGACTTAAATTTGTTTTCATCTCACACCTGCATGGATCACGGCTCAAAAGTCAGCAAAAATCCGTCCCTAAAAGTAAAACTCTATTGAATATGTGGATACGAGTCAAATCCAAAAAATCGACAGCGTTTATTAATTTGGATCGATATGCAATGATAAATGCTTAACGGTTTACAATTTATTGATGGAGATAAGCAATGCCCAAGGACAGTTCGATAATCAACCACACAGAATGCGGAGCCACAGGCGCCACGGGAGAACAGATTGCACGAATTATGTAATTATCGGCCTGGTGAACCTCAGTTTATAAATTTCATCCACTGGCTTTTTGAACAATGGGGCATTGAGTTTCACTGCCTCCGGGATGACTGCCACATCCAAGGCAGCCCGGAAAGGACCAGTGAACGGGCCGTGATCCAGGATAAAAACGGATCACTTTTTTTGTTGGAAAAATTTACCCGGAACAAATTCGACCATCGCCACAGGGTTGCCCGGGCCGTGAATTTCCTCAACCAAAACGGTCTGACCCAGGCCCTGGGCTGCAAACCGAACCCATCCGGACAATGCCTGCCTTTTTATACGGACTATTGTTTTCAGGTGTCTGACTTCCTGGACGGCACAGCACTTAAACGCCCCGATTACCTGGCATCCGGGGAGATGGGCGCAAATTTTGCCGATTTTCTAATTCGGCTTCATAAAGCCGCCAGGGGTATCCAATCCATTATTCCCGGGACATCATTTTCCCTGCCGGATTATATTTGTGTTCTAATGGACCAGGCAAAACACAACAACCCAGACATTCATGCTCAATACCTGCCCTTTGTGGAATTTCTTGAAACCCGGTTTATACCCGAACACGATACGATTCCAATCTCTTTTTGCCACGGGGACCTTCACCCGCTCAATGTGATCTGGCAAGGGAACCAGATCAAAGCGGTCATTGACTGGGAATTCACCGGATTCAAGCCCGAAATTTTTGATGCCGCCAACCTGGTGGGCTGCGCCGGCATCGAAGACCCTGAAGGGTTGGGTATGCCCATGGTCATGACTTTTATCAGGGAATTAAAAAGTGCCGGCACCATTTCCCCAAAAGGCTGGGACCTGTTCCCGGAGTATATCCTGGCCCTGCGCTTTGCCTGGCTGTCTGAATGGCTCCGGAAAAACGACACCGAGATGTTGGACTTAGAAGCCCGGTACATGGAAATCCTGATGACCCATATGGACGAGTTGAGACGCATTTGGAACACGAGTCCGGCCGGTAAATGAAATCATTTTTGGCATAGTCAAGATTAAGGCCATGAAATGTAAAAGCAGGGCTTGATCATAACATCGGCCATCTTTTTGCCCCCGTTAGGGCAGGCACAGAGACCTGCCCCTACAATGGCCGAAGTTGGAACCAATCCCTATTTTATTAATAGTTTAGGATTTAAAAAAGGTTGTTTATCTGTCCCCGCTGTGCCAATGTAAGTGAAACACATACCCCCTTGAAAAATTGGTGCAGGGCGTGTATGGATACCCCCCTTGTAATCAGATAAGACTAAAATAGAGATATAACAGAACGTAAAGGTTACACGATAGGTGTCGGTAGTGTCTATGATATGTTTCCAGGAACATGTCATGTTGAGACACTGCTGATTTTTGAAAGAGATTAACATTCGGGAGATATTATGATTGGAACACCATTTACCAGTACTGCAACAAAAGTGATGATGCTTGGATCGGGAGAGTTGGGCAAAGAGGTCGTCATTGAACTACAGAGATTCGGCGTTGAAGTTATTGCAGTAGATAGTTATGAAAACGCGCCGGCGATGCAGGTTGCAGACAGATGCCATGTCATCTCTATGCTTGATGGTGATGCATTAAGAAAAATCATTGAAGATGAAAAACCGACAATGGTTGTGCCGGAAGTTGAGGCAATTGCTACAGATACATTGGTAGAACTGGAACAAGAGGGGTTTAATATCGTCCCAACTGCAAAAGCGACAAAACTTACAATGGATAGAGAGGGAATTAGGGACTTAGCCGCAGTGGAGTTAGGTTTAAAAACCTCGAACTATAGATATGCAGATACAAAAGAGGAATTTTTAAAGGCTGTTGGTGACGTAAAACTCCCCTGCGTTGTTAAACCTGTTATGAGTTCTTCCGGTAAGGGCCAGAGCACAATAAAAAGTGAATCTGATATTAATCACGCATGGGATTATTCCCAAAGCGGTGGAAGAAGTGGAGAAGGACGAATTATTGTTGAAGGATTTATTGATTTTGATTATGAAATCACACTTCTGACGATTAGACATAAAGATGGGACAAGCTATTGTGCCCCAATTGGACACAGACAGGAAGATGGCGATTATCAGGAATCTTGGCAGCCACAGGCAATGAGTGATAAGGCGCTTGCATCTGCTCAGGACATGGCAAAAAAAATTACTGATGCCCTTGGTGGATGGGGGCTTTTTGGGGTTGAGCTTTTTGTTAAGAATGATGAAGTGATTTTCAGTGAGGTTTCTCCGCGTCCACACGATACAGGACTTGTCACCATGATTTCTCAGGATTTGAGTGAATTTGCACTCCATGCAAGGGCAATTTTAGGACTTCCGATCCCCAATATTGTGCAGCATGGACCCTCGGCTTCGTCTGTGGTTTTAGCAAGTGGAATTTCTGAAAACATTACTTTTTCCGGTGTTGAAAATGCACTGGAAATAGAGAATACACAGGTTAGACTTTTTGGAAAACCAAAGGTTAATGGCAAAAGAAGAATGGGGGTCGCTGTCGCAAGGGCTGATTCTATCGAAGAGGCTAGAGAGAATGCAAATAAGGCGAGTTCATCTATAAAAGTTAAGTTGTGATTTGAAAAGGGGTGTTCATTGGGCCTGCCTGCACGGCGAAAGGATCAGTTGAAGAAAAGCCTTGTCGCATTTATTAAAATTGAAAAAGATGCCGCGCCGGATCAAGAAATACATCAATGATCAGAATTAAATCAGGCTTGGTTCTAACGTCGTCCATTGTTGGGGCAGGTCTCTGTACCTGCCCCAACGGGGCAACCACAGGGGATTGCCCTACAAAAGATGGCCGTTCTTATGATCAAGCCCATTAAATCTGCCACAGATGCACCGGATTTTAAGTCTCCATCAAGGCACGCCAAAATAATGTTCTATATTTGTGGAGAAGAATAAGACATTGAAAAACTTCATTCTTATTTTCGTTTCTATGATGGCTCTTGTTGGTGCTTCCGGGATTTTTCTTTATCTGACCAACAGTGAGCCCTCAAAAAATTCGCAAACAGAAAGCCGGGGGGCACCTCCCTTTAATTATACGCAACAACTGAAACAATGTTTACCCAAAATAGGACCCCGATGTGTCAGGATAGTTGTCGTGTCGAACGAAAAGCCAATAAGACAATTTGAACAGGGCGTGGAATGGATATGAAAACGTGGAGTATACACAAGAATTCAAAACGGCAATGATTCAGAAAATTCTTTTAAACCCAGGCACGCCGATGGTAAACTTTTCAAAAGAGGCTAACGTTCCAAATTCAACGGTAGCAACCTGGCTAAGAAATTACAAAAAAAGGAATGGGAGTACAGTGGGCTCGAAGAAGAAAACCTGGTCAGCCGAGAGGAAATTTCAGGCAGTATTGGAAACTGCGTCGTTAAGTGAAGCAGAAAAAAATGAATATTGCCGGAAACATGGAATATACCCGGAACAGTTAGAAGAGTGGAAGAAAGACTGTATATCCGGATGTAGAAAGAGCCCCGATCAAAATTTTGTCAAGAAAACCAAGCAAAAAGAGCAAGAATTGCAACGCAAGACTAAAGCCCTTGAAAAAGAATTAACCCGTAAGGAGAAAGCGTTAGCAGAAGCTGCCGCCCTGCTTGTGTTAAAAAAAAAAGTCCAGGACATCTGGGGGGACAAAGGGGAAGAATGATTCCTACTGAAGACAAAATGCAGATATTGTCTTTGGTGGAAGAAGCTTGTAAATCCGGTGCTCGCCAATGTAAGGCTTGTGAAATAATAGGAATTTCAGAAAGGACCTTACAGCGGTGGCAGAAAAAAACGACTGCTGAAATAGAAGATAAGCGCCCCCATGCAGAAAGAAATCCTGCAAACAAATTGTCTGAAGAAGAAAAACATATGATTATAGATATTTGTAATAGTCAGGAGTATGGAAGCTTACCGCCAAGCCAGATTGTTCCCATGCTTTGTGATCAGGGGATCTATGTCGCATCCGAAGCAAGCTTCTATAGGACACTGAGAGAGAACGGTCTTCAGAACCATAGAGGTAAAACCCGGTATAAAACAAATAAAAAACCGACGGGTTTTACAGCAACAGGGCCTAATCAGGTCTGGACATGGGATATAACCTACCTTCCAGCGGCGCTAAAGGGTTCGTTTTATTACCTTTATATGATAACGGATATTTACAGTCGTAAGATAGTAGCTTGGGAAGTCCATGACAGGCAAAGTGATGAGCTGGCCTCCGAGCTTGTAAAAAGGGGGTATCTGTCAGAGGGTGTAAATGGCAATGAAATAGTGCTTCATTCAGATAATGGCTCCCCGATGAAAGGTGCGACCATGCTGTGCACTCTTCAGCAACTTGGAGTTGTCCCCTCATTCAGTCGGCCGTCGGTAAGTAACGATAATCCTTATTCAGAAGCATTGTTCAAAACCCTGAAATATGCCCCTTCATACCCTTCCGGCCCTTTTGAGAGCTTGGAGGCCTGTAGAGAATGGGTACTGAATTTTGTTCGCTGGTACAATAATGTCCACCGTCACAGTGGTATAAAATTTGTTACCCCAAATGAAAGGCATACAGGGGCAGATAGGACGATTTTAGAGGCCCGTCAAAAGGTATATCTGGAAGCAAAGGCAAAAAAACCAGAACGTTGGAGCCGTGGAATCAGAGATTGGACTGTGGTAACAGAAGTCTCTCTTAATCCTGAAAAAAACGATAACCGTCCAGCAGCTTAATATAAAGGTTACCCCCAGACATAATTATGTTTTTCCCTTATCCCCAAAAAAAATCCTGCGGGAATGGAAGGATAAGTCAAGAAAAAAATGGGAGGGACCCTCTGGGAGGAACCGATTTTTTTCTTGACTTATCCTGGAATGGAGCTACAAATTTTTTGGGGTAAGGGTAAAAACAACAGTGAAAATTTATACCTAAAAATTTCACAAAAAATGCGCTTGAGGCGACAACTTTCTTGACAAACACCGGGACTGGTACCATCGGCATTCAATCTGAGACAAAAACCGGGGGATCTGCGTCAAACAGCCCGCCGGGAAGAGGACGAACAGAATGCCGTCAGGGAAAATCGTAATGGACGAACCTATATCCCGATCAGTATTTTTGAGCTTTATGAGCTCTGTGAAACAGGCACAATAGAGAATTTCAAAAAGGACGGCTTTGTCCTGCGAGGCCTTTTTTTTAACGATGATAGATCAGGTAAAATTCAACCCAGGTTATTTCGTGCAACGCAATGGTGCTGTCCAGGTCATGAGGTCGCCTGGGGATTCCGTCTAAGAGGCGGTGTATCTGTAACACTCAATGACGGCAAGTGGGTGAAAGCATATATCAGGATGCAGGGATTGACCGTCTCCGACCCAAAGATAAAGGTTACAACCCCGGTGGCGCCCACTTCTATGCTACGCAACGATTATGAGTTGATCGTCGATCATATTGCAGCGACGTCTATTCCCGAAAAGATCTATACCACCAACTGGAGCAACGACGAACCCTTCCATTATTAAAAGGTAGGGTTCACCCGAAAAATTGCGATCATTGAATATTTTAAAATTCGATCATCCATTAAAAAATTTTACCAACGGCTAATCCCCTTTGCGTTTTTCTGCAGCCTCGTGAGCCTGTTGCGCCTCTATGGATAACGTTGCTATCGGTCGCGCATCTAAACGCTTTACGCCAATGGGTTCACCGGTCACCCCACAATAGCCATAGGTGCCTTCCTCAATCCTGTTAAGCGCGCCCTCTATTTTTCTTAAGAGTTTACGGTGACGATCTCGTGTTCTTAGTTCAAAACTTGTCTCCATTTCCCGCGCGGCACGGTCGGTTGGATCGGCTTCCCCAGGACTTCCCTGGATCATTTTGGCTACGGTTTCCCGCGAGTCAGCGATAAGATCTTCACGCCAATTCATAAGTTTCTCTCGAAAATACTGCCGTTGGCTTTCGTTCATGTACGGTTCGTTTTCTGAAGGTCGATAGCTTGTTTCTGACTTTGTACTCATTGTTGCCCCCATTACACTGGAACCTGCGGAGTAAGGCCCATGATCAAAATAAATTCTCCCATATGGCTTGCTTTTTTGAACTTCTTCTTTGTTGCTCCCTTAGGCACATATTTCAATATGCTCCCAAGCGAGCGCCTTGAATAAGGCTCAAAAATTCGGCGCCATATTTTGGAAGATTTTATTCCGACCCTGGGCCTAATTTCCAGCCCTGTTAAATTGCAGTCAATGTTTATCGTTAACGCCCGGATAAAAATTCATTTTGTATCATTGCTTCTGTGCCGAAAAAAACGCTTGCACTAATGCAAATACATTTGCAATAAAATATGAATAAGCGGCACATTGTCAAGGCAATTGCGAACGTACTCGCAATATTTTAAGGAAATTTGAGATTGATTGAGAAAGGGGGAACGACGCGTTGGGACGTATTACAATACAAAAAACCGCCATCAAAAAGGTCTTTAGTCAGTATGAAAGACCGCTTGGCATTGACGAGGTTCTAACATATGGCCGCAAGCGCGTGGCGTCGCTGAATCAGGCAACGGTGTATCGCAATCTAAAAATCCTCATCGATGACGGTTGGCTGAAGCGGATTTCGCATCCTATTCTCGGCTATCTATACGAACGCACCGGGAAAGGACATCACCATCACTTTTACTGTAGAGGATGCAACCGCACATTTGATCTTCCCGGTTGCCTTCTGAAGGAAGAGGATGCAGTACCAGACGGCTTTATTGTGGAGGATCACGAAGTATTCTTATTCGGTGTTTGCCCGTCTTGTGGCGAGAGGATAACGTGACACTTTCATTGCGCTGGGTATTTAATGTCTCCATACAAATTTTATCAGACGATTTCAAAAAGCATTGACATTTTAAATATTATAGAGAATAGTCCAGCCTGTTTTCAGGTGCCGCCAACGCTTAAAAGGGAACCCTGTGAGAATCAGGGACGGGCCCGCCGCTGTATTCGAGGACGAACACTGCAATTTAGCCACTGACGTAAATGTTGGGAAGGCGCAGCTATTAGGATGATTCGAAAGTCAGAATATCTGCCTGGGAATATAATTTATGTCGCCCGAGGACAAGGTAGGCATACCATGACTGCGGAAAAAACCAGGGAATCCCAGATCAATTTTTTAACAAAAGGGTCTGGGGTTTTTATTTTTAGTAAAATTAAACATTTACTGATTCCGGACCCAGGGCCGTAAAGATGCAAGACGGGTGAAATTCGTTTCCATACCACGAAATTTTATCCAAAAGTCTGGCAAGGGGGGAAGATGAAATCCGGTTTAGTAGTTCTTGTTGCAATGCTCTGTATTTGCCCGGTGGTGGTGTTGGCCGGACAAGATGTTGAAGCTGTTCACAAATTAGACGAAATTGTTGTCACCTCAACCCAGAAGGCCAAGGCCGTTGACACACCGGCAAGCCTTTCCATCATTACCGGTGAAGAGCTCCGGGATATGGGCGCGAAAAACATTGTTGAAGCGCTGTCCAAAATTCCAGGGGTCACCGACAGCAGTTCAAAAAGCCAATCGGTAATTATTCGCGGAAACAAAAGTGCCATGTCCGGTGGTCCGGTCCTTTTAATTGACGGGGTGCCCTTAAAAATGGGGGATTACCGGTACAGTGAGTTTGACTTTATTCCGGTGAACCAGGTAGAGCGCATCGAAGTGCTGCGGTCTGCAGGTATTGCCTACGGGCCCGGGGCGGCCAGGGGCGTGATCAATGTGATCACCAAAAAGAGCACCCGGGATGGCTTCCACGGTGATGTTTCCGCATCCTACGGCTCATGGGACACCCATGACGAAAACGTCTCTTTGTATGGCATGAAAAGCAAGTTTGATTTTTTGGTCGATGCTGAAAATTATCATACAGACGGGTATGAAGAAGAAGAGGAAAACCGCAAGTCCATTCTGGGGCGGATCGGGTACAATTTCTCCGCCCAGACCCGCATCGGCCTTCGGGTCAACCATGTGGATTATGACAATATGACGGCGGAAGGACTGAAAAAATATCAATGGCAGCTGGACAATTATCGCCGCAGCATCCATTTCCCCAAAAGTGAAACCGATTCCGATCTGCTTTGGCACAACGAAAAAGATGAAGAAAATACAACGGCCGCCCTGGAGTTCTCCCATAAGGATAACAACCTGTTTCTTGACGGGTCGTTGTCCTGGTCAACATATGAAAAAGAGTTCAGGCGAACCTATGCCATATATGGCAGTCCGACAAGCGTTTACTACGAAAACTCAGATCAGGATACATATGCGTTGACCCTGTCCGGCGGATATCATTTTAATTGGAATTCAATAAGCTACACCCCTTCTGTGGGGATCAATTTTGAAGATATTGATAATACCGTAGGTCGCGTATACCCATATGATGCCACTAAAAACACAGATAAATATAATTTTGATCTCCAGGAAAAAACCTATGGGATTTTCTGGGACAACGAATTGATGTTCGCTGAGCATTGGGGATTGAACCTCGGGGCGCGCTTTGACAGGACCCAGGTGGCATTTCAGGATAAGGTGCCGAATATTGTGGATGAATCCCATGATATGATCAGTTATGCTGTTGCACCCTCCTACCATTTCAATGAAAAAGCCATGGTCTATTTTTCTGTGGGAAGAAACTATTGGTTTCCCACGCCGCGATACTACGCCTGGGCTGTAGAACGGGGTGGAGAGCTGAACCCGGTTGAAGATTTAGAACCTGAAGAGGTGCTGACATATGAACTGGGGTACAAGCATATGTTCAATAAGATGTTTAACATCAATGCCACACTATATTTTTCAAAGTATAAAGATAAATTCGGAACGGTCCGGGATGAATCTGACAGCTCCCACGGCCAGGGCAATATCGGCGATGCCGAGGCCAAAGGCATTGAACTTGAGGCGGACGGCAAACTGAACAGATATGTTGGATACCGGCTGGCTGCCGCTTACCAGGATATCGAGTGGACCTCCGGTACCGCTATGGCATACATTCATCCCACCAATACCCGCGACTACACAGCCGATATCTCCGGGAAACAGATCTACTGGGTCCCTGAATTCACAGGCCTTGTGGGTCTTGATTTTTATCCCATGGACAATCTGAAAGTCAGCCTTGACATGAACTACATGGGCAAACGGTATGTGGACTATCTGAATCAGATTGAATATCCGGACAAAACCACCTTTGACCTGCGGGTCGCATACACCTGGAACCAGTGGAAATTCTGGGTCTTGGGTAAAAATATTTTTGATGAAGATCTTGAGTATGTATCTAACTCATCCGGTAAACTGGATTCTGATGGAGAGCCCAACAACGCCTACTATGTTCAAAACGGAGCATATGTTGAAGCCGGGATCAGTTATCATTTTTAAGTAATTAGCGCCCGACCAAACACAGGTGTTTTGGCCGGACGCTAAGCGTTTTGTAGGACAGGTGCATGTCATGCTCAAACAATTATGGATCAGTGGAATCCTTGGTGCATTCCTGATATTCGCCATCAAAATCGGGGTGGGGCTGGGGACATGGATACACCACCCGAGCACCCCAACGTTCAAAAAATGGTTATTCGCGGGCGGCGCAATTTTGGCCTATCTGCTTTTGTTTGTTGGCATGTATGCCCTGGTCACAGGATGTAACCTGTTTGACTATATCCACCGTATAGCCAAAGCGGTTCAATACGGTATGGCTGTTCATTTTGCTTTGGCGTTGGGCTTGTTTACATGGGGCGTGGTCCTGCTTGTATCCAAGCAAGGTCGCGGGCATGCCTCGTTAGGCCCGGGGCTTTTACTGGTACTTCCCTGCCCGGTTTGCACCACAGTGATCCTGTTTAATTTATCCCTGGCTTTTTCCGTTTTTCCCATGGCGCCGATCATCACAACCCTTGTGCTGTTTGCATGCTTTATGACATGTATTCTTTTAACTTTGGTCCTGGTCACCCTGTATCGACATCATATCACGTCCATGGATGATTTCCTGGGCCTTTCCATGGTGCTGATCGCGCTCTATTTTGTTCTGATTGTTTTAATTGCCCCCATCTATCCTGAAATCAAGGCGGCTTATCAAATGGCCATGTCCAATACGCCCGTGGGGCAGTTTGAGACAATCCCATTCTTGATACTGGCCGGAGTTGCTGGTGTTCTTGGCATATCAGGGTTTTACCGGTCCTATTTTTACAAGGCATGACAATCATGAATTTTTTTGCTCTATTTCAAACCATTTTATACACCATCTCAACGGCATTGTTGGTACCGGTTGTGGTCTTGCTGATTATTTTGTGTTTGTGGCTGTTCTTGTATACCGGCGGTTTCTTTGGTGAATGGATCAAGCGCAGGCAAAAACGATCAAAAACACCCTTGTCCACATTTCTTGAAGAGATCAGCCGGGGAAGAACCCTGCCCCAAGAGGTACAGTCCATGCTGCCAGCCCATATTTCGGCATATGCCGGGGATTTGGAAAACATCTTAAAAAGCCCCGGAATTCTGAAGGCTGAAAAAATTGAAGATCTGAACCAGAAAAAACAACACGCGCTTTTAAAAAGTGTGGATAAAATCCGTATTGTTGTGCGCACGGGCCCCAGTTTAGGCTTGATGGGCACCCTGATTCCCATGGGCACAGGACTTTCCGGCCTGACCCAGGGCAATATGGCCCAACTCTCCTCCAGCCTGATTTTGGCATTTACCACCACGGTGGTGGACATTGTCCCCATTCCGGGGCTTTTGCTCCAGCGCCCCCGGATAGATGTGCTGATCCAGGCTTCCGGGCTTTTCAGGGACAGTTATGCAAAATTGATCAAGCTCATGGACCGGGCGGTGGGCATGGCATCCAAACTCAAGGATGTGGAAAATTGTGGCCGTTCATAACCAGGCCATTGAAGCCGCCCTGATCGAAAACGGATATTCGCCCAAGGAAGCCAAAAATTTAAGCCGGGCCAGGGTGTTTGCACCCATGCCCGGCGCCTATTCCCATGCCATGCAGGAACTGATTCCCAACAGCGGGGTATGGGAAAATGAAAAAGAGATCGCCGATGTTTTTATTCATCATTATTCTTATGCCTACGGCAACAACATGTGGGGCAAATCCTTGAAAAGCGCCTATCTGTCCAATCTTAAAGATGTGAAAATGGCCATGCACACCACCTCTTCCAATGTTTATAATCTTTTGGACAATGATGATGTATTTGCCTTTTTAGGCGGGCTTTCCCTGGCGGTGAAGCAGCAGACCGGCAGCTTTCCTGAAACCGTTGTGGCGGACATGAAAGATGGAAAAACCGTAACCCTTGATGATCTGCCCAAGGCCATCGGCAAGGCCCTGAGGACCCGGTACCTGAATCCCAAATGGATTGAAGGCATGAAACAGCAAGGCTATTTCGGTGCCAGGGCCATGGACGAGTTTGTGGAGAACCTGTGGGGATTTCAGGTGACCTCCCCCTGGGCCGTGGACGGCAATTACTGGGAACAGATTCATGACGTCTATGTCCAGGACAAATACGGTGAAAACCTCAAGGACTTTTTTGATAAAAACAACCCCTGGGCAATCCAGTCCATCACGGCCCGCATGCTTGAAGCCGATAGAAAAAAGTACTGGCAGGCACCGGAAAAAATGAAAAAAAATATTTCCCGGACCTTTGCCGTCAACGTGATTGAAAAAGGGGTGGCCTGCTGTGAGCACACCTGCAACAATCCCATGTTCCAGCAATATGTCTCCAATTATCTATCCCTGGCCGGTCTTTTAACCCCCAAACAGATGGACGCATTTAAAATGGCCCTGGCCAAGGCCGCAGGAAAGCCCCTGGAAGATAGCATTGTGGCGCACAAGAAAGCCCGGCAGGGTCTTGAAAAGATCATCAAGGAGATTGAGCAACCTGAAAATACCTCGGCCAACACCCAAGAGAAAAATATCCAAGGCTTTGAGATGGTGGAAGAAAAGGCGCCCCAAACCACCGTGACCACTTCAGGCTCGGCCTGGCAGGTCATGGCGATTGCCGCAGGAATCCTGGTGCTTTTGATTGCAGGGTATAAATTGAATCGAATCTGAACAAAAATAAAGGAGTGATTGATTATGCATCAACATGGATATATCGGCCGAAAAATGCGTCAGCCAAGACTTAAAGAACAACCGGCAATCGTCATCGCGGCGTTCGGGTCATCATCCCGGGGCCAACACGCCATGGACAGTGTAGAGGCTCAGTTGACCGAACAATTTTCCGATTACGACATTTACTGGGCCTATACCTCGGAGATCATACGCAGAAAAAAAGGGCTGCCAAGCCTTTTGGAAATATTGGGAAAGGTGGAGGCCGACGGGTACCGTAAAGCGGTGGTCCAGCCGTTGCATGTATTTCCGGGAACGGAATATCAGCAGGTAAAAGAATCTTCTCTCTATTTTCCGGGGCTGCGGGTGGTCATGGGCGAAACACTTTGCCACCGGTGGGATTTTGTTGAACAGGTGATTGAAGAAGTCTCCAAAGATTTTTTAACCGGGGAAAAGGAGATGAATCTGCTGGCCCTGCACGGCACCCCCCTGGCGGCAGATCCGGTGAACATGGTTTATATGGGCATCGACCATCTTGTATCAGGCCTTTATGATAATGTGTATGCCGCCACGGTGGAAGGCATCCCAAATATCAACAGTGTTGCCGGGCACATCCGCAGGGCACACGCCCAACAGGGCTTTACCCGCATCCGTCTGATCCCCATGATGTTCCTGGCCGGTATCCATGTGGAAGACGACCTGATGGGGCCTGAAGACAGTTGGCGCTGCATGTTTGAAGATATGGGCATGGCGGTGGACTGCCCCACAACCTTTATCGGCGGCAATGAATATTTCAAGGGCCTGGCGTTCCGGAAAAAATGTATCTGTTTTTTTTGTCAGCGGTTGGAACGCGCACTGAAGATTATGAGCTGTTACTAAAGAGCGATAATCATGTATTATTGTCAACCTGCCTCAAAAATTTAATTGATCAAATCAAGGGTCTGGGGGGGAAGACTACCCTTCGGTCAGTTTTCGTTTTTCGGCCAGACGAATCATCCAGACGCTTATATTTCCACATGGTCTGCAAGCTTAGTCACTGATTTAATATTGAAGCTTGATTGCAGCAGAGGTGATTGGATATAAGACCGAAATTAAGAGCGTTTCATATTGTGGCGGGAGTGACGAGACTCGAACTCGCGGCCTCTAGCGTGACAGGCTAGCGTTCTAACCAACTGAACTACACCCCCGTGATTATTTTTAGTGGGCAATGCACTGCTTGAATCCTGCAAATACTGCACGCGATCACTAAATCATCTAAGGAGCAATCTTCTACCGGATGGCCGTGTCATTGTCAACTAAAAAAATCATACAGGTGGTGGGCACGCCGGTCACAAGTTGATTTTATCTCAATGTTACATTCCGGTTATGGCGCTTCTGTTTTTTTACCAAACGTTCCAGTACGCCGGGACCAAAACCGTATTTCAGTAAATAGTGGCCGATGGGACGTTGAAGTTTTTTTTGTTTGTATAAAATAGCCAAAAGGCTGCGCTGTGTGAAATATGCATTTCGAACGGCATAATCGCCGAATTTTTCGCTGACGTTTCGATTGGCGAGGATATGCACTAACTGGTCCGAATCAATTAGACCCAAATCACGGGCGATCCGACCGATCGGCGGACGACCTCTGCGTTGCCGGACAATTATTTCAATAAGTGTCTTCCAGGATATATAGCCGGAATAATAGAGGTATTGACCGATCAACAGCTTTCTTTTGGGCATGGTCGCCTTTGGGGAATAAAAATGATCATCTCCCGGGCCTGGGTCAGATGTTTCAAACGGCGTCCGATACCTTTGGCGACCTCTGGATGCCCGGGGCGTTGATGGCTGCATCAAAACCTCGCCATCCCCTTTTATCGCACCGATTAAACATTCATACGCCTGTGTGAGGGTGTTAAACCGGTCATTTAAAACGTCTTCTTCCTGCCCCAATGCCGCGGCGCGGTCCGGATGCATTTTAAACGCCTGGCAGCGGTAGGCGTCCTTAATTCCGGACGGCTGCAGATATTTTAAAAATTCTATGGAAACATTAACTTCGGGGCCAAACAACACACCACAGGCATCAAATAACTGTGAAGCAGTAGAATATTGATTCATAGGGCCTTCCAGTTCATATTTAATTCAAAACGAAACGAGGAGATAGACATCACTCAGACATTAACAGTAAATGAATAATATATACCCAAAATTGTCAAGACCGTTTTTTGATTTTACAAAGCATTGCAACGCCCAAGATGATACTCGCTACTTGTGGGTCATGTGAAGCCCGGGCATATGCAAAGCGATGTCGGTAAAACTGACAGAGGGACGCATCCGTTTACAAATTTTAATGGGTGCGGCTCTTTTGAAACATATGAAAGCCATGGTCATTAAAGGTGTTCAGGGTTGTTAGTCTTATTTTTATGCTGCTTTCCAGCAAGATAATTCATTTGTCAGTGACTATCTGATGTAAATTGCAAAAATTTCCTGGACAGCGAGTCATAATTCCGTTATGAAAGAATAGCGGGAGGTAGATGACATGCAAATCAAGCAACAAACCTTTTGTGGTCGAAAGTTTACCGGTAAAGAAATCGCATTAATCCAGGAAGTCGTTGCTACCTGTGGAGGCCTTAGCCGACGAGAACTGGCACATACCGTATGCGAACTTCTGGAATGGAAACGCCCTAATGATCGGCTAAAAGTCCGGGAATGTAGTGATTTTTTGGAGCTTTTAGAGGCCAAGGGAGCTCTAACCCTTCCTGAAAAGAAACAACAAACAAAGATCGTTTTTCACAAGAGTATTCCCCAAACACCCTGTAAGCAACCCCACAGCACTTTGCGTGGCAGCGTAGAAGAATTTACACCTCTTGAGATACAGCGGGTTCAGAATCGAGAGCAGAGGGATCTGTTTAAGGAACTCATCGGTCGCCATCATTACCTGGGATATGCAATGCCTTTTGGCGCCAGATTGCAGTATCTGATTTATGTAAACCGTCCCCATCGAGAAATTGTGGGGTGCATCCAGTTCTCAAGCCCTGCCTGGCGGATGCGTGCTCGCGATGAATGGATCGGTTGGACAGATGAAAGGCGTAAGGTCGCTCTACAAAAGGTGGTGAACAACAGCCGTTTTCTGATCCTTGCTCCCATCCAAAATTTAGCGAGCATGATACTGTCATGTAGTCTCCGGGAACTCAGAGATGATTGGGAACAGCAGTATGGTCTTAAACCCATGCTGGTAGAGACATTTGTGGATCGACAACAATTCCACGGTGGCTGTTATCGGGCATCGACCTGGATTGAGTTGGGGAAAACCACTGGTCGTGGGCGCATGGACCGATTCGGCAAACGTCATGGCGCTGATGTAAAAACCATATTAGTATATCCACTGGAAAAAGATGCTGTTCACCAACTCAGGGAGGGGATATGAATCCAGCGGTTTCCCTTTCTGCTGTGGAGCATTTACCTTCCCCCGTCATTGATCCGGGGCAAAAATGCTATGATGATATTGTCAATTTTCTTAATTCCAAGGAGAATCATTCAGTGAAACTCAGTGATTTGGAACAAGAACTTGAAAAACGAGGACGTGAGCTGATGCGCATCCTGCTTCAGGAACATTTAGACAAGCTCGGTCCCAGTCATTGTGAAGAGCCGGTCTGTGGAGCCGATGGCATTGTTCGACCGAAAGTGAGGCCACAGGATCGAAAAATCGAAACCGTATTTGGAACGGTATCGGAAAGTCGTGCCGGATATGGAAACAAGGGCGTGGCAAGTTTGCACCCGTTGGATGCCCGATTGAATCTTCCCCCAGAACTTTATTCCCTCGAACTTCGTCGCCGTGTGGCTGAAAACGCTTCAAAGAGTTCTTTTGACGAGACTGTCGAAACGATCAAGAAAACCACTGGAGCCGATATTCCCAAACGTCAGGTAGAAGAGTTAACACAGCGAGCAGCTCGGGATTTTGACGCATTTTATGAAATACGGCAATGCAGCCCGGCGGATGAGACAGTTACTGGTCCAATACTGGTAATCACCACCGATGGTAAGGGCGTGGTAATGCATGAGCAGGACCTGCGGGAACAAACCCGGAAAGCTGCCCGGAAACGAAAGCCTCAGATGGAAAGCCGGCTATCCAAAGGGGAAAAGAAAAATGCCAAGCGAATGGCAACCGTTGCCGCTGTATATACTATAGATACGTTTAAACGTACGCCCCAAGACTTGCTTCCGGGGAATGACAAGTCGAATACAAAAACAAGCCCTCACCCGGAACAAAAGCGTGTATGGGCAAGCCTTGAAAAATCAGCCGAGCAGGTCATTGCATCGGCCTTTTCTGAGGCCTCCCACCGTGATCCCAACCACGAAAAACATTGGGTTGCCTTAGTGGACGGCGAAAATCAACAACTACGAATCCTGAAACGTATGGCCAAAAGACAAAATGTGGCCCTTACGATCATTGTTGATATTATTCATGTTATTGAATACCTCTGGAAAGCTGGCAGGGCATTTCATCCCAAATCCGGCCCGGAGCTTGAAAAATGGGTCCAGTACCGCTTGGCTAAAGTACTCGATGGCAAGGCCGGATTGATGGCAGGGGGGATGCGTAGAAGTGCTACATTAAAAAAATTTACAGACAAACAACGTAAACCTGTAGAAGCCTGCGCAACGTATTTGAAAAATAAAGCACCGTACCTTGAATACCATCATTATCTTGACCTTGGCCTCCCTATTGCCACAGGAGTTATTGAGGGCGCATGTCGTCATCTTGTAAAGGACCGAATGGATATAACTGGTGCCAAATGGCGGTTGTCCAGTGCTGAAGCAGTGTTGCGTCTGCGTGCCTTGCGGAGTAGTAACGATTTTGATGAGTATTGGAATTTTCATGAAGCCTGCGAATACGAACGTAATCACCGGGCTCTTTATCAACATGGTGAGGTTCCGGCTACAAAGCTACCAAAACCTTCACCGAAACGACGGGGGCATCTAAAAGTGATCAAGTAATGCTGGCAAAGAATGGCAAATATCATGACTACCAGCTTTGGTCAGACATGTCGTAAAAGAGCCGCACCCAATTTTAATACCCGATGATCCCGTTTCTGTGAATTGCCCTCAGTTCCATTTTATTTTTTTTGTTTCACTGATCAGCCGGTAGGCAATATAATATTTATAGATATTACCGACATACTGTACGGTTTCTCTTCCAATTCGCTTGGCGGCGATCACCTCCACATTATTAAACCAGAGATTGGGATCCAAGCCGTTTGCCTTGGCTTCTTCGCGTAACTTTTTCACCCGGGCAGGACCTGCGTTGTAGGCTGAAAAGGCAAACAAGTGCCGATTAAGCGTATCTATCCCCTGATCCATGAAATAGCGGTCAGTTATAAATCGCAGATATTTGCTGCCCGCATGAATATTGTTTTCCAACAGCTGAATATCGGGCACCGCAACATTGGGATCCTTTGCCGTTGCAGGCATGACCTGCATGATGCCGATGGCACCTACATTGCTTTTCTTGGATTGATCCAGACCGGACTCCTGGTAGGAGAGTGCCGCCAGCATCAGCCAGTCAAAGGAATATTTATCTGCATATTTGTTAAAAAGGGCGACCAGATTCTTGAATTTTGCCCGCTCTTTCTCAGAGACATTGTTCTTCATATAGCCGGCGTCTTTCATGTACCGTTTGACAAACATATTGAAATGAAGCGAGCCCTCCTTATTCTTTTTGACAAAATCATTGATGACCTGCTTCAACTGAGGAGAGTTCTTGCGTATCGCCCAACCGATCTCCCCGCCTTCCCGTAAAGCAAGGGAATCGTGCAGCACAATATCGGGGAAGACCTGTGCCCAGAATGCAGCCTTGTGATTATCTACGACGATCATGGGAAGAATCTGGGCATTGACCATTTCCAGCAGATCTTCATCTTCCAGATACGCATCTGCCTCTTTGATAATAATTGCCTTCTTGGCTTCCTTTCTCAGGGCACTGTTTGCCGTCAGCAGGCTTTGATAATAACTGCTGGATTTGCGGACATACACCTTTTTTCCGGAAAGATCTTCCAGGGACTTCATCTCCTTATGCTCTTTTGACGAAACAATGATCTCCTTGGCATCCACATAAAACGGATCGGCAAAATCTGCAAGTTTTCGCCGTTGGGCCGTATTGGTCAGGTTGCCTGCCGCCACATCCCCAAGCCCTTGGGCCAGATCCTGAAAGAGGCGATCTCTTGGGGTGGGGATAATGACAGCCTTAATTTTGACGTGTCTTTTCTTCTCTCTGGCGTTTATTGCTTGTTCAAAAAGCTTTATGAATTCATAGGTGAGGCCTTTTTGCTCGCCTTTATCCAGATAATAATAGGTCTTGGAATAGGGAACAAGAAAGCGGATGACATGCTCTTTTTTCATCATGTCATAGTCGCCGGTTCGCTTCTTATTCTCGTATACAGTCATCTCCTCCGCTGCCTGGATGGAGGTGATGAGACAAACAGTGAATAAGGTGAGAATGGCCGACAGAACAACCAGCCAACGAGAGACCACAGATTTGTTTCTATTCATAATAGCCACCATTTTAGTTCAGGATAAGGACAGTAAAATTTAGAATAAAAATAAGACGGTGCTTTTGTCAAGAACAGTATCCGGAACCGATGGCAGTCCTTGGCGAAAAACTTCCTCCAATTGACGACTAATCCTGTTTTTTAGGCGGCCCAATCCGGCATAAATCATTGCATGGCATCAAAAACTTCCAGGGGGTACTTGTCCTTTTCGGTCATGGAAAGCCAGCGCATCTGCAAAGCGATGTCGGCAAAGCTGACAGGGGGGATATCTTCATGAAGCTCGGCCAGGGTATCCTGCCAGTGCAGCAGTGCTTCTCCCCGGCCGGGAATGAGAATGCCGTCCAGATAAAAAAGATCCGGTAAAATCGAAAGGCCCGGCAGCCCGTTTCCGGACCATAGCATAACCTGGCGCTGCATGGTGCCCTGGAAAAATGGGGTGGTCCCGGCAGAGACCAGGGTAAAAAGAATGCTTCGGTTCCCCGGGTTCCGGATAGAGGTATTGCAGGTCCCAATCCGGAAAGTGGGGGCGGATGTGGGCTGCCGCATCTAAAACGACATCGGTATCCGGCACAAATTCCGAGGTGATAAAAACAAGTTCCAGGGGCACAAAGGGGTTTTTCTTTGAAACCGTGGCAGTGACCTGGTTGATATAATTCTGATCCAGGGCGTTGTCGAGAAAAAAGATCTGGAACGGAGATGAGATGCAATCCGCAAGGGCATCAATCTCAGCCAGCCAACGAGGGGTCTCCAGGACCAGCTTGGCCAAAAGCCGCCGGTTGTCCGGGCAAATGTAACGATCCTTTGCGCCCGGGCCGATAAAAGCGATCTCCAGGTCCGGGAACGGCACAAATGTCCGGTCAAAGGCCTCTTCGGCATAGTCCAGGGCCTGTACCATATCTTCCTGGGAAAAGGCGGGGGTATTTATGATCGGATAGGGGGAATGGGGGAAAAATTCAAGCCCGAGTTCCAAGGCCTGCCTGCGAAACGCCGTTCCCGGCAGGACCAGCAGCGGAAACACCTGGATATGGTCCTGAAAATCATGTTCACAAATAAAATCCACACTGTTTCTAAACCCTTGGGGTGTGTCGCCGGGCAGACCGAAAATCAAATCAATGGTTGCCTCAATCCCCTATTTTTCAAGGGCTTTTACACCGTTGACAAATCGTTTCAGATCCGTGGGCCGGTTCATGGTATCAAGGGCCTTGGGATTGGTGCTCTACAGCCCGACCTCAAATTGGCTGAATCCGACAGCGGCAAAGACGCGTATTTTCTGTTTGGAATTTAAATGTCTATACATTGTTGACACAATTTATTTTATGCCGTAACATGTATATACAATGTTTAAACTTTCAAGGAAAAACAAAATGACAGAACTGGTGATTAAAAAATGGGGCAACAGCTTAGCAGCAAGGATACCAAAAGTAATTGCGGATATGATCCAGCTTGAAAAAGATCAGACCGTCAACATTGAGGCAAAAGACGGCAGGATTATTATTACCCCGATCAAGGGAAAAAAAGAGTATACGCTTGATGAGCTTTTAAACCAATGTGATCCTAAGGCTGTTGTTTTGGATGCTGAGGATAAGGCATGGTTAAATGACAAGCCTGTGGGAAAGGAATGGTAATGGCCGCAAAATCTGAAAAAAAAGTGTATATTCCTGAGCGCGGCGATCTTGTCTGGACAGATTTCGATCCAGTTGCCGGCCATGAGCAAATGGGGCATCGGCCGGCCCTGGTTCTTTCTCCTGCAATTTTCAATAAAAAAGTCCTGCTGGCGCTGGTCGCCCCGGTCACGAGCAGGGTCCGGGGGCATGGGTTTGAAGTACCTTTAGCAGGAGAAAAAATTTCCGGTGTTATTCTTTGTCACCAGATCAAGACAATCGATTTTGTGGAAAGAGGATTACAATTTGCTGAAAAGGCCCAGACCTCGGTAATCAATGAAGCGTTGGCCAAAGTAAGGGCCATCGTAACAGAATAATAACGTTCAAATTTAATTCGGTGGATGCGTTTGCGCCCAAACACTAGTCCAGAAGCCAGGATTCATGATTGTAATAGGATAACAGCACCGGAAAAAGAAGGGTGTTGATTTCGGCGTGACGGCTCTGGTTCATTCCTTTGCCGAATACAAGCTCGCGCCGGAACACCTCTGGGGTCAGAAACCGGGTGGGTACGGTAAATTTTAGGTGGCTGATTCGTTGTGCGGCAAGGTCGTTGTGCCAACTTTGACGACGGCATAAAAACCAGCCCCAATCCCCGAAGGACGGCACATTTTCATGGTATGGCAGGATAGAAAAGCCGGCAGCGGTCAATGTCCTGCCAATGCAAAGATAACTTTCCTTTGCAAGGTATGGGGAGGTGGACTGGACGGATGCGATGCCGTTTTTTGCCAGTCTGTGCCGGACTTTCAGATAAAACTCCTTTGAGTAGAGTTTGGTCAGCTCCGGTGTGGAGGGATCGGGCATGTCCACAATGATAACGTCCCAGGCGCCCGTCACCTGCTCCAGAAACTTGTCCGCATCCAGATTCATGACCCGGACCTCGGCCACATGCCGGGCGTGGTCCGGTTTTCTTTTTTTGTTCGATGCGGCTTGATAAATTTGACGGAAATCCCCCGGGGAAATCCCGGCCCCTGTCAGGGTGGTGACCCGGGCATTGTCAAAGGCATGGTTATTAAGCCTGGACAGCAGGGGATGTGTGGCGGCAAGCTTGGTCATGGCCGGGTCCAGATCCACCAGCGTAATCTGATCCACATCCGGATATTTCAGCACCTCCCTTAACGCGCAGCCGTCACCGCCCCCCAGAATCAATACCCGGCTGCGGGCCGGGGCCAGGGCCATGGCCGGATGGACCAGGGACTCATGGTACCGGGCCTCGTCCGTACTGCACAACTGCAGATTTCCGTTTAAAAAAAGCCGGATTTCGTCCAGGGGTTTGAAATGGGTGATCACGATGTGCTGATACTGGCTGGTTTTAGAATAGACAATGGGATCATCGTACAGGGCCTGTTCGTTGCTAATCTGCCAGTTGCGATTGTCCATATACCCGAACACCACGGCCACACAGGTGGCGGCCATGATCACAAGCAAGGGGATATTACGGTGGATGATCTGCTTGCGGGTAAAATAGATGAATGTTATCAGGGCCAGAAAAAAATTCATGCCCGCGGTTAAGAAAGCCGCTTCGGTGATCGGAAAAAAACGCAGCAGGACGAACACATAAACCAAAGCCCCGGCCAACGATCCGATATAGTCCGCGGACAGGATATTGCCCAGGTTGGTGGACAGCTCCTTGGAAAAATCGTTGTTGATCCGTATGATCACCGGGATTTCAAGACCGATGAGAATACCAATCACGGATACAAAAAAATAGAGCACCAGGCTGTAGTGGCTGGTGTATCCGTAGGAGAGATAGGTCAGGGTGGGCGAATACCCCCCGGCAAGGGCAAGGGCGATTTCAATGCCGATAAAGGCGTGGATCAGGCGTGTTTTGGAGATCTGGGCCTGGATCAGACTGCCGAAGCCCATCCAGAACATCATCAGGCCGATCACCATGGCCCACTGTTCAAAGGCATTGCCCAGGATCATGGAGGCCAGGCTTGCCTGAATGTACTCAAGGATGATACCGCAGGCCCCGGATGCAAACATGCACAGGCACAGCAGGGCCGAAGCCGGATTGAGCCGGGAGCGTCCGGTTTCCCGTTCGCTCCCCGATAGATCAGATGGCATGGGCAATGATCAGCGCCACGGCAATGATGGTGGCCTGGACCAGCACCAGTGCCGCAACATTTTTATCCTCTTTGACTTCGGTTGCAATATTTGTGGTGGGCAAAAGAAAGCGGTCCACAAGGGCTGTAAAGCCGATGAGCAGAATCATGCCGCACACCGTATATATCAAAAATCCGACAATATCATTGATCCACCCGGTAAACGGACCCGATAGACTTGCTTTTAAAATGATCCCCAGGGCAATCAGAATACCGGCCAGGCCGATTCCTGCGGCCGGATTGTTCTGCTTGATCTCATCCCGGACACCAAAGGGGGTGATCAGTTCATACAGCAGCCCACACCCTAAAAGCACAATCTGCCCCAGCACAAAAAAGAGCAAAGCCGATCCCAGGGCCTGGCCAAGACTGCCCCCGCTGCCGGACATGCTGCCGTTGAGAATAAACCCTGTGGCAATGTACATGCCCGCCTCCACCATGCCAAGGGCGGTATTGCCTGTAACCGTTCGTCCGTCTTCAAGGGTAAATACGCGTATACACTCGGCGTCATTATTCATATTGCCCATCATGATGGAATCATTGATGAACCGGGCAAGAAAAAGACACACGGTGACCAGGGCACCATCCACCAGAAGATAGAGCAGATCGGTTTGAAACCCTGCCGAATCCCCGGACAATGCGCCGACCATACCGATGGCAATGCCGAGATATAACCCTGCCCGTCGTAATCCCACGGCCACATTGCCGTCGTCAATGTGGCGGTCATCATCAAAATCCTTTGTCCGCCAGTCATCCAGCTTTTTGGCCAGAAAAATGAAAAAAATGCTCACCAGGGCATAGCATAAACCATGCCCCATGCTGATTAAGGTTGCCATATAATCCATAAGTTATTCTCCTTAATTAATGCCTGAACGCAACTAACGTGTTTGGTCCAAACACTATTTGCCTTTTGACTTGGGACCGCCGCCTCTGATACCTGATGCGCCACCCCTTACCGATGCAGAAGCGGTTTTAAATCCGCCGGTTTTTGAAAAGGTGCTGTTCTGATACCGTGGTGAATCTTTCATTCGTGATCCCCGGGAGCCGAATGTATATCCCGTGCCGGTTTGGCCGTAATAGGGTTTTCTGTGTCTATAATCCGTATTCCAGCGGTTCCATGATCCATAGGAGTAGTTATGGGAGGGAAAAAAGAACAGGTTGGAAAAAAAGGCATACCGCCCGTACCATGACCAGAAACTGTTGCCGCTTCCATCTTTTTTCCACTCCCCGTACTTTGGATTTCCGACATAGGCCATGCCGGGCGGGGCGGCATGGGAATCCGGTTCAAACTCACCATAGGGCTTGGACAAAATCGCCATGCCCAGGTTGTCCAGGTTCTGTTCATAAAACGATGCATTCACCGGTTCCCAGTCGGTCTCGGACGTCTCCCCGTTCTCTTCTTGGATGTATTTATGAAAATACTTTAACCGGGTGTCTTGGAGGAAGAAGGTGGCGGCATTGTGCCGGGAATCCGGCCAGCCTGCAACCAGATCAAGATTCAAACTCTTAAAGGCCGACTCCAGCCCCCGGGTCACCCGCAGATTCATCCCGCTGTACCCCGGCGTCAGATCGGCAATGGATTCGGCGTTGGACTCGGTTAATGTCTCAAATACAGAAGGAGAGACCTGGGCGGTATAAACAAAAGTTCCGGGGTTGTAATAATCCGAATTATCATTCCAGGATTCACGATAGATGGTGACATAATGCTCCACCTTCATGTCTTCAAGGATTTTGGTATAGCTGTGGTATAACTGGTCCAGATCGTTTTCGAATTTTGGCCCGCTCTTGGACAGTGTTTTCTTTGCCTGTTCTATGGCATCGGCTGCCGTAACAAATGCGGCATAGTCGGCATTTCCCTGGGTATGGGCCTGATACTGGGCCTTTACAATCTGCGTATTGGCCGTTGTGTCATCCACCATCTTTGAAAACGGGGCAAACCGGGCCGTGATTTTGGCATTTGAATCGGGAAATTGTTCCCTTGCCTTGGCCACGGGTCCCTGTTCCAGAGTTTGCACCGTTGACTGGATGAGCTGTGCTGCGGCCAGGGCGGATGCTTCCATGGCCGGGGCATCTGACATGGCGGCCCTGATCCGGCCTGCCCGTTCAAAGGGCGCTTTTGCCTCGTTTCTGGCGTCCCGGATCACCGAGGTCACCTGCTTGATCTGGGCCAGGGCCTGGGCTTCGCCTTCGGGTTGGTTTTGCTTGAGGGTAACCTTCAACCCCTTGTCATACACCCCCCGGGCCCGGGCCAGGGTGGCGTCAGCATCGGCAAATGCAGTGTCCCATTTCTCTCGGGATGCATACTCCGCCAGGGCGGAGAAGTCCGGCGATGCCGACATACGCTCATATTTCTTCTTCTGGGATTCAATGAAATCCTGGGTGGATTTCAAATCCTGTTTTACGGCCTTGGCCTGGGTTCTGGTTGCATCGGAAAGGCCCTGGCCGCAACCGGTCAGAAAACCCAGGGCCAATAAAACAACGACCACACTTGTGAATATCTGTTCTATTTTACCACAAGGGGTTGGGACACTCATGGGTTATCCCCTCCCCTGGAAATCAATGTTATTTCCGCCGGTTCCACGGGTTTGGAAATATAAATCCGGTACTCCTCTTTGTCTTCGTCCTGCCACTCTTCAATGGTAAGAAACATGGACGACAGGTCATTGACAAATTCATACATATAAACCCGTTCTTCCTTGTCGTTACGCCGGTAGACGGCAGCCCAGTCATCGTCGTATTCAAAGGTTTGCCCGGCATAGATGATGCTGTCTTCATCGTCAACAATCTGGTCCAGGTCATCTTCATCAATGGGTTGGCCTTCATCATCGGTCAGCCGGTTGAACTTGGTTTGATTCAAGGTAATGGTCACTTCCAGCTCATCATCAATTTCCCATTCAAAATGGCCCACTGCACCGGTCTCCAGGCACAGGCAGGTAAGTTCGGTGACAAAATAATCTTTGAGCTTTGAATAATCTCCTTTGGCCTCCTGGTATTTGTTGATCTCCTGGATAAAATAGGTGTTGCCCAGACAGGTAAAACAGTCCCCCACCCCTGCATCCATGATGGTCAGGCGGATCTGTTCCTCCGGGGACAAAACCTTGTCCGGGTCCAGGGTACGAATCAGGGAAAACCGCTGATCAAAGGATTTTTGGTCTGAAACGGATATCATATTACTTCTCCTGGCGTCTTGATGTTAATGCATCTGTCCTGGCCCTGAACCGTTCATTCATAGTCCCCAGGGCATTGGAACTTTGGGACGCAATGCTGATGGTCTCCTTGGAAATGGCCGTATAGGCCTCAAACGCCTGCTCATAGGTGTTGCATGCCTCTTCCAGGGCTTCGATATTCACGGTCATGCTCTGGCTCATCTTTGCACCCTTGACCGCGGCATCGCCAATGACCTTGGCCGTATCCGTCATGGTTTCGGCTGCGGCCTGCTGTACCATATCCAGGTGTTTGAGGGTATCCATCTGCTGTTCGGCTGCCACCCGCACGGCCAGGGCATTTTTCACAGCCGTGGCCAGAATCATGTCCGTGCGCTGGACCAGGCGCTGGACCAGGTGTGAATTTCTGACCATCATCTCGCCGCCGAACCGGGTCTGGAGATTGGAGTTGTCAATGGTCTGCAGGTCCACAACCGCCATGGCCAGATCCGAGGTCAGGGTGGTCAGCGCCTCTTTGACCCGGGGATCGTCCACCGTCTCAAGGTGGGCGGATAGCTTTTCCCAAATCAACTGGCCCAGGTAGATCTGTTCCTGCAGAGCCGGCTGGATCTCTTTTAAGGCGTCGCAGATCTGGGACAGTTCCGCCGCATCAAAGGCCACCTGGTCCGCCTCGCCGCGCAGGTGGTCCCGGATGCCGTCAATGGTGGAGTTCACGGTTTCCCTGCGTTCGGCAATAATGCGCAGGATCTCGTCCCCTTTGGGCAGACGGTTGACGGTGCGGGTAAACAGTCCCAGCATCTTTTTGGGCAAAGGCGTTTCCGTCTTTGCCACCATGGTGGGGTTGACCTTATCCAGCTCGGTTTTGATGGCCAGAATATTTCTTGCCACAGGCGAACTCTCCTCGGACGCCACATTTTTCAGTACCGAACCCATTTTCCGGTCGTATAGGGAGACCTGGGCCTGGGTCTTTTCCATGACGTCCCGGCCGAGGGAAAATACAAAATTACCCAGCTGCCAATTCGACGGATCATTTTTCACCTTCTCCACAAAATCGTCAGCCGCCGTTTCAAGGGCCTTGATATCTTCAACAGCAAGGTGTCCGGGCTGGACCGGCACCAGCTGGTCCGGGGCCTGGACCGGGGTAAGCGCCCCCTGCCCTGATGCTTGCGTAACTTCGGCTAATACAGGTGCTTTGGCCTGACCGGCCACACTGGCAAGTTCCTGAGCCAAACTGGACATAGGTGTTCTCCTTTATGAAAATTTGCCCTCAAGAAAATGGGCCATGGTTTTAAATTCTGCGGTTTCGTTATTGTCTACAATCTGCCGGGATCTTGCGCAGACCTCTTGAAGGGTTTCAATGGTTTTTTCAAACACCTCGCGCTGGGTCTGCCTGCCGTCCGGGGAAAGGTCGAGATACTCTTTGACGGTCTTAAACAAGTGTGTGGACCCGATCTTTTTCAATTCATAGGTCAACGTCTCTCCCGGATAACGGTCAATCATATCCGGAAGAATCGCCTTAAGGTCATCTATAATGGATTCAATTTTTGAAATCAACTCCATGGCCCCCCCCCGGTCGGTGCGGATCATAAGGTTCAGCTTGATCAGGGTATCAAGGATTTCTTTGAAATTGGCCGCCGGATCTTCTTTTTCAGGGGGGCGGCTGGACTGTCCCTCTGAAGACAATGAAACTTTCGGCCGCTGCAGACGCCTGATAATCAGATTAAATGCAAATAGCGCAACAATAAACAAAGCTGCCACAATTATGATGGTCATGAGGTATCCCCTTGAAACTTTTAAGAAAAGTTTTGTCTGATGGTAAGTGTAACGCCGTTTAAACCAGAACGGTACTATGGCTATACATTAAATGCCATGGCATGCAATGTCAATCCGTCCTGTCGGCAAGACAGCGGCAACTTTGATCGGCCTGCAGTTTAACGCGGATTTTGAATGGTTTTATGGGAGAAGAAAAAAGGTTGTGGATCCAAAGCCGATTTCATGGCACCTTCGATCCCAAAAGACGATTACAGGCGTATCTGGAACACAAAAGGTAAATCCGCCCCCAGATTCTGCAGGTTCTTTCCCCGGGGAAAAGCACCGGCGGTTCCGGATCTGTTGTAAAAGGTCCGGCAATAGTTGTTAAAAAAAAGATCAGCCAGTTCACGAAAATTTTCATCTGAAATATTTGTCTATCTGCACAGCTGACGGGCAAATGGATAAAGCCCATCCTCAATACAGCGGGCAAGGCCCGGATCAAAATTTTCAAACCGGGACACTGCCCGTTCCAGCTCGGCAGCAAGCCCGGCCGGTCCGGACTCCGAATTCCAAGGAAAAAGAAACTGACGGGCAAAGGCCGGGATATCATCCCCTTTGAGCCGTATGCCCGGGTGCCGGTCATCCCTTTCAATGACCACCGCCTTGTCCCGGCTCAGCCGGACCTTGGTGAAGGGGTAGCGCAGGGTGGCTGCGGGCCTGAGGGCGGTGGCATGATATCGAACCGTTAGTTCAAGTCCGGTAAAATCAATCAGCGACCAGAGTCTTGGATGAAAAGAGATCCGATCCTGCTTGGCCGGAACCGTCCAGCCGTCGTCCGCCTGGGAGCGGAACCGATCCAGGACCGGGCCGAGCCGTTCAGGCGGCCCTGTAATGCTCATGGCACGGATCAATCCTGTGGCGGTGATCTCTTCCCACGCTTTTTTCACCAGCCCCGCATTCCTGCGCCGGGCGGCGGCCTTCTGGAACTGGTTGCGATAGGTAAAAGAACAATAATTAGTCGGGAGGTGGATATCCCGATCCAGGGTGTGCCGGATCAGTTCCAACGCCGCAAGTTCGGTCTCAAGAACAGCCACGCCCGGTCCGTGGATAAACGTATAGCCCCGTCGAACGAGCTTGGGACGGTTAAATTGGGTACACCGGATCTGGTGGAGGTTCAGATAGTTGACCCCCATTGAACTTAAAACGGCGGTCAGGGGCTTTGTGATCCCAAGATCTTCGGGCACGGCCGGAATTTCAACCGTGACAATCGGAATAATGCCCACAGCCTTCTCCAGGCCGGACAGATCGTAATTGTTTGCGGAGAGATCAAAACGGATTTCATTGAGACCGCTGTCCCGAAGCGCTTTGAACTTATCTTCGGTTGCCAGGATGCCGTTGGTATACATCCAGGTATACATGGGACCGCAGGCGTTCTCCATAACAGCATTGAGGTAATCCAACACCCTGTCAAACGTCATCAGGGGCTCGCCCCCGCTGAACCCGACCCCCTCTATGCCGAATTGATTCACATAATTCGCATAGTCCAGGGCATTTTCAAAGGTCACGGTGCTGGTCATGGGCAGGCCCGGATCATTCTGGGTTGAGGGGCAGTAAAAACAATTGGCATTGCAGATATTATTGACGAACAGGCAGGACCACTTCCCCTGGCCGCAGAGGGCGCATCCCGGCGATATGCCGTGGGTGTAGGGCTTGGTCTCGGCAAATCGCCATGCGGCCGGAGACCCGGACCGGTCGAATATGGCTGAAATCAATTCGTTCCTTGCCTTTTCCGCCGTCTCCACCGCAGCCGGGGAGCTTAGCCGGTTCATGGTTTCATAAACACCGGCATACGCTTTTTCCGTTTGCCTTACATAGGATGACTTTTCATTCCGGGATATCAACGCGTCCGCCTCCCAAAGGTTAAAAGAAGGAAAAACGTTGCAGGATGGATGCCCATGTCCCCGACAAACCGAAAATACCCTTGAAACGGCCTACAGCCGGGAAAAACAAGGGAAAAGAAAGGCCGAAAGGGACCGCCGGGAAAACAAAAAAAAAGAAGTTGGATGACCGATTACAAAGAATAACGGAATAAAAAATCCGATTATGACGCTGAATTTCTTTTTATTTATCAGCTGGAGTTCAAACCACACCGGTGACTTTCGGGTTAATTTATATCGCATTCATCTTTATTCTTGTAATTTCCACCCGGAAATGATTTTCTATCAGTTAAATATGTTTTACACCACGATATTCATCTATTAAGAACGTTTTCATAACCATTTGAATTACGTTCCTGTTTCGTTGTAAATTAATACGATGGTTGACAGGCAGGATCGACCATGGCCGTTGAATCAATTTTAATCACCGTGTTGGGTCCAGGAAAAACAGATGACGCCATTGAACATAATACTTACCCTCATCATCGCCCTGATCTTAATATTTGTATGCATCCATCTCTTTAGGCTTTACCTGCGTTTTAGACAGGCCTCAGACAATACCACCGCAAAAAATATTTATGTTCTCAAGTACAATGAGAGTATAGATGAAGAAACCTCACTTGAAGCCGAACCCGTCATCCCCCAGCCGGGCGAGTCGGAACGCCGCAGGTACGCCAGAACTGAATTCCATGGTTTTGTGGATTTTATAAACAAAGGTACCCTGTATAAAGAACAGGCCCGGGATCTAAGTTTCTCCGGCATTTTCATCAAGTCCAGGACACCTGAAAAATATAAAAAAGACGATTTGATCGTCATGACCTTTCAAACCGACGACATCGGTCCCCAGCGGCGGAACGGCCGGATCTCCCGAATCGACGACACCGGTATCGGGGTCAATTTTACCGCCTGACGTTCAGTTCCGGCCCACTTAACATCTATCCAGCCGGAAATTACGATCCCACAAACCTGTCGAGGAATTGTTCTTTCAACAGCCGCTTCCAAACAGCATATCCGTTTGCGCTTAGATGCAACCCGTCGTCTTCAAATAATATGTTTTGATCATTGGCCTGGGACATTGAATCAAATATATCAACAAAGGTGCAATGGGGATAAACCGCGTCTATTTCGTTGCGAATAATGGTGTTTGTAAATTTAATTGAATTGATCAGATTTTGTCTGACAATGCTTGGTTTCACCGAAATAAAGGCAACGGGTATGTCTCCCAAATGCCGGTCAATTAACGTCATCAAATATTTAAAACAGATAAACACCTCTTCGGGATGACGATTTTCACCCAGGTCATTATCCCCGGCATAAAAAACAAGCAGATCCGGATGAAACCGGGGTACCAATCGTGTAAAAAACCAACAACAGGCGGCCAGGGTGGACCCGCCAAACGCCTGGTTGATCACTTCAAATTCCGGGAAATCATGCCGGGGATCGGGCCACAAGCGCAGGGACGAACTGCCGTAAAACAGCAGTCTGGGCGTTTGACCTTTTGGAGGGACCGGCTTTGATTCAAGTGGTTCTATCTCTTCGTTATACCAAAACATATCTGATAACTTACCATTGATTCAGGTAAACGTGTGTCTATTTTTTTACAAAAACGAACACCGACGGGCAATTTCCACACTGTTCTTTAAAGCGTCGGGATATTTTTCAAATCGAGAGGCCTGGGCCGCCCCGGACCGGAAATTAAACCCGTCGCCGTAAAGCGGATTGTTGCCGTTTGCTTCACGCAGCCGATTGCACGCCGCGGCGTCGCCAGGATCAAGGTAAAAGGGGCCGCCGGTCACAACGCATGCCACCCCGCACGTTTTTGCCAGATCCCACAGCAGACGGTTCATCTCTATCTCGCCGGCACGGCCATTGTCCTGCAGCTCCACCAACAGATTCTGCGGTCCGACAATTGATTTCAACTTCAGCAACAGCGCCTCTGCGTTCTGGTGATCACCGGCTTTCAAAAATTTATCCACGGCACCCCCGCGCCCGCCGGTGAGCACGATCAGTCCCTGGCGATATGCGTCCAGCAGTGCCGAATCAATCTGCGGGCGCCCCACAAAGCCGTCTGTTTGGGCAATTTTGTCAAGCGCACGCAGGTTTTCCAGCCCCGTCCCGTTCTCCGCCATCACCGGCAGATGATACTTTTGATCCGCCTTTTGACAATGATCCCCCAGTGTCAAATAGAATCCGCAGCCCACAATCGGCGTAATCCGTGCCTTTCGGCACGCATCCACAAAGGCATCAACACCGCCCATGGTACCGCTGTCCATAATCCCCAAAGCCGTCATGCCGTACTCTTTTGCCCGTTGTACGGCATCGTCGATGGTCAACACCGAGTTTCCGGCAGTATGTGTGGTGTGAATGTGCAGCTCTGTGTAATTATGCATTTTTATTCTCCCCAAGACATAAAAATAAAACACCATGTTTTTGTCTCTATATGTGACCCCAGTAACGATTACAAGTCTCTTTATCCGGTCAAGCCGGCGTTTTATCTACAGTCAATTTTAATTTTGCCCTGCCCTGTTGACCTTTTCTCATGCAATGTTTACTTCCTTTTGCCGGCCGCAAACGGTATAATGGCGTTTTAATGCTGGTAATTTAAGCCTTTAAAGGCTAAAAAAGCGGCCCAGGCACCATTGATACCCCGGACAGAAGTTGAACCCTAGGAGGCAAAACCATGAATACAGCCGGATCAGGCATAAAATTAATTGTTTGCATCATGGCTGCAGCAATGATGACTTTAGCCGGATGCAGGTCATCCAGCTCCAATGTATATACCTATGACCAGACCATGCGGGCCCAGACCGTGGATACCGGAACTGTGGAATCCGTTAAATCGATCATTATCCAGGCCTCGAATCCACCGATTGTCGGCGGTGCCGTCGGCGGCGTGACCGGCGGAGTGCTCGGCAGCACCGTGGGCGGCGGCCATGGCCGGGATGTGGCCACCATTGTCGGGGCCCTGGCAGGTGCGGCCCTTGGCGCCGCCATTGAACGCGAAGCCGGAACCAAAAACGGTTTGGAAATTGTTGTCAATCTTGACAGCGGACGAACCATTGTGGTGGTCCAGGAGGCGGATGTCCCCATGTATCCCGGGGACAGGGTTCGGATATTAACAGCACCGGACGGCACCACTCGTATTTCAAAATAAAATCAAAACTAAACGTCACCCATCTGCACGTTACTGAAAAATTTGCAAGTCTGATTACCAATTGTACTTTTGGGGTACAAATGGCGGCAAATTTTTCTGTCCCTTGCATTTGGGCACCCATAATTTAGTCCAAACACGAATATATAACTATAGTTTAAATAGCAGGAGCATATGAAAAAAAACAGTGCAGTAAATGATAAATTAAGAAACGTTGCCATCATTGCCCATGTTGACCATGGGAAAACCACGCTGGTGGATGCCATGTTCAAACAAAGCGGGATGTTCCGGGAAGGCCAGGACGTGGATGACCGGCTCATGGACTCCATGGACCTGGAGCGGGAGCGGGGCATTACCATTGCCGCCAAGAACTGCTCGGTCACCTGCAACGGGGTAAAGATCAATATTATTGACACCCCGGGCCATGCCGATTTCGGCGGCGAGGTGGAGCGCGCCCTGTCCATGGCTGATTCCGCCATTCTGCTGGTGGATGCCTCCGAAGGGCCGCTGCCCCAGACCCGGTTTGTACTTAAAAAAACCTTTGAGGCAGGCCTTCCCGTGCTTGTGATCATCAACAAAATCGATCGCAAGGATGCCCGTCCCGACGAGGTGCTGGACATGGTCTATGACCTGTTCATCGATCTGGACGCCACGGACGAACAGCTGGATTTCACCTATCTTTACGCCATTGGCCGGGACGGCATTGTCAAGCGGGAACTGGAAGAAGATGTGGATAACCTCAAGGTGCTGCTTGATATCATTGTCAATGAGATGCCGCCCCCCTCCTATGATCCGGAGGCCCCTTTCCAGATGCTGGTGTCGGACTTAGGCTATTCCGACTACCTGGGACGTCTTGCCATCGGCAAAGTATTCAACGGGTCTGCCGCCTCCAACGCCTCTCTGGTGTGTATGGGTGAGGAGGATGCTCAAAAACAGCTCAAGGTTTCCAAACTCCAGTCCTATGACGGCATGACACTGGTGCCGGTGGACCAGGCAGACACCGGAGATATTATTGTCCTGGCAGGTATTGAAGATGTAAAAATCGGCGATACCATATGCACCCGGGATAACCCCCTGGCACTGCCCAGGATCACCGTGGACGAACCCACCGTCTTCATGCGGTTTGCCATTAACAGCTCACCCTTTGCCGGCAGAGAGGGTAAAAACGTTCAATCCAGAAAAATCCGGGAGCGTCTGCTCAAGGAGACCCTGCTCAATGTGGCAATCGCCGTGGAAGAAAGCACCGCAGACGACAGCTTTGTGGTCAAGGGACGCGGAGAACTTCAGCTGGCCATTCTCATTGAAACCATGCGCCGGGAAGATTTTGAATTGTGCGTGGGACGCCCCAAGGTCATTTACCGGGAAGAAAACGGCCAGACCCTGGAACCCATTGAACATCTGTTTGTGGACTGTGATGAGGACTTCATGGGTGTGGTCACCGAAAAACTCTCCGTTAGAAAAGGCAAGATGACCAACCTGGTGAACAACGGCAAAGGCCGGGTCCGCCTGGAATTCTCCATCCCGTCACGCTCCCTGATCGGGTACCGGGATGAATTCATGACCGACACCCGGGGCACGGGTATCATGAACTCCTACCTGTCCGGATATGAACCCTATCGCGGGGATTTTCCCGTGCGTTACACGGGGTCCCTGGTATGCGACCGCCAGGGGAAGGCGGTGCCCTATGCCCTGTTTAACCTCGAACCCCGGGGACGGCTGTTCATCTCACCGGGCACCCCGGTATACGAAGGCATGGTCATCGGCGAGCACAACCGCCATTCGGATATTGACGTCAATGCCTGCAAGGAGAAAAAACTGACCAACATGCGGGCATCCGGAAAAGACGAAGCCACCATCTGTTCGCCGGTTAAACCCATGACCCTGGAACAGGCCATCCATTTCATCAGGGACGATGAGATGGTGGAGATCACCCCCGAATCCATCCGAATTCGCAAGGTGGAACTCAATGCCGGCAAACGCCATATCCTGGCCGGGAAACTCAAGAAAAAAGAGAACGAATCCTAATCCGACCTCAAAAAACACTGTAATATGATTAAATCATTAATCATATTACAGTGAGCATCACTATCCATCTTTTTTTCAACATTTATTCGTCCTGCCCGGCATCCGTTTCCCTGCCCCGCTGACCAGCCGGTTTCCAGTGGGCCTGCTGATGGGTCTTGGGTTTTGGCTTGCGCCACTGCACTTTGGACCACAGCTCGGGAGTGGAAAACCTTGCCCAGCCCCACTTGAGAATATTAATCAGCCAGAAGGAGACCCAAAGCGCCCAGGCCAGCATGGCAACCCGGTAGGCCCACATGGGAATGGAGACCATCCAGGTACGGGGCACTACAGGGCCGGACACATCATGGTACCAACGCAGCAGGTGGGCACTTGACCCGTTGCCCCGGATGTTCATATCCGGGTGCCCTAGAAGCCCGTTGGAGATGCTGAACACCAGACACGCCCCCGACGCAAGGGTCAGCAACACGATACCCAGCTGGACCAGGTTGAATTTCGTACCGGTGAGCTTATCTGCTTTGGGCCTCATATCCAGGGCAATGAGCCAACCCGCCACAACAATAACGGCGGCCGGATGATTCATGGTGATACCGATGAACAGCAAAAACCACTGGAACAGATTCAACGGCGTCCATCCGGTTTTTGACAAAATAAAGGCAATGATCAAAATGACGATCACTTCCGACCAGAACAGCACGGCCGGACCCATCGCCTGCTCTCCCCCCAGAAACAGGGGCCACCGGCTGCTGCCCGGTTTAATGTCCACACAGGTGTTGGCGCTGTCCATACCCAAATCCACGACCGGTGTCTTATAAAAAGGCGTGATACCGCCGGCTGACATCCATTGCAACACAATCTCCTGGCGTCCGGGTACAATGGGCAGGGTCACCTGATGCTGATCCTGCCGGATCGGCCGTATCCGGCCTTGGATTTTCACCTCCTGCAGCCGGGCGTTATCGGGCAGGTTAATGGTGTGACGCCCCCCCTGGCTGCTGTTAATGGTGAGATCCAGCTGGGCAGCGGTGGCCGTTCTGCCCGGCGAAAAGGTCAGCAGGCTTTTTTCAATGGTCAAGGTCTGTCCCTCAATGCCCTGGGGCCGTGTTACGGTAAGTGCCAGGGTTTCTCCCGGCCAGGGATGCCAGGTGGGATACCAGCGGGTGCCGGTTTTATGAAAGATCACCGGGGTTCCCTGGTATTCCATGTGGAAGACAGGGCTGACATCCACTTTCCAAATTTCGGTCCAGTCCCGGGTATCGGCATGTTTTAACGTTATTTTGTCTGACGGTGTCAGAAAGGATTCCCAGGCAAGTGTTCGCTGGCCGGAACGGAAATTGATCTTTGCCGTATTCCCCTGCACCCGGATGCCCTCGGTGGTGATGGACTCGCCGGGAAGTAACGGGATATCAAGGACCATGCCTGATTTTGCTTCGCCTTCACGGATGACCCGGGTATTGACCTTCCAGACCAGTCCAAGCAGCAGGGTGCGTTCAACCCGGGCAAAAGCCGGCAGAACGCCTGTCTCAAGTACCTGCTGATGATCGCCGTCAACCCGTGCTTTTCGTTTGAACTGAAGCTGGGCATCAAAGCTGCCGTCGGGATGACGGCCTTCCACAGTCCAGCCGTCCAACACAATATCCAGGTGCCGGGATTTCAGGGGAAAAACAAGCTGAAATCCGTTCTGCCGGCGGATGGCCCCGTCAAGGGCTATTTTGTGACGGCCCTTGGGAACCATCACCCAGAATTTTCCCTCTTTTTTGAAAATACCCGCAGCAGTCCGGTCATCCACGGTCACCTGGGACGGTAGCCACTGGCCGGCATCTCCGGGAATGGGAACTGCCGTGTCAATGGCGGCATGAACAGTCATACCGACCGACATCCTATCTTTTTTCAAATCAATGGATGCCCGGGGGAAATTGGCGCAATGATTAAAACATTTATCCGTTTCCAACAGCCGTTTTTCCAGCTCTTCCAGCATCGCCTTTGGTGGGAATTGCGTTGCATGGGACAAGGCCGGTGTAAGACATAAAACAAGTGCCACTAAAGCAGGAAACATCTGTTTAATACCGGTGGCTGTCGTCTTTTTAATTCCCCCTTTGCCGATGCCAAGCATGCCCGCAGCCAAAAGCACCACAAGGGCGACCCGCAAAAACGCCAGAACCAAATTCACTTTGGGCCCGATCAGAAAAAATTTGATGGATTGATCTTTGCTCACAGGCCCGGACCAGGAAAAATCAATGGTTTTATAGGCGGGCCACAACGGCATGCCCGGACCGGTCTGGGTCCGTGCCTTTGGATCGTACTGCATCACCTGGCCAGGCCTGCCGCCGGATCCCGATTCACTTGCCGAATACATGGAGCTGGACAGGCTGCCGACCTGCTTCAGCGCCTTTGGGGCTGGGGCTTGCTGTTCCATTCTTGCCGCGGTCGAGGTCCGGGCACCGGTCGCCATATCCGCGGCCTGGTCCCGGGCTTCGGACCGAATGACGGTATTTGAGGTATTGGTCCATGGCCTTGCCAGTTCCGGATATATGCCGATGCGAAGGGTCTGGATGGCAAAGGGAATCACAATGCCGGCAAAACAGATCAGAGCCAGCCCCTGGCACAACTTCACAACGCTTCGCATCCTGCCTTCGGGCAGATATTTAAGCAGGGTGAACCCCGCCAGGAGCACCAGCCAGATATACCGGGGCGCCTGGTATTCATGGAAAATCAGCACCAGGGTAACAAAGGCAAGACCGGCCAGCGGCTTTGAGTACACCCGGGACAGTGCAATGGTAAAAATCAAGACCACAAAAAAATCCAGCAGGGTCCATTTGCCCGCCCAGGTACCGGGGATGCGGTCCACGCCCCGGGCGTTGATCAAGGTCCAGCCGGCGGGCAGGTTAAGCCTGCCGTTTACGCTGTTGAAATCATGATCCCAGCCCGTTGCCGGCACATCGGAAATCCCATGTTCAAAGGTGGTGTCGGCCACGATATCGATTTTACCGTTCCTCAGCTCAATACCGGCCTTGGCACTGTTTTCTCTTTGGGTAATCAACTGCTCTTTACCATCCACAAGGACCTGTCCCGGATGGATGGCAGGATTCAACTCCAGGCGCCAGTTGGTGTTTTTCTTACCCGTGATTTTATCCTGGATAAAAAACCCTGAACCGTCAAACCGCATCCACAGGGTCCGGTTCAAAGCGAGCTGATCCGGTGCGGGGTCCGGATCTCCCCGCTTGATCTGCCTAAAGGCCAATGTGGTGTCAGGTGCCATCAGGTAGGCCGGATATGATTGCCATTCTGCCGGCATGCGGGTCTGCTTGGGGTCAACGGGCTGGGCCCCTGAAACCTGCACCCGCCTCAGGTCGGTTTTTGCACTGAAGCTCCAGATTTCCCGGGCCGGCCAGAATGGCTGGTCCGGACGAATAAATTGAACGGTTTCCAAAGGCCCGGCATAACGCAGGTTGAGTTCAAGGGTGTAGCGCCCGGGCCGGACCTGGACGGTGATCCGGCCGTCGGATTCCAAACGGGCGGGCAGCGGCGTATCAAAGGAGACCGGTATGAACGTTTCGCTTTGGTATACCGGCCCCAACACCATCTGCCGGGCCTGTCCGGACACCTCCAGTGCAAGGTTGATGACCATCCGGGCCGGGATGTCATCTTCAATCAGGCGGAAACATTCCATTTTCAACCGGTCTTCCACCCGCTCCTCTCGCTGCCGGTGTTTAAGCCACAACCGTCCCCTGTCATCCAGATCCGGGAAGGTCACAGGCTGATGGTTCACCCTTACATCGACCAGCACGGTTGATGCAGGGATGTTCAGATGTTCGGGCATGGATCGCCATGAAAATTCTCCGCTGATGATATGACGTCCCGGGGAAAGGATCAGTCCCGGGGAATTGTCCTGGTCCAGAACCACCTCGGGCTTGCCATCAACCAGCACCTGAATGGGCCAGTTCCGGCCGGAGCCCGGTAAATCCACCCGGGTCCGGGCATACACCTGCCATGACTGTTCAAACGTGCCCCCGTTGTCTGTCAGATCCAGATTCAATTGACCCGGCCAGATGCAGAGGAGCTGTCGGGCATTGTTGTACATGGGAATGCATGACAACTGTTCTTCTTTTCCGTGCAGCACCCATTCCTTCCAGGGAACAAGGGCATCGGGGACATAAAGGGAATCTCTCGTATGTGCTTGCCCACAGAGTGACAGAAGAATTGTTGCAGCCAGAAAAAAGATATGAATCGCGCCCATATTTCGCTGAAGTGTCATGACATTGTCCTTTGTGAAAAGAATCTGACAAATTTTAGGTTTGAAAAATGAATACGACCCGAGGTCATATTCAATATCAATTGGCCCACAGTCTAATAGGAATGTGGACAAAAATCAATGCGGGGCATTAGGACAAGACAGGCTGTAGAATGTAAATTACAGCCCTTCAAGCCGGCTTTTAGCTGATAGGAAATTAATCTGATTTAATCAACGAAGGGAAATAACCGGCTTCAAAAATTTAAAATTTACTTTTTGTTCCCGGGGCAATCCTACGGTTACGCTCCAATTTTCGATCCTCAAACCATCATTCCCTTTCTGATTGCTCTTGTGAAACACGCTTCGTCATAAAATCACCAGAAACGTCATCTTCAGAAAGAAAAAGCTATCCCATGTGTTTTCCACAGGAGAACGTATACGGTCTTTGCCGGCAACACGCACAACAACTTTTTCCACATTGTCAGTTTCCCCAGGAGTAGCAGGAAAGTCCGGGGTGATTTTCACTTGGGAAATGGTCTTTTTTTTTGGAGATAGTCTGCTCTTTTGGAAATATTTTAGCCGGTCAAAATTTGTTGTGAAAAAAGCGAGCCATGCGAATTATAGGGTTCACTGACATCGGATTCAACCTCCTGATTCTTTTTTGGAGAATTGATCGCTTTATCCAAAATCTTGCCGGTCCGGCTAAATACCATCATTGTGGACTTTTTAGTTTTTAAAATTTTTACTTCCTTTCATTCCTCAAAAAGATCCTGGAATTATATTGAACAAAAGTAAATGTAGTTAACCGGTCAGAGTGGCAAGACGGGGTTGGTTGGACGATCCAAACTCAATATAACAAGAGAATTACGATTTCCAAATTTTCTGACAAACATCGTTCTAATCTAACTTTAAAAAACTAATCACCCAAATTTCATATTCACTTAAAATAAATTTGATATTGAGATTCATCGAATCAATTGTGTTTATTTTAAGGTTTTGGGCAAGCCTTGATTTTAACATGCAAAACGCCCAATAATTCTATTTTGGGAGAGTGAATATGTCTAAGATATTCTATGTTACCCTGATTTCATGCCTCTTATTCTCTATTTCGTCCATCGGTTGGGCAGAAACCACCCAGTTTGGTTACGATAATCTCAACCAGGTTACGTCTGTCACCTATGCAGACGGCAGTACCGTATCCTTTTCATATGATGAGACCGGTAACCGCAGCGTCCATGGCGTTACACCGGCAACAGATACCGATGGCGACGGCTTAAGTGATTACCTGGAAAATCTTGCGGGAACAAGTGCTGAAAATGCTGATTCTGATGGAGATGGCCTGCCCGACGGTGAAGAGGATACAAACCGGAACGGCTGGAAAGACGCTGGAGAAACCACAGGTTTGAACCCGGATACGGATTCCGACGGCATGAACGACGGGTGGGAGGTCACGTATTCACTTGATCCCCTGTCGGATGATAGTAGCCTAGACCCGGATGAAGACGGATTCACCAACCTGGAAGAGTATACGGCAGATTCCGATCCCATGGATTCGACATCAACCCCATCATCTGTCGCCCCTGTTCCCGCCGTTTCTCCCCTTGGCCTAGTCATCGCCCTGCTGGTTCTGGCTGTACTGGGAGTAAAGATATCTGCAAGAACAAAAAAATCCTTTCTATTGATTCCCATTGTCCTGGCAATATTTTTTCATGGACCTGGATTGGTTGCAAATGCATTTGGGGGAACTGATTCCCTGCCCGGCTTCAGGCAGGAAAATGCCGATCCCATAAGTCCGGAGGAATCCCATAGAATTATTTCAGCCTCGGGAGCATCTGTCCGGGCATCTGCCCAGGAAATTATTGCCCTGGATACAGCCGCGACTACCACGGATACAATACAGGCGATGGCAAGGTCCCTGAAAAATGATGCCGACCTGATATACGAATATGTACACGACAAAATCACCTATAGCCCGGTCTGGGGGTCAATCAAGGGAGCGGAGGCCACACTGGCGGACGGTGTAGGCAACAGCTTTGACCAGTCCTCCTTAATGATCGCCTTGCTGCGGGCGGCAGGATACACGGCCAATTATAAATTCGGAACCCTGCGGCTCACCTGGGATGAAGTCAAGGACTGGCTTGGGATAAGCACGGTTGACGGCCTGAACACACTCTCCAACGGCGGTGTTCCCTTGAAAAAATATGTGTATTCAGGTGGAGATTTTGCCTTTGCCGATGTCGGCCATGTTTGGGTCGAAGTTCAAATTGACGGGACCGCCTATGTGTTTGACCCTTCCTACAAAACCCATACCGTAACAGCCCCGATCGATTTCTCCACGGCCATGGGCTACGACCGCACCGCCTTTCTGGCCAACGCCAAAAGTGGTGCGGTTGAAGGTACAAATTATATACAAAACGTTAATAAAACCAACATTGCAAACGATTTAAGCGCCTTTACAAACAGCTTGCACCAGGAAATTAAAACCACTTACCCGGGTGCCACCCTTGAAGAGATCACAGGCGGGCTGGTCATAATCCCAGCAGATGGCATTTTGCGACAGACTTCACTTCCCTACGATAATGACGAAACCATCAAAGAAACCTGGACCGACATTCCCAATTCCTACAGAACCAATTTTACCATCCAGCACCAGGGCATAGACATTCTTTTATATACGGATGAGACCTATGGCAAAAGGCTCAGCCTGTTTTATAATAACTCCGTCCAGCCGGTCCTCACCAGGGATGGAACAGTGCTTGCCACCGGAACGGCTGCCACGGCAAACACCAGTGTGGATATCACCATCATTGTAGACCACCCTTATGCCGCTTTAAGCGGTACCTACCAGGACCAGACCCGGACCTTCAGCATACTTGCCGGCGGAAGCTACAACATCGTCAACGGCTGGGCCGAAACCACCCGGGGAATGATCGAAAAGCACCGTAAATTACTCAACCAGTACAAAGCTGACGGGCAAACAGACGATTCAGAAGAAGTCCTGGGAGAAACCCTGGCCATGATGGGCTTTGCCTGGCTGGCCGAGGTCCAGATGTCTGATAAACTGATGGATGCCATGCTCAAGACGCACACGACCCATCACCATGTCCTTGGCGTCTGCGGCCAGAACCAGAGCCCATATATTGACCTTCCCATGGGGGCTGTCAGCACACTCAGCCTTGAAAGTGATACAGCTGCCGGGACAGCCTCGTTTTTTGCATCCTCAGGCCGGTCCAGTGCCATGGAATGGGGGGTAATCGAACAATTTCAGCCCAACTCCGCAGTCTGTACGGTCAAACTTTTGGATATAGCCAACCAAGAGGGCAGTAAAATATTTGAAGCCAACTCCTCTAACTGGAGTTCAATAGAAACCCAGCTTGAAGCCAACGGGTACAGCGCAAATGAGATTGCCAACGTTCAGGCTTATGTCAATGCAGGCTACAATGTTATTGTCCCCCATAACGGCAACCTGACCCAGGGCGACTGGCAGGGCATCGGATTCCTGGCCGTATCATCAGCCGGCAACTCTATCGGCCACATCATTTCCGGCGGGTTGAGCGGAGGGTTCGCAGATACGGTCTTTGATGCGGATTCCGGAGAAACCTCTTCAACCGCCGACCAGGGCACAAGCTCAGCTACCAATGATGTATCCGATGAACCCATAGACCTTGTGACCGGGGATTACCTTTACGACCATTCGGACCTCACCCTTGGCAATGGCGCCCAGCCCTTTGCCATGGCCTTTGCCCGGACCTACAACTCTGCCAGCCGTTTGACTGACTCAGGCCTGGGCCTTGGATGGACCCACAAATACGCGGTCAGTGCAACAGAAGACAACGATGGGTTCTTAGGCCTTGGAGAGCGCTCCGCCATTGACGCGGTGGCAGCCATGGTTGAAATTTACGTGACCATGGACCTGCTCACACAAAACCGTGATCTTGACACCCTGGTCATCGCCTCCATCGGCCACCGCTGGTTCATGGACCGGCTCATTAACAATGTGGTGTCGGTGAATATCCCCGGCAGCACCAAACGGTTTGTAAAACTGGCTGACGGCAGTTTTAATGCCCCGCCTGGTGACGGGTCTGTTCTGACCTTGGAAGCGGATGACTCTTACCTTGTCCGGACCAAGCACGGCGTTGAGCTTGATTTTAATGCCGACGGCAGGATGACGGCCTGGACAGACGCCAACGGCAACGTTCTGACCTTTGCCTATGATACCGGCGGAGCGCTTCAGACCATCTCCAACGGCATGGGAAAGGCCCTGACCCTTTCCTATTCCAATGACCGGATCAGCCAGGTCTCCGACGGAACGGGAAGAAGCGTATCTTACACCTATGATACTAACGGTAACCTCACCCAGGTGACTGATACGGAAGGCAGCAACACGGTATTTGAATACGATGAGCCTGGCCGGTTGACCCGGATCTTTTATCCGGACAATCCTACAAGTCCATTTGTCACCAACACCTTTGACACTAACGATAAGGTCATGACCCAGGCCGATGCCAACGGCCGTGTCCTTCCGGTAAGCCTGCGTGAAATACCCAGTACCGGGTGATATTATCGGTTCCAACTTGAACATTGCTAATGGAGGGACCGATGAATAAACAATTATTGACAGCAGAACAATCAATCGCATTAGAAAAAGTCCAGCAGCTTTTTGCAGACTGGCGAAATAACAGAACCGGAAGGTCAAGAATACCGGATAATTTATGGCAGGCGGCAGCAGACCTTCACCATGCTCAAGGGCTGAGCATAAATAAGATTGCCCACAGTTTACGGCTTAATCATACCACATTAAAACAAAAAATTTATAATGCCATTCATTGTACTACAGTCGATTCTCCTGAAGAAGACGATGACTCCCCCCTGTTTATAGAGATCACTCCAGCGCCGGAAGATACCAACTGTATAATAGAAATGGAGAATCAGGCCGGTTTTAAGATGCGTATGTGTTTTAAAGGTCGTGCAGACCCGGCAGTGATCAGCCTTGGTAAATATTTACTGGCTGGTGTTCCATGATCCAAATCACACCGCAAATGCGGATAATGCTGGCGGTAACTCCTGCTGATTTTCGAAAGGGGATCGACGGCCTGGCAGCTGTTTGTCGCAGGGTGTTAAAACAAAATCCTTTTTCCGGATATGTTTTTGTTTTCAGAAACAAACCGGGGACTGCCCTGAAGATACTAATATATGATGGCCAGGGCTTCTGGCTTTGTCAAAAAAGATTGAGCAAGGGGCGTTTTAAATGGTGGCCTAAAAAGGGAGGAGATGAAATTCACCCATTGGCTGCACATGAATTACAGATGTTGATATGGAACGGAAATCCTCAAAAAAATAATGTACTTTTGTGGAAAAAAATCTAGACATTAGAGTTTAAATGTGATAGCACACATTTCATGTCAAAAACGATGGACATAAAGCAAGACGAACTTGACGCGCTCCTTGAGCGGGTAAGATCAAATGAACTGCAGGACGGCGATTATGAGTTGATCAAAGCATTGGTTGAAACCGTTGCTTATTTGAATACGTTGTCCAATGAAAAAGCAGCATCCATTAAACGGTTATTAAAAATGGTATTCGGCGATAAGACCGAAAAGAAGAAAACGTCGAATCCGCAGAACCGGCCGAAACGAAAAAAGAAGAAAAAAGGTCACGGCAAAAATGGTGCAAACGCCTATAAAGGTGCCAAGAAGATCAAGATCTGTCATCAAAGCCTTAAGTCAGGTAATGATTGCCCTGCCTGTGAAAAAGGTAAATTGTATGGTGAAAAACCACCTGCCAAGATCGTCCGGATAACAGGCGGTGCTCCCTTCCAGGCGACAGTATATGAACTGCAGAGATTGCGGTGTAACCTTTGTGGGCAGATTTTTACTGCCCAGGCGCCCGACAATGTGGGCAAAGAAAAATATGATGCCAAATCCGGTGCCATGCTGGCCCTTCTAAAATATGGCAGCGGAGTCCCTTTATACCGCTTGGGCAAACTTCAGGCTAGCCTGGGGATGCCGCTGCCCCCATCGACCCAATGGGAAATCATCGAAAGCGTAGCAGACAAGATTCATCCGGTATATACAGAGTTAGTCCGTCAGGCTGCACAAGGCAAGGTGTTGTACAATGACGACACGACAATGAAAATTTTATCCTTGATAAAAGAAACAGACAAGGCAGCCAAGCGAAAAGGGATGTTCACTTCCGGAATCCTGTCAGAATGTGACGTAGGAAAGATTGCCCTGTTTTTTACCGGCCACAATCATGCTGGAGAAAATTTATCCAGGGTTCTGAAAGAACGGGGATCCAGAGAAGATCGGCCAATACAGATGTGTGATGCTCTGTCCAGGAATCTGCCAAAAGGTTTTGAATCGATATTATGCAATTGTCTCGTGCATGGACGCCGTAACTTTGTCGACGTCATGGACGATTTCCCTGAGGAGTGTGACCATGTAATTGATACAGTGGCTAAAATTTATGAGCACGATCATAAGGTAAGGGAGCAAGGCCTGGACGATGCTCAACGCCTTCAATATCATCAAACCCACAGCGGTCCACTGATGCGGGCGCTTAAAGTATGGCTGGAAGACAAGTTTGAAAACAAAGAAGTAGAACCCAACTCCAGTCTGGGCAAGGCCATATCATATATGTTGAATCACTGGCAGGAATTGACCCGTTTCCTGGAGATCCCTGGAGCACCGCTGGATAATAATCTTTGCGAACAATTGCTGAAAAAGTCGATTCTGCACCGAAAAAATTCATTATTTTATAAAACCGAACACGGTGCCTATATTGGCGACCTGTTCATGAGCCTGATACATACCTGCAACCTGCAAAATATAAATCCCTTTGAATACCTGACCGCACTACAGAAGCACTCTTCCGAGATCTTCCAAAACCCTTCTGACTGGTTGCCGTGGTCATTTGAAAACACAATCGCTAAAAAATCAGGGGAAACAGCTGATAATCTGTAAAACGACCTTTTAGCCAATCCAGTATGTTTTGAGACACATTTTTGCACTGCAAACTATCCCTCATCGCCTTACACACTGTTTTTTTGGATCGGGTCTGTTTTGAATGTTATCTTAATTTTTTTGATTTACACAGGCTTGCCGAAAGGACACGGCTTATTACGATAAAAACGGCAATGCCGTTCGCCGGACCGACCCGCTGGATAACGAAACCATCCTGGAATATGACGGCCAAAAGCGCGTGGTCAAAGAAACCAAGCCTGAAGGAAATTATACCGAATATGTGTATGATGACCTTCATAATCCGGTCACCGTTACCCAGTATCCCAAACCCGGGTCAACCCTTGGCGCCATTGTGAACCAGTTTACCTATGACGCCACCTTCAGCAAGGTCCTGACCGCCACCGATCCTTTGGGCCGCGTAACCACCTTTGAATATGACAGTAACGGCAACCTGACCCGGATGGAACAACCCGAAGTGGACGGTCAGATCCCGGTGACCCTGATGACCTACAACGCCCGGGGCCAGGTTCTGACAAAAACCGATCCCGAAGGCCGCATCACCCGGTATACTTATGACGGTACCACCGGAGAGCTTTTGTCTGTGGTCACGGACGATACCGGTCTTGCCCTGACCACCCAGTTCACCTACGATAATGTGGGCAATATCCAAACCCAGACCGATCCTGAAGGCCATACCACCACCTTTGCCTACAACGGACTTCGTCTGCCTGAGCAGGAAACAGGGCCTGCCCCGTTCAGTTATGTAACAACGTATGATTACGACGAACAGGGCCGCCTGACCCAAACCAAGCGCCAAACAAACGATACCACTCAGCCCTGGCAGACCCAAACCGTGACCTACACTCCCACGGGCAAAAAATATATTGTCACTGATCCCGAAGGCAACCAGACCACCCACGCCTATGACGAGGCTGACCGGCTGTCACAGATCACCAACGCTGAAAGTCAGACCACTACATATGTTTATGATGATGCCGGCAGACTTTACCAGGTAATTGACGCCAAAAGCCAAACCGCCCGGCAAATCACCTACACGGCCGGTGGCCTGAAAGAGACTGAAACCGATGCCAACGGCAACACCACCCAGTATACATATGACGGCTTTAATCGCCCGGACCGGACCACATATCCGGACACCTCCTATGAATCCTATGCCTGGGATGATGCCGGCAACCTGACATCAAGACTCACCCGGGCCGGTCAGACCATTTCCTTTACCTATGATGACCTGAACCGGCTGGCATCCAAAATCCTGCCCGGGCCTGAAACCATTACCTACACCTATGATCTGACCGGGCTTCAAGAAGGTGTAACGGACAGCCTGGGTACAATCTCCCATACGTATGACAATGCCCTGCGCTTGACCGGGGTAACCTACCCGGACGGCAGAGCCCTAGGCTACCAGTATGACGGCAACAGCAACCGGACCCGATTGACCTATCCGGATAACGCCTATGTCACTTACACCTATGACGTCCTGAACCGGATCACGGACATCAAGCAGGCCGGCACAACGCTTCTGGCCCATTACGACTACGATGCCCTGTCCCGGCGGACCACCCTGACCTACGGCAACGGCACCACCACCACCTACTCCTATGAAATCGACAATGACTTGGCATCCCTTGCCTTGACCCATGCTACAGGAACGGCCACCTATACTTTCACCACCAACAACATCGGCATCAGAACCCAGACGGACGTTGATGACTACCGGTTTGTTTACCGCCAGGCCGGCATCGTCAGCACGGCCTACACCCCCAACAACCTAAACCAGTACACAGCTGTGGGAGGCCTCAACCCCGCATATGACGGAAACGGTAACCTGACGTCTGACGGCACCAACACCTACGCCTATAATGCGGAAAATCGCTTAGTCACAGCAGTCACACCGGATCATACCGCAGCTTATGTCTACGACCCCATGGGCCGCAGAATTGAAAAGGAGGTAGACAGCGTAACAACCCGGTATCTGCACGACGGCAACCAGGTGATTGTGGAATATAACAGCACCGGAACCGAACTGCGGCGTTACATCTATGGCCCCGGCATCGACCAGCCCGTCTGCATGATTACAGGCTCCGCTACCTACTATTATCAGTTTGACGGCTTAGGATCTGTGGCTGCATTGACAGACGAAACCGGAGCCTTGCAGGAAATTTACGCCTACAATATTTTTGGTCAGCCTAACGGAACCAGCTATTTTGGGAACCCTTACCTTTATACCGGCAGGGAATATGACCCGGAAACCGGGCTTTACTATTACCGGGCCAGATACTATAATCCAACCTTTGGACGGTTCATGCAGACAGATCCCATCGGTTATGGTGATGGGATGAATTTGTATGCGTTTGTCCAAAACAATCCTCTTGTGCTCATTGATCCATTTGGGCTATGTGCCCAAAAAGGGTTTTGGAATGATGCCAAAAATATTGTTTGGGATAATTTCAAAGAAGCAATAAACCCCAAAACATATTTGAATCAGGCTGTTGAAGTATTTTATTGGCCGTCAGAGCATCCAAAGGAAGTTATAACATTCCTAATTATGGGGGAGTTAGGGGCTCTTGCATCAAATAGTGTACCGCAAAGGCTAACACAAGATATAAATGTAAATCCTACTCCACCAAGAATCTTGCCAACAAATAGACCAATTGGAACAAGCCTTACTCAAAATGCGGCTGCTCAGGCTGAGATAAGACAACTTCAACAAGCAGGCTATACTGATATTAGGGTAAACCAACAACAGGTAAACGCTGCTGGTCAAAGAGTTGGGATCAATAGACCTGATATTCAGGCAACCAGCCCTAGTGGAGAAAGAATATATCTTGAATATGATACCTCAATTTCTAATCGAGGCCCTCTACACCAGCAAAGAATAACTGCGAATGATCCAAATGCGCAAGTGCTATTGAGGACTGTAGACTAATGAACTTTTTATTTAAAGATGCTATTTCTCCTATAACATCGAGTATCGGCTTTCTTGAAATTGATTTCGAATTAGCGTCAAAGGCTTATGAGGACTGGATGAAACCAATTCTTAAAGAATATGGCTTTCGTTTAAAAAAAGAGACACTAAGTGAAAATTTTCAGAACATTTTGTTGAAATTGCAGCCATTAGTATCTCCAATTCGAACAAAATTTCTTTTCATACCAACTAATAGCAACTGGACGGCATTTTTAGACAACGGATGGCAGGGCACTGATGCCTCAACTCCAATACAGGTTCTTTCAGAACGGCTGAAGTGCAAAGGATTAGCTATTACCGCTGTACCACATACGATGCCTTCCAAGGTTAAAAGTGATACTAAAGGCCGATATGGTGCAACGATAATGGAAGTCTACGGACCAGATGGCAACTTCATCCGCACAATTTATTCTTCCAATAATGGAGGCAAATGGGTTTTTGGAGCAAGTGGTGACCCGTTTAACTTTGAAGATTTGAAGACTTACAAAGCGAAAAAAATTCGTGATCGGTTCACTCCAGAAATCCTTGAAAAATATCTAAAGGAATTAGGTATTGATGCTTTTAATGAGGATTTTTATCTCTCTAATCGCTCAATAATGTTTATAAAAGAAGGGACACTCCCTGCCAACTTTAAGGAATACACATTGCGTGAAGTCAGAATAGCGATGGGAGAAGACTAAAGAATTAGGGCATAAGGCTCGGGGGCACTCACTAAAAGCCTGGTCAAGAGAAAAAATTCTTTTTTTACGAGACGAGGTTCTCCCATTAAAAGGCAGAGCCAATCTAATAGGCTAAGTTAAAAACAAATGCCAGCCCACCTCCTCAAACCGGGCTTAGGATCTGTGGGAGCACTGACAGATGAAACAGGTGCCTTGCAGGAAATCTACGCCTACTGATCAGCCTACAGTGTATTTGGGCAGCCCAACGGCACCAGCTACCTGGGCAATCCCTATCCAGTATAGAAAAATACATATAAATTTCATTCAAACACCATCGGGCCTTGATCGCTGATCAAGGCCCAGCTTTTTCAGCAAATTGTTACCGTGCCTGAGCCGGAATTTCTTTGATAGGGTCTATGATGTAACTTATTGACACAACACTCTCACATACTCAAAAAATTAACAAAAACCCACTGATTATGAAAGCGACAGCTATGTCTATCATGTGTCGCCCAAAGACCTTACGGAAAGGGAGTTTGATACTCTAATCAATACTCATGGGGCTAAAACTTCAAGGGCGAGCTTTTGCGTTTGCAGGGCTCTCTTTTTTGAAATTTAGACAAGCCCACATATTGTGGTTGAATCGTCTGATCACAGATCAATTGATTTTTATCAAGCCTGTTTCTGCCATGTATAAATTACCCTAAACTGGGTATCCGCTTGCCTCCAGTAAACACAACCTGTAGTATGCCTGCCATATATTTTAATATGGGAGGCATATCATGGAGAATGAGGACTACCCAGAAGATTTTGAGCAGTTTATTACAAGGTTTGCAACAGAACAAGACTGTTATGATTATATAGTGAACTTACGCTGGCCGCAGGGGTTTGTTTGCCCGCGTTGCCATTCTGGGAAATCATGGGCGAGCAAGCGATTGCTCTTGATCTGTACGAAGTGTGGTCATCAGGCCTCGATCACAGCTGGAACAATCTTTCAGGGGACCAGAAAACCTCTTCGCCTCTGGTTTCATGTTATGTGGTGGATGATGTCGCAGAAAACTGGAGCGAGTGCAAAAAATTTGCAGCATACCATGGGATTTAAGAGATATGAAACTGCTTGGACTTGGCTTCATAAGCTTAGGCATGCAATGATTCGTCCAGGTCGTGATCGGCTTAAGGGTGCTGTTGAAGTGGATGAAACTTTTATTGGCGGTACCGAAAAAGATGTCAAAGGACGAAAGACAGAGACAAAGACTCTTGTGGTTATTGCTGTTGAGGTTGAAGAGAAAAAACTGGGCAGAATTCGATTTCGGATAGTCCCTGACGCTTCTGCAGATAGTCTGATCCCATTCATTAAAGAAAATATCACGCCTGGCAGCGTTGTGATTACTGATGGATGGCTTGGATATTCCCCCTTGAAAAAAGAAAAGTATGAGCATGTTGTCGAGAATATCACCCAGAGCGAGAAAAAGGCTTCCGAAATGTTGCCTCATGTCCATCTGGTTGTATCCCTAATCAAGCGATGGTTGTTGGGTACACATCAGGGTGCGGTGTCTCCAAAACACTTGGCTGGATATCTGGACGAGTATGCTTTTAGGTTTAATCGGAGATTGTCGACCCATAGAGGCAAACTATTTTATAGGCTCATGCAGCAAGCGGTTAAAACCGCACCGGTATCCCGGCAGAAGATTGTTGCCTGAAAAATTAACTCAATACAATATATGGTATAAACTTGAGTTAAGCGGATACCCAGTTACCCTAATTTAGGTGTTCAAAAAGGTATTTTATTAATAAACAGGTAGACTGGAAAATTAAAACGATCAATATAAGGAGATAAGATGAAAACGATCAGTATCACACTCACTTTTATTGTCAGTTTAATATGGATTCTGGGCGGGTGCCAGACATCACAGGGCAGCAAAACCTATTCAACCAGCCAGGCCCAAACAGCGCATTCCGTATATTATGGTACGGTGTTGAAGGTGGCCCAGGTTACCCTGCAAAAGCCTCAATCCGGGGCCGGAGCGATCGGAGGCGCTGTGGTGGGCGGGGTAATCGGTTCTACCATCGGCCAGGGTCGTGGCAGACGGCTTGCCACCACCGCCGGTGCTTTGGGAGGAGCGGCCATGGGCAGTGCTGCTGAAAGCTCGGCAGGACAGAAGAACGGCCTTGAAATTGAAGTTGAACTGGATGACGGAAGAATTCTGGTTGTCGTGCAGGAAAAAGATGATGAGTTTGCCGTTGGAGACCGAGTCCGCCTTGTCCAGGGCCGGGACGGTACGTCCCGCATCCGTCAGTAATGGAATATTTTAGGATAGCCCAATGTCCTGTAACAAATTAACAGCACAGGGCATTGGGTGCGATTATTCTACCGGAATGTCTACGTTATTAAGTCCCAGAAGCACTTTTTCAACAATATCATCAAATTTGATATAGTGCTTGATCAACACCCGGCCGCGTTGTGGGAAGTCGGGTTTACACGCCAGCAGATCTTTTCCGGCCATAAGCCCCTCTTTAATCCTTCCCAGCAGCCCCAGGCTTGCCGCCTTCATTAACGGGTCCCAGAACAGTAGTGGGGTATTAAAGTTCAGGGTCTCCTCCCAGGCCTGTTCGTATTTTTCCTGCCGGACCCAATCCACCCACAACGCATAGTGCACCGTGATCAGGTAATACGGATTGAGTTCAATGGCTTTGCGGATGAGCGCCGGCCCCTGCTGCCAGTCGCCGAAAAGGGTCATCAGGTATCCAAAATAATCAAGAAACATTAAGGAGTTGGGATTCAGTTGCCGTGCTCTGTTGACCTCGGCTCTTCCGGCAGACAGTTCATTCTGCAACAACAGAACAAATGCCATGACCAGCCGGACGCGCTGGTTGGTCGGGTTCAATGCCAGACCTTTCCTGGCATACTCAGCCGCTTTTTCAAGGGATGTGTCCATATCGATCAGCTCCAGGGAATAATTGATCACGTAGAGCCGGGCAAGCATGCTCCAGGCCAGGCCGCATTCGGGCTCTTTCATGCAGCCCTGGTAAAGCGCCATAACCGTGTCGGCATAAACCGCCATGGAAAAGTCATCCAGGAACCGGTAAAATTTCAGCAATGCCTGGTATGTTGTTACATTCTCAGGGGGCACCTGTCTTGATTCGCATGACAGGATTTTGGGAATAATCCCGTCTTCGCAGGTTATTTTGCTGACCACCGAACTTGCAATGCGTTCTCCAAAGGAAATCATCTCCGCAGGGTTGAGATCTGTTTTGTGGGCGTCACCCAGATATGAACCCCTGTTGATTCATCGGTCAGGGTAACGATCACTTTTAATCCTGAAATATCCTCTATTATACTTCCGCCCAGCACAAACCGGGCGTCAGGACCACGGGATTGCCGGGTTTCCGAACCTTGCCTGACCACACGGATTTCTTGATATCGGGTAATTTCCAGGGCGATTTCAGTGGCGAGGCCGACCCCCATATAAGCCAGTTCCTGTTTCCCGGTCAAATTCTCAAAGGATTGAACCAGAATCGTCGGCCACGTGTCTGGGACATGGGCTTTTGTATCCCGGCCTTTCGCCGGATACAGATCGCTTTCAATGCATGTCTGTTTCCGGAACAACGGTACATAACTGCCTTTGGGGATATCGATGCAGATGGGATCATTCTGTCCTGCGACCAGGTAATACCTTTCAAGCGCCCGCCGAAGCTTGTTGGCCTGAATACTTACGATGGGATCGGTTGTCTGGTCAAAATTTTTCCCCCTCCCGAATACCTCCGTGGCAACAGTGTACCCCTTTATTCCATCAGTCTTCCCGGCCAACGTTTTTTCTACGACATATCTTAAAAAGGCCTTTTGAGCGTCCGTTGCCTTGAACTCTGCTGAATTTAGAAGCCGTTCCATTTGTTCTCGGACGGTTAGCGGTTGAAATTCGCGATCGTCGACGGCGATTATCGAGGGGCACATTAAAGGGGGTTTCTTCATAAATTTTCTCTATATTTGATGAACCGATAAAAAGTCCGATTTCAGCATTTTTTCAGCCGTAACCTACTGAAATTATAAACAGTGAAATTGCCGTTTTCGACTTTTTACCTAACCATCATATTTAGAACGTGTTATAAAAACAGGACACTGACTGAGATTTATAATTTATCCTAAATTAGGTGTTCAAAAAGTTGGCTCACTATTACATAAAGAATTTGAGATATCAATCGCATTAATATGTAAATTGAGTTAAAAGCCATGTCTGTAATCCACCATAGCCTGTTTTTAGTTATTCAACGGTTTCCTTCCGACAAAGAATGCCTGGTACGGCTGTACCAATACAGCAAGCCGTTCCAAGCCCTTTGCGATGATTACCTCAAATGTATAAAAGCTATCAATCACTGGAGCAGATCCGAGAGCAGTAATGCCGGGAAGCTGGTAAACGAATATAGAGAGATAAAAAAAAGCCTTGAGGATGAAATTAAAGAACGCCTTGATGTCATGTGGTAACCGCTGCAAATGCCCAAAAAGTCAATATATTTGGATAAAAATTTAAATTTAAGAAAAGCGTTGAAGACATTCGGCCAATAAACAAAAAGGGGAGTAGTAAAATGAAATTAAAACAAATTTTAATCTGGTTATGTGTAACGGTCGTTTTGTTACCGACGATGTCGGCACATGCAGTTGAAGGAGGCTCAGGCGTATACTCGTTGGGTCTTGTGGGACCCCAGGCGGGCATAGCGCCGGACCCAGGCGCATATTTTACCTACAATTTTTACTACTATAAGGGGGATTCAACCACCCGGACCTCATCTTCAAGTCTTGTCCAGGTACCGGGTACAGGACTCGAACTTCCCGTGCAGGTCAATGGAAGTGTTCAAACCGAGGTTGAGGCCTGCGCCCATATTTTTACATTTACCTATATGTTCGATGCGAAAGTTTTAGGCGCGCGACCCGGCGTGAGTGTGTGGGTTCCCTATGTCACCTCGGATCTGTCACTGGCAGGAAACGGGGTCATGTCCCTGACCGGCCCCTGGGGCAACACCTGGGACTTCCCCTTATCCGGCAGTGCCGAACCCAGTTCATCAGGTTTAGGCGATATCACCTTGACCGGAAAGCTTAGGTGGCAGGAAGGGGTGATGCACTATCTGGCCACGTTGAATATATATGCCCCCACCGGCAAATATGACAAGAACAGTGTGGTGAATGCAGGAAGAAACCACTGGGCCGTTGATCCCATGATGTGCGTGACGTATCTCAATGAAAAGATCGGGCTGGAGGTTTCAGGGGCTGCGGGCCTCACTTTTAATTTCGAAAATTCGGATACGGATTATGATTCAGGCGAAGAGTTTCATTTAGACTTAGCGGTGATTCAGCACTTTTCGGAACAATTTCACCTTGGCCTGGTGGGTTACCTTTACAAACAGTTAAGCAGTGACAGCGGACCCGGTGCGGTTGACGGATACAAAGGGCGTGTATATGCCTGCGGACCCGAAATCGGCGGAATGATCCCTTTGTCGGACAAGAACAATTTATTCCTCAAAGCCCGCTGGTACAAAGAATTTAGTGCAAAAAACCGGATGGAAGGAGATACGGTGTTTCTGAGTGCCTCCGTCAATTTTTAACCCGGATCGTTCAAATTTAAAAACAACCCAATTGTATGCAAAATGAAGAAAGGAGAAAATTTAAAATGAAACGTTATGGTTACTTTATGGCTGCACTGATCTTATTAATAAGTATTGTCGATACCGCGTATGCCCTGGATCCAATTCCTGCGAAATCCGGGTTCAGCGGTTTTGTGCGCGCCGGGGGCGGTGCAATTAAGTATAAAAGCAACATGGTGGCCGGGAACAAACTGATGGACGCAGGAACTGACACCATTCACAGTCTGACCGGAGAACCCGATTCAGAAACCACGGGCATGACCATGATTAACTTTGAATTGGCCTACACCTTTGACCAGACCCGGACCCAGGTGACGTTAGGCTCCCAGCTTGAAGATCTTGCCCAGATGCAGTTGGGCCAGCAACTCGGCGTTAAGCAGGAACTGCCCGATAAGAGTATCATCATGGCAGGTTTTCTGTTTTCAAGCATTCCCACCGAGGTGTGGAAGGACCCTTACGTCACCGGCACCGCCAGGCAGGAGACCGACCGGGATTCCAAAGGGCTGCGCCTGGTATATGACCGGATTCTGGGGAGCAATTTTGAACTGAGGTATACCTACCGTGATATTGAGGTTGATGATGAGCAAAGTGGTATTGCGCTTGGGTTAACGGCCGCCCAGCGCAACCTGCTGCGCCGGGACGGTGAAAACCACTGGCTGGAGTTAAGCTATAGGTTTACCATGGAAAAGCAACATGTGCTGATTCCAAACTTCACCTATTTCCAGAATGACCGGGACGGGGATGCCATGAGCAATGACGGATTCGACTTTCAGTTGACGTACATATTTCTCAATGATCCCGTTACCATGATCCTCAACGGCCGATTAGGCCAGGCCGACTATGACGCGTCCAACCCCATTTATGGTTCTACCCGGGATGATGACCGGTTTGGCCTGGATTGTCAGATCTATTATAAAAATCCCTTTGGCTGGAAACCCTTTGGCCAGGAAAACTTCAGTGTGTTTGCCATGGCCTCCTACTGGCAGACCGATGCCAATATAGATTTCTACGATACGGAAGTTGCCGTGGGCCTTGTGGGTGTCATGTTTCGCTTCTAACAAACCGCTGAACTCAAAAGGGAACAAAGCTTTAAATGAAAAGAAAAATTCATACCCTGACGGCACTTCTGATCGGCGTTGTGGTTCTGCTGGGCCCTATATGGACTGCGGATCACGCCTGCGCCAGTGAAGCATCCGACCTGGCCCAGGAGTTAACCAATCCCCTGGCCGATTTAATGACCATCCCCATCCAGATGAACTTTGACCGCAATATTGGCGTTCATGACCAGGGAGAGCGAATTCAGACCAACATTCAGCCAATAATTCCCATTCACCTAAACGATCGGTGGAATCTGATCACCCGAACCATTATGCCCATCATCCACCAGGAGGATATCTATCCGGGTCAGGGGTCCCAGGCCGGACTTGGGGATATCACCATGACCTTTTTCCTGTCACCCAAGGCCCCCACAACCGGAGGCCTTGTGTGGGGTGTGGGGCCGGTTTTCATCATGCCGGCGGCCACGGATTCCCTTCTGGGCAGCAAAAAATGGAGCGCAGGACCTTCCGGGGCAGTGCTGACCATGAAAGGGCCGTGGACCCTTGGCGCCCTTGCCAACCACGTCTGGTCCTTTGCCGGAGACAGTGACAGGCGTAATGTCAACGCCTCCCTTGTGCAGCCCTTTGTCTCCTATACCTGGTCCAATGCCTGGTCCATGTCGCTGCAAAGCGAAAGTGTTTATGACTGGGCGTCGGAAAAGTGGTCTGTGCCTGTGAACTTAAGTGTCTCCAAGCTGGTCTACTTGGGGAAGCTTCCCGTGAGCCTGCAGGCCGGTGTGGGGTATTGGGTGGAAACACCTGATACAGGCCCCGAAGGGTGGCGGTTCAGACTTGGGGTTAGTTTTATACTCCCTACACTTTTCGGGAAAGAATAGTGGTTTACCGCCATACATGATCGTTTATTTTAGGACGTGTAATCCTTTAAATCTTTAATTCCATGTCAACGGGGTGAGCTTTTGCAGGTTTTTTTTATTGTCATCGCCTTTGTGTTCGGTTTTATTTCACGAGTGGTAGGACTCCCCCCGTTGGTGGGCTTTCTTACCGCCGGATTTTTCCTGAACTTTATGGGATATGACGCAGGAGATATGCTTCACAAACTTGCGGATGTGGGCATTCTCCTTCTTTTGTTCAGCATTGGGCTCAAAGTTCAGGTAAAAAAATTAATGCGCCCCCAGGTCTGGGCAACGGCCTGCATCCACATGGGCATAACGACCGTTGTTCTGGGTGGTGTTGTCTTTGCACTGGGCCTGGTCGGTTTACCTTATTTTTACCGGCTTAATCCGGGTCAGTCTTTTCTGTTGGCGTTTGCGTTAAGTTTTTCCAGTACGGTCTTTGCCGTCAAAATCCTTGAGGAACAAGAGGAGATGACATCCAGGCATGGGCAACTGGCCATTGGCATCCTGGTTATGCAGGACTTGTTGGCCGTATTATTTATTACCTTTTCAAGCGGAAAATTCCCTTCGCCATCGGCATTGGCACTGTTGTGCCTGTTTTTTTTACGAAAGCCGCTTGAGGCGCTGCTGAATAAAAGCGGCCATGGAGAGCTGCTGGTCCTTCTGGCCTGTATCCTACCCGTGGCCGGTGCAGGTCTTTTTGAAGCTGTCGGGCTCAAACCCGATCTTGGCGCCCTGGTTTTGGGAATGCTGCTTGCCGGTACCCCCAAAAGCGATGAACTGGCTAAATCCATGCTTGGGTTTAAGGATCTGTTTCTGGTGTGTTTTTTTCTTTCCATTGGCATGGATGAACGGCCGCAATTGGAGATGATTTTACCTGGGGTAATATTGCTGGTTTTTATCCCGTTCAAAACCGCCTTTTTTTATCGTTTGCTCACCCTTTTCAGGGTGCGTGCCCGCACAGCGCTGTTTGCATCCTTTAACCTGGCCAATTTCAGTGAGTTCGGACTGATTGTCGGTTCAATCGGTGTCGGCTTGGGGCTGTTAAGCAATGAATGGTTGATTATTATCGCCGTTACGGTTTCCCTGTCCATGATTGCGGCATCCCCTTTGGGCAGACAGGTCTCTTTTTTTTATACCCGGTTCCAGGGCCGGTTGAAGAAATATGAATCAAAACAGCGGTTAAGAGAGGATGAACGTATTGATATCGGCAATGCCCAGGTGGTGGTATTCGGCATGGGCCGGGTAGGCGAAGGGGTGTTTGACGACCTGGAAACCCGTTACGGCCAGAAGGTTGCAGGACTTGATTTTAATGAGGACCGGATTGCGGCACTTAAGGCCAAAGGAAAAAATATTTTTATGGGAGACGCAACGGAGTACGATTTCTGGCAGCGCTGTATTTTATCTTCCGGGCAGGTGGATCTTGTTTTCCTGGCCATGTCACACCGGGCCAACTGTATTGCGGCACAATTTTTAAAACAAAGCGACCATTCAGGGGTGGTCGCCTCAATGATCCGCCATGATGATGAACTTGATGCGCTTAAAGCACATGGTGTTCATTATGTATTTAACATCTATGATGAAGCCGGCAGCGGGTTTGCCCGGCATGTCTGCACAATTGCTGCTGAAGATGGGCACGCCTCGGCCTGCCTGATCAGAGAGTGAAAACAGACCGGGATGATGAGACTGACAAACTGTAAAAAATATTAACAGGAGTGAACCGCATGCATTTCTTACACAACCCTTTTCGCACAAGTATTCACGTTTTTGCCGCCATGCTTCTGTTGCTTGCCGTTTGCGGTTGTGCCGGCACAATCCCGCGCAATCCGGTTCCACCGGAACTGGCGACCCGGGTGGAGATTCCCGGAATCCCCCATATCCGGTTCTGGGGAGATGAATGGCCACAGTGGTCAAAAGAGGCTGTGCACAACGCTTCGTATTCAGACCTGATCCAGCTTCCCAGTTTATACAATACCCGGCATCACTACCTGGCCATCTCCGGAGGAGGCGCCAATGGGGCCTTCGGGGCCGGGCTTCTGTGCGGATGGACAGCCGCGGGAACCCGGCCGGAATTCACCATGGTCACGGGGATCAGCACCGGTGCCCTGACTGCCCCGTTTGCCTTTCTTGGGCCGGACTATGACGGCATCCTCAAAACCATTTACACAACCACGTCCACCGAAGATATCTTAAAAAAAAAAGGGGTGTTTTCCGCGCTTTTCAGCGATTCGATAACAGACACGGCCCCGCTCAAAGCCATGATTGTCCGGTATATCCGCCCGGATATTGTTGAGGCCATTGCCCGGGAATACAAAAAAGGCCGGCAATTGTTCGTGGGCACCTTCAACCTGGATGCAGGCCGTTCCGTCATCTGGAACATCGGACGGATTGCCGCCAGTGATTATTCAAAGAAAATTGAACTGATCCACGAAATCTTAAGGGCATCTGCAGCCATCCCGGTGGCCTTCCCGCCGGTGGTCATTGAGGTGAAAGCCAACGGTGAAATCTATGATGAGCTTCATGCGGATGGCGGAATAGGTTCCCAGGTATTTGTCTATCCGGCAGCCTTTGACTGGAAAGCCATTACCGAAAAATTCAAGGTCCACGGCACCCCTGAAGTATACATAATCAGAAACTCTTTTCTGGAATCCGATTTCCACGGGGTCCAACGCGAACTGGTGCCCATTGCGGTCCGGTCTTTGGAGTCCCTGATAAAAACCCAGGGATTCGGAGATTTTTACCAGATCTATGCCCTGTGCCAAAGGGACGGCATTGATTTTAACCTGACCTGGATACCTTCGGATTTCACAGCAAAGGCCACACAAGCTTTTGACCCTGTATATATGACGCAACTGTTTGACAAAGGCTTTCAAATGGCGATTGAAGGCTATGACTGGCAAAAGGCGCCCCCGGGCTTTTTGGTTAAACCGTAAAACAGTCAGGGACTACACCACTTTTCTGTAGACGGAAAATTTAACGGACGATTTATGACTTATTTAAACAACATTCTGGTTGGGTTTATCTTTTTTATCACACTGTTATCCTCCCCCTGTTTTGGCAATGAGGATAACAGCCGGGAAAAGAGTGAAAAGCCCCTGTCAAATCGGGCCTTGAATCTTCCCTATGCGTTTTACAATGAAAATTTTGGCCTGGCTGTGGGGTATGCATACGGGATTTATGGTTTTCCCCAAAAACAGGCTGCCCTGGTCACCACGGCCATGGCAGGGGATAACGGATCGGTAATGGGGTTTCTTATGGCCACAGATATCCTGCTGCCATGGAGCAAAAGACTCTTTTTAGATCCCATTATTTCAATCGGATACTTTAATGAGGCCGATGCATACATAGACGGGAACCCGGATTTTGTCGGTCACCGATCCGGGGCCAATGATTCTGATAAAGACAATTTTGTTAACGGCGATGGGTGGGACAACTATTTTCGGATGCGATTTAAATATCTTCTGCCCATCGGACACGGGAAAACCCGAATTATTCCCAACTATGTCCTTGATAACGGTTTTCTCAAATCCGGCGCCTCGGGCGGCACCAGCCTGAATCCCTTTAAAAGCGGCCGCAGCTTTTTTGAACTTCGTCCATTTTATCGAAACCAGCAAATCGACGGTGACGATATTGAGGCAGAGTCTAAGACAAACGGGCTTGACCTTGTTCTGTTCTGGGATAACCGGGACTTCCCGTTGAATCCCACCAGAGGCAATGCATTCCGGCTAAAAGTGGCCAGGGATTTCGGCATTTTGGACAGCTCAAATTCATGGACCAGTATTGAAAGCGAGGTGGATCTCTATTTTCCCTTTGGGCCCTCGGACTGGTTCAGACAGCGTGTTTTTGCCTTTGATGTCTGGACCTCCTATTCGCCGACCTGGGATGAGGAAGAAGACCAGACCATTACGGGCCGTCCCCCGGCATATTCCGGTGCCACCCTTGGGGGGCTTTTGAGAATGAAAGGATTTGCATCCCAGCGCTTCAGTGATAAGGCGGCCATCTACTATTCCGCGGAGATGCGCCTTACACCAAAGTGGAATCCATTTGAAAGCTGGCCATGGCTGCAAAGACATGTCGGCGTACAATGGGTTCAGTTTGCACCTTTTGTTGAAATCGGCCGCGTGGCGCCTTCCTGGGACCTTAAAGACCTGCACTCTGATTTAAAATGGTGTGCCGGTTTGGCTGTCCGGGCCTTTGCCAAGGGGCTGGTTGTCCGGGTGGACAGTGCGGCTTCAGAAGACGGTGTCAACGTGCAGATGATGATCAACTATCCGTTTCAGTTTTAGTTTGGGTTTTAGCCTGAATTTCAGCACGGAAATCTCATTTTGGCTGCCGGCTTCAAAGCGTTTGGCCATTTTGTCTCCTTTCTCCATGGGTCTGCGCCCTATTTATTGGTAAAAGCTTCCCTTACCTACTAAAAAATTGGGAATCCAGAGCCTAATTTAGGTTTAATATACACTAAAATAGGTGTTCGCTGTGCAGCATATTTCTTAATGAAATATCGAACAAAACCCTTAGGAATTCAAAACAAAAATTATTTTTATTCAGACTTCATGAAAAATTGGAGAACTACCTATGAATGATGTAAAAAACCTAAGCAAAGGATTTCTTATTGCTTGCCTAATCAGTCTTTGGGGGGCAAGCGTTGCCTGCCTAGGCACCAATTCCCAAAGCCCCAAACCCCATGCCACCATGGCCATGACCACACAGGTCCCTGAATCAATCGTCGTACTGGACAAAATCGAAACAAGGTTGGGGACACTTGAGTTTTTCGACGGGTTCCCTTCACAGCAAACCGCCCGGACCATGCATGATTATCTTTATTTCCACAGGGCGGTTGATCTCTTTCTTGATGAAATGAATGCCGCGTCCATGTTTGCCGTCCGCCAGGGACTTAAACAGCTTGGTGTCCATGAATGCCACCAGATTGCCGTCTTTGAAGACCTGGCGGATTCCAAAGCCCTGTGGCTGACAGCCAATACAGAGACGGTTTATGCCTCCAACTTTCTTAATCTGAAAAAGGACGGGCCTGTTGTGATCGAATCCCCGCCCAATGTTTTAGGTATTTTAGACGACATGTGGATGCGCTATGTGGGCGACATCGGCAATGCCGGACCGGACAAGGGAAAGGGCGGCAAATTTCTGGTACTTCCACCGGAATACGAGGGAAAGGTTCCCCAAGGATACCACGTGTTCAGATCCAAGACCTACAACGTATGGTTTCTTGTCAGAGGGTTTCTGGTCAACGGCGACCCAAAACCGGCTGTAGAAAGTTTTAAACGTGATCTTCACATCTATCCTCTATCGGCCGCCGGCAACCCGCCGGCCATGAAATTTATCAATGCTTCGGGCATACCCCACAATACCATCCACGCCAATAATTATGAGTTTTATGAAGAGCTCAATACCGTAGTCCAGGAAGAGCATGACAATGCCGTAAGTGCGGACAAAAAAGGCCGCCTGGCCCTTTTGGGCATCATAAAAGGCCATGAATTCACCCCGGATGACCGTACCAGGGCCATTCTCAATGAAGCCGCTTTTACAGGGGCAGCCATTGCCAGGACCATCTCCTGGTCATCCACGGACCCAACCATTTTTTTCTATGAGGATGACCCCACCTGGTTTTCCGCCTTTGCCATTGGCAACCATGAATTCATGTCCAAACAGGGATGGCTGCACCGGGATGCGCGCACCATGTTCATGTACAACGCCATCGGAATTACCCCTGCCATGGCCGTGGCCATGCCGGGTATCGGCTCACAATATGCCGCTGCTGCCAACGATGCACAGGGATACTGGCTGGACGGCAGCAAAACCTACAAATTGACCCTGCCTCCCAATGTCCCGGCCAAGGATTTCTGGTCCGTGGTGCTGTACGACTCCCAGACCCGCTCCATGCTGCAGACTGACCAGCAGTTCCCAAGCCTGAACAGCCAGGGCGGACAGGTTCAGGAAAACCCGGACGGATCAACCGATATCTACTTTGGTCCCACAGCGCCCGAAGGCAAAGAACACAACTGGGTGCAAACGGTTCCCGGCAAAGGATTCTGGCTGATTCTCCGGCTGTATGGTCCTTTGGAACCCTGGTTTGACAAAACCTGGCGACCGGGAAAAATTGAAATAATCAAGTAAGAATTAAGTTTTTGAAAAAAAATAATTCATTAAATATTGAGAGAAAAACCTATGAATACATTTAAAAAAATGAGTACAGCTTTTCTTATGAGCTTCATGGCAATACTTTTGGGAGCCGGCGCTGTTAATGCAGAAAAAATCCCCAAAGGGTATAACACCCCGATCCCTTCGTCCATCATGACACCGGACAAGGTGGAAACCCGCATTGGCACCCTTGACTTCTTTGACGGTGTCCCCACCGAAAAAACCGCTCAATCCGTACTCGACCACCTGACGTTTCTTCGTGGCGTAGAAGCATTTCTTAACGGCGTGCCCATGGCATCCATTCATGCGCTGGTGGAAGGGTATAAAAGCATTGGGGTCACCGAAGCCAACCATATGATTGTGACCGATAAACTAATGGACTCAAAGCCGTTATTTCTTACCCCAAATACGGATACGGTGTATGCGTTCAGCTTTTTTGATCTGGAAAAAACAGGGCCCCTGGTGATTGAAGTGCCGCCTGGAACAGGCCCCGGTACGGTTAATGATGCATTTTTCCGTTTTGTTGTGGATATGGGAGCGCCGGGCCCTGACCGGGGGAAAGGCGGCAAATACCTGATTCTTCCTCCGGGATACGAGGGCAAGACCCCTGAAGGATACTTTACCGCACAATCGCCAAGCTATATCAACCTGTTTGTGCTTCGCGGATTTCTTGTGGACGGAAAACCCGATGCAGCCGCCAAAATGTTCTCGGAGCAGGTACAGGTATATCCGCTGGCACAGAAGGACAATCCGCCCAAAATGGTAATCACTTCGGGTTCGGGCATTTCATATAACACCATCCATGCCAATGACTTCACCTTTTATGAAGAGATTCATGAGGTGCTTGAAAAAGAGCCCGTTGAGTTTATTGATCCTGAACTTCGCGGTCTGTTCGCCGCCATCGGTCTGCAAAAGGGCAAAGCGTTCAATCCAACGCCCGGGCTTAAAAAGATCCTGACCGATGCGGTGGCTGTGGCCAATGCCACGGCACGGGCCCTGATTTTCCATACCCCCCAGGAAGAGGCATACCTGTATGAGAACTCTTACTGGAAGGTCGCCTTTATCGGCGGCAACCATGAATGGCTAAAAGATAAGGGAGAAGGCGGCCGCTACCTGGATGCACGCACCCTGTTTTTCTATGGCGCCACTGTGAACACCCCTGCCATGGTGCTTAAAATGGTGGGCGCAGGTTCCCAGTATGCCATGATCACCCAGGACAGTGAGGGCAACATCCTTGACGGCGGTAAAACCTACAAACTCAACATCCCGGCCAATGTTCCGGCCAAAGATTTCTGGTCTGTTGTGGTTTACGATCCCCAGACCCGTTCGGAACTGCAGACCTCAGTACCATTCCCCAGTAAAAACAGTGAAACCGGCAACCTGGTCCCCAATGCCGACGGTTCCGTTGACCTCTATTTCGGCCCCAACGCCCCAAAAGGCAACAAGAATAACTGGATAGAAACCGTACCTGAAAAATCCTGGTTTCCGATTCTTCGCCTTTATGGGCCCCTGGAGCCATGGTTTGACAAGACCTGGAGACCCGGTGAGGTTGAGTTGGTTGAATAGTTTTGTGTAAACGGCCACGGGCCGCCTGGATTGTTAATCCGAATCGGCCCAAAACAAAGATCGAAAGTCTTTTTAGGGTGTTAAAGAGCCTTTCATATAACGGCCATGGGCCGACCTGGCATATCATCAGCCAGGCTTCGACCCACAACAAAAGATGAAAGAACTCAATAACTTATTAAACTCTTTCATATAAAAAAAACAAAAAATGAAAAAGCCATTTATTCTTGATGCAAACGGCACCATGCGGCCGGCGGACAAGTACGAGGCGCCCATGCTGATGGCGGATAAAGCGCCGGTGGGATTTCATGTAATGATCAAACCGGCAGGTGCTGCCTGCAACCTGGATTGCACCTACTGCTTTTATCTGAGTAAAGCCGGTCTGCCCGATGGTCCGGGGGTAAGTCGGATGTCCGATGAAACCCTGGCGCTTTTAATTAAAAGCTATATTCGGGATGTGACGGCAGCCCAGGTGGTCTTCACCTGGCAGGGCGGTGAACCGACCCTGTGCGGCCTGCCGTTTTTTAAAAAAGCGGTCTCTTTGCAAAAGCAGTATGCAAAGCCCGGGCAGGTGATCCTCAATGACCTTCAGACCAATGGTACGTTGATCGACGAAAAGTGGTGCCGTTTTTTAAAAAAGAATGATTTTCTGGTGGGGCTGAGCATTGATGGCCCTGAAAATTTGCATAATGCCAATCGCCGGTCCAAAAACGGGTCGCCGACTTTTAAAAAGGTGGTCCGGGCGGCAGAACTTTTAAAGCGGTTTGGCGTGCCCTTCAACGCAATGACCAGTGTTAACCGTAAGAATGCAGCTTTCCCGCTTAAGGTTTACCAATTTCTTACAAAAGAGCTGGGGGCCAACTGTATCCAGTTTACGCCGGTGGTGGAGCCTGAAGACTTCGAACAAACCGCCCCCCGGCTTTGGAATGAAACCGGACAGCCCGGAAAAGAAGCGTGCCCGTCCCATCATGGCCAGGGGGAGCCCATGGTCACTGAGTGGTCGGTTGATCCCCAGGCGTGGGGTAACTTTTTGTGTACAATCTTTGATGAGTGGTTTGCCAGGGATCTTGGCCGCGTCATGGTCAATCAATTTGAGACCCTGGTTTCACAGCATCTGGGGCTTGGGCCCCAGATGTGCATTTACGGCGAGACATGCGGCAGGGCCGTGGCGGTTGAACACGACGGTCGGGTCTATTCATGCGACCATTTTGTCTATCCCCGGCACGAGATCGGCAGCATTCATGAAAACCGGCTGCGCGACATTGTTTTATTCAGAGGCCAGGTGCGATTTGGTTATGCCAAGGCAGAAACCCTGCCCGCCTATTGCAGAGCTTGTGAATACTTAAGCGACTGCCGGGGGGAGTGTCCGAAAAACAGGGTGTGTCACACACCGGACGGGGAACCCGGGCTTAACTACCTTTGCCCCGGACTGAAATCTTTTTACGCCCATGCCCTGCCCAGGATAGAGCACATTATAGAACGCTTAAGACAGTCCAAATCGGAAATGATCAATGATTTAAATCTGCATCCCTAAGATGCACCCAACAAGGAGTCCATTATGAAAAAAGCCAGACACAAACTTATGGCTGGTTTGTCCACGTCCTTGTGCGCCACCCTTGCCGGAGGCGGCATTATGGCGGCCAATGCCCAGGACAACAGCCTGCCGTTCCCGGCCCCTCCCATGGGTGGAACAGTGGGCACCACCATGCAGGAATCCACACACAAATGGCGGCAGGAGCCCCAGCGCCTTGCCAAAGACGCGCCCAACATCCTCATTGTCATGTTTGATGATGCGGGGTTCGGCCATCCGAGCACCTTTGGCGGTGACATCGACACCCCGACCCTTAGCCGGCTGGCCGAGGAAGGCATCTCCTACAACCGGTTTCATACCACGGCCATGTCCTCACCCACCCGGGCGGCGCTGTTGACCGGCCGCAACCACCATCGGGTGGGGGCAGGCCAGATTGCCGAGTTTGCCAATGACTGGGACGGTTACAGCGGTGTTATTCCCAAATCGTCCGCCACCATTGCCGAAGTGCTCCGCTATTACGGCTATGGCACCGCCGCCTTTGGAAAGGACCACAACACCCCGGTGGATCAGATTGCCAACGGTCCCTACGACCGGACACCCACCGGCAGGGGTTTTGATTATTTCTATGGGTTTATTGCGGGCGAGACCTCCCAGTGGGAACCCACATTGTGGGAAAACACCAACCCTGTGTCACCTCCCCATGTGGACAATTACGAGGATTTCCACCTGACCGAAGCCATGGCAGACAAGGCCATTACCTGGATGCGGCGGCACCGGGCCTTGAATTCGGACCGGCCTTTTCTTATGTGGTGGACACCTGGTGCGGTTCACGGTCCGCATCACGTGGCAAAAAAATGGGCCCAGAAGTATAAGGGCAAGTTCGACGACGGCTGGGATGCATATCAGAAAAGGGTGTTTGACCGCCAGAAAAAGATGGGCTGGATCCCGGCAGATACCCAGCTTGCCCCCCGGCCCGAGGGCATGCCGTCCTGGGAGGATATCCCGCCCGGCCAACGTGCCTTTCAGACGCGCCTGATGGAATTATATGCCGGATTCCTTGAGCACACCGATGTCCAGGTCGGCAGGCTGATTGACGAACTTGAGGCCCAGGGTATTCGTGACAACACCATGGTGATCTATATTCTTTCGGACAACGGTGCTTCAGCCGAAGGCATTGACGGTAGCGTGGCGGAACTCAATGCCCAGAACGGTATTCCGAGCACCGTGGAGGAACACATTGCCATGGCCGAAAAACTGGGAGGGCTTGGGGCTGTCGGCGGGCCGAAAATGGACAACATGTACCACTCTGCCTGGGCCTGGGCCGGTAACAGCCCTTTCCGGTATACCAAACTGATTGCCTCCGACTGGGGCGGCACCCGGACCCCCATGGTTATCTCCTGGCCCAAACGCATCAAGCCCGATAAATCACCGCGTCCGCAGTTCCTTCATGTCAATGATGTGGCGCCCACCATTTACGAGGTTCTGGGTATCCATCCGCCCGAGGTCGTTGACGGCCACAAACAGGACCCCATTGACGGTGTGAGCTTTGCCTATACCTTTGACTCACCTGATGCGCCTGAACAGAAGAAAACCCAGTACTTTGAAATCATGGGCAGTCGGGGAATCTACCACGAAGGCTGGATGGCAAGCTCCTTTGGTCCCCGGACACCATGGGTGGCAAAGCAGTCGGATCTGCCCAACTGGAATCCAATGAATGATAAGTGGCAGCTGTTCGATACCCGGAACGACTACTCACTGATGAACGACCTTGCATCCCAACACCCTGACAAACTTGAGACGCTCAAGGCGCTGTTCCTGGAGCAAGCAAAAGAAAACAAGGTTTTTCCCATTGGTGGTGCGCTCTACGTCGGCATCCATCCCGGGGAAATGAAACGGGGTACCAACACCGAGTGGAACCTGTTCCCCGGAATGACACGCATTCCCGAAAGCGTGGCACCCAACTTACGTTGTGGCAATTTGCGGGCTCAGATCACGGCCGAAGTTCCGGATAAGGTCAATGGTGTTATCTTTGCTTTGGGAGGGTATGCCGGCGGAGTAAGCTTGTACGCCGTGAACGGAGAGCTCTTTTATGAATACAGCGCACTTTTGCTCAAGCGTGACAAGATAAAGGTCGGTGCCCTGCCGTCCGGAACGGTGGAGATTGCGTTGGAAATGCGAACCCCCCAGCCCGGGGCACCTGCAGACATGACGTTTTGGATTAACGGCAAACAGACAGCCCAAGCAAAGATCCAGCGTACCGTCCCGTTGATTTTTACGGCATCGGAGACCTTTGATGTGGGCACAGATACCAGTTCGCCGGTGGCGGACGGCTATTTTGACAAGGCGCCTTTCAACTTTGAGGGAGATCTGAAACGTATCCATTTTAAAAATCTTTAAGCCGTGTATTGCAAGGTTTTTTAAGTCGTTTTAAAAATTGAAGACCGTCTGTGCATGCGGTCTTCAATCAAAATCTTAAGGGATGCGTATCATCCGCCCGTGGGACTGCATGTGCGCCGTGAATTGCATATTTCGTTCCTGTTCCGGCAGAACACTGCCGTAAAGACTGTTTGACATATATATTTTTAAAAAACAAACATGAATAAAAGGAATCTTACGATGATATATAGAACGATTGGTTTGATTAAAACAGGGCCATGGCTGACGTTGCTGGTTTGTGTAAATTTGTTCATGGGCTGTTCGGGTCTTCCGCAATCCCCGGAACCTTTAAAGGAGATCATGCCAGGCATCATTGCAGGGTACTTGAATCCTGAAGAACTTCCCAACAGCCTGGCGCTGCTTCCGGCACCTCCGGTTGAAGGGTCGGCAGCCTTTGCCCTGGATAAGGCGGTGAGCCAAAAAAGCCGGCCCCTGCAACACACACCGCGCTGGGATCTGGCAATCCAGGATGCGGAGCTGGCATTTCCCGAAGCGGCCGATCCCTTCACTTGCGCTTTGGGCATTTCCATCACGGAACAGGATACGCCGTATCTGTACATGTTGCTTCGCCGTACCCTGGCTGATGCAGGGTTATCCACCTACACGGCCAAAAAGAAATACCAGCGCAAGCGGCCGTTCATGTTGAATGAAAAGCCCATCTGCACACCGGAATATGAAGAAAAGTTAAGAAAAGACGGGTCTTATCCTTCGGGCCACACGGCTATAGGCTGGGCCTGGGCACTTATCCTTTGCGAAATTGCACCGGAAAAGACCGATGCCCTCCTTGCCCGGGGCTGGGCCTTTGGTGAAAGCCGGAATGTGTGCAATGTGCATTGGTACTCCGATGTGGTCCAGGGTCGTATCATGGGGGCGGCTACCGTGGCACGGCTCCATGCAGATGAACAATTTTTAAAGGATCTGGAAATGGCTAAAAAAGAGTATGTAAGCGCCCTTAAAAGGGGGCTTGTTCCCACCAGGGACTGCCGGGCAGAAGCGGATGCATTGGCTGGTGGAACTCCTTTAAACTAATACATAAACTTAAGTTGTGGAGGTTAGCCATGATCAAACATCACTGTTTTATGGGGTTACTCTGCGGTGCATTAACTGCAATGCTATTATTGCAAGGATGTATGTTTTTTAAACTGAAAGAAGAGTTGACTGAGTTCGAAGATGATTTTGCCTTGCTGCAGGGAAATATTGACGTCGAGTCACCCCAAAAGAAAGATGTTCTGGTGGTTGCCTATGAAAACACACCATCAGGAACCAATTTATATCAGGCTGTTTTAATGAATCCCCAGTCCGGCGATTATTCGTTTGAGGTGAAAAAAGGGACATATTATATCGGGGCATTTGAGGATTTGAATCATAATCTGTCATATGACGACGGTGAACCGGCAGGATTTTATGGGAAACCTGATCCGATTGTCATTACAGGCGAACCTATGGATCCTCGCCACCCGAAAACGCGGCTCGGGATTGATTTTTCCATATCGGACCGGAAACGCCTTCCGCCGGGGTATCAAGGGAAAAGTGTCCTGACATCCGAGACGGTGAAACATTCACTTATTAAGGCCGGGGAACTTGTTCGTTTTGATGATCCGATCATGTCGGAGAAATATGGAAGCATGGGGTATTGGCAACCTTTAAGTTTCTTGAGAGAAATTGGCTTCGGAATTTTCTTTCTGGAGAAATATGACAAGAACAAGATCCCCATTCTGTTCATACACGGGGCGGTCGGAACGCCTATAGGGTGGAAAGGGACTGTAGAGCGGATCAACCGGAATCGGTACCAACCCTGGTTCTATTACTATCCTTCCGGGCTGCCTCTGGATAAAATCAGCAAGGCACTGAATTCACTGGTTAACGAATTGCACCACAGATATGGTTTTAAAGAGATGGTTGTGGTTGCCCAAAGCATGGGCGGCCTGGTGGCCCGCTCCTTTATTTTGCAAAATGTCTATGAAAGCAGACAGGATTTTATCAAAATGTTCATATCCATATCCACCCCATGGAACGGGCATCGGATGTCTGAGAAGGGAGTCAAACAGGCCCCGACCCCTGTGCCGAGTTGGCGTGATATGATTCCGAACAGCCCATTTATTGAAAGACTGTATGAAAGAAAACTGCCGCCGTTCATCAAGCATTATCTGTTGTTCAGTTACAGGGGCAATTGCAGCATGTTTCTGGAAAACAATGATGGAACCGTGGAACTGGCCAGTGAGTTAGATTATCGGGCCCAGTCCGAGGCGGAGCAAATTTATGGGTACAATGAGGACCACGGGAGTATCGTATTCAGCGAGCCGTATTTATCAAAGATGGGTGAGCTGCTGGGCAGATAAGAAACTGTTCTGATTTCGCAGACGCTTATTCATAGTTTTGATCATCAAGCTTTCAGAAACAAGGGACGCGGAAACTCCACTGCGTTTATTTTTCCGAGTCCCTTATCTGAGGCCGGATCAGATCATTTCAAGGAACGCTTCGATCCGGACCCGGAGTTGTTCGGTATCTGATTCGGAATAATCGGTTTCCAGGTGCAGATAGGGCAGATTAAAGGTCTGCTCGGCAAGTTCCCGGATCTGGAACGCTTCAACATTATAGGTGTGACAGGCCTGCCAGGTGAGATCCACAATCCCGTCCACCTTGAAGGTTTCCACCATGCGGGTAAGCAGTTCTTCACGCCCCGGGTTGGGACTCATGACCGAACATGGAATGGCAAGGTATTGTTCGGCAAGGGCTTTGATGGGATCTTTGTCCTCATCCACCTGGAAGGTCTGTTTGTACCCGCTGCAATTTTCAAAGGCCACCACATTGGCCCCCGAATTTTCAAGGATTTTAACCACCTTGTCCGACCCTAATCCCACCGGGACCCCGGTCAACAGAATCCTGGGCGTATCCGCCGTAAAGGGACTTTCCTGATCTGCCGTTTTTTGCAGACAGGTTGCGGTGATTTCATGGATCAGGTCAATGCCCTTCTCCTTGTCCGCAAAGAACCCGGTCTTGAACAAAATTTCAAGCATCTGGGTACCGCTGATGGGGGACGGCCTGACCGCCGCCACATCCATGAGCGCTTTTTTGGCCCGGCGCTCCCGGTTCATCAGGGAAATGGCCGCGCCAAGGCGTTCATCGGTAATGGGAATCCCGGTCTGATTCCCGATCACCTGGCGCAGCTGTTCTAATTCAGTAATCCAAGGCTTCAAAAACAAATCGGTGTTTTGCTGCTGGGGCAGCTGGAGCACGTGCACATGCTTCATTTTGCCCATGATCTCGAACATCTTCTTTTTGCCGTCACAGGTGGTGTCGGCCACGATCATATCCGAGAATTTAAAAAACGGGCAGGTACCGGTGGCGGCAAATCCATAACTGCTTTTGATCAGGGGGCACAGGTTCCGGGGCAGCGTCTGTTCCGCCGCTTCAATGGGGTCCTGGCGGGTACCGCACAACGGCAGCGGGATGGCGTCCGCGGCAACGGCAAGTTCCGTGGGGCCGTACAGGCAGTAAAAGCCCACCACGGATTTGCCCTGCTGTTTGTGCGCTTCGATATCCATCATATTCTGTTCAGTAATCTGCTGCAGCTTTGCACCAAGTTCCGGTGTCATGTAGTATCCTTATTTCTTACTAATTAATTTCAGAGGTAGTATCCATTTTCCCGCCGCCCATTACCTTGTACAGGTTAATCAGGTTGCTCAAGTAGGCCTGCTTCAAGGAAATGGCGCCCTGCTCCGCGCTGAACAGCGAGCGCTGGGAATCCAGAACCGTGAGAAAATCATCCACCCCGTTGTCATACCTGGCCTTGGACAGACGATATGCTTTCCGGCTCGCCGATACCAGTGCATTCTGGGCATCCAATTGGCCCTTGTAGTGCTTGCGTGCCGCCAGCTGGTCCGCCACTTCCCTGAATGCAGTCTGAATGGCCCCTTCATACTGGGCTGCCGCAATTTTTTCATTGACGTCGGCAACTTCCAGGCCGGCCTTCAGCCCTCCCCGGTTAAAGATGGGGATGCTCAGGTTGGGGGAAAATCCCCAGGAGAGACTTCTGGACGGATCAAACAGATAGGAAAGCCCCTGGGCGGCAAACCCCAGAGAGCCGGTCAGGCTGATGGTGGGATACATGGCAGCCCGTGCCGCGCCAATGTCTGCATTGGCTGCCTTCAACTGATGCTCGGCGGCCTGGATGTCGGGCCTGGCCAGAAGAATCCGGGAAGGAAGCCCTGCCGGCAACTGAGTCAAAAACCCAATCTCGTCAATGCTTTCACATGGATCTTCAGAGGTCTTGATAAGATCATATACCCCGGACCCTGCAAGGTAGACCAGCGCATTTTCCGCCTGGGCCTCCAGACGTTTGTACTGGAAAATGGAAGCCTTGGCGCTTTGGGTGGATGTGGCGGCCTGGGCCAGAGCCAACTGGTCTGTGGAGCCTGCATCATACTGGGACTTGATCACATCATAGGTGGATTTCTGGGCTTTGTATGTCTCCTGGGCAAGCTGCAGCAGCTTTCTTTGGGCCAGAAGCGTGACATAGGCATCTGCGGTCTGGGCCACCAGGGCAATACGGGTACTTGACGCCGCTTCCTGGGTGGCAAGATAGCTTTCAAGTGCACTTTGGCTAAGGCTTCTGACACGGCCGAAAAGATCGAGTTCGTAGGCCGTGATGCCCAATCCTGCGGTCATGGTTGTATCTGTGGTATAGGGTTTGCCTGTACTGCTGTCGTCTTCGGCAATCCCCTGGCGGCTGACGCCGGTACTGCCCGCAATGACGGGCAGTTCATCAGATTTCTTGATCCGGTAAGCCGCCTTGGCCTGCTCAATACTGAGCAGTGCCACCTTCAGATCCCGGTTGTTCTCCAGGGCCATGGCAATGATCTGCTGCAGGGTCTTGGAGGTAAAATAATCCTGGTACACAATATCGGCTGCGGCCTGACCGGACCCGGCATCTGCGCTGGGCCCCTTGTCCGGCCAGGCATCTGCCACCGGCATTTCCGGCTGGCTGTATTCAGGGATAAACGAACAGCCGGCAGTAAAAAGCATCAGGCCGGCAACGGCTGACGTAATGATTCTAATTGCCATACATTATTCTCCTTGGCCGATTTCGGCCTGTTTTTTCTTTTCACCGCCCCGTTCAATGAGGATGAAAAAGAGGGGGACAAAAATAATCGCCAGGGATGTGGCGGCGATCATCCCCCCGATAACACCGATGCCGATGGCATTCTGACTGGCGGAACCTGCACCGTCGGTCATGGCCAAGGGTGTCACACCCAGGATAAAGGCAAAGGACGTCATCAAGATGGGGCGAAACCTAAGTTCGGCAGCGGACAAGGCAGATTGAATCAACGCCGTACCACCCTCGTAGAGGCTTTTGGCAAATTCCACAATGAGAATGGCGTTTTTAGCCGCAAGACCCACCGTGGTCAGCAGTGCAATTTGAAAATAGACGTCATTGCTTAAGCCTGCCCATCTTGCGGCAACCACGGACCCGATGATTCCCAAAGGCACCACCAGCATGACGGAAAACGGGATGGACCAGCTTTCGTAAAGGGCCGCCAGGCACAGGAATACGAACAGCAGTGACACCGCGTACAGCAAACCGGTCTGGGAGCCGGCCATACGTTCTTCATAGGATATACCGGTCCACTCCAGGGCAATACCCCGGGGAAGTTTTTTGGACAGGTCTTCGATAATCGCCATGGCCTCGCCGGAACTGACACCCGGGGCCGGCGTCCCTAATATCTCCACGGATGAGGTGCCGTTATACCGCTCCAATTTTGGAGATCCGTAGGACCAGACCCCATAAGAGAAAGAGGAAAAGGGTACCATCTTGCCTTGGGCATTGCGCACATGCCATCGGTCAATATCTTCAGGCAGCATTCTGGAGGGAGCATCGCCCTGGATATAAACCTTTTTCAGGCGATTATTGTCCATGAAATCATTGACATAGGAAGATCCCCAGGCCGTCTGGATAACATTTGTGATATCTGCTGTGGTCACCCCCAGGGCTTCAGCCTTTTCATAATCAATATGCACTGTGTACTGGGGCACATCAGACAACCCGTTGGGGCGTACCCCCACAAGTTTAGGATTCTGGGCAGCCATGCCCAGCATCTGGTTTCTGGCATTCATCAAGGCCGTATGGCCTAAACCGCCTCTGTCCACCAGCATAAAGTCAAAGCCTGTGGCATTGCCCATCTCCAAAATAGCCGGCGGGATGAACGCATATATGGATGCATCCTTGACGCCATAAAGATTGCGCATGGCCCGGCCTGAAATAGCTGCAGCCTTCTGGTCCGGACGATGGCGTGTTTCCCAGTCCCGAAGATTGATAAAACCCATGGCCATATTCTGTCCTCTGCCGGCAAAACTGAAGCCCACAACGGTAAACAGCCCTTTGACGTTTTCCGACTCCTTGTTCAGAAAATAGTCTTCGGCTTTTTCCACGGATTGCTGGGTCCGCTCCATGGTGGCACCGGGAGGCGCGGAAATTATGGTCATCATCAGGCCCTGGTCTTCGTCGGGCAAAAATCCTGTGGGGATTTCTTTGAAAACATACACCAGAGTCCCAAGGATCAATGCGTAAATGACAAGGCATCGAAAAATCCGTGTGGCGGCATATTTAACACTGTTTCTGTATGTGGCTTTGGTCAGGTCAAAGCCTTTGTTAAACCAGCCGAAAAATCCTTTTTTATTTTCGTGGTGACCCTTTTCCACAGGCTTGAGCATGGTGGCACAAAGGGCCGGGGTCAGGACCAGGGCCACCAGTACGGAAAGCCCCATGGCTGAAACCAGGGTCAGGGAAAACTGCCGGTAGATGGCACCGGTGGAACCGGAAAAAAAGGCCATGGGGATAAAAACCGCAGAAAGCACCATGGCAATACCCACAAGGGCTCCTGTGATCTGGTCCATGGATCGGCGGGTGGCTTCCTTGGGGGGCAGGCCTGTTTCGGACATCACCCGCTCCACGTTTTCCACCACGACAATGGCGTCATCCACCAGGAGGCCGATGGCCAGGACCATGGCGAACATGGACAGGGTATTGATACTGAATCCGAAAGCAGACAATATCCCGAAGGTCCCTAGGATAACCACCGGTACCGCAATGGTGGGAACCAGTGTCGCCCGAAAGTTCTGCAGAAACAGATACATGACGAAAAAAACCAGGATAATGGCCTCTATCAGGGTTTTGACGACCTCCATGATGGAAAGGCGGACAAACGGGGTGGTATCATAGGGATATACGATTTGAAGCCCTTCCGGCATGAATACGGATAAATCTTTTACTTTGTCTTTGATGCGCTGGGCCGTGTCCAGGGCATTGGCACCTGTGGCAAGGCTGATGCCCATGGCACAGCCGGGTTTGCCGTTGTATCGGGTATTAAAACCGTAGGTTTCCGATCCCAGTTCCACCCGGGCCACATCCTTTACACGGATCTGGGCACCATCGGTATTCACCTTGACCAGTATGTTTTCAAAATCATCCACGGTTTTCAGCTTGGACTGGACCGTAACAACCGCGTTGATCTGCTGCCCATCAATGGCAGGCGAACCGCCGAGCTGGCCCGAAGATACATCTGCGTTCCGGGCCCGGATGGCCGCTGTCACATCAGCGGGCATAAGATTGAAGGCATTAAGTTTCTCAGGGTTCAGCCAGATCCGCATGGCATGCTCTGCGCCGAACACCTCCAGGTCCCCGACTCCCTGGACACGGGAGAGCGGGTCTGCCATGTTGGATTTGAGATAATCGGCAATATCTTCATCACTAATGCTGCCGTCTTCGGAATACAAGCCCACAAGCAGCAGATAACTTTTGGTGGATTTCTGGACAGTTATTCCCTGCTGCCGGACCTCATCGGGCAGAAGGCTTTCCACCTTGGATATTTTGTTCTGCACCTGGACCTGGGCAATGTCCGGATCGGCTTCCGGCTCAAAGGTGAGCTCGATTTCAAGCTGGCCCGACGAATCACTGGTGGAGGAAAAATACCTGAGATAGTCAATGCCGGTCAGGGACTGTTCGATGACCTGGGCGACACTGTCCTCGAGCACCTGGGCCGACGCACCGGGATAATAGGTTTCAATGGATATGCTGGGCGGGGCAATCTTCGGGTATTGTTCCACCGGAAGCGTTAACACGGCAAAAACGCCGGCCAGCATGATGACGATGGCGATGACCCATGCAAAGATGGGCCGGTTTATGAAAAAACGAGACATGTTTTTATCCTGCTGTCATTTATCCTGATATCAGGAGTTGGTGGATGCGTTAAATTCTATGGTTGTGACCTTGGCCTGGTTGCTGATTTTCTGCAACCCTTCCACCACCACCCGGTCGCCGGAGGCAAGGCCGGAGGAGACCACCCACTGGTCTTTCACCGCCTGAAGGACGGTGACGTTGCGGTGTTTTACGGTATCCTCCTTATCCACAATCCATACAAAGACAGATCCGTCCGGATTACGAACCACGGACTGCTGGGGCACCACAATGGCTTTTTCCTGGCGGGACTGTTCCACCCGGGCCCGGACAAAAAGCCCCGGCAGAAGGTCATTATCCGGATTGGGAAACAGCACGCGAAGCTGAACCATGCCTGTACTCTGGTCCACCGTGGCATCGGAGAATAAAAGCTTGCCTTCACGGTCATAGGGAGTGCCGTCCTTGCCGATGAACAGATTGACCATGGAGTTCATCTCAGGGTTGTTCAGTCCTTTTTTCAAGGCCAATAACTCTTCGCTGGACTGGTTCACATCCACATAAATCCAGTCCAGATTCTGGACCACGGCAAGGGCGAAGGTCTGATTGGCCGTCACCAGGGCACCTTCGGTAACCGATGATTTGCCGATGCGGCCGGATATGGGTGAAAACACTTTGGTATAATCTAAATTAATTTTTGCCGTGGTCAAATTGGCTTTGGCCACTGCAACCCCCGCCTTGGCCTGGGCCAGGGCGGCCACGGTATCGTCATAGATCTGGCGGCTGACACCGCCCACCTTCACCAGGCGGCTGTATCGTGCAAGCTTAGGTTCCACGGCCTTGACATCAGCCTGGGCACGAATCAGGCTGGCGGCTGCGGATTCATATGCAGCCTTGTAGGTGGCGGGATCAATCTGATAAAGCTGCTGCCCCTTTTTAACGATACTTCCCTGGGTAAACATCCGTTTCAGGATGATGCCTGTGACCTGGGGACGAATTTCAGCCACCTGGTATGCAGCAGTTCTGCCGGCCAGATCTTTGGTGAAAACCACTTCCTTGGGCTTGACCGTATAAACGGCCACTTCAACCGGCGGACGGGCCGGGCCAGAGTGGGCGTGCGCCTGCTCGGACCGGGAAGGCGCCTGGTCTTTTTGCGCCCCTGCCCAGGGCATCGCAAACTGTCCTGAGTAATACAAATATCCACCGCCAATAATTACGGCAGTGACAAAGCCAAGCATAAAACGCTTCATAACGATTTCTCCTGTTCCTTTAGTATACATTTGTCCAAAAAACGGACAATTTCCTGTTTGAGTGTTTCTAAATCCTGGAGCGCATCCTCCCGATATGTGAGGGATTCCAAGGGCCCGACCACTGTACCGAAGATCATGGCTGCCATGACATAGGGATCTGCATCCACAAACTGTCCCTGGCGCATGCCCTCCCGGCAGACATTGACCAGGGGAAGAATGATCACGTCCATGCGCTCTGTGACGGCATCGGCCGCCGAACGCTGACTCTGAATGAACTTAAAATAAAGTGGGTATTCCTTGTGGAAATCAAACAGATTACCCACAAATCCATATATTTTTTCCATGGGCGGAATATTTTTCTTAAATATTTTGTTTGATCCCTTTTTCATGGGGATAATCACCGCCTCATGAACATAATTCAATAAATCTTTTTTGTTTTTAAAATAGTTGTACAAAGTTCCTTTAGAGACACCGCATCTGACCGCCACTTTATCCATGGTAATGGATGTGCCTTCCTGGATCATTGCCAGCACGGTTTTTACCACTATCTCCTTGAGCAGCCGGTTCATCATCTCTTTTCTTTTGGTGGGCGAATTCATTTAACCTTTCCTTGGGTTGCCCCCGCATCATTATCGTGGGGGAAAATAAAAACATTTCTTGACCACATCGTTCAAAAAACTGACCAAATAGTCAAAAAATGACTTTCGCGTATAATAAGGGCGTTATCATCTTCTGTCAAGAGCACTTTTTAATAGTTTTAGGTTGTTATTTCGTGAGTTAAAATTTAACGTAACGCCCTGTCTGGAGCCGAGGTTGGATGGATGAAAGGGACAGAACATATTATGGGAGAAGCATGCGAATATATGTGAAGACCGAAATTTTTTTCGTAAAAACCAAACGGGCATTTGTGCATGCAAACACTAGTTCGCACGCCCGGCCGCTCCTATGCCGCACAGGGTCATAACAACGCCCGCGGCAGCCAAAATACCCATGCAAATGCCCCATTGACCTGTCAGTTCATGGACGTGGCCGATGACGAAGGGGCTTGCCGAGGCAACCATGTAACCTATGCTTTGTACCATGGTTGAAATACTGCGGTTTTCATCCATGTCCCGGGCATAATTCATGACCAGGCTGAAAATAACGGTAAAGCCTCCCCCAGATCCGATACCGCCAAAAATCGTCCAGATGACCCATTGTGACGGTGCAAGCCAGTAGCCGGAAGCGGTAATAATCCAGGAAATGGTAACCACAAGCACCATGAATCTACTTGAAAAACGTTGGCTTGAGGCCATGATGGGCAGAGCGAAACATCCCAGCAGCCCAAGAATTTGAAACAGAGATGCGGCAATGCCCGCGGCCTGGGCAGTCATGCCTTCGGTCTGGATCAGATATGCGGGCAGCCAGGCGGTCAAACCATAAAATAAAAAGGTGTGGGCGGCAAAGGCAATGGCGAGCAGCCAGGCGACCGGTTGTTTGAGGATGGACGAGGTGCCTTGTCCTTTGCAAGTATTGGCCTCGGCCTGAGCCTCGCCATGCCGAGCTTGGCTTAATTTTTTATCCAAACAGGTTCGTACCACCCAGAAAATAATTGCAACCAACGCCAGAACAGCCGGGAGCATCAATGCTGTTCGCCAGCCAGAGGCATGTGAGATGGGCGCCGTCAAGGCGGTTGTTGACATGGAGCCAATGCTCATACCACTGACATAGATGCCTGTCATGGTACCGGCATGCTTTGGAAAGTCCCGATGGATAACCATCAGACCGGCAATATTGCCTATGGTCAGGGCAAGACCAATGACCACGGTGCCGGCGAATGCCGCCCAGACATCACCAGCGGAACGGATAAAACAGCCGGCGGCAATCCCGACAAGGGTTATAAAAATGGAAGTATCCACGCCAATACGCTTTATGAGCAATCCTGCCGCCGGAGAGAGAAAACCGAAACAGAAGACCGGAATGGACGTCAGGGCACCGGCAAGTCCGGCACTGATGTCGAACGCCTGGCGAATTTCATTAATGATCGGCGGAATAGAGGTTAACGCGGCCCTCATGTTCAGGGAGAATGCAAAAAATGCCAAAAACAGCAATAGGGGTCTGATTTGAACCAATCGGGATGTCCATCTCCCGGCCTCTTTTTTTGTGGTATTTATTGAATCCCTCTTAAACAGGTGGATGGTGTGACGCATCTAAAAACTTCCTTTTCTAAACAAAACCCAAAGTATAAACTTATAATTTAATCTTTCCAGGATTTTTTTTGATTTTGAATAGACACACTCACTTTAGAAAAGGGATCAGCCATTTCTCCCTGCTCTATGATAAATACTTTTACGAATCATGGTATCAAGAGAATAATGAACAGGCATGTTCGATATCTAATATCACTTCTTAATTCTTGACAAAATAAAAGGGGCTATCATACTATTGACGAAATCAAAAAACTCTTTCTCTATTTTGTAACTGCAGATCCGTCAATGGTTCGTCTTCAATAAAATTAATTTTTTGGATCTTTCAACTTTAATTTATAAGGAATGATTCGCATGAACAAAAAACTTTTTTTAACTATCGTGACAGCCTGCATCCTATCACTCATGACGGCAGGGTGTATGTCTTCAATGTCCTCCGGTGACAGCGGCGCAAAAACAACCGCCACAGGATCTGCCGGCGGGGCCAATGCCCAGAATGCCAACCAGGGGCTTGAACGGTGCGCGGCGTCTATGGGCACCCTGGCCATTTATGAAGATAGAGATGAACCGTGGTATCACTATTTAACAAGGGATCTGCGTTTGCCGTCAACAGTCCCCGTGCTTCGTCTGCTTGCCCAGCAGTCCAATTGCTTTGTGGTGGTTGAACGCGGCAAGGCCATGAACCAGATGATGGAAGAACGTGCCTTGATGCAGTCCGGAGAGATGCGCAGCGGTTCCAATTTCGGCAAAGGCCAGATGGTGGCGGCAGACTACACCATGACGCCGAGTATCACCTTCAGCGCCAATGACACCAGTGGAGGTGGTGCTGTTGTGGGCGGCCTGTTCGGGTCTGTGGCCGGTGCCGTGGCCGGCGGATTTAAAACCAGTGATGCCAGCACCATGCTGACGCTGATTGAAAACCGATCAGGAGTTCAACTGGCGGCGGCTGAAGGCAGCGCCAGGAATACCGATTTTTCGCTTATGGGCGGCATGTTTGGATCCCATGTCGGGGGCGCGGCAGGGGCCTACGGCAGAACGCCTGAAGGAAAAGTGATCGTGGCGGCATTCACCGACTCCATGAACAATATCATCAGAGCCGTAAAATCGTATAAAGCCCAATCGGTATCCGGCGGACTCGGCACAGGCGGGACCATGGGTGTCCAGGGCGGTGCGGCGGCCATGGCGGCCTCCAATGTTCTCCAAGGGGTCATGACCCAGCGCAATTACAATGCGGCCGCCGGGGTTTACGATTATGTGATCATCACCAAGGACCGTTCCCGGACATTTACATTCAGCAGTGCCCGAAAAATCCCCTACAGAGACGACCTTGTTCAGTTTTCTGCGCCGGGCGGACAGGTTGACGTGAACTCGCTTAAATTGCTTGAAAGAAAATATCTGCAAAAGTATTGGCAGTAATACTCATTGATCAATTCAAAAAAGCGTACATGCCGGCAGATGATCTTCGGCATGTACGCTTTTTTGCGTCTTTTGATGGTTTAATTCGCCTCATGGGCGAGCAGGTCCGCCGCCTCTTTCACATTCATCCCTTCATGTATCAGGCCGTAAACCGCTGACAATAATGCAGTGGGGTGCGGGCTTTGCCACACGTTTCGTCCCATGACAATACCCTTGGCGCCGCCCTGGAGCGCACCGTATATCATATTGAGCGTATCAAGATCCGTTTCGCATTTGGGGCCGCCGGCAATCATCACCGGTACAGGGCAGCCGGCCACAACCTTCTCAAAATCGGTTTCCGTGTAATAGGTCTTGATGATATCCGCGCCGTGCTCGGCACCCACCCGGGCACCCAGGGCAATGAATTTGGGATCTTTTTTCTTATCTTCATTGGTTTTTCCCAAACCAATGACGCCTAACAGGGGCATATCCCATTTGCGGCATTCCGTTGCCATCCGGGCCATGCCGATCAGGGTTTCATGTTCATTTACCGATCCCACAAAGGCGGAGGTTGCCATGGCATCCACACCCAAGCGCAGGGCTTCTTCGGTATCTGCGGTCTGCCCTTCCCGGGTAAGTTCCGGCCCGGCAATGGTCGCCCCGCCGCTGGCGCGAAGAATCACCCCGGGTTCTCCGGTGGGATCAAAGGCATGGGTATAAATCCCTTTGGTCATCAGCCAGCAATCCACCTTGCCGGTGGCATCGAGTTTTTGAATCGTATCGGCAATGTCCACAATACCTGTCATGGCACCCAGCGCCATGCCGTGATCAACTGCAAGAACCAAGGACCGTCCCGTCTCTTTATTCAGAATTTTTCTCAGTCGTCTCTCTTTTCCATTCATAAGCTGACATCCCCTTTCATATATTTAAAATTCGACAATCCCGCGAATCATTTGCTGTTTCTTGGCACGCTCTACGGCGTCTAAAAACGAATCAAGGGTAAACCGGTCCGTGACAAGATCATCAACGGTAATTTCGTTGTTTATGATCAGATCAAGGCTCTTTTTGAAATCGTCAGGTGATGCCGCAAAGGTACCGGTCAGATTTATTTCAAGGTAGTGAAGCCATCTTGGATCCACTGATATTGTTTGGCCTGCCGGCGGCCCGCCAAAGATATTAAAGGTACCGCCTTTTCGGGTGAGCTGTAAATTTGCCTCGATCACCGACGGAATACCCAGGGATGCAATAACCGATTGCGCCCCCTGATTGTCGGTCAGCTTTTTAACTTCAGCTATGTGATCCGTCGTATTTGAATTGATGCAATGATCCGCCCCCATCTCCTTGGCAATGGCCAATCGATCTTCCAGCAAATCCACAACAATCACAACGGCACCCATCCACTTTGCAAGTTTCAGCTGCATCAGCCCCATGGGGCCGGCGCCTAAAATCAAAACAACCTGGTCCGGTCCGACCTTGCAGGTAGTCAGGGACGCCAGGGCGCATGACAGGGGTTCTGATAAAACCGCCTTATCAAAAGGTACATCATCCGGCAGCTTGACAACCCCGCCGATGTTCACAATCTCCTTGGGCAGACGCACATACTCGGCAAACCCGCCTTCAATCCCGTGGGCCAGACCGAATTCGTGTTCGCATAAATTATGCCTGCCCTGGCGGCAGTAATAACACTTGCCGCAAACGGCAATGGGATAAACCGCCACCCGGTCTCCGGGTTGATACTCCGTAACGCCTGGGCCGATTTCAAAAATCTCGCCCACCACCTCATGTCCCAGAATGGTGGGTAAATCTTTGGGAAGTCCTTGGCCCAGCAAAGTTTTAATGTCCGTGGCGCAAATGCCTGACACTTTGGTTTTTACAATCACTTCTCCGGCATCTGCCGTTGGTGTCGGATATTCTTCGATGCGAATATCATTTTTTCCATGAACGACTGCTGCTTTCACGAATGAGATCTCCTATGTTGAGTGCTTGGCGCGAATGGTTGTCATCAGTGACGATAGCTTCTCCGCATCTTTTTTTCCGCGGGTCGCTTCCACGCCGGAGCATAAATCAATGCCGTAGGGGTTCATTTTATCAATGGCCTCGCCTACGTTGTCGGGATTGATCCCGCCGGCCAGCCAGATGGGCACTGACCCCGGGATCGAATCCATCAGTTCCTTGACAATGTCCCAATCCGACGTGATACCGGTGCCGCCGAATTTCATTTTACCCCTGGATAAGGCGGCAGTATCAAAAAGAAGGGCGTCGGCACCGCCGCTCAGGGATGCTTGAACCGTTTTTCGAAAATTTTTCAGATCTACGGATTCACCGGCCTGGGGCAGATGGATCGATTGCCACACTTCAACCGTCGGATAGGTCTTCTTCAGGTAAATAACAAAAGAAGGCTCCGCCAGGCTTAAAAATTGTACGGCAAAGGGATTCAGCTGTTGAATGAGCGTCTCAACACGCGCTGATGCCATATTGTAAACCAGGGCCACCGGCGGAAGGACGGGCGTCGAAAAAAGCGGTTTGGCCGCGTCGATGGTCAAAGATCTCGGGGAAAAATCAACCTCCACCACCACGCCGAAAAAATCCGCCCCTGCATCGGCAGTCATTTGGGCATCATCCAAATTCGTAGTGCCGCAAATTTTGACTTTATAACTGCTTGTCATACGCCTTATCCTTGGAGCCAGGTGTCATTTATAAAGGTTCTTTCAACCCCGTTTTCCGTAATCGTGCCGCCAACATTGTCAACTTCGGTCTCTATGATGCGCGTGTCGGAAATATTTTTAGATTTAAGGTATTTGAGAGCCCGGTCATAGGCATCCTGGTTTCGGGTCAGGGCATACACCGTGGGGCCCACGGAACTCATACCGGCCACCTCAATTCCCATTTCCCGGAAGGCATTAATATAGCTGTATATCGGCGTTCCAAAAGCCCCGTGCTGTTCGCACTCGGCCCGTTTGGAGCCCATATGCGTCAATTCAAAGAGGGCATCGCCCATCTTCTTCAGATCATTGCGGATCATTGCAGGGATCATGTCCATCAGAACAATTTGTGCCTTGGCACCGACCTGAAGCGCATCCAGGGTTCTTGCACGCCGCATCAAAAGCTCAACTTCGGATTCGGCCGCAGTTTCAACCCCTTTAAATTCGTCTTGCAGACTGTCAACCTCCGGAATAAACATCAGCACCTTGGTATCCGGCAGGGCCACGCGCTGAACCAGCACCAGGTCATCACTGGCTACGACCCAGCCGCCGTTGATACTTACCATGGCACCGATACCGGTTTCAAAGGCGGGCAGCAGATATTGTTCATTCACAGGGCTCTCTTCACACGAGTGAAACCCCATGATCCGCCTCAACTCCCAACCGTAAAAGGGTCTTCCCAAAACTTCATTCATACCGATACACACGGCACACATACTGCCGATGGAAGAGCCAAGCCCCACATGTCGGCGCTTATGGTCCTGGAGTTCTATTTCAAATCCGCCGTGATATCCCAACAATTTTTTAAAGATATGCCCGTAATGCGCCATGATCAGCTGGCGTTCTCCTGTGGTGCGAATAACCGGCTCGGGAATCGACTTGACTTTCGCATAGAAATAGACACCGATACTTACCCCGAGACCACCGCCACCGGGGCGATTCAAATTGAATCGGTTCATATCAAACACGTTAAGATGGAGCCTTGCCGGGACCTTGACTTCTACTTCCCTTACGCCGATATCCCCAACCTCACGTGGATCAAGGCTCATTTTCTCATAGGAATGAATAAATTTTTCGTCACCCGGCTCAAACTCCTCCAGCACCGTGGTCACTTTATCAAATCGGCCGCCTACAATGTCAATTTCTACCTTTTGCTTTTGCTGCGTTGCGTTCTGACTGTCCATTCGGTTCCCCTTTGCTTGAAAATCGTTACTTAGGCTGTCAAAATTTGCGGTTGTAAAAATATAGGCTGTTAAAATAGGCGGTCAGCATACTTAAATAGATAAACCTCGTCAAGGCAGCGCGTTGACCCTTCACGCAGGTGCTGAACCCGGACATTACACGCAATTATTATTGTATAATATTAAATATTTATAAAAATTCCTTTACAACAATGCGGACAAGGCAACATAGTTGACGAATCAACGAAAAGGTGGAGATATGATTCCCAGCGCGTTAACGAATTCAGTCCGCAGATTGATGTAAGACCCGCGAATTTGGGTTAGTATAATTTGCGTGACTATGGAGCCCCCAAACATCATAAATTAAAGTAATTGACCCAACACCTTAAATAAGGTGCATACAAAAATAAAAAACAAATTCAATTTAATTAATATTTTTTAACACGACAGCACCAAAACCGCCTGGCTTAAAGAGAAGAAAGGCTGACACGTTTACCTTCAAAAGAACGAACCAGCCATCGATATTGGGCCCGTCTTGCATAACAAAAATGAATCCCAAATGATCCGAGCTTGATAGAGCCAAGAGATCATGGTATATTTATCTGTTTTTCAACCAGTTGGACAAAATTAGGACGTGGCAAAAAAGAAAGATAAAACCATATTCCGCTGTAAAACCTGCGGGACACAGACACCGAAATGGATGGGCCAGTGCCCGGACTGCGGGAACTGGGACAGCCTTGTTGAGGAGACCCTAGTGGCCCGGACTCCGGGGGTGGCCGGCGCGGGGCGCCCTGCCATTGCGGCCAGACCCGTTCCCATTGAATCCGTGGAAGTCACCAATTCCCTGCGCATGGGCACCGGTATCAATGAATTTGACCGGGTTCTTGGCGGCGGTATTGTGAGCGGTTCCCTGGTGCTGATCGGCGGGGACCCCGGCATCGGGAAGTCCACGCTCATGCTCCAGGTATTGTCCACCCTGGCAAAGGCCGGGAAAAAGTGTCTGTATGTATCGGGCGAGGAATCCATAGGTCAGATTTCCATGCGGGGAAAACGCCTGGGCTCCATGGGCAGTTCTTTGTTTGTGGTATCAGAAACCGATCTTGAGGCGATTCTGGCCATGGCGGAAAAGGATCAATATGACGCCATGGTTGTGGATTCCATTCAAACCGTATTTCATCCCCAGGTCACGTCCACCCCGGGCAGCATCACCCAGATCAGAGAAGCATCCATGCAGTTCATGCGTCTGTCCAAAACCGTTGGACTGCCCATTTTTCTTGTGGGTCACGTCACCAAGGGCGGTGCCATTGCAGGCCCCAGGATCATGGAGCATATGGTGGACACGGTGCTCTATTTTGAAGGGGATAAAAACCATATCTTCCGAATTCTCCGGGCCGTGAAAAATCGCTTCGGCTCCACCAATGAGATCGGGGTGTTTGAAATGCGGGACCAGGGGCTGACCCAGGTACCCAACCCGTCGGCTGTATTTTTGTCCGAACGGGCACAGGTGGCCCCGGGCTCCGTGGTCACGGCCAGCATGGAAGGCTCCCGACCTATTCTGGTGGAAATCCAGGGTCTGGTATCCACATCCGGGCTGGGCACGCCCCGGCGGACGGTGCTGGGATTGGACACCAACCGGGTGGCCTTGATCGTGGCGGTGATGGAAAAGCGCCTGGGCATGAACCTGGCAGGGCTGGACATATTTATGAATGTCACGGGCGGAGTGCGCATCACCGAGCCGTCGGCCGACCTTGCCATTGCAGCGGCGCTTGCCTCAAGCTTTCTGGACCGGCCCGTACACAAGGAGACCACCCTGATCGGCGAGATCGGTCTTACCGGCGAAATCCGGGCGGTCAGCCATGCCCAGGCCAGGATTAAAGAGGCTGCAAAAATGGGATTCACACGGTGTCTTGTGCCCACGGCCACCATGAAGCAATTATCAAAAATCAAAGGCATGACCATTGAAAGCGTCAGTTTCTTAAGGGATGCCGTGGAGGTTTTGTTTGAAGGCTAAAAAAAAACAGACCCAAGGGACCAAACCCGCCAAAAAAGGCGGCAGGGGCGGCCAGTGGGCGGATCATCTCACCCAGAAGGCCAAATCCATGGGATATCCTGCCCGGTCGGTGTTTAAACTTGAAGATATTCAAAACAGATTTCAGGTGATCAACAAGGGGGATACCGTGCTTGATCTTGGATGCTCACCCGGGTCATGGACCCTGTATGCGGCAAAACTTGTGGGCGACCAGGGGCGGGTACTCGGCATTGACCTGAAAGCGGTGGAGACAAAACTGCCGCCCAATGCGTCAGCTATCCAGGATGATATACTTCACCCCGAAGACCCGGCTTTCATCGAGACCCATGCGGGCACCTTTAATGCGGTGATCAGTGACATGGCCCCGGCCACCACCGGCAGAAAGGATGTGGATGCCATCCGGTCGGTTGAGCTGTGCCGCATGGCCCTTGACACGGCCTTGAAAAATTTGGCTGTTCGGGGTAATTTTGTGTGCAAAATTTTCCAGGGGAACGATTTTAAAGCGTTTGAGAAGGAAGTAAAGGCAGCATTTAAAGAGTGCCGGGTGTTCAAGCCCGAAAGCTGCAGAAAACAAAGCAAAGAAATTTTTATTATAGGTAAAGATAAGATTAAATAAGGAGGCAACAGCCATGTCAGGACATAGCAAATGGTCGACCATTAAACACAAAAAAGGGGCGGCCGACAAAAAGCGGGCAAAGATTTTTACCAAGCTGATCAAGGAAATTACGGTAGCTGCCCGTATGGGCGGGGGAGATCCCAATGCCAACCCCCGGCTGCGCCATGCCATTGATTCGGCCAAAGCCCAGAATATGCCCAAGGACAATGTGGACCGGGCCATTAAAAAGGGTACCGGGGACATGGACGGCGTCAGTTACGAAGAGATCATTTATGAAGGATACGGGCCCGGCGGGGTGGCGGTGATGGTGGAATGCCTCACGGACAACAAAAACCGGACCATTGCCGATGTCAGATATATTTTTAACAAGGCAGGCGGCAATGTGGGAACTGACGGCTGCGTGGCCTGGATGTTTGATAAAAAAGGTGTAATTTCCGTTTCCAAGGAAAAAGCAGAGGAAGAGACCCTCATGGAAGTGGCCATTGACGCCGGTGCCGAAGATATCAAGGACGAAGGCGACAGCTTTGATGTGCTTACCGCCCCCGAAGATTTTGATGCGGTCAAGGATGCCATTGACGGGGCCCAGATCGCCTATGAAGTGGCTGAAATCTCCATGGTGCCCCAGAATACCACTGCCGTATCCGGCAAAGAAGCCGAGCAGATGATTAAATTCATGGAGGCCCTGGACGATTGTGATGATATCCAGAATTTCTATACCAATGCGGATATCCCGGACGAGGCCTTTGACGCCATGTAATATTTTTTAAAAATGTCGATAACACGCCGTCATGTGAACCATGGCGGCTTTTTTATATTTCGGGCACTTTACAACTTAAATTTTCATAAAATTCAACTTGTTATATTCAGCCCAATGTGCTAAATTTAAGTTAAAATGAAAGAAAAATATGGCAGGTGGTCATGAACCCTGTTGATTCAAATGCCGGAAATGGCTTTATAAGTGCGTCTTACCCCCTGGACCTTGTGAACCGGGCCCGAGAGGTAATGCTTGGTGCGAACCAGGAACTCTTCTCTGCCGGCGCCGCCGACATCTCAGAAGCCCCGACACAATTTTCGCCATTGTCCTTTCAACTCACCTCCCGGCTGGATGAATTTGCAACGCTGTTATCTTCCACTGACTTTTTCTCAGACGCGTTTTCATACCAAGAAGAGAATACAACGGAAGAGACCGAGAATTCAGCCTTCTCCGAAGCCTTTAAAGACGCATTTTCAGACGGAATCGATACCAGCGATGCGTTTTCCACTTTGGATCTTGATGCCCAGGAACAGTCCGTAGAAACGGTGATAGACAGGTATAACGAACTGATTGAATGGCTGGACGGCAATCCCTATGCCATCAACCCGTCATTGAAGGCGGACCTGTTCAAGGATATGAATTCCAATGTATTGGCGGGCATCATGTCAAACACATCTGCCGCCCAGGAAGAGAGCCCGGCCACCCGTGTGGATGGCGAAGCAGGTTCACAGAGCCGCCAGGCAGATTCTTTTTCCCCCCAGGTTTCCGGCACGTCGGGTTTGACTGTGGAATTCAGCCTTTCAAAAATCGGACTGACCTTGAATACCGACGGCACCCTGGCGGTTGAAGAGAACTTTGCCCAGCAGTTCAAGACCGATTTCAGCCGCGCCTATAATGCCCTGGCCGGGGAAGAAGGTTTTTTCACCCAAATCGGTTCCGCCCTTGATACGCTGAACAGCAGGGACAGTCGCTTCAATGTCTACACACGCAGCGAAAACACTCAGATCTATACCCGGGACGCAGATGTTCAGGTCCGCAACATGTATAGAAGCAATATTGCGTCGTTACTCAATATTTTCGCATAAACACCATTCGGGCCTGGTTCTAACGTCGGCCATTGTAGGGGCAGGTCCCTGTGCCTGCCCTAACGGGGGCAACCACAGGGGATTGCCCCTACAGAAGGTGGCCGATCTTATGATCAAGCCCCACCATTCAATTTAAAGGCCGGCCAGGTCATATTCAATATCTTCAAAAACATCTTCAAGTTTATATAAAATGTTGTCCGCCTCGGAAAGCTTTCGTTCCGCGATGTATCCCTCAATCTCGGTGTACAAGGATTTTAGGTTGTCCTTGTATTTAAGCAAAATCTGCTTGACGTTCGGGTTCCCATCCAGGTCGTAAAGCAGTTTATCCCATTTTGCCACAAGGTCATAAATGGCCGGATCATCGTATTCGTTGATGGATTTGGCATGCATAAGCGCCCCGGCAAGTTTTGGGTATGCAGCTTTGAATCCTTTTGCATAAAACGGGCGCACATCCACCGTTAATTGCATATACTTACTCATATACTCTTTTCTCCTTTTCCCGGGACAGGCATGGCAAACATGACCCTTTCCGTGTTACCAAAACTTACAACATGAGAACCGACCAGCCGCCGTGACGGTTTTTATATTTCAACCAAGACTATTTTTTCATTAGCCGTTATTATATATCAAGGTATTTATAAATGGAGAACTCTTATGTTTACCCTGAATGATTTATTCGATATTGCCATCAAAATGGAAGAGAACGGGCGGGCTGTGTACCTGAATGCCTTAAAGCAATCCGGCAACAGGGATATTCAAAGCCTTGTTCAATGGATGGCCGATGAAGAAAGCCGCCACAAATCCTGGCTTAAAGATCAAAAAGAGAGTTTGTCTGCAACCACCCAGGACCTGAGTCTCATGCTCCCGGGGGTCATTAAAGAGATGATGGGGGAGAACAGCCTCTCTTTAGATGATTTGAATTTTTCAGAAATCTCCACGCCGGTTCAGATGCTTGAAACATTTATCATGTTTGAAAACGACACAATTTTGTTTTACGAATTCCTGGAGGCCTTTGTGGAATCCGAATCCGTCAAGGCAGGGCTGCAGAACATCATCGCCGAAGAGACAGCCCATGTGAACAAAATATCCGCCATGATCCAGTCATTTAAATCGGAAGGGGATTAACGTATAATCCCCTTCCGGCCCACCGCTTATCATCAGGCACGCGGGTTGTTTATCCCCTGATCAATCCGCCTGGTGAACCGTAATCTGGGGAAAGGGAATATCCCAGTCGTATTGACAGGCCGCATCGACACACCATCTTTGGATGCTTCGGTTCAAACGGTTGTATATGGGGGCCTGGCTCCCTTTAAAGTCGGCAATCACCACAAGATCCAGGGATGAGGCCCCGGCTGCGGCAAATTCCACCCTCAGATTCAACAGATTTTCAGCATACCCCTCTTTCTCGATGCTGCTCTGAATAAAGGCGGATAAAAGATCGGGGATGGTTGTGGTGGCATCTTTCTGGTGGCCATAACCAATACCAAAAACAACCTTGAGTCTGAAATTCACAGAGAGGTTCAACGGTGTCATGGCTAAAAAGTCAGCTGTCTGATAGGTCTTTTTGGCGCCGCCCCTTAGCACCAGTTCCACGGTTTCATGGCTTAATTGGGTCACGCCGCCCCGGGTGCCGTCGGAAAGAATTACCCAATCATTTTTCCGGCAGGGGAACCAGGCTTCATGGGCGTCACATCTCCTGGATGTTTTGCCGACAAGTTCCGTGATGGGGATTCTCAGGGTAATACCCAGATCAGGGTTTTCCAGCAGGGAATGGAAATTGATATGCTTGACCCGCCAGGGCACGCCCTGGTACATCATGCGTTCCCCTTCCCTGACCGCACCGACATTGAGCATCAGCTTGCTCGTATCCAGATACATGGGCAAGGTGGCCTTGGCCGCCCATATCACACCCATGAGAAAAATAATTGTCAGTGAGAGCAGGACCCAGTCCTCCACAAAATAAAAAACCGCTATAACCGCTAAAATGGTCAAAATAAGGGTCATGACCCGATATACCAGTTCAAGCACCCGAATGTGAAACGGGCGGTACTCCAGTTTATATCCCGGCACAAGGCGGATCAGGGCCCGGTAAAGAAATTTGATGAACAACACCACACCGATACAGGCTAAAATCGCCAATACCAGATACAATCCCCGGGTCCTGAAAAATCGTTTGACCGAATCCTGGGTACTGTCAATGACCGATGTCTCCTGTCTGGCAATTTCGTCAAGTTTAAGCTGGACCAGGTCCACCTTGTTTTTGATCTGGCTTTCAATGCCTTTGTACTCGGGCAAAAGACCTTTAAGCTCGGAGGCCAGGGCCTTGTCTTTGGTCCGGCTGATCAGAGATTCAATGCGGTCCCTGGCATTAATCGCCACCGGAAGCAGTTCCTGGTAATTGGCCAGTTCATCATTGAGTTTTGATTTATGCCTGGCTTTGACCGTAAGCCGTTTAAGTTCCATAATTCCGGGTTCGGCCAAAGAGAGCAGTTCATCTTTCCAGTCGAACCGCTCTTTTTTCTTGGTCACAAACAGACCAATCTCAACCCCTGTGGCCGTCATTTCAAAATCCGTGGCCGCATCGGCCATCTGCTTATCCAACTCGGCAAGCTCGGCTTTCAAATATTGTTTTTCGGTTTCGGAACCGGCCTTTTCCATGGCCTTTTTCTTTTCATCCATGCGCTGCTGCAGCGTTGTCTTGCTCCGGACAATGGATTTGAGAATTTCAAGGGTATTCTGCCGGGCTTCAGCGTCCGATGCCGCCGGATCAGCCGCCTTATCCTGGGTTGGAGGGGCAGAAGCCCCGGATGCCGAAGGTTCAGCCGGATTCTCCTGGCCGATTGCGATACAGGGCAACAGAATCAATGCCGTGATGATAAGTACTAGGTATTTTTTCATATGCTTACTCTCCGGTTCAATGACGCCTGGTTAAATATTCAATAGTGATGAAACTAAAATAATCTCAGTGGTATACTGAAACCTGACTTTTTTCAAGGGCAAGTGCGATACGCAAAAGCAGGGCTTGATCATCAAATCGGCCACCTTCTGTAGGGGCAATCCCCCTGTGGTTGCCCCCATTCGGGCAGACACAGAGACCAGCCCCTACAATGGCCGACGTTAGAACCATGCCAAAAGTATAAAAAAAAGGGGCGAAAGCATTAGCTGCCCCCGCCCCTGAATCATCACGATTTTATTTATTGTTGAACGTTACTCTTTTTTGTCGGCATCCGCCATCATTTTAAGCATGGCATATTTTCCCTCGACCTCTTCGGCCAGGGCTGCTCTCAAACGCTTGGACTCTTCGGGGAAGCTCTTTTCAAGTGCTGCAAACCGCACTTCGCCGCTCAGGAACTCCTGCAGGCTGCCGTCGGGCTGTTTGGAGTCAAGGCTGAAGGGATTTTTACCTTCGGCAACAAGCTGGGGATTGAACCGGAATATGGGCCAGTAACCGGAGTCCACGGCCAGTTTCATCTCCATCTGGGTTTTACCCATGCCTTTCTTGATGCCCTGGTTGATGCATGGGGCATAGGCAATAATCAGGGAAGGTCCGGGATAGCTTTCCGCTTCCATAATGGCCTTAAGCGTCTGGTTTTTGCTTGCACCCATGGAGATGGTTGCCACATAAATATACCCATAGCTCATCATCATCCGGGCCATATCTTTTTTGCCGATCTTCTTTCCGGATGCGGCATATTTGGCAATGGCGCCGGTGGGCGTTGCCTTGGAGGACTGTCCGCCGGTGTTGGAGTAAACTTCAGTATCCAAAACCAGGATATTGATGTCATCCCCGGATGCCAGTACATGGTCCACACCGCCAAAGCCGATATCATAGGCCCAGCCGTCACCACCAAACACCCAATGGGATTTTTTCACGAACAGATCATTTTCATCATAGATCTCTTTAAGAATGCCGGCGGAAGCATCTTTGAGCAGCGCCTTGAGCTCAGCACCGTATTTCTGGGATTCTTCAAGATTGTCCATGCCGGCAATCCAGCCTTCCATGGCCGCTTTAACTTCATCGGACACGCCCTGTTCCATGGCCTGTTCCATCTTGGCCGCCAGGGTTTTACGTCTGGATTTGGTGGCCAGCAGCATGCCGTAACCATACTCAGCCGCATCCTCAAACAGGGAAGAAGCCCAGGCAGGCCCCTGACCGTCGGCATTGGTGCAATAGGGTGTAGACGGTGCAGATCCGCCCCAGATGGAAGAGCAGCCCGTGGCATTGGCAACGGTCATTCTCTCGCCGAACAGCTGGGTGATCAATTTGACATAGGGTGTTTCGCCGCAGCCCGAGCATGCACCGGAGAATTCAAGCAGCGGTTTCCACATCTGGCTTCCCTTGAGGGTGTCGCGCTTCATAAGATCGGTCTTGAACGGTACCGTCAAAGAAAATTTGTGATTCTCTTTTTCCACGTCCACCTGGGAAGCAAGGGATTTCATGACAAGGGCCGGTGTCTTGGCCGGGCAGATATCCGCGCAGTTACCGCAACCCTGGCAGTCCAGGGGATTGACCTGGATTCTGAATTTCAGATCTTCCATGCCCTTGCCTTTGGCGTCAACCGTGCCAAAGGTTTCCGGGGCATCTTTAAGTTCATCCGCTGTGGCCACAACAGGGATAATAGCCGCATGGGGGCAGACAAAAGAACACTGGTTGCACTGGATGCAGTTTTCGGCAATCCACTCAGGCACGTTGATGGCCACCCCGCGTTTTTCATACTGGGAGGTACCGGCTTCAAACACGCCGTCCACGGAGAAGGCGGATACCGGCAGATCATCACCCTCCTGGGCATTAATTCTGCGCATCACATTGTCCACAAACGGCGTGGCAGATTCGTCAACAATAGGTTCGTCAACGGCATCTTTCCACGATTCGGGCACATCCACTTTCACCAGTTTGTCCAGGGTTTTGTCCACACCTTCAATGTTCATATTGACGATGGCATCACCCTTTTTGCCGAACATCCTCTTGATGTCGGCTTTCAGCAAATTGATGGCCTCTTCAACGGGAAGCACATTGGCAAGGTTGAAAAAGCAGGTCTGCATAATCATGTTGATGCGGTTGCCAAGGCCCACTTCACCGGCGATTTTCACGGCATCAATATTATAAAAATTCAGTTTTTTCTCATAAATGGTGCGCCGTACATGGCCCGGGATATGTTTTTCCATATCTGCAATGGTGGACCATTCCGAGTTGAGCAGGAAGGTGCCGCCCTCTTTCAGCCCCTTGAGGACATCGTATATCTGAACATAGTTGGATTTATGGCAGGCAACAAAATCGGAATTTTCAATGAGATAGGTACTTTTGATTTTCACATCACCAAAACGCAGGTGGGAAACCGTCAAGCCACCGGATTTTTTGGAGTCATAGGCAAAATAGCCCTGGGCATATTTGTCGGTGTTGTCACCGATAATGGCGATGGCGGACTGATTGGCACCGACGGTTCCATCGGAACCCAGGCCCCAGAATTTGGCGGAAATGGTGCCTTCGGGCGCAGCGTCAAATCCTTTTTCCACATCCAGGGAGGTATGGGTGACGTCGTCAATGATGCCCACGGTAAAATGATTTTTCGGGGATACGGACTTCATGTTGTCATAAATGGCCTTGACCATGGAGGGATTGAACTCCTTGGAGGAGAGCCCATAGCGTCCGCCGATGATCCGGGGGCCTTCGCCGTATTCCATAAAGGCGGTGCAGACATCCTGGTACAAGGGTTCACCAAGGGCACCGGGTTCCTTGGTTCTGTCAATGACGGTCAAAGTCTCCACAGAAGCCGGAACACTGCGCAAAAATTCCTGGATATCAAAGGGTCTGTACAGACGCACTTTTACCAGGCCTAAGCGTTCGCCCTGGCCATTAAGTTTGTCAATGGTCTCTTCAATGGCTTCACAGCTGGAACCCATGGCCACAATCACGCGGTCCGCTTCGGGATCACCCACATAGTCAAAGGGCTGATAATGGCGTCCGGTAAGGTCTCCGACCTTCTTCATGTAGTGTTTAACAATGGCAGGTACTTTGAGGTAGAAAGAGTTGGTTGCTTCCCGGCCCTGGAAATAGATATCCGGATTCTGGGCAGTGCCCCGGGTGTCGGGGTGTTCAGGGTTCATGGCCCGGGCCTTGAATGCCCAGAACGCATCATAGTTGAACAGGGATGCCATATCCTCGTACTCAATCATTTCAATTTTCTGAATTTCATGGGAGGTTCTGAACCCGTCATAAAAGTGGAGAAACGGTACCCGGGCATCCATGGTTGCAAGGTGCGCCACCAGTGCCAGATCCTGGGCTTCCTGAACAGAGTTGGAGGCCAGCATGGCAAAACCGGTCTGTCTGGCGGCCATAACATCCTGGTGGTCACCAAAGATGGAGAGGGCATGGGCGGAAATGGCCCGGGCGGTTACATGAAACACACAAGGGAGCAGTTCACCTGCAATCTTGTACATATTGGGAATTTTGAGCAACAATCCCTGGGATGCCGTAAAGGTGGAAGTTAAAGCACCGGCGGAAAGGGAACCGTGCACAGCACCGGCAGCACCGGCCTCGGACTGCATCTGCTTAATGTCCAGAATTTGTCCAAAAATATTTTTTCTTCCCTTTGATGCCCAGGAATCGGCGATTTCACCCAGAGGGCTTGAGGGGGTGATCGGGTAAATTGCTGCCACCTCGCTCATTGCGTATGCCACATGGGTTGCAGCGGTATTCCCGTCAATGGTCTGCATTCTTTTTTTCATAATCTTTTACCTCGTTGAATGGTATTGCAAATAAGATTTAGTCCCAATATATAGAATCCATTGAACAATATAATAAAAGGAACGGCTTGTAAAGAATGCTGCAAACCGGCCTTTTAATCCGTCCCCAGCTGATAAATAAGCAATCGATTGCTTATTGAGCAGCTTTTATATCTCACAACTGAAAAACCCGGTCAAGAGCTATTTTGAAGACGGCCAAACAGGCTGTATCCGGACCCGGCTGAATCCATAGCAGATCATTATAATTTCTGCAGCCGGCACATGAGGCCTCCTATATAACGGCCATGGGCCGAGCCAGGTCTATCATGACCCAGGCTTCGACCCACAACGAAGGTTGAAAGAACTCAGTAACTTACTGAGCTCTTTCATATAAAAATGAAGCCTGTTTTTAACCAATACCCCACATGCAATGTCAAGTTTACATCGTTTCCCGGATTTGGCCTGTCATCTTGGCTTTTTCATTTGACAACATTTGCATTCCCATTTATCGTAGTATAATAATTACGAAATTCTCAATTTTTATTCGTCAAACTATAATAGGGGACGATCCTGCCTGAATCATGGGCTTCGCGACCGACTCTTTTTAAAACAGCAAGGCTCAATTAATAATACGATTTCATGTGGTTGGATTTTTTCCATTTAATTTAGGGTGATTGCCATGAAAATTAGAACGAAAATGTTCCTGGTCTTTGGATGCTCTGTTTTTTTTATTGTATCCATACTTTCCGTGGGCCTTTATTTTTTTATCCAAAGCAAAATAAAATTAATGCTTGACGGTGAGCTGACCAACACCATTTCCGCTGTTAAGAAGAGCATGGGAGGGCTTGAGAATATTGCCATTAAAAATTATCTTCGAGCCATTACGGAAAAGGATAAAGATGTGGCCACCTATCTTTATGGACAGTTCAAACAAGGTGAAATTTCCAGAGAGACACTCAAGCAAAAAATTTCAGAAATCGTTTTAAGTAAAAAAATCGGCGCCACCGGTTACGTTGCCGGCGTTTCCAGTAAGGGCATCCTGACGATTCACCCCAAAGCCGAGGGGGTCAATATCAGCAAAGCCTCATTCTGGCCGAAGGTACAGGCCCTGCTTGAAAACGAAACCAAGTCAGGATATCTTGAATACGACTGGAAAAATCCCAATGAAGACAAGCCAAGAAAAAAAGCTGGCTATATAACTTATTTCGAACCCTTGGACCTTATCCTCTGGGCCTCATCCTACAAATCGGAATTTTCCCAGCTTCTTAAATCCGAAGATATGCACGATGCCATTCTTTCCATGAAAATCGGCGATGACGGATATCCCTATGTATTCAACTATAAAGGGGATATGCTAATTCATCCATACCTTGAAGGCAAAAATGTCTACGCAGTAAAAAGTGAAGACGGCCAGCACATTATCCAGGCCATGATCCAGGGGGAAAAAGGCAAATTTGAGTATGACTGGAAGGATACCGACGGCAAAGTACGCACGAAAATACTGTCATACGATAATATCCCGGATAAAGAGCTCATTGTAGCGTTAGGCGTTTATAAAGAAAAACAGTATTGGCTTTTGTCCACCATCAGAAACGTCCTGATTGTAACCTTTTGTATCAGCATGGCCATCATTATCTTTTTGGTCCTGTTTTTCAGCAACAGGCTCACAAAACCAATCATCGAAGGTGTTGAATTTTCAAAGAGAATGTCCCAGGGGGATTTCACAGGAAAACTGAAAATCACCCAAGAGGATGAAACCGGACAGTTGGCAAATGCATTAAATCTAATGACCGAAAATATAGGAAAAATCTTCAAGCAACTGCAAAACAGCATTGAAGACCTGTTATCATCCTCGGAAGAGCTGTCCGGCATCTCCCAGAAAATGTCCGAAAACGCCACCCAGATGACCGGCAGTTCCGATTCGCTCTCCCTTTCGGCAAATGAAATGAACACCAATCTTGCCACGGTCTCCGAAGCCAGCGACAGTGTTATGGAAAATATTAATTCAGTGGCATCAGCCACAGAACAGATGTCCGGCACGATCAATAAAATTGCCGAAAGCTCTGAAACCGCAAGATCAATTTCGGATCAGGCCGTCACATATGCCAATGAGGCGTCCGATTTAGTGGATGCCCTTGGCAAAACAGCCTATGAAATCAATACTGTCACCGAAACCATAGAGGACATCTCCAAACAGACCAACCTGCTGGCCTTGAATGCAACCATTGAAGCAGCAAGGGCCGGAGAGGCCGGCAAGGGATTTTCTGTTGTGGCAAACGAAATTAAAGACCTGGCCGGCCAGACGTCAGAGGCCACCGACGAGATCCAGAATCAAATCAGCAAAGTTCAGGACGCCACCACCCAAACCGTTGCAAAGATAAAGGATATCTCGGACATCATTCAAAATGTCAATGAAATCGTATCCGACATTGCGGTTGCGGTGGATGAACAGTCTTCAACCACCGGAGAAATTGCGGAAAACATGAACCGGACCTCGTCAAAGATGCAGGAGGTCAACGACAACGTGGCAAGCAACGCTGAATTCTCAGAACAGATGTCTGAACAGATTGCCGGGGTCCACAATGTGGCATCGGAGATGGAGCAGATCAGTGCGGCCATTGGCCAAAATTCCGGGTCATTCAGACAACTTGCCCAGGAAGTAAAATCCATGTTGTCTAAATTCCGCCTGTGATACGATCAAACACGGGCCAGCCCTCAAAAAAGAATCCGACGCCCTGCAAATTGCCGGGCGTCGGATTCTTTTTTTTAGTGAGGGAATTTTTTATACGCCCAGTTTCTTTTCCAGTTCAGCCACGGCGAGGGTGGTCTTGATCACCGTGTCCGGATTCAGGGACATGGTCTCAATGCCGCATTCCACCACAAATTCAGCAAACTCCAGATAATCGCTGGGGGCCTGGCCGCAGATACCGATGTACTTGCCCTTTTTTACGGCGATCTCAATCACCTGGCGGACCATCTTTTTAACCGCCGGATTGCGTTCGTCATACACATGGGAGACAAGGGACGAATCCCTGTCCACGCCAAGCAGCAATTGTGTCAGGTCATTTGTGCCGATGGAGAAACCATCAAAAATTTCCAGATATTCTTCGGCCAGGATGACATTAGACGGAATCTCACACATGCAGATCACCTTAAACCCGTTTTCCCCCTGTCTCAGGCCGTATTCGGCCATGGTATCAATGACCTGCTTGGCCTCATCCAGCGTGCGGCAGAAGGGGATCATCACCTGGACGTTATGAAGCCCCATCTCGTTTTTGATTTTCAGCATGGCCTTGCATTCCAGGCCGAAAGCCTCCTTGTATTCATTGGCGTAGTAACGCGATGCACCGCGCCATCCGATCATGGGATTCTCTTCGTCCGGCTCAAACTGGCCACCGCCTATGAGGTTGGCGTACTCGTTGCTCTTGAAATCCGAAAGCCGGACAATGACCGGCTCAGGAAAAAAGGCGGCTGCCAGCATGCCCACGCCCTCGGCCAGCTTGTCCACAAAATAGTCGCTCTTATCGTTGTAGCCGATGGTCATGTCCGCTATGGCCCGTTTCAAAATCTCGTCGCCCAGCTCCTCGTACTTCAAAAGGGCCAGGGGGTGGACTTTAATATAGGAATTGATGATAAATTCCTCGCGGGCCAGGCCCACCCCGTGATGGGGGAGAAAGCTCTTATCAAAGGCCTGCTCCGGACTGGCCAGGTTCAGCATGATCTTGGTTTTGGTCTTGGGCAGACTTCCCAGATCCGTCTCCTTGACCTCGTAGGGCAAAAGCCCCTCATACACGTAACCGACACTGCCCTGGGAGCAGTCCACGGTCACGTTCTGGCCGGTTTGCATCCGGGTGGTGGCGTTACCCGCGCCCACGAGACACGGAATGCCCAGTTCACGGCTGACAATGGCGGCGTGGCAGGTGCGGCCGCCCCGGTTGGTGACAATGGCCCCGGCGATCTTCATCACCGGTTCCCAGTCCGGATCCGTCATATCCGTCACCAGGACCTGGCCTTTCTGGAACTGGGAAATCATCTGGGCGGATTTGATCACATTGACCCCGCCCTGGCCGATAAGTTCCCCCACGGACTGGCCGGTACACACGATTTCGCCTGTCTCTTTGAGAATAAACTCCCTGAGAACGGCCTTGTCCTTTAATGTGTGCACCGTCTCGGGCCGGGCCTGGACGATGAACAGCTCGCCGGTCTCACCGTCCTTTGCCCACTCGATGTCCATGGGTTTAAGGTAGCCGGCTTTTTCCGAATAGTGATCCTCAATGGTGCAGGCCATCCGGCCCAGTTCCAATACTTCCTCATCCTTGAGCACGAGACGGCGGCGGTCCTCGTCCGGCACTGCCACGTTCTTGGTGGGCTGTTTGGCATCCGTGGTATAGATCATCTTTATGGCCTTGCCGCCGGTTTTTTTCATGATGATGGGCTTAAAGCCCTGTTTGAGTGTGGGCTTGAACACGTACCATTCATCGGGATTCACCGCGCCCTGGACCACATTTTCCCCCAGGCCGTAGGCACCGGTGATAAACACCGCATCCCGAAATCCCGATTCCGTGTCTATGCTGAACATGACCCCGCTTGAAGCCAGATCGCTTCTCACCATCTTTTGCACGGCAATGGACAGAGCAATGGAAAAATGGTCAAAGCCCTTATCTTCGCGGTAGGATATGGCCCGGTTGGTGAACAGGGAAGCAAAACAGCGGTGGCAGGCCTCCACCAGATCTTCCACGCCACGGATATTTAAATAGGTGTCCTGCTGGCCGGCAAAACTTGCGTCGGGCAAATCCTCGGCCGTTGCCGAAGAGCGCACGGCCACATCCACGTTTTTTCCGTATTCCCCTTCCAGTTTGACATAGGCCTTGGCGATCTCCTTATACAACGCTTCCGGGAATTCCAGGCCGCGGATCAGAGTTCGGACCCTGGCCCCGCGCTCCTGGAGGTTGTCCATGTCATGGGTATCCAGGTCGGACAATATTTCCCGAATCTTGTCCATGGCCCTGGATTTTTCCAAAAGATAGGTATAGGCATGGGCGGTAACGGCGAATCCATTGGGGATACTTACCCCCTTGGGGCTCAAATTGCGATACATCTCGCCCAGGCTGGCATTCTTTCCGCCCACCAGAGGCACATCGTCAATACTCAAATCACTGAACCAGGCCACGAACGGCTTCTGGTCCTTGTGCGTATTTTTGCCCATTTTCACCTCCTAATTTTCTTTCATATTAACAAGAAACTACGCCGCAATTTAAATCACCGGGCCCCCAAGGCCCTAGGACTTGATCAATGTCCTCAACACGTCTTCTTTGCCCACAATCCCTATCACCTTACCGTTCTCAACCACGGGAATGGTATGAAAATGCCGTTCAACCATCATGGCTGCGATGTCACTGACCGGTGTATCCGGCGTCACAGTAACAGGATCTGAAACCATGGCCTGGGCCACGGTGCCGGCCGCGATTTTTTTCATTTCATTTTCCAGTTTTTTGGATGAAGACAAGGGGATAATGCCGTCGAGAAAGGTAAGTATCGGGGGAAGAGAAATGGTTTTCTGCTGAAAAATAAGATCACTCTGGCACAGGATGCCTTCAAGCCTGCCGTTCGCGCCCACCACGGGCACCCCATTAATATGATTGTTCAATAAAAGCTCCACTGCCCGGGAGATGTCGGTTTCCGGGGTTATCGAGATGACTTCTGTTTCCATGATATCTTTCGCTGTTTTCATTTTCCTTCTCCCTGCATAAAGGGTTAGAGGAACGCTTGAATTTGCGTCTCCCCTTATTTTATATACCCATGATAACAAAATGACAATGGCGGTCTCTTTCTAAGAAAGTCAAATGGTTATGGGATCATTGTCCCCAGAACTGCGTTGACGACATCCTCCGGCCCGGGGATAAAAACGTTTTCAAGGCTTGGTGCCACAGACACCGGGATTTGCGGCGCCCCCACCCATTTGACCGGCCCCTTCAAACATAGAACGCCTCCTCGGCCACCATGGCGGCCAATTCCGCCCCAAAGCCGCAAAAACGGTTGGCTTCATGCACGGCGACCAGGCGCCCCTTGCCAATAGATGCCCGTGACGGCGATGGTGACTGACGATGATCTCTTCGGGCCCAAGGGCCGACACAACACCGGTTGCCACCGCTTCCTGGCCGTTGGCCAAAATTTGCATACCCGGCAACCTGTATTGTTCCCGGCACAGGGGCACAATTTTTTCTTCGAACTTTCATATCAAAACCATGTGGGTAAAAAGACGAACTTGAAAATCCGCAGACATTTTTTTTCTGCCATAAACCTTTCTCCTTTCCCCAAAGAGAACATCTGAATTGGGTTAGACACTTGTGGGACAGGTTGAACCAAAATTAAGATAAGTGAAGAATATCCTGACTGCCGTCTGAATAGCAAGAAAGAATTGATACTCAATCCTGACAGGCCCATAAAATATATCTCTGCCATGGATGCATCGGACGATAATTCGCAACCATAACTCCCCAACGAAATCATATAAAAAATTAAGTAGGATAAAAAATAATTTACTAATATTCGAACCCATGCTATCTAAGTTTGTAAATTTAGAAATTTCTTGAGCCCGTTAGGCAAAGAACCTCCCAACAATCAGACACCCACTTTGCTTAACATATAAGACGATTTTTTAATAAACGAACAAAATATTAACCCCGAAAATTTAAACAGCAAAAGGGGATTTAATATCCTTTTCCCAAACCTGGCCGCAAAAAAGGAAAAGGACCGACGGGCTACAGTCCCGCGAACGCTTTTTTTGTCACAAGTTGTATCTTTAACAGCAATTTTCTTACAATTTTAATGAAAAAGGAACCGTTATGAAAAAAGCTTTGACGATTTGTTTGGCAATAGTGATCGGCATCTGCCTGTCTACTGTCGCGATGGCGGCGGACGAAGGCGCAATCAAGGGGCATGTGGACGGCATCGCAGCCGGAATTGACGGCGGTAAAGCGCCCACGGAGTACAAGCCGGGCGATTACGATCCTTACGTCTTTATCATGGAAAAAAGCGGAACAATGGTGGTCCATCCTAGCAAGCAGGGGCAAAGCCTGAATACCGACCAATTAAAACCGGTCTACGATGCACTTGTTAAATCCACTCCCGCCGGGGTATGGGTGGAATACAAGTGGGCCGGTGCAGATAAAAAAACATATGTCCGGACCACCGCAGGCGGATTAATCGTGGGAAGCGGCTACACGAAATAGGAGACGATTAAAAGCGGCCGGGCGCCAATGACAAAAAAAGACGGGCGCGGGTCGAATACGGCCCGCGCCTTTTTTGCGATTGCCGGGCAAATAAAAAAGGTCAGGCAGATCGCGGTGTCCGGGGTAGGAACAGGAGACAGGAGTCAGGCCCAATGGTCAGACGGGAAAAGGGCGTTATCAAGTCATCAGGCCGCTCAAGTGACATAAGGGCGTCAGGATAGTCATCCAAGGATCTTCGGGCCCTATCAATTTGACTGCGCAATTCACCGAAATCATTGTGTGATAAAAAATGGGTTAAGGCCTCAATCATCTCTTCGGTTTCCTGATCCGGTCCTTTCAGACACTGCTGGATCAGATGTTCAAGCTTCAGGCGAGCCGCCGTCTGGATGCAGTGGCGGCTCAGATCAAGGCGAATTTCCATAAAAATCAGCCGTTTTTTACCATGGATCCCATGTAATTGTCCAAAGCGGCCTGGATGGTACGGGCCGCCAGGGTGGTGCAGTGCAGGTCATCTTCGGGCAGCCGGCCAATGGCGTTAAGCACGTCGTCCGCAGTGATGTCGGTCAATTCCTCCGGGGTTTTACCCAGGGCCAGTTCCGAGGCAAAGGAGCCGCTGACCATGGATGAGGCGCAGCCATCCGTAAAATAAGAGGCATCAACCACGTGGTTGTCCTTGAATTTAAGATAAATTTCCATGGTATCCCCGCACTCTCCGGTGATCCGGGCCCATCCATCAGGGTTTTCCATACGGCCGTTGTGTTTGGGGTTTCTCCACCGGTCAAATCCCCGTTCGCCCAGGGCCTCTTTTGCCTCATCAAATATTTCCTCCTGGAGCTTGTCCAGAAATGCGTCAAGATTGCTCACGGTCATATCCTTTCTGCTTAAACTCCGGTATCCACCGGAAATCCTTATTTTTACACCGGCACATTCTGCCATAAACCGGCACGGTTGTCATCTTTTGTAAATAAAAAAGAGTCAAAAAAATATCTCTTTGGGCGCATTAAAACCCGCGCCGGTATAGCTGTTGCATTTTTGCGTGATAGCCTTTAAAATATGACCTTATTAGTGAATTTTTCGCTCCATCATCCAACCCACAAAAAGGAAAACAACAATGAAAAACCATTCATGGTATCTTATCCCTGTCCTTGCATCTTTTTTAATTCTTCCCGGGCTCTGTATGGCCGCACCCTCCGGGAAGTTGACCATCTATCATGCCGGCAGCCTGAGCGTTCCTTTTGCCGCAATTGAAAAAGCCTTTGAAGCAAAATACCCTGAGGTGGACGTCGTTCGGGAAGCCGGCGGTTCCACCAAAATGGCCCGCCTGATTTCCGACAAGGGCCAAAAAGCGGATATCATGGCGTCGGCCGATTTCAAGGTCATTGACAGCAATCTTATCCCCGGCTTTGCGGATTGGAATATCCGGTTTGCCAGCAACCAACTGGTCCTTTGCTACACGGGCAGCAGCCGTTACGCCCAGGAAATCACCAGCGATAACTGGTATAAAATTCTGTTAAAAAAAGATGTGGTATGGGGGCACTCAGATCCCAATCTCGACCCTTGCGGGTACCGCAGTTTAATGGTGCTGCAACTGGCCGAAAAATTTTACGACAAGCCGGGCCTCAGCCAGCAGTTGATTGACAACCGCCCGGAAAAGAATGTAGTGCCCAAGGCCAAGGAGCTTGTGAAGCTGCTTAAGGACGGCCACATGGACTATGCCTGGGAATACCTTTCCGTGGCCAGCCAGCATGGCCTGAAATATGTTACCCTGGACGACCATATCAACCTGGGCAACTACAAATACGACGGATTCTACAAACTGGCACAGGTTGACGTCACCGGGAAAAAGCCCGGGACCATGATCACCAAAACCGGACAATCTTGCACCTACGGTATCACCATGATTAAAAATGCACCCAATCCGGATGCGGCGGAAGCCTTTCTGGCCTTTCTGCTTTCCCCGGAAAACGGGTTAAAAACCCTCAAAGAGATGGGTCAGCCGCCATTTATTCCAACATGGGTCCCCGACCAGGAGATGGCCCAAAAACTGCCCCAGGCCATTTCAGGGCTTGTTGAGGTAAAAAACTGATTTTATAATTTAATCCAATGCATGGGCAGGCTGTTCATGATGTTCAGCCTGCCTGTGATTTTGCTCGCCCCCCCCTGATCAAGATCATGCCTATTCTTTCCGGGTCGTCCTGAAAGCAATTCTGCTTAAACCGGAAAATTATTCCCTCTCCTTTTGCACAAAATTAGCGCACAGCCTGTAAATAGAACAGCTTACCCAAAGGCACGTTTTATGCTTTAAATAATCGTAAAATCTGTTTTTTTTTACCATTTGACAGGGAGAAACCCATGCTCCAGAGAACCCTTCCGGCCGCAGGCATCGTCGTGTTTATACTGCTGTCGGGCACCGTATCCGAATTATCGTCCATTGTCTTAAACATCAAAAGTAACTTGATTATCCTTACCGGGGCATCTGTCTGCGCGCTGGTGTCATACCCGTTGCGTCTGTTTTCAGATCTTTTTATTAACATCCGCCAGGCATTTTCCGGGCAAAAGACAAATCTGAACGCCCTTATTACACAGATCGAAGTGCTGGCCGCAATCCGGCGGCGGGAGGGAAAACTTGTTCTGGATGAAAAGGCAAAAAAAATTGACAATCCCTTCTTGAAAATGGGCATTGAAATGGTTGCAGACGGGTTTGACCGATATACCATTGTTAAAACCCTTGAGCGCAGATACGACAACTTCCTCCAGGCCCGGCAGTCCCAGGCGGACCTGATCAATACCTTTATCAAGCTGATGCCGGTATTCGGTTTTGTGGGAACGATCATCGGCCTGATCAATGTATTGAACAATATGGGGTCTGCGGAACTGATCGGAAAAGGGGTGGCCACCGCCCTGTTGACAACATTTTACGGGCTGCTCTATGCCAACGTCATTTTTCTTCCCATTGCCAAAAAATTGGCGGAAAAAACAAAACATGACGCCATGGAGCTATCATTGATCATTGAAGGCATTCTGGATATTGCGACCAAAACCAATGCCAAAGCCATTGGGTACCGGTTGAGATACTGCATCGGCGATTATTTCCAGGAGGACTGGACCATGGGGAAAAAACTTCAGATACGCCCCGTGAGGCTGCCCCGTATCAATGCGCATTCTGAAAAGCAGGAACCCATGGCAGGCTGACGTCTATGGCAAACCCCAAAAACCTTATATCTGAGCTTGAACTGTCGGAATTAAAGCGGCTGCGCCTCAAACGCCAACGCCTGGTGGAGGCGTGCGAGCCCGAAGACGCCGGTCTGTGGGCAATGCTGGATATCATGACCCTCATCCTGGCCTTTTTTATCATGCTTTACAGCAGCCAGACACATATGCCCCGCCCCCCCCAAATTAAGCATGTACCCACGGCGGCACCCAGCCGGCCCGCCAAGCCGGTTAAAACTGTGAAAAAAAACAAAGATGCCAAGCTGGATCTCCTCAACATCGAAGACCGGTTGCACCAGGTGATGGAAAAATCAAATCTTTCAAACTACACGGTTCAAGTCGAAAAAGACAGACTCGTTCTGACCCTTGGCGAGTCCATCAGCTTTTCTTCGGGCCAGGCAAAGCTTTTGGATTATATCAAACCCGCATTAAAGGATCTGGCCTCATTTTTCATCACAGAATCCGGATACAGAATCATTGTTGCCGGCCATACGGACGACACCCCCATTCATACGGCCCAATTCCCTTCCAACTGGGAACTGTCCGCGGCAAGGGCCATGAGTGTCGCCAAATTCTTAATCGCGTGCCGGGTGGCCCCGGAAAGAATAAATATCGAGGGCTTCGGCCAGTACCGGCCCATTGGAGACAACACCCATTTTCTGGGCAGGGAAGCCAACCGGCGTGTGGAAATCTCCCTGGTTAAAAAAGCAGATCAACCGTAAAGGTTTAACCACGGAAATCACAGAAGACACTGAAAATAAAATTCGGTGACTTCTGTGATTTCCGTGGTTAAAATGTTTTTCATCGTCCGTTGTGTCCGTAAGGTCAGGGCCGTCCTAAAGATTCATCTCTCCTTGACTTCCTGAGCCCACTTCTTATATTGACGAATCAACACTTGAGAAATGAACCATGATAATTGACAATGCCGGGAAAGGGAAGAGATGAAAATTCGCAAGACCAAGCCCCATCCTCATCCCCGAATTTCCACCAGCCACACCATATTTATTGTCTCTGCAGTCCAGTTTCTGGCACCGTTTATGATGTCCGCGGTTGGCGTGGCCCTGCCGACCATTGGGCAGCACTACGAAGCCAGTGCCGTGTCGCTGGCCCTGGTGGAAATGGTATATATGCTGGCCGTCACCCTGTTTCTTCTGCCCGTGGGCCGCTTGGCCGACATCACCGGAAGAAAGAAAATATTTGTGTCGGGCGTGGCCCTGTTTGCCCTGGCCACCATCCTGCTGCCCTTTTCACCGTCCATCACCATTTTCATTGCCATTCGATTTTTGCAGGGCATTGGGGTATCGTGTACGGTCTCTACCTCCGTGGCCATTCTATCTTCTGTGGTGCCCAAGGAAAAACGGGGCAAAGCCATGGGCATCATTGTGGCCTGTGTTTATTTGGGACTGTCAGCCGGTCCAAGCCTGGCCGGAATTATGATCGCCTGGCTGGGCTGGCAGTGGATCTTTTTTGCCTCTGTCCCCCTGGCCCTGGCCGCCCTGGTCTTAACCCTGACCCGGCTTAAGGGGGAATGGAAGGAGGCCGCAGGGGAACCCTTTGACTGGATGGGCAGCATCATTTATATGGCGGCGCTATCCTGCCTGATCATCGGGGTGTCTCACCTTAAAAGCGATACCTGGGCACCCAATCTGATGGCGGCAGGCATAATCTGCCTGGTTGTTTTTACAATGTTTGAGTACCGGCAACTTTTCCCCATTCTGGATATCCACCTGCTCCTGAGGAACCGGGTCTTTGCGTTCAGCAACATCGCCACATGGATCAACTATGCCGCCTCATTCGGCCTGACATTCTTCTTTTCCTTGTATTTGCAGGTGGTCAAAGGCATGTCCGCCCAGGCCACAGGATTTGTACTGGTTGCCCAACCTATCATTCAGGCGGTGCTTTCACCGTTATCCGGCACGCTGTCAGACAAAATATCACCGTCCAAATTATCCACGGCGGGCATGGCCATCTGCGCGGCCGGGCTTGGATTTGCTGCCTTCCTTGACCAGAATGCAGATATCCGGCATGTGCTGACGGTACTGGTGACCATGGGGCTTGGATTTGCCCTGTTTTCCACCCCCAACATGACCACGGTCATGGGATCTGTGGGGCAAAGGCATTACGGCATTGCCTCCAGCCTGGTGGCCACCATGCGCAGTGTCGGCATGCTCACGGCCATGACCATCACCACCCTTTTGCTGAGTATGTTCATGGGTGATGCAAAAGTCAGCACGGCCACCGCCCCGGGCTTTTTACAAACCATGCACACGGCTTTTATAATTTTTGCCCTGCTCAGTGTGGTGGGCATTATGTTCTCCATGGCCCGGGTGGAAAAGACCCCGGGCCCGAATCGGAAACGCTGATTTATGTTTTTACCCACCACCCGAAAAGAACTTGACCACCGGGGCATTGACCAGCTTGATATCATCCTTGTCACCGGCGACACATACATTGACTCACCATTTATGGGTGCCGGCCTCGTTGGCCGGGTCCTGGAATCAAAGGGCTTTACCGTTGGCATCATTGCCCAGCCGGTCACGGAAAACGACCGGGACATCTCCCGGTTAGGCGAACCCCGGCTCTTCTGGGGCATCACCGGCGGGGCCGTGGATTCCATGGTGGCCAATTACACGGCATCCAAAAAACGGCGCAAGCGGGATGACTACACCCCCGGCGGAGAAAACACACGGCGGCCGGACCGGGCAGTCATTATATACACCAATCTTGTGCGGCGCTTTTTCAAACCCACCGTCCCCATTGTGCTGGGGGGCATTGAAGCAAGTCTTCGTCGCATTGCCCATTATGATTTCTGGTCCAATAAAATACGGCGCTCCATTTTGTTTGATGCCAAGGCAGACTATCTGTTGTTCGGCATGGCCCATACCAGCATCGTGGAACTGGCCCGGGCACTGAATAACCGGAAAGCAGCAACACAGGAGATCGACCAAGATCCCGTCACACAGATTGCAGGTATCGGATATATCGCCAAAGCACCCAAGGGCATAGAACTGCCCGCCTATGAAGCGGTCGTCAAAGATAAGAATTTATATATTCAAAGCTTTAAAACCTTTTACGACAATACCGACCCCACGACCGCCCGGGCCCTGAGCCAGGCCCATGCGGACCGTTTTTTAGTCCTGAATCCCCCGGCACCGTACAGTTCCACCCAGGAGATGGACGAGATTCATGACTTAGATTTCCAGCGGGATGTCCACCCCTATTACAAGGCCCAGGGCCATGTCCGGGCCATGGACACCATCCGGTTTTCCATTCCCACCCATTACGGCTGTTACGGGGAGTGTAATTTCTGTGCCATCACCGTCCACCAGGGGCGTACCGTCAGATGGCGCAGCAAAAAGTCCATCGTTGCCGAAGCCAAAAAAATGACCCGGGACAAGGATTTTAAAGGTTATATCTTTGACCTGGGCGGCCCCACGGCCAACATGTACGGGTTTGAGTGTGAAAAAAAGCTGAAAAAAGGCGCCTGCACCCATCGGCGCTGCCTGTTTCCGGCCCCCTGCCCCGCCCTGTCACCGGATCATGGCCCCCAGATGGACCTGCTCAAGGAAATCAGCCGACTTGCAGGTGTCAAAAAAGTATTTCTCAATTCAGGCATCCGCCACGACCTGATCCTCATGGACAAGCAAAAGGGCCAGGCCTACCTAAAACAGGTTGTTTCCGACCATGTCTCCGGCCAGATGAAACTGGCACCGGAACATTGTGTTCCCAGTGTACTTGCGCTTATGGGAAAACCCGGCACGGACAGCCTTGTTGAATTTAAACACCGGTTCGACCGTATCTGCAGAACTCTGAACAAAAAGCAATACCTGACCTATTACCTGATCGCGGCCCACCCCGGCTGTACCATGCGGGAGATGAACGAGCTCAAGGCCTTTACCCAAAACGAACTTCACATCACACCGGAACAGGTCCAGATCTTTACCCCCACACCATCCACCTTTTCCACCTTAATGTATTGTACCGGTATGGACCCGTTTGCCATGATTCCCATGTTTGTGGAAAAAAATCCCCGGGCAAAAGAAAAGCAAAAACAGATTGTCACCCGGAAAGCAGACCGCCGCCCCCAGGCACCACTCCGGCAAAACCGCAATCAAAGCAAATTTTCCGGAAAAGGCCCCAAAAACCGCCGACGCAGATAAATGACTTGGTCCAGGCACGACTTATGAATTGACACAACCGCCCCAAGATGATTTAACACGCCTATGGGGAAAAAAACCACCACAGACCGCCGGGGAACAAACAAAGCACCGGCCATATTCAAAAAGGCAAAACAGAGCCGGGTATTCCAGGATGTTGTAGAACAGATCGAAGAGGCGATCCTAAGCGGCCGGCTTGAACCCGACACCCGTTTGCCTGCGGAGCGGGAGCTCAAAGAGATGTTTAACACCAGCCGGGGCACCCTGCGCGAAGCCCTACGTGTTCTGGAGCAAAAGGGGCTGATCCAGATAAAACTCGGCGTTGCCGGCGGCGCCTATGTCAAACAGATTGATGCGGAGCCTGTAATGCAGTCTCTTGCCCTGCTGATCCGCTCGGGCAAAGTCTCTCCGGATCATCTGGCCGAATTCAGAATCAAGATTGAAGGGGCCATTGTGGAACTGGCGGCCCAGCGGGCCGTGCCCGAAGACATCAAAACAATGGAAGCGTTTTACGAACAGGCCCGGCAACACTATGAAAACGGGGACTGGGAAAATTTTCTAAAAACCGATGAAGCCATGCACGCCTATATCGGCACCATGTCCGGCAACCCGATATTTCAGCTGCTCCTGCAGAGCATCCACGCCAATATCCATGAATATTATGGATACTACCTGCCCATGAACAAAGAGCGCACCCGTGAAAACCTCAATGATTTTAAAAAAATTATCGAAGCCCTTAAATCCGGCAACGGCAGAGAGGCCGCCGACCTGATCATGGACCATGTGGCCCGGTTCAACAAAAAAATGACCCGTAAAACAGAACTCTTGTCCCAGCCCCTTCCGGACACCCTGCAGTAATCACCTTTATAAAATCAAATCAGGCCGATGTTCCCGAAGCACTTATCTTTTGGGCCCAGATCCTGCCTGCGGCCAGATAAAAAACCACGGACGCCAGGAGAAGATAGCCGAACATATGGATATTTTTCGTTTTAAGGATATAGGCTAAAACCACAATAATTGTGGCGGAAATCAAGAAAAAAATGGGTTTAGGCGTTTTTTTAAGAATAACCCGGCCCAAATGAGCAAAACGGATATTGCTGACCATCAAGGCTGTGGAAACCGCCGTAAAAAAGCAGAGTAGCATGGGGCCGGATATCAGGGAAGCGCCTAAAACAATCAAGGCGCCGGCAGGGCTTGGAAATCCGTTAAAAACGCCGGCCGGCAGGTCCTTGCGCCCTTTATCTTTTAAAACAAATCGCACCAGACGATAGGCCACGCCCACCACATAAATCACGGCCAATAAAGGAGCAAACGTCCCCCCTCTCATGACCACCATGTAGGCCGGAGCCAGGCCGAAGCTGACAAAATCAGCGATATCATCCAGCCAGGGACCATACTTGGTGCCCCCGTGTTTAAGCGCCATACGACCGTCAAACAGATCAAAAAGCTGGCCCATAATGATCACGCAGATGGCCCAGGTATAGAAGTGATGATAGGTTAAAATCAGGCTGGCGATGCCACACATGAAATTGAGCATGGACAGAATATCGGCGTAAAGGCGGTTGGGAATAAACTTGAAAATCATGGATGCGGAAGACAGGACGACACAGGCAAAAAGCACCCCGTTACCAATGTTCAGCATACCGTGACGCGCATCCATCAGGGCGCACAAAATCACCAGGCCGAAACAGATCATGGCTTTGATTTTCCCGAAGTTATTGGCCGCACCGGAGACATTGAGCCAGGACAACATCCTGCGGGCAAAAAATTGCCCCACAAGTTCAATGGCCACAAGAATCCAGATCAGTTTCGGAGAGAGGATCGAAAGCCCCGTGACGGAATCATGGGTATATGCAAACCCGACCAGGGGGGGCAGATAGGTGAGTTTGTCACACATGGGGTCCAGCCACTCCCCCCACCGGGACACCATATTGCAGCCCCGGGCCACAACGCCGTCAATCCCGTCAAGAATCGCAGCAAATGTAAAAATAAAAATGGACAAAGATTGATAGGGCGAATAAAAATAGAGAAAGAATCCCAGAAACGCAAGCGCTGTGCGCCAATAACAGATAGCGTTGGGATGCATCAGCCACAAATTGGATTCAACAAACTGCCTGACGGATGCCTTTTTCTTCAACGCGTGGGAAAACCAGAAAAAAAACAGGGTACCCAGGGCACCTGATGCCGTAATTACCAGAATTCGTTCCATGATTCGGCCTTAATATGGGTTAAAAATTGCATATGAGATATCATTTGGGTGCAATTTATCATTTTCACCCTATCCTGGGAATAAAAAATGCGGTTTATTTTTGATTAAATCGAGGCGAACGGCACCTTGACAATCGACATCTGCTACAAAATCCGCAGCGCACCAGGACTTACTATCATCACCGCTCCTAATTTTTACCTTTGGCTTTTACGAAATATTAGTGGTATCTTGGGTATCAGTTGAATGTCCATTGAATCGCTCAGGACAAAGGAGCCGGCTGTGTCGGAAATACGCAAGGGCAGACAAAAATACTATAATATCTTCTCTCATTTTTATGACCTGTTCATCAAAATGCACTCCCATAATTATGGCGACGAGACGCGCAAATTTCTTGTGAATTCGGCCAAACTGGAAGGCAAAAGACATCCCAAGGTGCTGGACGTATGTTGCGGGACCGGATCGGTTGCCATTGCGTTTACCCAAAAACACCTTGACGTTCAATCCATCGGCTACGATTTTGCTTTAGGGATGCTGAATAAGGCCAAAGAAAAGGATCGTTCCGGCCGGGCCAGGTTTATAAACGGAGATGCGGCCAGGCTGCCGTTTGCCAACGACTGCCTTGATGTTGTCTGCTGCTCCCATGCCTTATATGAATTAAAAAATGAGGTCAGAACAGCAGCGCTTTTGGAAATGAAGCGGGTGGTAAAACCCGATGGGTTGGTCCTGATTATGGAGCATGAAATACCGCGAAAACGAATTATTAAAATTTTGTTTTACATACGGATGCTCTCCATGGGACTCAAAGATGCCCAGGAATTTGTAAAACAGGGGACCTTGCCGTTCAAACAAATATTTCCCCATGTTGCCCTGGCACATTCCCAATCGGGAAAAAGTAAATTATTCATTTGCGGTAAAACGTGATGCGTATCATCCGGACCAATTCGTTGCGGGCTGACAGGGGTGTCTTGAAAAGATCCGGTCAGCCCATGGTGGTTTTTTATATGAAAGAGCTCGATAACTTATTGAGTTCTTTCATTCTTCTTTGTGGGTCGAAGCCTGGGTCAAGATAGACCTGGTTCGGCCCATGGCCGTTTATATGAAAGAGCTCAGTAAGTTACTGAGTTCTTTCATTCTTCTTTGTGGGTCGAAGCTTGGGTCATGATAGACCTGGCTCGGCCCATGGCCGTTATATAGACCGCCCGGCCTCTTCGGCCTCGGCAATACAAAACATTAAATGCCTGGGGGTTTTGGCATCCCCGATCATGTGAAACTTTGCCCGGCTTTGTTTTTCCAGGTGTTTAGCATCCCTTACAGGCTGGTGCTTTTCAGAAATCACCACCGTATCAAATCCCTCAAGGGTTACGGGCTCCCCCTTGGATGTAAAAATTACGCCGTCGTCGGTAAAGGACTTAACCGCCACCATCTTATATAAATTGACGCCGCAGGCCGTCAGGCGCTCCCGCAGGTAATACCGGTCATTGGACGACATCTCCTCGGCAAAACTTTTTTTGCGGTTCAGCACCACCACCTCTTTTCCCATATCACCCAGTTTATGGGCCGTGATCAGTCCGGTGAACCCGCCGCCGAGCACAATCACCCGGTCTCCGGCAGCTTGGACATCGGTGAAGACATCCACACTGGTGATCAGTTTCATCTTGCTTTTAAACAACCCCTTGATCACGGGCATGTCCGGCATGGAGCCCGTGGCCAGAATCACATGATCCGGGTCAAAGGCAGACAGAACGTCGGCGGACAACGACGTATTGTAATCCACGGCCACCCCGAGACGTTCAAGCTCATGCCTGAAAAAACGCAAAATATCACCCAGCTCGCCCCTGCCGGGTGCCGTGGCCGCCAGGGCCAGAAGCCCGCCCTGCCCCGGACCTTTGTCCACTATTTTCACCTGATGCCCCCTTTGGGCAAACATCCTGGCCGCAGCAAGTCCGGAAGGTCCGGCCCCGGCCACAAGAATTCTCTGCACGTTTTCCGGCGCTTTTTCCCGGGCCAGTTTATGCTCCCGGCCGACATCCGGGTTCACCACACATGAACCGGGTTCTTTGGCCAGAACGGCATGGATGCACCCCAGGCAGCAACCCACACAAGGCCGGATAAAGGCGGCATTTCCAGACCTTGCCTTATTGGGATATTCAGGATCGGCAATAATTGACCGGCCCAATGCCACCATATCGGCTTTGCCGTCCCTGATGGCGGCATTGGCCATTTCAGGGTCTTTGATCCGTCCGACGGTGATCACGGGCACTTTGACCACCTGCTTAACCGCCTCGGCCATATGAATAAAGCAGCCCTGGGGGGTATACATGGATGGGATGGTCAGCTCCGTGGACCCGTAAACACCGCCGGACACATGGATATACGCCGCCCCGGCCTGTTCCAGGAGCGGGGCGATGCGCAGGGTATCTTTAAGTTCCCACCCGTTTTCAATATAATCGTTGCCGTTTATACGGATTCCCACGGGATAGTCTGCACCGGCGGCACGCTTTACCGCATCAATCACCTCAAACAGAAACCGGGTGCGGTTCTCAAAGCTGCCCCCGTATTCGTCGGTACGGATATTGGAATTGGGCGCCAGGAACTGATTGATCAGGTAGCCGTGGGCCCCGTGCAGTTCAATGAAATCAAATCCGGCCTCCCGGCATCGCCGGGCCGCCTGTCCAAAACAGTCTGCAAGATTTTTTATCTCCGCTATTTCCAGGGCACGAACCAGCCCCTTCACCACGGCAGGCGCAGGAATCGCCGAGGGCGCCACCTTTTCATCCAGATAAGACTGGCGGCCGCCGTGCAGCAACTGGACCCCGAAACAGACGTCATATGCCTTAATCCGATTGACCATTTTTTTTAACCCAGGGATACATGAATCCTCATACATCTGGGGAAGATCAGGCAGTTCCTGACCGCTGGGATGGATCCCGCCGCCACCCACAAGCATCATGCCGACACCGCCTCTGGCCCTGGCCGCGAAGTATTCCGTAAGCTGATCCGTAACATGGCAATCTTCATCCACACCGAAATTAATGCTCATGGCCGACATGAGCAGCCGATTCTTCACTTCCATGTGTTGGATACGGATGGGACTGAAAAGATCTGACAACATAAGCACACTCCTATGATTGAGACGGTTTAGATATGGGCTTTATTTAATGTCAGACATTCAGGTGCAAAACAAGAGATTTTATAACAAGAACAAGCTTGGAAAAATTATTGATTATTATTACGCCAACGCCGGGGCAGACGACCTGGAAAGAACGTCGGCGCAGATTTCACCAACACAGAGAGATACCGACCTGTTAATGGGCCAATTTAATTTTTACAATGTTACCTTGTTGATCAATATATGCAACCCCTTGCCCAAGGGGTTTTCCGGAAGCGGTATCCATGATAACGATTTTTTTTTCAGCCAATACGTTCGTTGATAATTGGGGTTTAGATGCCGCCTTTTCCGTTGCATCTCCGGCCCCGAAATCATTTCTTTGATTCGATGAGCCAATATTCCCTTTATCGTTCGTATTATCCCCGGCCTCGCCGGCCAGCCGGTGACGCATTTTATTTCTATCGGCAATGAGCTTGCCGACGCCGGAATAATTGTCGTCCTCGCTTTCACAGGACGATAATACAGCCAGAAGAAGAGCCAGAACAGAGATCAGAAAAAAACGCATTGGGCTATCCTACATTTAAGCCTCTCATCAAGGCACTGATTAAGACCTATGCGGCAGCTTCCACAGTAAAACGGCGATTCAGCCTCATAGTTGAAAACAGGCCATAAATATCATGTGCGACATTGATGACCTTTAACTGACGATTGGACTGACTCAGGGAGTTGTAGACGGCAATAATGACCCCAATACCAACTGAATCCACCATGCTCACACCATCAAGATCTATAACCAAGGTACCCTGGGAGGAATCGACCGCAGAAAGCAACTCACCCTTAAATGCTTCAGCCATGGACGCAACCACATCTTCACCGGGCTTAACCGTAGTCTGATCCGCACTCTTGACTATTTCACTCATTTTTTCTCCTTTTACAATGACAGGTTGAATTAAAGGATATATTAACTTAAAATCTGATTTTGTTCAAATTTAAAAAACATCAAAACAGTTGCATTTATACTTTGCCTGACACAAAGAGGCCTTGGCTTTCAGGTAAAACACAGTCCTATCTTTTTTTTTATACAACGCCCATGTTATAGTGTTGTTTAAATATTCTCAACTTATCTCCCACGTTGCATAGACTAAAACAGGCTAACTTTAATTTATGTTGTATTTTAAATCCTTTAATTTAATGGAGATGGCCAAATGAATTTTACGATAAAAAAGAAACTGATCTTTTCTTTTCTCGCCTCCACCATAACCCCTATACTGTTTTTATGTTTAATACTGGGTAACAGTATCCGGAAAAACTCCCTGGATAAATTTTATGAATCCACGGGCAATGAACTTTCCCACATTGAAAAAACCCTTGCCGTTTTTGTGGAGGATATCAAAGAAAATGTGGACATGGCAGCCAACAATCCCAATGTTGTGGCGTTAGACGATTCCCTTTCGTCATTTTTAAATACCACCGTAAAAAAAGGAGTCAAGGCCTCTGATGCCGGCCCCCTGGAACAAAAAATCATCAAATTTTTCCATACGATCCAAGACTCCCATAAAAATTATGTGGAAGTCTTTTTGGGGACAGAGATGGGCGGATTCACCTCTTCCAGCGAGAATACGCTGCCGGCCGGCTATGACCCCAGGATACGACCCTGGTATAAGGAGAGTGTGACACATCAGGTAAAAGAGGCACTGATCACAAAGGCCTACAGGTCCACCTCGGGTGATGCGGTATTCAGCGCAACCCATGTCATATCAAAACAGGGTAAGCTGATGGGGGTTATGGGGATTGATGTCAGTCTAAAAAATTTGACCGAAACTATCCAGAACATCAAAATCGGCAAAACCGGGTATGTCATGCTGATTCAGGATGACGGGGTTGTCCTGGCTGACCCGGGCCATCAGGACACAAGCTTTAAAAAATTAACCGACATTCAGATCCCCGCATTCAAACAGATCAACAGCACCGCCTCCGGGAACCTGGAATTTGAATTGAACAAGACCTCATATATCGCAACAGTGATCACCTCTCCGGCTTTGGGCTGGAAACTTGTGGGACTGATCCAAAAAAACGAGATCATGTCAGAAGTTTATAAACTGCTCTCCATATTGGTGACGGTGGGCCTGATCCTTTCGGCCGGGTTTGCCGTAATCGCCTTTTTTCTGGCCACCTCCCTGGTCAAACCCTTGGTGAACACCACGGCCATGATCAAGGACATAGCCCAGGGCGAAGGGGATTTGACCAAACGCCTGGCAGTGACCACCAAGGATGAAATCGGGGAGCTGGCGGAATGGTTTAACTTTTTTCTGGAGAGCCTTCAGACAATTATACAAGACCTGGCCGCCAATGTGGCCATTGTGGATGATTCCTCTGCCAAACTCCTGGAGATATCCAGCCAGATGGCCAAAGGCGCCGAAGATTCTTCCCTTTTGGCCAATACCGTGGCCAGTGCCTCCGAGGAAATAAGTTCCAACATGACAGCGGTGGCCAACACCATGGAAGAGACCACTCTCAACACCAATGTGGTGGCAACGGCCACCGAAGAGATGACCGCCACCATCAATGAAATTGCCAAGAGTTCCGAAACAGCCAGGAATGTTTCTGAAAAGGCTGTGTCCCAGATGAAATCGGCCAGTTCAAAGATGCAAGATTTGGGCAAGGCTGCCCAGGCCATTGGCGCTGTGACTGAAACCATTTCCGATATTTCGGACCAGACCAATCTCCTGGCCCTGAACGCTACCATTGAAGCGGCAAGGGCCGGCGAGGCAGGTAAAGGCTTTGCCGTTGTGGCCAATGAGATCAAGGATCTGGCATCCCAGACTGCATCGGCCACGGCCGACATCCGGCTTAAAATCGAAGGGGTCCAGAGCACCAGCAAAGAGACGGCCTCAGAAATACAGACCGCAGCCGGAGTCATGGATGAAATCAATAATACCATTGCCACAATAGCCACGGCCATTGAAGAACAGTCTTCCGCCACCAATGAGATATCATCCAAGGTGAACCAGGTATCCCAGGGAATCCAGGATGTGAACGATAATGTATCCGAAGGCTCCACGGCCATAAGCGAGGTTACCCGGGACATCGCTTCTGTTGATGAAGCTTCCAAGGAAATGTCTGATAATTCAAACCAGGTGGCCGGCAGTGTTGAAGAACTCAAACAGATGGCCATTAAACTCAATGAAATCGTGGGCCGATTTAAATATTAAGGGGCCATGGTATTCTATATGCGAAATCTGCTGGCCGGCAAGATGAGGGAAATCAAAAGGGCTCGCGTAGCAATGAAATTGGATTGGGTCGGCAACAGGATACATCGACTTATTTGCGTAAGCACGCAGCCGGACAAGGGTTAATGGACACAGCAGGTACACAAAAAAAAGGCAGTGGATTTAATATTTATTTTCCTTGAATTTAAATTAAAAACCACGTATATAGTGTAACTTCTTCCCGGCTGACCAAGCCGGGCGGATAATTCTGATCGGTCGCCTCGTAACAGAAGGCCATGAACCTCGTCAGGTCCGGAAGGAAGCAGCGATAAGTGATCCCTTCAGTGTCGTGGATCGATCCCGGTCACGCAATTATCCGCTCGATTTGGTCAGTCGGGTTTTCTTTTTTTTACCTCCCTTTTATATCTTGACATGTTTTCAAACAGACTTATTTTTCAGCCATCATTTATCATTTAATTAACTTTTAAACTCTTAAATATAAGGGATTTTGGAGCAAACACATTGGTACTCAAAGAGAATAAAAAAAAAGCTGACGGGAACGAGGAAAACCCCGATTCCCCGAATACTCCTGAGACAGACGAGCAAAAAAATTCCGATGAAGGAAACACCCCGGAAGATCAGGACGATACACCTGGGATTGAAGATCAGTTAAGTGCACAAAAAGAAAAAGTGCTCAGATTATCTGCTGAATTCGAAAATTTCAAAAAGCGAAAACAAAGAGAAATTGATGAGTTCAAGAAATTTGCCAATGAAACTATTTTCAGACAGCTTCTTTCTGTGGTGGACAATCTTGAGCGGGCCATTGACTCGGCCACGGATACCGTGGAGGACGTCAGTCTTTTAGAAGGCGTAAAGCTGACACACAAAGAGATGCTCAAACTGTTCGAATCCTTCAACGTAACACCGGTTGAGGCTGAAAATCAGCCCTTTGACCCCAATTTTCATCAGGCCGTCACCCATGCCCAAAATAATGACGTGCCGGACAACACAGTCACAACGGTCCTGCAAAAAGGCTATATGCTCCATGACAGACTGCTCAGGCCGGCCATGGTGGTTGTCTCAAAAAAAGTTGAAAATCAGACTCAGGAAACGACTCAGGAAGATTAAAGATATTTAGAAAGGATTTGTTATGGGTAAAATTATAGGAATCGACCTCGGCACAACCAACTCATGTGTCGCGGTCATGGAAACCGGTGGCGAAGCAAAAATCATCACCAATGCCGAAGGCGGCAGAACAACACCGTCCATTGTGGCGGTCACCGAAGGCGGGGAGCGTATTGTCGGCCAGGCGGCCAAACGTCAGGCGGTAACAAACCCTGAAAACACAATTTTCGGTGTAAAACGCCTCATCGGCAGAAAATTCAGCTCCAAGGAAGTCCAGGATGACATCCCCATCCTGCCGTATATCATAGAAGCCGCATCCAACGGCGATACCCGGATCAACATCAGGGGCAAGCAGTACAGCCCTGCCGAGGTTTCCTCATTTATTCTCAGCAATATCAAGAAAACCGCAGAGGATTACCTTGGAGAACCCGTAACCGAAGCCGTCATTACGGTTCCGGCCTACTTTAACGACAGCCAGCGCCAGGCCACCAAAGATGCCGGTAAGATTGCAGGCCTTGAAGTTAAACGCATTATAAACGAACCCACAGCCGCATCCCTGGCCTATGGCCTGGATAAGAAAGGCGAGGAAAAAATCGCCGTATTCGATCTTGGCGGCGGTACATTTGACGTATCCGTCCTTGAAATCGGCGACGGGGTTTTTGAAGTAAAATCCACTTCCGGTGATACACATCTGGGCGGCGAAGACTTTGACCTGCGGGTTATCGATTACCTGGCAAGCGAATTTAAAAAAGACCAGGGCATTGACCTGCGGACCGACAAGATGGCGCTGCAGCGGCTGAAAGAAGCAGCCGAAAAGGCAAAAATGGAACTGTCAAGTTCCACGGAAACCACCATCAACCTGCCCTTTATTACCGCAGACGCCTCCGGCCCCAAGCATCTGGACATGAAACTGACCAGAGCGAAACTGGAGTCTCTGGTGGCCGATCTTCTGGACAAACTGGAAATTCCCTGCACAACAGCGCTCAAAGAAGCACATTTAAAACCCGGCGATGTGGACGAAGTGGTCCTGGTTGGCGGCATGACCCGTATGCCTGCGGTTCAGGAACGTGTTGAAAAAATCTTCGGTAAAAAACCCCACAAGGGTGTTAACCCCGATGAAGTGGTTGCCATGGGTGCCGCCGTCCAGGCTGGTGTACTCCAGGGTGATGTCAACGACGTGCTCCTGCTGGATGTCACCCCGCTCTCCCTGGGCATTGAGACCCTTGGCGGCGTAATGACCCGGCTGATTGAAAAGAACACCACCATCCCCACCAAAAAGAGCCAGGTGTTCTCCACGGCCGCCGACAACCAGCCGGCCGTATCCATTCATGTACTCCAGGGTGAACGCCAGATGTCCGCAGACAACAAGACCCTGGGGCAATTTGAACTGGCGGATATCCCCCCGGCTCCCAGGGGCGTCCCCCAGATTGAGGTAACCTTTGACATCGATGCCAACGGTATTGTTCACGTATCAGCCAAGGACAAGGCCACCGGCAAGGAGCAGTCCATCCAGATTACGGCAGCGTCCGGCTTGAGCGATGATGAAATCGATCGTATGGTAAAAGACGCTGAGATGCACGCCGAAGAGGACAAGAAAAAACGCGACCTGGTGGATACCAAAAACCAGGCAGAGGCCCTGGTGGACCAGACCGAAAAAACCCTGAAAGAGCATGGGGATAAAGTGGATGAAGCCACCAAAAAATCCATTGAGGATGCCGCCGAGGCCCTGAAACAGGCCAAAGACACCGACAACCTTGAGGATATCAAGGCCAAAATCGAAACCCTGTCCCAGGCCTCCCACAAACTGGCCGAAGTGATGTACCAGCAGGCACAGGCTGACAGCCAGGCTGATGGTACTGCCGATGCCGGTGCAGGTTCTGCCAATGACGATGATGACGTTGTTGATGCCGATTTTGAAGAGGTTAAAAAAGACAAATAGTAACAGACCATTGCACTAACCCGCCCTGATTTCTGATGTCCTGATTCGGGGCGGGGATTTGATGTTGAATATAATCCTGCCGTGATCTATAGTGTCCCGGCAGGATTTTTTATTTGGTGTTTGGGGTAAAAGTCACCCACCTGAGGCGTTGCATCTGGGCAACTTTTACCCCAAACACAAACTGCTGCTAAAGAACCCCTTGGGCAGAGTAGCTAAAATTAAAAATACTAAGAATTAATTAAACTGACTTATACATGATCATTACCGACATCCTCCGGCAGAACAACACACTTTACCCGGACAAAGAAGCGTTAATCGAACGAACCCCGGCTACAGGCCGGCGTGCAGAGATCACCTGGTCCGATTTTTACCGGCAAAGCGTCCAGACCGCCAATGCACTGGAGGCAAAGGGCATCAAAAAGGGCGATACCGTGGTTCAGCTTATGACCAACAGCCTGGCGTGGCTGCCCATCTATTTTGGTGTTTTATACACCGGGGCGTGGATCGCACCCTTGAATTTCAGGTTTGAGTCGGACAAAATCCGGTTGTGTACCGTGACCGCAGCGGCCAAGGTATTTGTTTTCGGCCCTGAATTTGTGGAGCGGATAGAGAAAGTCAGACAGGAATTATCCGAGTTTGTAAAATTGTGGATCTATACAGGACCGGAAGAGGACTGCCCGGCCTGGGCCTGTGCGTTTAACCAATTCATCTGTGAGGCAGACGGAACCACTCCCCCGAATGTCGAACTCACCCCTGAAGATGATGCGGCCTTGTATTTCACCTCCGGCACCACCGGCACCCCCAAGGCGGTGCTGCATACCCACAAGGCGTTAATGCACGCATGTAATGTGGAACACGACCACCACGGCCAGACCCATGATGACGTATTCCTGTGCATTCCGCCCCTTTACCATACAGGTGCTAAAATGCACTGGATGGGTTCTTTTCTGGTGGGGGGTAAATGCGTCCTGCTCAACGGTGTCAAGTCGGAATGGATCATTGAAGCCGTCTCCGAAGAAAAATGCACCATTGTGTGGCTGCTGGTGCCCTGGGCCCATGACATCCTCATTGCCATTGAAGACGGCCGGATCAAGCCCGCCGATCACACCCTTTCCCAGTGGCGCCTCATGCACATTGGTGCCCAACCCGTCCCCCCAAGCCTGATCCGCAATTGGCGCAAACATTTCCCGGGTCAGGACTACGACACCAATTACGGCCTGACTGAATCCTCCGGACCCGGGTGTGTTCATTTAGGGGTGGAAAACGCAGACAGAATCGGGCCCATCGGTATTCCCGGATACGGCTGGCAGGCCCAGATCGTGGACAAGCAGGGCAGCCGCCTGCCCTTTGGTGAAACAGGCGAGCTGATTGTCAAAGGCCCGGGAATGATGAAGGAATATTACAAAAACCCCGAAGCCACGGCAAAAACCATAAAAAACGGTTGGCTATATACCGGAGACATGGCCAGATACGACAAGGACGGATTCATCTGGCTTGTGGACCGCAAAAAAGATGTGATCATCTACGGCGGTGAAAACATTTTTCCTGTGGAAATTGAAAATTTCTTTCTCAAACATGAAAAGATACGGGATATTGCGGTGATCGGCGTGCCCGACGAACGTTTGGGGGAAATCCCTGCCGGCATAATCAGCCTCAAGCCCAATACCATGATGTGCGAACAGGATATCCTTGATTTCCAGAGCGAACTTCCCAGGTACAAACAACTGAAAAAAATATTTTTCGGCGATGTGCCCAGGAACCCCACCGGCAAAATCGAGAAACCCAAGCTGCGCAGAATTTACGCCGAAGACAAACGCAAAGCCATGAAAATTCTGCTCAAATAACCACCATTGGAACGTTTACATAAGAGGGAAATAAAATGACATCGGTCAAACATTTTAACACATGGGCAGTGGTCTTGACCTCCATGATACTGACAGCCTTGCCCTGCTACGCCGCCCCGTCCCTTGACAACGAAACCGCCCGGATCGTTTCGGGCATTGAAGCAAAATACGCCAATAAAAGTTTCAGTGCCGATTTTGAACAAGCCTCGCATTTGACCGCCCTGGATGTGACGGAAACCGCCCAAGGCAGGGCCTGGTTCAGCCACCCGGGCAAAATGAAATGGGCATATGAAAGTTCAGACAACCATGAAATCATCACCAATGGAAAAGAACTGTGGATCTACCGCCCCGAAGAAAACCAGGTGATGAAAGGCGATGCCGCCCCCTTCTTCCAATCCGGCTCCGGCGGCGCATTTCTGGCCGATATTCGCAAAATTCGAGAAGAGTTTACCGTTAAACCGGGTGAATCGGGTGACGATTTTACTCAACTGATACTGACGCCTAAAAAACAAACGCCTGAACTTGCAAAAATACGTATTACCGTGGATCTTCCAGGATATGAAATTCCAGTCGTGGAAACCGAAAATATTTACGGAGATACCACTAAATTTATATTCACCAATATCCAGTTCAGTGCAATAGACGAACAGATATTTGAATTTACCCCCCCACCAGGGACTGAAATTATAGAAATAGAGCAATGACGACTACAAATTCCACACTCCACCAGAAGATCCGGGATCTGGCCAAGACCAAAAAGGCGATTATCCTGGCCCACAATTACCAATCCGCACCGATCCAGGATGTCGCTGATCTGTGCGGCGATTCCCTTGAAATGAGCATCAAGGCGGCTGCCACGGATGCGGACATTATTGTCTGCTGCGGTGTGCGCTTTATGGCTGAAACGGCAGCCATTCTGTGTCCGGATAAAATCGTGCTCATGCCCAATCCCGATGCAGGGTGCCCCATGGCAGACATGGTTACCCCCGAGGCACTGGTCAAGCGCAAAGAAGAGCTTGGCGGCATTCCTGTTATTACCTACGTCAACTCATCCGCCGCCGTAAAGGCAGTCTCGGATATCTGCTGCACCTCGGCCAACGTGGTCAAGGTGCTCAATTCATTGGAGGCCGATGAAGTGCTCATGACGCCGGACCGCAATCTGGCCCGGTATGCGGCGGCCCATACCGATAAAAAGGTTCATTTCTGGGACGGCTACTGTCCTTTTCACAACGATTTAAGTGCTGAAGCGGTCAAAGCCGCAAAAGCCGCCCACCCCGACGCCATGTTTGTCGCCCACCCGGAGTGCATCCCGGAGGTGCTTGAACTTGCCGACAGCATCCAGTCCACATCTGGAATGATCCGGTTTGTCGGAGAAAGTCCGGCCGAGCAGTTTATTATCGGCACGGAAACAGGCCTGCTCCACCCCATTTCAAAGGCATACCCGGAAAAGACTTTTTTCCCGGCGTCAGATCAACTGATGTGTGCAGACATGAAAAAAACGCAATTACAGGACATTTTGGACTGCCTTGAAAACATGTCCGGCCGGGTAACGGTTGACGAAGATATCCGCATCAAGGCACTTGATGCCGTCGAAAAAATGATTAATACCAAATAGGCCCCACAGCCAAACGATCAATGTCTCGGAGGGCCCCAAGATAATATTTCATCTCAATATGAATCTTGGGGCCCGCACTTAATTTCAGACGCCCGTCTTTGGCTTAACGCGTTCTTTTTTTCTTCCCCTTCACCTTTCCCACAGGGGCAAGATATATCGAAAATTCTTCTTCACCATCAAGGCCAAGCAGGTCATCCAATTCTTCCTGGTCATAGGCCGCGATGGCACAGGTGCCGGCATTAACAGCTTCACAGGCAAGGTATAAATTCTGGCATACATGACCCGCATCCAGCGCAATGACCTTATGGGCTGCCAACCCATACCGCCACTCCATCCTATACGGCACGGCAGACCAGATGAACGTGACGGCTGATTTGCCAGGGTAAGGCTGGTTAAGGGAAGCTATGATCATCTTTTCCGACAGCAGTTCATCCTCAAATTCAAATACCAGTTGATGGGAAAGGGGTAAATATCTGTATACGCCCGGCTCAATATCGTTCACATTAAAAACGGCCAGATAGGTTTCAAATGCATGGCGGCATCCGGCAGAAGGAACGGTTCGGTATGCGTGGCCCTGGAATCGTTTACCCCTGACCCCCTGGGTACACCACAACAGATACGCCAATTCTTCCCTGGAAAGACTTTGATCCAGATACACCCGATGGCTTTTTCTGTTGCCGATGGCCTGTGTGAGATCAACATTGGGGATACGTTTCCATTCATCAGGACCGGGAAGATCTATTAGGGTTGCATCCCCAGGACATAATTTTTCAATGGGCGGCACCGGAATACCCTGGTTTTGATCCGTAAACTGAAAGGCAATTGTTTTACGGATGCTATCTTTGAGAAAATACCGATATTTTTTAAGCGCGTCATCCTTCATGATTTTCCCCGACAAATTGGTTTTAATATAAAAGCCGTTTAATGGACCCGGCCTATCAACATCCAGGCCCGACTTACTTACAGTCTATCGCATCGATCCAAAATTTCATATTTAAACATAATGATTTTCAGACCGTGATGCTTTTAACGCGTCCCGGCCGGATGCAGGCCAAAGCGCATGGGAACATGTGTAAAATGAAGAATCAGGCAAATATCAAAGACGCACAGGCATTTACCCCAGGCTCCGGCAACAATAAAATGTACTGTAAAGTGAAACGCTGTAAACACCCTGCAACAGAAATGATGATTTCCATTACAGGGTGTTCTCGGTTCACGTGCCGATGGATGCAAATGTTGATTGCTCAACGTACACGCGGGTAATAATTGATCAGCTTCTTAGTATGCGGATTACGGAAGACCAGCTGGTTGTCATAAAAACTGTACAGCACATCAGTCGTATCTCCATCCTGCCACTGAATCTGCAACCGCCCGTTGGAGGTTTTCCAGACACCGTGATCAACATTTCGGTCTGTCAGCCCCCCGGCGCGTGTGCTGCCCACCTTCCTATTCACAAGCACCAACGCACCATACTGCACAGTTCCATCAGCGTTGAATTGCCAGCCAAGGTGAGTGATAAAGCCATTCACGGTGTCTGTTGACCCCCTGCAACGACCGACCAGCTCAGGGTCGCCACCCCCTCCCGTTTGCGGAACATTACTGGGCCGTCTTTCTCTTTGCGGCGCATGCTTGCCGCCCTCAATACCCGCGTTACCCTGGGCATCCATCCAGTATGGTCCCCGAGGCAACTGAAATCCTTATTGAACGGCATAGAACTGAACCTCGGCCATTGCCAGGTGACGACCATTGATATAGACACCGGAGTTACCATTGAACGAATTTCCAGGAATTGCTCCCCAGTCAAACCCATGCTTTAAAGTCCCCATGGGATAATTCGGGGGACATATTTAATATTTAATTGTTTAGAATTAAGTACGGTGTCCCCGGAAATCCTCTTATATGCCCCAAATGCGAGGGTTCCATGAAAATAGTAGCCTTCATTGAGGAGCTATACCTTATCGAAAAAATTTTACGTCATCTTGAACTTTGGGATATACGCAACCATGATCCGCCGGAATCAGATATTTCCGATTTTATTCCTGATTTGGTTGGGTGCGGCTCTTTTGAAACATATGAAAGCCATGGTCATTAAAGGTGTTCAGGGTTGTTAGTCTTATTTTTATGCTGCTTTCCAGCAAGATAATTCATTTGTCAGTGACTATCTGATGTAAATTGCAAAAATTTCCTGGACAGCGAGTCATAATTCCGTTATGAAAGAATAGCGGGAGGTAGATGACATGCAAATCAAGCAACAAACCTTTTGTGGTCGAAAGTTTACCGGTAAAGAAATCGCATTAATCCAGGAAGTCGTTGCTACCTGTGGAGGCCTTAGCCGACGAGAACTGGCACATACCGTATGCGAACTTCTGGAATGGAAACGCCCTAATGATCGGCTAAAAGTCCGGGAATGTAGTGATTTTTTGGAGCTTTTAGAGGCCAAGGGAGCTCTAACCCTTCCTGAAAAGAAACAACAAACAAAGATCGTTTTTCACAAGAGTATTCCCCAAACACCCTGTAAGCAACCCCACAGCACTTTGCGTGGCAGCGTAGAAGAATTTACACCTCTTGAGATACAGCGGGTTCAGAATCGAGAGCAGAGGGATCTGTTTAAGGAACTCATCGGTCGCCATCATTACCTGGGATATGCAATGCCTTTTGGCGCCAGATTGCAGTATCTGATTTATGTAAACCGTCCCCATCGAGAAATTGTGGGGTGCATCCAGTTCTCAAGCCCTGCCTGGCGGATGCGTGCTCGCGATGAATGGATCGGTTGGACAGATGAAAGGCGTAAGGTCGCTCTACAAAAGGTGGTGAACAACAGCCGTTTTCTGATCCTTGCTCCCATCCAAAATTTAGCGAGCATGATACTGTCATGTAGTCTCCGGGAACTCAGAGATGATTGGGAACAGCAGTATGGTCTTAAACCCATGCTGGTAGAGACATTGGTGGATCGACAACAATTCCACGGTGGCTGTTATCGGGCATCGACCTGGATTGAGTTGGGGAAAACCACTGGTCGTGGGCGCATGGACCGATTCGGCAAACGTCATGGCGCTGATGTAAAAACCATATTAGTATATCCACTGGAAAAAGATGCTGTTCACCAACTCAGGGAGGGGATATGAATCCAGCGGTTTCCCTTTCTGCTGTGGAGCATTTACCTTCCCCCGTCATTGATCCGGGGCAAAAATGCTATGATGATATTGTCAATTTTCTTAATTCCAAGGAGAATCATTCAGTGAAACTCAGTGATTTGGAACAAGCACTTGAAAAACGAGGACGTGAGCTGATGCGCATCCTGCTTCAGGAACATTTAGACAAGCTCGGTCCCAGTCATTGTGAAGAGCCGGTCTGTGGAGCCGATGGCATTGTTCGACCGAAAGTGAGGCCACAGGATCGAAAAATCGAAACCGTATTTGGAACGGTATCGGAAAGTCGTGCCGGATATGGAAACAAGGGCGTGGCAAGTTTGCACCCGTTGGATGCCCGATTGAATCTTCCCCCAGAACTTTATTCCCTCGAACTTCGTCGCCGTGTGGCTGAAAACGCTTCAAAGAGTTCTTTTGACGAGACTGTCGAAACGATCAAGAAAACCACTGGAGCCGATATTCCCAAACGTCAGGTAGAAGAGTTAACACAGCGAGCAGCTCGGGATTTTGACGCATTTTATGAAATACGGCAATGCAGCCCGGCGGATGAGACAGTTACTGGTCCAATACTGGTAATCACCACCGATGGTAAGGGCGTGGTAATGCATGAGCAGGACCTGCGGGAACAAACCCGGAAAGCTGCCCGGAAACGAAAGCCTCAGATGGAAAGCCGGCTATCCAAAGGGGAAAAGAAAAATGCCAAGCGAATGGCAACCGTTGCCGCTGTATATACTATAGATACGTTTAAACGTACGCCCCAAGACTTGCTTCCGGGGAATGACAAGTCGAATACAAAAACAAGCCCTCACCCGGAACAAAAGCGTGTATGGGCAAGCCTTGAAAAATCAGCCGAGCAGGTCATTGCATCGGCCTTTTCTGAGGCCTCCCACCGTGATCCCAACCACGAAAAACATTGGGTTGCCTTAGTGGACGGCGAAAATCAACAACTACGAATCCTGAAACGTATGGCCAAAAGACAAAATGTGGCCCTTACGATCATTGTTGATATTATTCATGTTATTGAATACCTCTGGAAAGCTGGCAGGGCATTTCATCCCAAATCCGGCCCGGAGCTTGAAAAATGGGTCCAGTACCGCTTGGCTAAAGTACTCGATGGCAAGGCCGGATTGATGGCAGGGGGGATGCGTAGAAGTGCTACATTAAAAAAATTTACAGACAAACAACGTAAACCTGTAGAAGCCTGCGCAACGTATTTGAAAAATAAAGCACCGTACCTTGAATACCATCATTATCTTGACCTTGGCCTCCCTATTGCCACAGGAGTTATTGAGGGCGCATGTCGTCATCTTGTAAAGGACCGAATGGATATAACTGGTGCCAAATGGCGGTTGTCCAGTGCTGAAGCAGTGTTGCGTCTGCGTGCCTTGCGGAGTAGTAACGATTTTGATGAGTATTGGAATTTTCATGAAGCCTGCGAATACGAACGTAATCACCGGGCTCTTTATCAACATGGTGAGGTTCCGGCTACAAAGCTACCAAAACCTTCACCGAAACGACGGGGGCATCTAAAAGTGATCAAGTAATGCTGGCAAAGAATGGCAAATATCATGACTACCAGCTTTGGTCAGACATGTCGTAAAAGAGCCGCACCCGATTTGGTTCATGACTTTTCTGACTCTCAAATCCCTGTCAGTGGCTGGCATTAATTTTGATGCTTTAGGGGATTTCCGGTGGGGTATGCTCAAAAATGGCCTAAAAAATAGCTGTTTAGCACTTTTTCAATAACACAAAAGCCCAATTCTTATTTTTCTCTTCAAGGGTTCTTTTTATTCAAACAGCCGTTAAGGCGACGAGGCCCCAACAGGAAACGGCTACAACATGTTGTAGCCGTTTCCTGTTGGGGCCATATTCCAGCTCTTGATCATATTTTCAACTTTTGTTATAACTTGCCTGATAAAAAGCAAGTTCCTATCCTCCGGCGTTGTTTTTTACCCGATCTGTTTTCTGATATTACAATTTAAACCGGCCGACCATGCCGTTTAAGTTTTCCGCCAGTTTGGACAACTCCGAGGCGCTTTCCATGATCTGCTTGCTGCCTATTTTCAAATGGTCGGCAGACTGGCTGACGGTGTTAATATTTTGTGTCACCGCCCCTGCCACAGAAGAGGTCTGGTTGACGCTTTCATTCACTTCGCCAAGGCCTTGGGCGGCCTGGCCCACATTCATTGCGATCTCCTGGGTGGTCGCCGACTGTTCTTCGATGGCTGAGGCAACGGTTGTGACGATGCCGTTGATTTCGCTGATCACCTGGACAATGGATTCAATGGCGTTGACAGACTCTTTGGTGGTGGTCTGGACGCTGTTGATCTTTGAATTGATCTCCTGGGTGGCCTTGGCTGTCTGGGTGGCAAGCTCCTTAATTTCGCCTGCCACAACGGCAAACCCTTTGCCGGCCTCCCCTGCCCTGGCAGCTTCTATGGTGGCGTTCAAGGCTAAAAGATTGGTCTGTTCCGAGATATCTGCAATGGTATCTGTTACCTTGTTGATCTCCATGGCGGCATTGCCCAGTTCATCCACCTTGCGTGACACGTGATTTGCCTTTTCAACGGCACTGCCGGTGGTTTCGCTGCCCTTTGAGATATTTGCGGAGATTTCGTTGATGGTGGCGGTCATCTGCTCGGCTGCGGCCACAATCATCTGGATATTTGCCGTTGCCTGCTCCGATGCCGAAGCGACGCTGTTCATGTTTGTGGACATCTGCTCGGCGGCAGCAGCCACATTGTTGCAGTTGCCCGAGGTCTGGTCAGTATTTTCAGCGATCTGCTCGGAGATGGACGCAAGCTGGGTTGAAGAGGATGTCAGGGTTTGAACCCCGCTTGAAATATCGTTGATCATGCGGGAGAGGTCCTGGACCATCTTTGCCATATTGGCATAAACACCCATAATTTTCCGGCTGCCGCCACCAAATTTTACGCTGAGGTCGCCCTGGGCGATGCTGTCCGCAATCCTGCTGATCTCGGAGGGGTCATCCCCAAGCTGTGCCATAATCCCCCGTGCAAACCAGAGCACTGCAAAAACAATTAAAATGATAAATACCGCAATGGAGAGTAAAACAAATTTTTTAATGGCGTTGGAGGCCGACAGCACTTCGGACATATCCTGGGTGACGCAAAGGCTCCATCCAGCAGATGGAATCGGTGCAAAACCTGCAAGTCTTTCAACGCCATCAAAGGTGTAGGTCAGTATCCCGGATTCCTGGGCCATCATCTTTTGGGCCAGGGGCCCCATCCCTTCAAGGTCCTTTATGTTCTGCTTGAACAAAACTTTTGTATCGGGATGGATCACTGTGGTGCCGACCCGGCTGATCAAAAAGGGATACCCGGTTTCCCCCAGGGTCACCCGGGTGATGTCGTCGGATAATTTGGCAAGCCCGATGACGATGCTCAAAACCCCTGAGAACTGCCCTGAATCCGAGATATTGGGAACCGCCACAATGGCGATGGGGTTTTTGGTCACCCTTGAGATCACAGGGTCGCTGACGGTGGGCTTTTTCGTTGATTTAACCGTTTTAAAATAGCCCCTGGCGCTAAGATCTATCTTTTTATCCCGGGTGGCCTGTCCGTTTTGATCCGATAGTATCAGGCCGTTGGCGTCTGTGATAAAGATGCCTTCGTAAAGGCCGCCGATCTCTTTAAATGTTTTGGAAAGATAGGTGTCTAGATCCTTATAATCGTAGGCTCCGGTTTCGCCGCCGTTTTTCGCAATGGCATTGGCCAGATTCGCCAGGGTGGGGCTGTGGGCGATGGCCTGGGCTTTTTGCATCTCATGGGTGATGTGGGACTCCACAAGGATGGCAAGGTTCTGGGAGGCCAGCTCAACCTGACCCCGAGCTTTGGAAAGCAGGGCATTGGATGCCACATTGATGGCGAAAAGCCCCAGGACAGTCAAAGGAATAACCGCGCTCAGGACACCGCCGACAATCAACTTTGTTTTCAATTTCATGGATCACTCCTAACATCAAAGGCGTTTAACAAAAGAAGCTGTGGTACCAAAATTTTAAAAAAATTAGTCTGTGAGTTTATCTCTTTATACCTACAGTCCTTTGAAAATAAAGTCAATCCATAGACATCGCCGTTCCAGGGCCAGCGCATATACCACCGACCGGTCCATGTCCGGCAGCATGCCGATGGAGATGGCCGATTCAGGATTGATAAAAGAGCCAAAGGTGCCGGCCACGTAAAATTTGTCCAGATCTTCGAAATTAAGGCCGGCGGTGTTTTTCACAATGACCTCCAAAATGGTGTACATGGCGGCTTTGGAGGAGGTCAATGAGTTGAGGTCCACCTGGGAGAGGCAGATGGGATGGCCTGTGCCCGATTCCTCTGCCAGCACCAGGACAAAGGCGGGGATCTCATCCACTTTGATGAGGCGGTCCCCGCAGACCGTGGGATCAAATTTGCCCCGGATATCGACCATGCCCGACAGAAAAAGCGCCGCAGCCAGGTCGATCATGCCCGAACCGCAGATGCCCACGGGCGGATTGCCGCCAATGGTATGCACCGCCACCGCCCTGGTATCGGGATCGATGGAGACGGTGTCGATGACGCCGGGGCCGGCAGTCATGCCCATCTTGCTCACCCCGCCCTCCAGGGCCGGTCCGGCAGCCCAGGCACAGGCTATGAGCCACTCCTTGGAACCCACGAGGATTTCGGCATTGGTGCCCACATCCACCAGCAGGCAGGGCAAGGGCTTTGTATCCAGACTGGAATAGATGATGCCAGCCAGAAGATCGCCGCCAAAGTAGGAACCGATGTTGGGTACCCGGGAACTGATTCCTAAAATCAGCCGAACCGCCTTGGTACGTGATCGCCGGGTAGGTCAGAGACCTTGCGGCCTCCTTCCCCCCTAAGAACCCTGCGTGAGACTTTCACCTCACAGGGCTCAAGCATTGATAAGGCGCCGTTAAGCACCCAGCAGATGATCTTTTAGAACGTTTATCAAAGTATTCTTTCCAATGCGGATCATACGGATTAGCATTGGCCTTGATTTTGATATGACGACGAATGGGAATGCTGCTCATTGAGAACAGTTCGAGGTTACCGTTTTTCTCACGGAACACCCAGTTCTTAGGTCCTTTTCGCTGGAAGTATTTCGACTTTATCCATTTCAAGGATTTATTCGGGTGCCTCCTTTTCGCCCATTGCCATGTCATTTCCCACATTGCACTATCAATTTTATCAAAGGCGTGTTGACTGACAACATGTCGATAATAGTTTCCCCATCCTCTGATTAACGGATTGAGTTTAGCTATAAGGTTATCAGTTTTGGCTGCTTTATTAGCTGTTATAATGTCTTTGATCTTTTGCTTGACTGATATGATGCCGGATTTTGAAGGCTTGATTAGCAGTTTGTCCTTATACTTTCTTATGTTAAATCCCAGAAAGTTGAATCCCTCGTTGATATGACTTATTCGGGTTTTTTCCGCTGATAATTCCAAGCCTCTTTCTTTAAGGAATTGTACAATAATCGGCTTTACCCGGCTTGAAAGAAGGTTCTCCATATTGCCGGTTACGATAAAATCATCGGCATATCTAACTAAATGAACTTTATCCTGCTTTTTGAACCTCGTTGATAGAAGCTCCTGTAGGCCATCAAGAGCCATATTAGCCAGCGTCGGTGAAATAATCCCGCCCTGTGGAGTTCCTTCTGCCGTTGGATAGAACACATCTTTTTCAAGATAGCCCGATTTTAACCACTGATTCAGTTTCCTTTTATTCATTGGAATGTGTTCGATCATCCAATCATGACTGATGTGATCGAAGCATCCTTTTATATCACCTTCAAGTATCCATTGGGCACTGCCTTTCCCCCTGAGGGCATTGAAGCAAGCGCTGATGGCATCATGTACGGATCTTTTCTTTCTAAATCCGTAAGAATGGTTATCCGATGTACATTCAAAGACCGGTTCAAGCCCTGAAAGTTCCAGAGCCTGCTCAGCTCTATCATGCATCACTGGAATCCCAAGAGGACGTTTTTTGCCATTCTTTTTGGGGATATAAAGCCGTTTCAGTGGTTTTGATTTGTAGTTTTTCCTATTTAAATGACATGCTTGTTGCCATCTCTTTGCCGGTGTATCAAGTAACTTGTTGTCCACTCCGGCCGTTCTCTTTCCTCGATTTTCGGATACTCTTTTTACCGCCAGGAGTCTTCCGGCGAGTGACCTGGCCAGCAATCTTTGTAAACTTCTGACTTTTTCCTTATTGCCGGCTTTTACTGCTTTCACGATACGCGTTTGCAAACGATTTACAACTTGCCTTACTTGATTCCAGTTAATGGAACTCCATAAGGTTCCAGGGTTCTTCCGGCCGTCAATGGTAATCATTGTCTATCCACACCAAAAAGATTAGAACGATGCACACATTTCTCGTGATTCAACACCTGTCGGAAGTCTGCTCACTTTCGTGCCGGGCAAATATTGAACCCGTATCCGAGCCATTACAGATCGGCTTTGGCTTTTTCCGACCTCCCTTTCCATATTGTAATGGAGATGATTGGGCTTACCATGTTTCACTGATTGTACACGATGGGTTAGTGTCTGCCTGTCTGCCGGGGGAATCATAGATCACGTGAAGCGACATACGAACACTTCAACCATACCCCTTACCATTTTGGTTCAGGCCTGTCAGCATCTTTGGCCTGTTCACCCTCACGGCATTTATCAGCAATTCACATATGTTACACATACCATCATTTTTAGCTCCCCTCCGGCTTGATGCTGCCCGAGTTGAGGTCGTCTTACGAGTCTCTCTTCCAGTTCGTACTGAGGGCTTCATTGTCCCCCGGGCTTCATACAAAACCGTTACCAGTGATGCATGCCGGGGTAAAAAACTACTGGTGATACAGCAGGCTGATTCTATGATCAGCAATATAATCAGCGACTTCATGTCGCAACGTACGCCGGGTGGTGTGGGAGCAGCAGTTCTCAGTGAAGGGTACTATCATTAAAAACACATCAATTTCTCGTACGTTTCAGAGGCAATACAGAACCGTGGAAATCGTCGAGTTTCTATTTTCTTCAGTGACCTTACCAGCTCCGTAAAATATGGCAATGCTTTTTATCCAAAGCCAATAGTCATCTCGGGGCCTTCCTTGATGGGTAGGCTCGAATTTTCCCAAAGGCAAATTTTTGAAGAATTCGGATCAAGGTGCTCGAATTTCAGTTGATGGTGATATTATAAATTGTAGCAATGATTCCCAGTTTCTAAAAATGATAATCCGAATGGTACAGCGTAGTTGATTCCAGAATTCTTTTCGGGCACTGAATTTGGCCCTTGCTTTCTTAAAAAGCGGGTCCATTAATTCGATGATCTGATGCATGGAGAATGCCATTAGAATAATCAGGAAAAAATTAAATGAAAGATTATTTTCGCCATGCCCAAAATTGTGCTCAGCATGATATCCTTGGTTTTTCAAGTTGTTGAAATTTTCATTTTCAATTTTCCATTTGGCCCTGCCTGCCTTGACAAGCTTTTTGACATTGCCGGCGTTCACCTCAATATCCGTCACCCAGCTATTGGTATAGATGATTTTATCCTGATCTTTGAGAATACTGTACTCGAGGAAATTTATTACCGGTGCCGATGTGTCCCCATTTAAACGAAGCCCATTGATCCACTCGTATTTATGGATCAGCCCTTTTTTGTCTTTCCATTCGATCTGCTTGACGTCATCCTGTTCTTCTTTCTGCAGGACCTGCTCGAATAAAATTGTATGATCTGTGGGCTTTGCCACCAGAATAAAAAACATTTTTAATTTTTTAAGAAGGTCAACGAATGATTTTTTGGAATATAGATCATCAGCGGTGATGACTATTTTCAGCTTTGGGTGGTCCGTTCGAATGCGCTGCAGTATCCGTTTTCCGACGTTAATCTCACAATCCTGCTTTTTGGTACCATCGGTATTCTTTATGGGTTCCGGTGCTAATGGAAATACCTGGCGCTTGTCTGGATGAACCACAGCGGCACAGAGAGATTGATGTGAGTAACTGACGGTTCCATTGCGGTGTTTTTTCACCAAGCATGAAGGGCAATTAACGCTCTCGGATCGAAAATATTGTGTGCCGTCAATTGGAATAATATAGCCATCTTCCAAAAAACGATAATCGTTTAAATGATTGCCTCGTTGAAGCAAGCCGAAAAAGTCTGAGAAACCGGAAACAGTTGCTCCGAAGGTACATTGTCGAGGATAGCCCTCATTTGATTATCTTTTGGGATGGTAGTAACCTTGAACATTGTCCGCAAATTGTTCAATTGTGATGCCTCTTCAAGGCGCTTTTGAAATTCAAGCATTGAAGGATCTTGAAAAAACATCATAGCAAGGGCACTCAGACATGAATCATGCATGGAGTGTTTGGTTTTCCCATCTTGGCGTTTGTCAACAATCTCATCGGCCCGTTTAGAAACCGTTTTTCTAAGGTTTGAAGATTTGAGTTGTTTCCCAGTGTTCAAGCTGATAGCCCCTATACAATGTATCGTTGAGTAAGGCTCTCATAAAGCATACAAAAAATATAGTTTTATATTTGATGTTATTCCAATAGGTTATAAAATATTTTGCATTCAAGTGTGATATATTGAAAATTACAACAATAGTGTTTGGCGTAAGTAGAAGGTTATATGATCAATTCGGGCTTTAATTCCATAGCAAATTTGCAAAAGACATTACGAAAATCAATAGGACTCATTGCCCGAAATGCCAATTTGTTAGAGAGTGCGATCTTCACTGAGAACTGCTGTGCTCGAATGGCAAAAAAAGTTTGGGACCGAAAAGGCCTGTGCAAACGCCCTGTTCCATGTCCGATGGCCAGAAGGCTTTTATTGTCCTCGTTGCGGATGTAAAAAATCCAGTTACATTACCACAAGGAAAACCCACCAATGTTCGAAGTGCAAATATCATGTATCTCTGACAACTGATTTGATCTTGGATAATGGACAGGAGATAGCGGCAAATATTATAGATATTTCCCCAACGGGCATTGGTGTAAAAATACCTCTCAATGCAAAAAAAACGCAAACACTCAAGATTGGTGAACGGGTGACGTTTCGGTGCAGTTGGAATAGTCGTCTATTGGGTCATGGGCGCTATGTTGTTAAAAATATCAACGCACGGCAAATCGGGTTTGAGAAAAACAGATCGAGGTACGGATCTCCACCGGCGGCCGGGCTGCCTGCTACGGCATGCCCCCTAATGCCCAGCATCCGGCCACCCCCATTTTTACTGCACACAGTTCGGGCGTATGAACTGCCTTACGCCCGAAACCATGAACATCGATTTTCAGGCCTTTAAAAGTATCTTTCCAGGCCGTATAGACAAATTTGAGATGCGGTGGGACGGCATCTGTAGAACCTGCCTAAAAAAAAGAATAATTCTACCATTGCTCAATGCTGTTGGGCTCCTTCCAGGATGATACCTCTGGACTTATTCATGGCCCAGTATACTTTTAGAAAATTGCTTGGGTAAAATTCCAAATCGTTTCTTAAAGGCTGCGCTGAAATGGCTGACATTGACATAGCCCACATTCCAGGCCGCTTCACTCACATTTGAATGACCCTCTTCTAAAAGCATTTTTGCGGTCTGCATTTTATATTCTTTCAGGTATGCAAATACACTGTTTCCATATAGCGCGTGAAATCCGGCCTGAAGTTTATTGGCGCTTAATCCCGCCACAATTGAAAGGTGCTTCAGGGTCGGTGGGGATTGTAAATTCCCTACCAAAAGTTTTTCAGCTGTGCAAATTTTCTGTTTCTCTTCGGAATTTAAAATAATCTTGCCGCATCTGTTTTCAGACTCCGAATTCAAGGCTGTAATTTGCAAGGAGAGCAGTTCCAAGACCTTTCCTTCAAGGTAAAGATGCTGTAGACCTTTTGTTCTTGGCGGATGCAGGAGTTGATATGCAATGCCATGAATCTGGGGCGACATGGTGGTGTATTGTAATAAAGAATGCGGTGTCCCGTTTTTAAGAAGAGAGCTTAGCTCTGCCGGTAATACCGAATGATTGTTTTCAAACAATGTCTTTAAATACGGAATGCTCACATGTATATGAAGAATCTTTTGTTTTTTACCCGGTCTGAAAAGCGCCATCCCTTCTTGGTGCCTTGCATACTGAATACCGCTGATACCGTCTGTCATATCCAGTTCTCTGGTTTCACTATCTGTATCGTTTATATTCCTTTTCATATTTGAAGAGATCACAAAACCAAAATCAATAACCGGAAACTGCCGTTTATATTTAACCCGAATTTCTTCGTGCGCCGCATAATCAATGCTGCTGAGCCATAGTCCCGGCTTAATCGCTGTCTCAATCCGGACATGCTTTTCAAATCCTGCGACATCGCTTCCAGACCAATCTGCCATGCCATTTTTGAAAATAAACAGCTTTGTGCTTTCCATACTATTCAACTACGCCTCCTGTGTTCAAGTCAATCACTTAAACCCTTCGGGTGGAAGGGGGTAAAAATAAATGCGTTGCGAGTAGAATTATAAATTTAAATTGCACTATAACGAGTTTGTTTTTCGCTCATTGATTTATCAGTTTTAGCTAACTTTTGAAATATGTATTTGAAAAAAGAATCATCAAATTGTTTTGAGTTCGCAAGATTAACTCTCTGATTCTTTAATTTTTACGCGTTAAAAAAGGAGATCGCATGGAAGATTTATTGGTTGCAGAACGGGTAGAGCAGGATTTTCATAATTTAAGCCGGGATGAATTAACACATTTTATCAACGATAAAAAAAGGGAATTGGAAGGGGAATTATGCATTCTTGAACATAATTTCCAGCTCGATGATCTTCTTCAATTTGCTGATGTTGTCGGCGATACTTCGTCATTGTTAAAAATGACAAGGCAGACCCAGGCTGACTATCTTGTGTATTGTGGTGCCAGATTTTTCACGGAAGCCGGCGCGATTCTCTGCCCTGACAAGACCGTTATTCAGGCAAACATGAAAGCGGACTGCCCGCTGACCAATGACGTCGATGAGCAGAGAACAGAGGATATTTACAACGCGCTGAAAAAAGTATGCTCCAATGAGCTTGTCCCCATGATCTATTTTACCGGCAGCTACAAGTTGAAAAGTTTTTGCGGCAGAAACAACGGGACATGCTGCACTGCTTCCAGTGCGCATAAGCTTATTGAGCATCTATTTGAACAGAAAAAATCTGTTTTTTTCACCCCCATGAGCAATATTGCCTTAAATGTTGTCAAGGACTTCAATCTCCCCGAAGCGGATTATGCAGTGATTAACGAAAAGACCGATCTTAGCAGCATCGGGGAAAAGAAAATGTATATCTGGGATATTGGATGCTATGTCCATTCAGATTTCTCTGTTGAAGATGTAGACCGACTCCGGGAGATGCATGAGGGGATCAAAATTGTCTCTCATCTTGAGTGCCTTCCTGATGTGATCGCAGCCTCTGATTATGGGTGCTTTACAGATGGGGTCTGGGATGTGTTCAAAGAAAATCCTGATCAGGAAAAATGGGGTCTGGCCACGGTGAATAATTTCGCATACAGGCTTGCAAAGGCCTACCCTGAAAAAACTGTGGTGCCGGTGAGGCCGGACTTATGTTGCCATGGAATGGTGGTGACGGACCTGCCACATCTTGCCCGGTGCTTGCAATCGATTATTGATCATAAAAACGGCGAAGGTGATCTTAAAACACAAATTATTATTCCCGAAGAATACAGGATATTTGCAGAGCTTTCAATTAATAACATGTATGCGATTTTAGATGAAATAGATAAATAAATCTGTTTGTCTGCAACGTGTTCAACGCTTTAATTCAGTTTTGATTTTAAGTTCACATCGCAAAGAATGCTCATGGTGCCTCCCTTTAGAGCTTCTGCCGGGGAGGCACACATGGAACCACCGCATTCAAAAATCAGGTTTGGGTGGGTATGACAGGTAACCAAATATTCGCCATATGTGGGCGATCTATCTATACCTATTTTATTTTTCAAGGAGGATTCGTATGAATACAGATTTATCATCAATGACGAAACAAGAGTTAAGTGATTTCATCAATACCAAAAAAGAAGAACTCGGAAATAAAGTGCGTGTCATCGGATACCCAGGACAATTTGATGATCTTTTACAATTTGCTGACTTTTTTGGCGATGCAGAGCAGATAAAAGAGTACGGCATCGAGTCAAACGCCCAGTTTCTGATGTTTACCGGATGGCGGTTTTTTACAGACATTCCTGTCATTTTCCAATCCGGCAAAAAGGTCATTCAGTCAAATATTAAAAATGACTGCCCCATTGCCGACCACTCCAGTCCGCATCTTATTAAAGAGGCGTTTAAAATGATTCAGGAAAACAACAGCACAGAGGTTGTTCCTCTTGGGTTTGTGGCGGCCAGCAGTGAACTTCGAAGTTTCTGCGGGGAACATAACGGAAGCGTTTGCATGCCATGGAATGCATATAAGGTGATCAAACACTATCTGGACCAGAATAAATCGATCTTTTTTATTCCGGCCAATGATGCATTTAATATTATTACCGCGTTGAATTTACCGGATGATCAGATTTATGTGGTTGATTCAACAACGGATTTTAAAAATATACCTGGCGGTAAAAAGATCTATGCCTGGAATGTAGAGTGTTTTGTTCATAAAAAATACACCGTGGACGACATTAAAAATCTAAGAGAGAAATACCAGGACCAGGGCATAAAAATTATAGCCCATAAAGAGTGTGCAGAGGAGCTGAAGGATTTGTGCGATGACACGGGTTTTGTTGGGGAAATATATGAAAAAATAAAAAAAGCCCCGTCAGGTTCTTGTCTCGGTGTTGTAACGGTTGATACCTGGGTGTCCAGGGCCGCCTATGAATTTTCAGATAAGACCATTGTCTCTCCACGAACCGATCTGGTTTGCGGGGATCTGCGGATTACAAATCTTACCGATGTGGCCAAAAGTTTTCAGTCCATTGTTGATTATGAAAACGGTGACGGCGCTTTGGTTTCAGAACACATTATTTCTGATGATCTTATTGATGGTGCGCGAAAAGCATATGAGACGATGTTTACCATCGATCAACGTGCCAGTTAAAAGTGAGGTTGAATGGGATTCGTATAATTTGTTTTTTTCTAACAGGAAGATCTAAATGATAAAATTCGCGCGTAACCTTGTTGACATCTTAACACGATGTCCTAAAAGAGTAATTCTGGCAATCATTATAGTGACCGTTTTCGCCGGTGCATTTTTCCCGAAAGTTATTCTGGATACGGACCCGGAGAACATGCTTGAGCAGGATGAACCGGCACGCCTTTTTCACAACCAGACCAAAAAGCGTTTTAACCTCAGCGAGGTGGTTGTGCTCGGTATTATCAACGAACATGACCCGGACGGGGTGTTCAATCCGGCAACTTTACAACGGGTATATGAACTGACCCAGTTCGCCAAAACACTTCGCTGGCCGGGTAAAGAGGACCCGGATCAGCTGGAAGGGGTGATTGAAGTTGATATGATCGCGCCGTCCATGGTGGATCATATGACGCAACTGGGGCCGGGAACCATTGCATTTGAATGGCTGATGAGCAAGCCCCCGAAAACCAGGGAAGAGGCCCGGGCCATAAAGGCAAAGGCGCTGTCTAATCCCCTGCTAAAGGGCCATATGGTCTCGTCCGACAGCAGGGCAGTCTGCATCTATCTGCCCGTTTCCAATAAATTGCTCAGCTATCCGGTGTATAAGGCCCTGTGGGAAAAAATAGGCACCCTGCATGGCGATGAATCGTACCATGTGGCCGGGTTGCCGGTGGCCGAAGGCGCTGTGGGGGTTGAGATGTTCTCCCAGATGACAATCGCATCTCCCCTGGCCATGGTGCTTATCTGCCTGCTGCTGCTGCTTTTTTTCCGTAAATGGCTGCTGGTTCTTTTGCCCCTGATTATCGCCACCCTGTCCATTGTAATCACCATGGGACTTATGATTGCATGCGGCTATCCAGTTCATATTCTAAGCTCAATGCTGCCGATTTTTCTTATGTCCATTGCCATGGTGGATTCGGTTCATGTACTGTCGGAATTTTTTGATGTATACACACCGGAGAAAGGGCGCAGGCAGACGATTATTGAGGTCATGGGGATACTATTCAAGCCCATGCTCTACACCTCCTTGACCACGGCAGCAGGCTTTCTTTCCCTGACTCTGGCGCCCATTCCGCCTGCCCGTATCTTCGGTGTATTTCTGGGAATCGGGGTCATGGTTGCCTGGTGCGTTACCGTGCTGTTTGTGCCGGCCTATATCATGCTGATTCCCAAAAAACGGCTAAAATCGTTTGGTCTGCGTGCCATTCAAAAAGACGGGCAAAACCGGCTATCCCGGTTCCTGGAGGCAATGGGCAGGCTGACCTTTTCCAATGCCGGAAAAATAGTGATCGTTTTTTCCATCCTTGTTGGCGTGTCAATCTGGGGGATCACCAAAATCCAGGTCAATGACAACTATGCCAAACGCTTTGCCCACAGCCATGCCATCCGCAAAGCCGATGTGGCGCTCAACAGCCATTTCGACGGGACCTATGTGGCATATCTGGTCCTGGAGGGCAGTGACAATGATCGCATCCAGCCTGCGGGGGTGAATGATTTAGTCCAGGGCCTGACGCAGTATGCAAGGCGCATTGCTAATGTTTATCCCCAAGCATTGGCGCTTGCAGAAACCCTTGACCGAAAAATCCGTCTTGCCGCAGAAAACCAGGACCGCTTCAGCGCTCTGCTGGATGCGGTGATTCAAGAGGGCGAGCAGATGAGTCGGACGGCCAGTGATGCAGAATTTGATGCAATGCAGGAACTTCTGGCATATCTGGAGATAGAAAAAGAGAAATTGAGCGCCTTCAAACAGCCTGCTGTTCTTGCTTATATGGCAGGGCTCCAGGCGCATTTGAAACAACTGGGCCTGATCGGAAAAAGCACATCCGTGGCCGATGTTGTCCGCAAGGTCAATCAGGAACTGACAGATGGAAAACCCCAGAATTTCCGTATCCCTGATTCACTACAGGGTGTTTTTGAATGCTACCTGCAATACCAGCAAAGCCATCGTCCCCATGATTTGTGGCACCTGGTTACACCCGACTACAAAGCCGCTGCCATCCGAATGCAGTTTCCCACCGGTGACAGTATGAATACCAAGGCTGCCGTAAAGGCTGTTGACGCATACTTTAAAGCCCACGCGCCGCCAAGCCCCCTAACGTATCAATGGGCGGGGCTGCACTATATCAACCTTGTCCTGGAAGCCAAACTTGTATGGGGCTTTTTAAAGTCACTTGTGGGCAGTTTCCTGATCGTTTTTTTAATGATGAGTATTCTGTTTCGCTCTCCGTTATGGGGATTGTTGTGTATGCTGCCGCTGACCATCACCCTGTTGATCATTTATGGTATTACCGGGCTTGTGGGTAAGGATTATGACCTGCCCATTGCCGTTCTCAGTGCCTTGTCCATCGGTATGGCCGTGGATTTTGCCATACATTTTTTAGAGCGCAGCCGGGTGGCCTATGAATCACTTGGGTCCTGGCGTGCTGTGGTCCCTGTTATGTTCGGGGAACCGGCCCGGGCCATCAGCCGGAACGTGCTGGTTATTGCCATTGGATTTTTGCCTCTGCTGGTGGCTTCGCTGGTGCCGTATAAAACCACGGGGGTGATGCTTTTTACGATTCTTTTGTGCTCGGGGGTGGTCACTTTGCTTGTTCTGCCCGCAATTATGAAGATCGCAGAATCCACGCTTTTTAGTCACAACAAAAAAAAGATTGTGGAACCCCTGCGTTTCAGCCACAGCAAAAAATAAAAGGAAAAAATAGTGAAAAAAATAATCATTTTATTGCTTTTGGGATTGTCTTGGCAACCCTGTGTTGCCGCCCAGTCAGAGAACACCATCAACGTTGAGCAGATCGTGACCAAAGCCAACCATATGGCCCTGTACCAGGGTGCCGACAGCAAGGGGCATGTGCACATGACCATAACCGGTAAAAACGGTATCACCCGGGTTCGTGAATTCAGTATATTACGGAGGAATATTGGTAACCAGGATAGAGATCAGATGTACTACACGCTTTTTAAACGTCCGGCGGATGTACGCAAGATGGCATTTATGGTTCATAAGCACGCAGCATTGACCAAGGATGATGACCGCTGGCTTTACCTGCCTGGGCTGGATCTGGTTAAACGTATTGCCGCAAGTGACAAACGCACAAGTTTTGTGGGGTCAGATTTCCTTTATGAGGATATTTCGGGCCGCAGTCCTGATGATGATATCCATGAACTCCTTGAGACAACCCAGGCACATTATGTGATTAAAAATACACCCAAACACCCCCATAGCGTGGAGTTTGTGTATTACATCGCATACATTGATAAACACAATTTCATGCCCATGAAGATGGAATTTTTTAAACCCCAGGACCGGCTTTATCGCCGGATTGACGTGGCACAGGTCGACGGGGTTCATGCCGAGTTTGACGGGCATTCGATCGTTTATCCGACAGTCACTGTTTCGGTTGCCAAAGACCTGGAAAACGGCAGCACAACAAAGATGGTCTTTTCCAATATTGCCTACAATCAGGGGGTCAGTCCCCGTATTTTTTCCGAACGGTATTTAAGAAGACCGCCGCGAGAGGCCATGTAATGAAATGGATGCCAAAACTTGGCGGCCTGATACTGTGTCTGCTCGTACTGCCCTTGGAAAGTCATGTTTATGCTGCTGGTGAGAACGCCTCGGATTTTCTGGATATGTTCGCACCAGTGGAAATAAGCGGTTTCATTGAGTCCCGGGCAGGCATGCGTATCCAGGATGATCCCCATGCCGGAGATCTTTCTGTTATGGAGACCCGGCTTTCGGCAGATCTTTACACGTGCACCGATTGGGTGGAATTCAAACTGCAAGGCGATGTATGGGCAGATGGCGTTACCGAAAAAGGTGAGGGGGAGCTGCGTGAAGCCTGGTTCTTTTTACGGCCCTCTGATTGGCTGGATATTAAAGCCGGGCGTCAGATTATCACCTGGGGAACCGGCGATCTGGTCTTTTTAAACGATCTGTTTCCCAAAGACTGGCAATCCTACTTCATCGGACGGGACAGCGAATATATGAAAGCTCCGTCCGATGCCATAAAGCTGGGTGTTTTTCATGACTGGGCGAACGTTGATCTGGTATACACCCCAAAGTTTGATTCTGATCGGTATATAACGGGGGAGTATCTATCCTATTGGGATGCGGCGGCAGCCGGATATGCCGGAGAAGATGAGATGATTCATGCCAACCGACCGGACAGATGGTTTGATGATGATGAACTTGCGGTGCGCATTTATAAAAACATCCTCAACTACGAGCTTGCCGTGTACGGTTATTGGGGGTTTTGGAAGCGACCTGTCGGGCAAAAACCTTCAGGAACACCATTTTTCCCCCAATTAAACGTCTATGGTTTCAGTTTCAGGGGGCAGCTCGCCGGCGGAATCGGTAATCTTGAGCTGGCCTACTACGACTCTGTGGACGACCCCGACGGAAACCTTTCAACCATTGACAACAGCCAAATGCGTTATCTGGTCGGATACTGCCGTGATCTTGCGCCCGACCTTAATGCCAGCATACAGTATTATGTGGAACAAATGCTTGATTACCAAGGGTATGAGCACAGTTACAGCGGTGAATTCATGCGGGACCGGTTCCGGCATGTCATTACGCTTCAGATTACCCAGCTGCTAATGAGCCAGAATCTTGAACTTTCACTGAGTGCCTATTATTCACCCAGTGATCAGGATGCCTATTTGCGGCCAAAAGTCAGTTATGCGGTCACTGACAATATCAATGTGGAGACCGGGGCAAATATATTCATAGGAGAAAAAGACTACACCTTTTTTGGGCAGTTTGAAAAAAATACCAGTGTTTATATCTCGTTGCGATATAGTATTTGACTAAAATTTTGCATGCGTTGTTTGCCGGGCATGTCGCGGAGGATAATTCCAGCGACATGCCCGGCAAACAACGCATCTCCGTCCTAAAATCTGTACGCAACGGTGATGCCAATGGTTCGGGGCTCGCCATCCAGACCCATCACACCGTCGTTTCTTGGCATGAGCCATGTGCAGTATTCCTCATCGAAAATATTCCGGGCCCGCAGATAGACATCAAAGTGTTCGCCTTCGTAGCCAACGGTGAGGTTGACAGTCTGGTAGGCCTCCTGTTTGCCGGTATTGGCTGCGTTTGAGTAAAATTTGCCGGTGCCCAATAGATCGGCTCTGAAGAAAAAATTATTGGCCGTTCTGTACTGAAATCCGGCGTTGTACGTTACCCGGGGGGCGTAAGGCAGGATGTTTCCATCATAATTTTTGTTCACCAGTTCCGTATTGGTGGCGTTCCACTGGGAAGAGGTGAAATCGTCAAACTGGGATTCATTAATGCCTAAGGATGCAAAGAAATCCAGGCCCTTTTTCGGCGTTGCCTTTACCAGAAATTCCAGGCCGCAAGAGTGGGCCTCGGCCGCATTGGAAATGGTCGTTGACAGGGTTTGTGTATCCACTTCGGAAACCTGCTTGTCGAGGATGCTGATATAAAACAAGGAAAGATTGACCAGGAGACGGTCTTCGAACCAGGTGGATTTGATGCCGGTTTCATAATTCCAGGTATATTCCGGATCAAAATTAAACCCGGCCCCGGATGTTGCAAACCAGTTGAAACCGCCGACCAGGTAGCCTTTGGAGACAGAACCGTATAGCATCACATGGTCGGACTGGTCGTAACTTATGGATACTTTGGGCAGCAGTTCATCATAGTCCTTGTCGCCGTACAATTCTATACCCAGGACATTGTCTTTGAGATCGCCTTCAAGTGTCTGGTAGTCGTAACGCAACCCTGCAGTAAAATGAATTTTGTCCCACAGTGTATAAGTACCCTGGGCAAAAACGGCATAGCCTTCAGCCGCAATATCCGTGACAGGATGCTTCATTGTTCTGTTCATGGCCGTCGATTCGTAATTGTATTGAAAATCAAAGGATGAATCTTCGGTAAAACCGTACAGGCCAAAGAGCCATTCAAAAGGGCCTCTATCGTCCGATGATATTCGTATTTCCTGACTCAGCATCTGTTCGTCCATTATAAAAATATTACTTTGCTGGTAGGCGTCATAGGCCCAGCCGTCCGCATCATTTTGTTTGTCCAGGAATTGGTCCAGGCGGCTGGTGGCCCACAGAACGTTGAAACCGTCACCTCTGTATTTGATTCGTACGGCCTGGCTGTTGCTGTCCTGGTCCAGGTATTCGTCCGTATCCTTACGTACCCGGTACCGGTCTGTTGCATGTTCCCCTGCGATATATCTGAATCCGCCCCCGTGACCGTTGTCTTGCATTGCGTTTCCGATAAAAGAGAGGTCCAGGCGGTCGCTCGGGGTCCAGCGCAACGTGGCGCGGCCATTTACACGGTCATTATCCATTACCTTATCATCACCGGTCACGTCGTTTTCAAAAAAACCGTCCGTTACGGAATATTGTAATGCGCCGCCCATAAATAATTTGTCCTGAATTAATGGCCCGCTGACATTTGCCTCCGTGTTAAATGTGTTGTAAGAGCTGTATTCTGTTAATATTTTCCCTTTGGATTCATTTCCCGGCTGCCGGGTGACGATATTGAGGACCCCCGATTCAGAATTGTGTCCGTATAGTGTGCCCTGGGGACCCTTGAGAACTTCGATCCGTTCGACATCCAGCAGTCCGGTGTTCTGCATGTAGTGGAGCGGATAACTGATATCATCCACATAGAATCCGGCAGGAGAATAGATTGATGAGTGATAGGAGGATATGCCCCGAATAACAAGGGCATGCTCCACATGTGTCTCCTTAATATGCACATTGGATGAGAGTCTTACCAGATCCGGCGTATTCTTGATGCCTGCATCCTCCAGGTCAATTTGCGAAAATGCATCCATACTCAATGGGACCTTCTGAATGTTTTCTTCCTTTTTTTGCGCCGTCACCACGATGGTATCCAGCGTTTCAGACGCTTTAATGTCCGTTGATTCCCCGTACGCAAACGTACAAAAGGCCCCGAGACCGATGATTGACAGCACAAAGGCTTTACAGATGTTTTTCATTTCTTCTCCAGTGTTTTCCCGCAGGTGATAGGTTGTTCGCCTGAAACAATAAGTCCATGGCAACAGTACTTAGCCGAATTTAGCCAAGCAAAATAAAATATGTGTTAGCTAAACGAACAACCTAATACTAACCAAAACGCCTTTTTTCTACTCCTGGAGATACTATTTTTACCCCGGACGAAACATATTTTATGCCGGGTGGACATTGTTCACATAAGACATTTAGCCACTTGATTGGCCTGTATATTAGGTGGCGATATTTGATTGAACAATTTTTGTTCATCTCTTCCAATGATAACCAGGTTTGCGCCTTGTTCTGCAAAGGCTGTCGCAATCCCTAATCCGATCCCGTCACTTCCTCCTGTGATAAGCGCTGTTTTTTTTCAGCTAATCGTTTCATATCTCCTCCAGAATTTAAATTATGGGCAATATACCGGAACGGATCAGGAGGAAAATCGAATTAAAAAAAATGTAGTCATCCCCCCCAGTAAAACTGGGGGCCTGATTGTTAACCGCTCAAAGCGGTCTTGTAAAAGCGCCTAAAGGCGTGGCTTAATCAAACAAATTCATCTGTTCACAACGCCTATCCTCGGGCGCATTCCCATTTTCCCGGTCATGCCGCCGGCATTGGATTGTGCGTGGTTGCCATGTGTTTCAAACAATCCCAACGTCCTGCTTTAAAGTATGATCGCAGCATAATCATTTTTTCTGCATTCTCCCGATACCAAAAAGTGCATGGACCTTTAAGACGTAAATTCACGACTCTGCGAATTGAACTTTCAATAGCACCGCTGCCAATGGGTAAATTCAACGCTTTTACAGTTGAGAAATCAAGCCGTCTTTCATTGCGTACAAAATAATCCCGTTCCGTCTTAATAGCCTTACTGTTTCTGCCTCGACAAAGTTTCTGGACGGTCTGGACTACCTCCGCGGCTTTTCCTTTCAGCAAGAAACCCCGCTGTTTTGATACCCAGCGTTTGCGCTCTTTGGATGACCAAGTCTTCTTTAGACCTGAGACTGTACCCAAATGCTCCACTGCATGGTAAAAATCAAGAAGTTCATATACTCGCTGCGGTGCCAAACCCAATGCTTTGATCAGTCCGGGGATTCGGTTCCAAATCCAATGTGCTACATCTGCAACAAACAGTATTTTGTCGGACTTCTGGATATGAAGGGCGTTTAAATACCCCTTTAACAGGAGGAATACGCCATCCAGACCGGTGAAACTGCCATCAATAAATAGTGAGAAGCTTTTTTCTTGTTTTCCCTGGGCATCCACCACATAAATAATCAAAAGTTTGGGTTCTCGCCACGCCCCACGAAATCGGGTTCTATTTTTGGGGGTTTTGGGACATCTTTTCTTCTCTCTTAACCGTGTGCGTCCACCATCGGTGCTTATAACCACCCGTCGTCCTTCAAGTGAATCGCTCTGATTTATTGGAATTCGACCTGCTTGTTGCTCGGCTCGGGCCCGTTCTGCGTATCGATAGGTGATTTTACGGATAACCTTTATATTCAACACCATACCATGATCAAAAAGCACTTGACGGACTTCTTCAAAAGAACTCAGTAATGCCGCCCAGGCACTCACCATAGAAGCCAAAGCTGGTGAGCAGCGATCATGGATTCCAAGAAGGATTAAACCAGCGTAGGCACCTTTATACCTTTTTCGATTTCGACGATCACAGGATCGTCGAAATCGAACACGAACATCAACTGAACTACCTGTACAACACTGAATCGAAACGGTCTCAAGCCCTTCGCTTTTCATCCGGCCCGGCCAGCTGGACATCAATTCTTTTTCTTGATCGACCTGATCACAGGAATTTAATGAGCCCTGGATGCTTTTTTTAAAAGCAAGGCGCTCAGTCGATTCGTATACCCAAGTATTTCATATTCTACCTGCTCCAATTCTTGAGCATTGCGAACCAACCTCGGATCGTCCTCCAGTTCTTTCAGGCAGGCATAGACTTCTTCAACTGTATTCTCGATGTTCGAGTTTTTTGAATTTGACTGCCAAACAATCCTTGATTAGAATCAGGCTACTTTTTTTTGGAAGCGCACCAAAGATGGAGATGGCTTCATTTGAGGAAAAGTACGGCTGCTCATATGTTTTGTAGAAGGATTGAAAGGAATAATATTATCAATGCGTTCTTTTAACTTATCAAGCTTCTGTTCATTGATTTCGTTTCCACAGAAATCCTGGACAAATTGAACTAAGGCTTCTGTATGAATCCGCTGGGATAGGCTTCCCACACTCCATGCAGGAAGTTTGTTTTCCAGGCGGGCTTTCTGGTGATGATGGAAGAACAATGCATGATCTAACAGCAGGCTCAGGATCAAGGAACTCCGAGATCCATCTTCGCCTGTATGCTTGGTCAGCTTGCCCCATCCTTCATGACCTTTCCAGTCCTCAAAGAAAACCTCTATCAACCAGCGGAAGAAGTATGCTTGAACAATATCCAATGTTCTCCAACTCAAGTCAGAGGCTAACAAATAACGTGGTTTTTTCTCATCAGGATACTGCATGGCGATCACAAAACGCTTGGCATTGTGAGACGGCACATACAGGCGAGCCGATGAGATAAAAATTTCAATATCTTCTTTACCTCGAACCGATACCTTTTGAGATATCAGAGGATAAGATTCAAAAAACTTTTGTACTGAAATTATGCGGTTTTTAAACCGTACATTTTGATTATACTTCATTTTGGTGATGGTTTGAGTATTACCAAAGATGAGGGAACTACCATCGACAAATTCAGCGTGTCCATAAAGACCATCTGCCAAAATTGCTTTGATTTTAATGTCCGGATGTTTTTTATGAAATATGTTCAAAAGCTCAAGAGCCAATTGAACCTTCGTTGGGTATTCAGGGTTCCTCTGTGGCTCCTTGGGTCGCTTTTTCTTAGGTATCTTCTTTTTTTTAAGACGGTCATCTTTCTTTTTCCAAGCTTTCCACAATGGGTCCGGGGTAAAATTCAAAACCCACGGGAAAAGAGGCCACTGGTGTTACCAAAAATAGAAATACAATGCATTGTCCGTCTAAAAAACCACCGGTGAGTTTATCTTTAAGCTTGTGAACTTTATATATTTTTTTGTGGACTTTGATCGGGCACGGTCTACATCATCTAAGCAAAGAGCCCCGTCCTTGATGCCATAATGCTTCAAAATATTACACGTACTCTGCTGCAGTAAGTGATCGAAGCTGATTTTTGAATTTCGGAACATCCAGGAAAGAGCTGAAAAACGGAATTTCCCCAAACTGATTCGTTCAAATCGCTTCCAGCAAATACTGTTGGTTAACAAAACACCACTTAAACAAAAACTTAGCCACAGTTTCGGCGCGTGTCAAGCAAGTTGTCGCCTTTTCTATAATATTTTCTAATTTTGCCGCACAACCCCCTCATGACCTCCGACGGGTAATTGGGGGCCCATTCTCAGCCATGAGGGAGTTGTGCTAATGCCGTGCTAAATTCCAACGATCAAGCAAGCCTTTTTCCAGCAGCGGTTTCAGGCTTTAACCGCTTGAATTTTTTCAAACTTACTTCTGTAATTGGCTTCCAGGCTCTTGTTCCCTTGGACCACCTTTCAGGATTCTTCAACCGGGCTTCCATATACACTTTATGTCGATCCTCAAGGATTTGAACATCTTTTCCGCGGTGTCTGTCATCAGGAGTAACAAAATTGAGACTGCTATGGAAATGCACAGTATTATACCAAGTGACAAAATTATCCGCCCAATCTCTTGCTTTAATTACATTTTCAAATGGCTTTTCCGGATAATTCGGCCTGTATTTCATTGTTCTGAACAATGACTCTGAAAAAGGGTTATCATTGCTGACACTGGGCCGGCTAAAGGACGGCATGACCCCTAAGTCTTGCAGCTTGGCCAACATAGTTGCTGATTTCATTGGAGATCCGTTATCAGAATGCAAAATAATCTGTTTTTTTGATATCTTTTCACGAATGCAGGCGTCTGCTATCAAATCTGAGGCAAATTCTCCGGACTCCGATTCATAAACCTGGCAGGCGACAGCTTTCCGGCTGTATAGATCCATCACGATATAAAGGTAATAGAATTGACCTTTCACTGATGAAGGCAAATATGTAATATCCCAGGACCATATCTGATTAGGACCACATGCCGTGAATGTTTCCGGGCTATGTCTATGCACTGGATTGCTTGCCTGACGGTGCTCGTTCATCTTCAGCGTTCTCAAAATTCTATACATTGTAGACTCAGATCCCATATAGATACCCTGATCAGCAAGCTTTGGAACGATTTGATTGGGGCTGAAATCTGCATATTCCTGAGATTTCAGTACATTGACAATGTTATCTTGCTCTTCAACCGACAACTTATTGGCAGGAACGGCACGAGAACCCTTACGGTGATCTGTTGTCCCCTGCTTTTTCCAGCGCTGAATCGTTCGCACTGTTAATCCCAATAATTGTGCCGCCTTACTTTTACCGGCGCCGGCTTGGCAGGCCTCAGATATCAAGGTTAACACGGACCGTTTATCCTCAGAGGTTATCAATCTTCCTCTGGCTCCCCCCAGATCGCCTGGGCTTTTTTTTTAAGAACCAGCAAGGCCGCTGTTTCTGCAAGTGCTTTTTCTTTACGGGAAAGGTCGCGTCTTAAAGAGGATATTTCTTTTTTATATTGTTTTTCCTTTTCACTTTGCCTTTTATCTGCAGTGTTTGACATACCGGAAACGGCATCTTTTCTCCATTGCTCCAAGTGATGGCAAAAAATTCCTTTTTTACGGCACCAGGCAACACATTCTTCAGAAGTCATAGTTCCTGTTTCTATAAGTGCTGAAATTCTTTGCTCAGAAGACCAGTCTTTGGGGCGTTTCGCTTTTGATTTCAATGCAGTGTTGCCGCTTTCTTTATATTGTCTTAGCCATTTTCCGATTGTTGATCGGCCAACTCCGAATTCTTGCGATATCTCATGGTGGGGTTTGTTGCCCAGTAGTACCTTTTGTAACACAGCCTCTTTGATTTGGATAGAATGTCCCATTTTTATAACCTCAATGCCCCGAATTTAATTTTCAATTGAGGCGACATCTATCCTGACACAGGGGGTCAGGGAAATCGTCCATGACGTCGACAAAGTTACGGCGTCCATGCACGAGACAATTGCATAATATCGATTCAAAACCTTTTGGCAGATTCCTGGACAGAGCATCACACATCTGTATTGGCCGATCTTCTCTGGATCCCCGTTCTTTCAGAACCCTGGATAAATTTTCTCCAGCATGATTGTGGCCGGTAAAAAACAGGGCAATCTTTCCTACCTCACATTCTGACAGGATTCCGGAAGTGAACATCCCTTTTCGCTTGGCTGCCTTGTCTGTTTCTTTTATCAAGGATAAAATTTTCATTGTCGTGTCGTCATTGTACAACACCTTGCCTTGTGCAGCCTGACGGACTAACTCTGTATATACCGGATGAATCTTGTCTGCTACGCTTTCGATGATTTCCCATTGGGTCGATGGGGGCAGCGGCATCCCCAGGCTAGCCTGAAGTTTGCCCAAGCGGTATAAAGGGACTCCGCTGCCATATTTTAGAAGGGCCAGCATGGCACCGGATTTGGCATCATATTTTTCTTTGCCCACATTGTCGGGCGCCTGGGCAGTAAAAATCTGCCCACAAAGGTTACACCGCAATCTCTGCAGTTCATATACTGTCGCCTGGAAGGGAGCACCGCCTGTTATCCGGACGATCTTGGCAGGTGGTTTTTCACCATACAATTTACCTTTTTCACAGGCAGGGCAATCATTACCTGACTTAAGGCTTTGATGACAGATCTTGATCTTCTTGGCACCTTTATAGGCGTTTGCACCATTTTTGCCGTGACCTTTTTTCTTCTTTTTTCGTTTCGGCCGGTTCTGCGGATTCGACGTTTTCTTCTTTTCGGTCTTATCGCCGAATACCATTTTTAATAACCGTTTAATGGATGCTGCTTTTTCATTGGACAACGTATTCAAATAAGCAACGGTTTCAACCAATGCTTTGATCAACTCATAATCGCCGTCCTGCAGTTCATTTGATCTTACCCGCTCAAGGAGCGCGTCAAGTTCGTCCTGCTTTATGTCCATCGTTTTTGACATGAAATGTGTGCTATCACATTTAAACTCTAATGTCTAGATTTTTTTCCACAAAAGTACATTATTTTTTTGAGGATTTCCGTTCCATATCAACATCTGTAATTCATGTGCAGCCAATGGGTGAATTTCATCTCCTCCCTTTTTAGGCCACCATTTAAAACGCCCCTTGCTCAATCTTTTTTGACAAAGCCAGAAGCCCTGGCCATCATATATTAGTATCTTCAGGGCAGTCCCCGGTTTGTTTCTGAAAACAAAAACATATCCGGAAAAAGGATTTTGTTTTAACACCCTGCGACAAACAGCTGCCAGGCCGTCGATCCCCTTTCGAAAATCAGCAGGAGTTACCGCCAGCATTATCCGCATTTGCGGTGTGATTTGGATCATGGAACACCAGCCAGTAAATATTTACCAAGGCTGATCACTGCCGGGTCTGCACGACCTTTAAAACACATACGCATCTTAAAACCGGCCTGATTCTCCATTTCTATTATACAGTTGGTATCTTCCGGCGCTGGAGTGATCTCTATAAACAGGGGGGAGTCATCGTCTTCTTCAGGAGAATCGACTGTAGTACAATGAATGGCATTATAAATTTTTTGTTTTAATGTGGTATGATTAAGCCGTAAACTGTGGGCAATCTTATTTATGCTCAGCCCTTGAGCATGGTGAAGGTCTGCTGCCGCCTGCCATAAATTATCCGGTATTCTTGACCTTCCGGTTCTGTTATTTCGCCAGTCTGCAAAAAGCTGCTGGACTTTTTCTAATGCGATTGATTGTTCTGCTGTCAATAATTGTTTATTCATCGGTCCCTCCATTAGCAATGTTCAAGTTGGAACCGATAATATCACCCGGTACTGGGTATTTCACGCAGGCTTACCGGAAGGACACGCTTGTCTAAATGTTCCTGAAGCAGGATGCGCATCAGCTCACGTCCTCGTTTTTCAAGTTCTTGTTCCAAATCACTGAGTTTCACTGAATGATTCTCCTTGGAATTAAGAAAATTGACAATATCATCATAGCATTTTTGCCCCGGATCAATGACGGGGGAAGGTAAATGCTCCACAGCAGAAAGGGAAACCGCTGGATTCATATCCCCTCCCTGAGTTGGTGAACAGCATCTTTTTCCAGTGGATATACTAATATGGTTTTTACATCAGCGCCATGACGTTTGCCGAATCGGTCCATGCGCCCACGACCAGTGGTTTTCCCCAACTCAATCCAGGTCGATGCCCGATAACAGCCACCGTGGAATTGTTGTCGATCCACCAATGTCTCTACCAGCATGGGTTTAAGACCATACTGCTGTTCCCAATCATCTCTGAGTTCCCGGAGACTACATGACAGTATCATGCTCGCTAAATTTTGGATGGGAGCAAGGATCAGAAAACGGCTGTTGTTCACCACCTTTTGTAGAGCGACCTTACGCCTTTCATCTGTCCAACCGATCCATTCATCGCGAGCACGCATCCGCCAGGCAGGGCTTGAGAACTGGATGCACCCCACAATTTCTCGATGGGGACGGTTTACATAAATCAGATACTGCAATCTGGCGCCAAAAGGCATTGCATATCCCAGGTAATGATGGCGACCGATGAGTTCCTTAAACAGATCCCTCTGCTCTCGATTCTGAACCCGCTGTACCTCAAGAGGTGTAAATTCTTCTACTCTGCCACGCAAAGTGCTGTGGGGTTGCTTACAGGGTGTTTGGGGAATACTCTTGTGAAAAACGATCTTTGTTTGTTGTTTCTTTTCAGGAAGGGTTAGAGCTCCCTTGGCCTCTAAAAGCTCCAAAAAATCACTACATTCCCGGACTTTTAGCCGATCATTAGGGCGTTTCCATTCCAGAAGTTCGCATACGGTATGTGCCAGTTCTCGTCGGCTAAGGCCTCCACAGGTAGCAACGACTTCCTGGATTAATGCGATTTCTTTACCGGTAAACTTTCGACCACAAAAGGTTTGTTGCTTGATTTGCATGTCATCTACCTCCCGCTATTCTTTCATAACGGAATTATGACTCGCTGTCCAGGAAATTTTTGCAATTTACATCAGATAGTCACTGACAAATGAATTATCTTGCTGGAAAGCAGCATAAAAATAAGACTAACAACCCTGAACACCTTTAATGACCATGGCTTTCATATGTTTCAAAAGAGCCGCACCCCTCATAAAAAGCCGAATCTAGGCGTAAGGCATTCAAAAAGAATGACCTTCATTAATGATGACTGTTTTGAATCTGCAAATGTTTCAAAGCGCCTGGAAAATTAGACTGATTCTTTGATCCCAATCATTGTATTGCTTTTTTAAAGGCCTCTTTGGAACATTTGAAAACAATGTTTTTAAATTTCCATGGAGGCTTTTTTATGTTTACACAGACTGATCCGAAATCACATATTCAACAATTTAGCAATGCTTTTCCTGCCCATACCTCTTCAAGCAGGGCTGAAAACCTGGGGGGCCAACCGTCTTTCAGTAGCCCCCCAAAAGTAAACTTACCTGATTATATTCCAATTAAATTTCTTGCTTCAGGGGTTGATAGTTCCGTCCTATCTGTCTCTGCAAAAATTTTAAATCCTGAAATATTTGAGACGTTTAATGCACTGAAAGAAAAAGCCCAGGTAGAAGATAAACCTGTCGAAGGCATCCTCGAACCTAAAAATGATTGCAAACCCTGGAAATATACTATGCGCCCGAATGGTATTCGTGGTTACACCTGGCTTCTGGGTGGAAAGGACTATTTTATAAAAATTTTGAATGTGATGGAGCCCGGAAAAAGACCCAACATCATAATCGAAATTCGGTCAGAAACATTACATAGAAATGGGCTTATTCATTCAACTGAATATATTCTGGATGTATTAGAAGGCTTGGGAATTGAATTAATAAGTGTCAAACTTAACAGGATAGATCTTTTCGTGGATATTATGCTTGATGAAAGGATATGGCAATTTTCATTGAAAGATTATGCAGTAACCAGAGCTAATGTGAAAAGTACTTGGGACTATGGGTCAAAATTTGCCGGCATCAGCATCGGCAAAGGGAAGATCTGCGCCAGGCTTTATGATAAAATTAATGAAATCGTAGTACATTCAAAGAAAACCTGGATGTTTATGGTTTGGGGAGATACGTCTGAATACCTTATTGAAGGTGTCAAAATTATCAGGGTTGAATTCCAGCATCGACGTGAAGTGCTAAAAGCCCTTATTGATTGTGATGTTTTCAATACTTATGAATATCTTGACCATATCTGGGCTTATGACACTCAAGAATGGTTAAAGTTTCAGGACAACCCCGGTGAACACCATACCAAAAGGAAAAATTTTCCTTGGTGGGATGCCGTTCAAAATGGATTCCAAGGAGTTCAACGCCCGATGTGTCAGGATAGTTGTCGTGTCGAACGAAAAGCCAATAAGACAATTTGAACAGGGCGTGGAATGGATATGAAAACGTGGAGTATACACAAGAATTCAAAACGGCAATGATTCAGAAAATTCTTTTAAACCCAGGCACGCCGATGGTAAACTTTTCAAAAGAGGCTAACGTTCCAAATTCAACGGTAGCAACCTGGCTAAGAAATTACAAAAAAAGGAATGGGAGTACAGTGGGCTCGAAGAAGAAAACCTGGTCAGCCGAGAGGAAATTTCAGGCAGTATTGGAAACTGCGTCGTTAAGTGAAGCAGAAAAAAATGAATATTGCCGGAAACATGGAATATACCCGGAACAGTTAGAAGAGTGGAAGAAAGACTGTATATCCGGATGTAGAAAGAGCCCCGATCAAAATTTTGTCAAGAAAACCAAGCAAAAAGAGCAAGAATTGCAACGCAAGACTAAAGCCCTTGAAAAAGAATTAACCCGTAAGGAGAAAGCGTTAGCAGAAGCTGCCGCCCTGCTTGTGTTAAAAAAAAAAGTCCAGGACATCTGGGGGGACAAAGGGGAAGAATGATTCCTACTGAAGACAAAATGCAGATATTGTCTTTGGTGGAAGAAGCTTGTAAATCCGGTGCTCGCCAATGTAAGGCTTGTGAAATAATAGGAATTTCAGAAAGGACCTTACAGCGGTGGCAGAAAAAAACGACTGCTGAAATAGAAGATAAGCGCCCCCATGCAGAAAGAAATCCTGCAAACAAATTGTCTGAAGAAGAAAAACATATGATTATAGATATTTGTAATAGTCAGGAGTATGGAAGCTTACCGCCAAGCCAGATTGTTCCCATGCTTTGTGATCAGGGGATCTATGTCGCATCCGAAGCAAGCTTCTATAGGACACTGAGAGAGAACGGTCTTCAGAACCATAGAGGTAAAACCCGGTATAAAACAAATAAAAAACCGACGGGTTTTACAGCAACAGGGCCTAATCAGGTCTGGACATGGGATATAACCTACCTTCCAGCGGCGCTAAAGGGTTCGTTTTATTACCTTTATATGATAACGGATATTTACAGTCGTAAGATAGTAGCTTGGGAAGTCCATGACAGGCAAAGTGATGAGCTGGCCTCCGAGCTTGTAAAAAGGGGGTATCTGTCAGAGGGTGTAAATGGCAATGAAATAGTGCTTCATTCAGATAATGGCTCCCCGATGAAAGGTGCGACCATGCTGTGCACTCTTCAGCAACTTGGAGTTGTCCCCTCATTCAGTCGGCCGTCGGTAAGTAACGATAATCCTTATTCAGAAGCATTGTTCAAAACCCTGAAATATGCCCCTTCATACCCTTCCGGCCCTTTTGAGAGCTTGGAGGCCTGTAGAGAATGGGTACTGAATTTTGTTCGCTGGTACAATAATGTCCACCGTCACAGTGGTATAAAATTTGTTACCCCAAATGAAAGGCATACAGGGGCAGATAGGACGATTTTAGAGGCCCGTCAAAAGGTATATCTGGAAGCAAAGGCAAAAAAACCAGAACGTTGGAGCCGTGGAATCAGAGATTGGACTGTGGTAACAGAAGTCTCTCTTAATCCTGAAAAAAACGATAACCGTCCAGCAGCTTAATATAAAGGTTACCCCCAGACATAATTATGTTTTTCCCTTATCCCCAAAAAAAATCCTGCGGGAATGGAAGGATAAGTCAAGAAAAAAATGGGAGGGACCCTCTGGGAGGAACCGATTTTTTTCTTGACTTATCCTGGAATGGAGCTACAAATTTTTTGGGGTAAGGGTAAAAACAACAGTGAAAATTTATACCTAAAAATTTCACAAAAAATGCGCTTGAGGCGACAACTTTCTTGACAAACACCGAACGCCCGACACCATTTGTTCGAAAGGCAGCCTACAAACAAGACAAAAAACAACTTTGTGCCCAAGCCTATGGCCTTTTAACATCGCTTCATGCCATTACGCTTGAAGAAAAGGAAAAAAGCAGAAATCAGCCCATCACTTTCGATGGCATTGTTAATACTTTCGTTTCTGAATCAAGAGTGTTGAACACCAAGCGAGTTTCAGAGCCTGAAATCATCACTAAAGACGTATCAAAAAAACGCGCCAGATATCACCGGATAAAATAATGCAGTCAGACAAGCCCCGGAATCCATACGGCGCCTGCCGATGGGGTTTCGGGGATTGTCTGACGGATTTTAATAACAGGATATCGGATCGTTAAGAAGCGTCCGGCAAGATGTCCAATCATATGACATAGGGTATTTGAAACTAATGTGCCATGCCTCACTTGAACAAGATTACGGTCGAGCAATAAAACCGGAGGAACTTGCCGATTTCCTCGGGGTTGACCGGCGAACTGTTATCAAGTATTCAGACAGGTGGGGTGGTATCGAAGTTTCTCCCGGAAAATTTAGATTTTTTGAAAAAATAATCAGGAGAAAAATTGATGCCCAGTTTAATAACAAAACGTGGAAAAAAGAGGTGGCGGGCCGGAGTAATGGTCAAAGGCCAAACATCAACAAAGCTGTTCCCGGACAACTCGAAGCAGGCATACCGGGATGCAGTATTATGGGAAAAGGAGGAAAGAGAAAGGTTAGAGAGCGAACAGACCGCCATGGATTGTTTGACAATGCTTAATTGGGCTGAAGAATATCTGGATTATGCTAAAAACAATTGGGCTAAGATAACCTACGGTGAAAAGAAAGGTGCTTTGTCCCGGCTTTTCAAAAATGTTGATGCTGATACAGATTTAGCTATGATGACACCCAGTCTATCCATGAAACATTTAATGCAGGAGGCAAAGAGCCGGAGCGGTAATGCGGCAAATAAGGACAGAAAGAACCTTGCTGCCGGTTGGGAATGGGGCAGGAAATATATTAACGGGTTTCCTCAGGATGTTTTGAACCCGTTTAAAGCTGTTAAAAAATTCCCGGAAAAACGCTCACCAACGTATGTGCCACCAGAGGAAGACTTTTGGACGGCTTATCATCAGGCAAAAGGGCAGGATCAAATAATGCTGCTGGCTTATCTTCACTTGGCAGCTCGAAGGAGAGAGGTGTTTGATCTGACATGGGAGGATATTGACTTCGGGAATAGTCAAAGCCGGATATGGACCAAGAAAAGGGAAGATGGAACAAAAGAATTTGATTGGCTTCCCATGACATCCGAGCTTCGAAAATCATCAATGGAATGGTGGCAGGAAAGACCAATCAAAGAAACTCCATTCGTCTTTGTTTGCCTGAATAAAGAGCATTTTTGTGAACCATATTATGGAAAGCCATTTAAAGAACGAAGGCATTTCATGAAAAAACTTTGTGACCGGGCCGGAGTCAAACCATTTGGTTTTCATGGCATACGACACCTGACCGCCAGCATCCTATATCATAAAGGATATGACGTGTCTGTAATCCAGTCGATATTAAGGCACAAAAGCCCGACGACGACAAACAGGTATTTAAAAAAACTTGGTCTTGAATCGACCAGAGAAGCCCTTGAAAAAGGGTTAGCAGGACCGGGGACCCTTGTTCCCTTTAAGACAAAAAGAGCTGCGAGAGGATAACACTGAAATTTTTTGTGTCCGGATTTTGTGTCCGCAATACAAAAAGGCTCCCAGCAAAATGCTGAAAGCCTTTATTTTTAAGTGGCGTCCCCAAGGGGATTCGAACCCCTGTCGCAGGCGTGAAAGGCCTGTGTCCTGGACCGGGCTAGACGATGGGGACACTTAAATTTTTGGCACCGTTTAGGTGGTGGGCCGTGCTGGGCTCGAACCAGCGACTCTCTGCTTAAAAGGCAGATACTCTGCCAACTGAGTTAACGGCCCGTATGGCAGTGCCAAAAACACGAGCAATCTATACGTTTTGAGATTGCTTGTCAACCGTTTTTTTCATTTAATTTCCATTTTATTAAATTTCCATTGGCCACACGTTGTTCAAGGGCAAAAGCGACTTGCTCAATCACGGGTACCCACGCGTTATGAGTGGATTGTCTGAACAGCCGCATCGTTGGATACCAGGGGCTGTCATCCCGGTCAAGCAGCCAGCGGAAATCCGGTGCAAAGGGAACAAGCGTCCATACGGGCTTACCCATGGCGCCGGCCAGGTGAACCACCGACGTATCCACGGATATCATCAGATCCAGATTTTCCACAATGGCTGCCGTGTCGGCAAAATCTGAAATTTCGGGGCCCAGATCCTTTTCAAAAATTTTCAGACTGTCCATGTCGGTCCATTTTTCATGCTTTTCTTTTTGAAGGCTGTAAAAGGACACACCTTCAACCCTGCCAAGGGTTTCAAACAGACGCAAAGGAACGGACCGGTTTGCGTCATTTTTATGCAAGGGCCGCCCGGCCCAGACGAGGCCTACTTTAAACGAACCATCTTCGGCCAGCCTGTTTTTCCAAATGCGACAAAGTGCCGGATCGGCAGATAGATAAGGGGTTTTGTCCGGGATGGTTTCTATTGTCGTTTTCAATACGTGCGGCAAAGACAGAAGGGGGACATGGAAATCAAACCTGTCCACGGGCCGGGTGTCCAGATCTTTCAAGCCAACAAGCAACCGGTCATACACCCGATTTTCCGCAACCAACCGCATCAAAGCCGGTCCGGTTTCAAAAATAACCCGCGCCCCCAGATTCCGGAGCATCGGAAGATAGCGGATGAATTGCAGGGTATCGCCCAGTCCCTGCTCTTCATATACAAACAAGGTTTTTCCCTTGATATCCTCACCCTGCCAGGCCGTGCCGTGGGCAAAGGCCCGGCTTTGCGTTCTCGACCGGCGCCACCGCCACTCATATTCCGACCATCCGTCTTGATAATTCCCCATTGACAACCAGATGAGTGCACGGTTCCAGTGCGCACTAACCATGTTGGGATCAGAGAAAAGCGCTTTATTCACTGCAGCAAGGGCCTTGTCATTATCTCCCATGGCCCTGAGAATCTCGCAATGGTTATTATGGGCTTCGGCATATTCCGGATCCAGCGCCAGTGCTCTTTCAACAGACATCAAAGCTTTATCCATATTACCAAGATGAAGATACGCCACAGCAATATTATTATGGGCCAATTTATGCCCGGGATTTATTCTGACAGCCATCTCATACCACTTAACCGAATCCCGGTAGCGTTCCTGCTGCTGGAAAACATTGCCCATATTATTAAAACACCCGGCATTTGACGGCATCATTTCTATGGCTTTTTTCAGATACGCAACAGCCCCATCATAGTTCCCGGCATTGTAGGCCAGCACCCCCATTAAATGGGTTGCATCGGGATGATCAGGTTTTTGTTCAAGCACCTGAAGATAAATTTGCTCAGCCTCCTGTAAATTGCCTGCGGTATGGTAGGCAACCGCTTTTTTAAGCAATTCAAGCACGGACATAGTTTTCTCCTGAATCAACCTGTAAAAAATGACTGATCATATATTGTTATTTTATGAAAGTAACAATAAGCTGTTGAATTACTTTCATTGTTTTTGGGGTCGAGTATGGGTGTTGATAGACCAGATCGGCCCATGGCCGTTATTTAAAATCACCCCAATCCAGAAACCGACCGGCCATAAGGTCTTTTGTAAATCTTTTTTTTATGATCACATCAGCCATATCCGGAGGGATGCCGACGCCCGGACGGGCGTAATCAATCACAGAATCGTCAATGGCCTGATCTTTCTTTACATCTTTTTTCAGCACGATACTTCTTCTGGCGCCCACACCCCGCTTTCTCTCCTCCGGGCCAAGCGCCCGCCGGGAAGCGCCCAACGCTGTTTCGAGATTACGAATAGAAGAAACAAAGGCTTTCATTTCATCGGGCTCAATGGAGAACAAATGTTCCACACTTGGAGTTGTCCGGTCCAGGGTTATGGTCTTTTCAACCATATTAGCCCCGAGAGCAACCGCGGCAATATCCATCTCCCAGCCTGGCGTATGGTCGGAAAACGCCGCAGGACACCCGAACATCTGTTTCAGCGTAGGGATCATTTTCAGATTGATACTCTCAATCCGGGCGGGATACCCCGAAGGGCAATTGTGAATAATCACACGCGCATTGCCGGCGGCAAGAACCTCATCAAAGGCACGTTCCACGTCACCAATGGTTGCATTGCCCGTATCAAGTTGAATCACCGTTCCAGTCCGTGCACAATACCGGATAAACGGCAAGTGGTCGATATCCCCGGAACAGATCTTAATGGTGGGCGAACCGATCTGCATTAAAAAATCAACTTCATCTTCGAACATAGCCGTTGAAAAAAAAATAATGCCCAGGTCATCGCAATAACTTTTCACCTGCCGCCACTGGTCAAATGTCAGACAGCGCCGGACCAGAATATCGTACAACGGTTCTGTCTTTTCTCTTTGCTTTCCCGTTCTTTTATCTAATAAAATCTCATAGGAAAACATCTGTGTTTTATCCGGCACCAAACGATCCGGGTCAAGAATTTGAAATTTAACGGCATCGGCCCCGGCCTCAGCAGCGCAACGCACCAGCTCTTTTGCCGATGCAAGCCCGTCATGGGTCGGTCCGGCCTCAAATACAATAAAAACAGGCGCTCCGTCCCCAATGATTTTATTTCCCAACTGAACGTTCATATTTTACCTGCAATTATTTTTAATTAAAATGACTTATCCGAAATACAAATGCCAACGATCACCAGAAACAAACAAATTGCATGTCTATGATGCATCATGTTTACAGATCTTTAATGGTTCGTACAATGGAAAATGCTTCAGCAAACGCCATTCCTGCCATACTCCCCCGCAGGTTGGCAAGGGTTTTAATGGCCTTGGCTGATCTGGGATGGGGAAAGTTGCGAATTTCACCGCCATACGCTTCCATGGCCTCTATTTTCTGATGTATATGATTTTGGATATTGATGAAACAATTGGGTGTAAAGTATTGGCCGATTTGCCCGAAAGACCACTCCGTGGCTGAAAGCGTCTCAAAAGCATACAGGCGTTTTACCGGGCTGCCAGGCATGGGGCGGGTCGCAGTGAGAACTGCCCTGGATGTCACCGAGTGGTCGATATTCAAATCTCCTCCATGGTGGGTAAAAACAGTATGGGGGGATATCTTTTCTATATATGATTCAACAACCTTAACAATATCGAGCAACGGAATCGAATCAAATTTGTTATCCGGAAAAGATTCAAGGTGGATATCGGCAACGCCAAGAATCGCACCTGCCTGGCGGCTGTTTTTTTTCAGCATGCTGATTTCTTCATTGGCAGAAGTCCTATTGTCTGTCTGCCTTGAGGTAATCCCTTCTCCTAAAATCAGAATATGAACCTCTTTTTGCTCAGATGCAAGCCTTGCAATGGTGCCGCCGCACCCCAGGGTTTCATCATCCGGATGGGCAGCGATTACGAGTGTCGGCATATGCACCCCTTGAATAAATCGTATTCAGCGAATAATTAAATTCCATAAGGTTTAAGTTGATACATACCTGTTTGTCTGATATCAAATTATAATTATTTATACCTCCTGGTCGAAAATAGATCCTAACGACGGATAAATCTTATTTTTTATATGACAGGCTGAATGTAATCACAATCATAAAAACAAAACAGACCCGGCAATTTAATTTACCGGAAACAAAACGCGCCACATTCTCCCAAAAACATTAATGACACATATAAAAATTAATAACAGACAGATAGGTTTTAAACGTCCCGTATATATTATCGCGGAAATGTCGGCCAATCATCAACAGGATTTCAACAAGGCGGTCGACATTCTTAACGCGGCTAAAGCTGCGGGGGCTGACGCCGTAAAGCTTCAGACCTACACACCGGACACCATGACCATAGATTCCAGAGCCCCGCATTTTCGCCTGACTGAAACCATCTGGAAAGGCCAAACCCTTTACGATTTGTACCGCACCGCATACACCCCCTGGCATTGGCAACCCCAATTAATGAAAAAGGCAAGCGAGTTAGGCCTGGATCTGTTTTCAACGCCCTTTGACAACACAGCAGTCGATTTCCTTGAAACTATGAACGTTCCGGCATATAAGGTCGCCTCCTTTGAACTTATAGACATCCCTTTGCTCAAAGCAATTGCCCAAACCGGAAAACCGGTCATCCTGTCCACCGGCATGGCGAGCCTGTCTGAAATCGAGGAGGCGGTAGTGACGTTAAAAACCCTTGGGTGCAATCAAATCGCACTTCTTAAATGCACAAGTGCATATCCGGCAAGCCCTGAAGAAGCAAATCTGCGAACCATTCCCCACCTGGCCCAAACCTTTGATGCGGTCTGCGGCATATCAGACCACACGCTGGGCAGCACCGTGGCCATAGGCGCCGTCGCCATGGGGGCCTGCATTGTGGAAAAGCACCTCACCTTATCAAGGGCCGATAATAGTCCGGACAGCGCGTTTTCCATGGAGCCCCATGAGTTCAAATCCATGGTGGATCAAATCCGAATTCTTGAACAGGCCCTCGGCGCAGTAACCTATGACCTGACAAGTCGACAAAAATCAAGCCTGATGTTCCGACGCTCCCTGTTTGTGGTCAAAGACATTGAAAAAGCCGAGCCGTTTACCCCCGAAAACATTCGCTGTATCCGGCCGGGTTTTGGCCTTCATCCCAGGTATTATGGAGATATCATGGATAAAAAAGCAGCCACCCCCCTTACCCGCGGCACCCCCCTGGCATGGGAAATGATTGTATGAAAACGACGCCTACCTATGTAATTGCCAGTTCCAAAAACTGGAACCCAGATATGGCAGACAACCTTGCCAAACAGGTCAACGCCAGGGTCATCCAAATCGAACAGGAACCAGAATTAACCCTGGACAGACTGGACAAAATCGAGCCGGATAAAATTTTTTTCCCCCACTGGTCCTTTCCCATTGATTCTTCCATATATCAAACATATGAGTGTATTATTTTTCATATGACCGATCTCCCCTTTGGCAGAGGCGGCAGCCCGCTTCAAAATCTGATTGAAAGGGGAATCTATCAAACGAAAATCAGTGCCATACGGTGTGATGCCGGCATAGATACCGGACCAGTCTACCTGAAAAAGCCACTATCTCTTTATGGGAGTGCTGAAGAAATTTATATCCGAGCCGGAAAAACCATCATGGAGATGATGGTCGCCATCGTTGAAACAGATCCGACACCAATTCCACAAACCGGTGAGCCGGTCTGTTTTAAGCGCCGGCACCCGGAACAAGGTGGCATCAAGCAACTGGAATCTCTGGAACAGGTATTTGACTATATCCGGATGCTTGATGCCCCGGGTTACCCCAAAGCATTTATAGAAACAGACCGGTTACGCCTGGAATTTTCAAGGGCAGCACTGAAAAAAGGTTCAATTCTGGCGGATGTACAAATTTTTCTAAAATAATTTTAAAAACTTCCAGGAAAAACCGATACAGATGCATCTAAGGACTGCTCACATTGAAGACGCCCGATTACTGTATGACTGGGCCAATGACCTTGAAGCGAGGCGCATGGCGTTCTCTTGCGCCGCCATTGACTGGGCTGCGCATATAAAATGGCTTGAAAAAAAACTGAACGACGCCAATACATACATTTATATCGCCATGGAAGATAATGACCCCATCGGACAAATCCGTTTTGACGTAATAAATCACGCCGAGGCCCAAGTCGATATCCACACCAAGCCAAATATGCGCGGCAAAGGTGTCGGATCACGTATAATTGATTTAGGCGTTCACCGTTTTTTCTCAGATTCCCGGGTGAATACCATCCATGCAGTGATAAAACAGGAAAATACAAAATCCCGGTGTGCATTTAAAAACGCTGGATTTAAAGATATTCAAAGAAAATCGATCAATGGCGTAGAATGCATCCTGATGATCAAAAACCGCATGTCGAATTAGGCAAGGCCGTATAGCAAACTCTGGACAATGCGCCCTCTTCCGTTGCCGTCAACAAGCTTGTTTGTATTGTAAACAATTTGATCTCTAAGCGACGGATCGTTTATCAAGGCCCCTATTTTTTGGGCAATATCTTTTATACGTATACGGTCATGCCGACCAGCATTGATACCCGCATTGGCCGATGCAATCTCTTCTACCAGCCGCATTTGATTATCCGCGTTAATGAGGAACAAAACAGGTGTCCTCAGATATAATAATTCCCAGGCAGTGCTTCCACCGGCTGAAATTGCAACGTCCGCCCATAATATAAGTTCCGGCATATTGGCGGCGTTGGTGACAATTTTGCATTGATGTCTGGAAACGACGGATTCATGGTGTATGGATTCAGCATTTCGGTTGCCGGGGCCAAGAACGATTTTCAGGTTAAACGTTTGAAACGTTAAGAGGTTTAAAGCCCTAATAATTTTTAATGTTGTATTATCAGGATCTGTCCCGCCCATTGTAATAAGTATATTTTCAATGTTCCCGGTTTGGGGTTGATCCGCTCTTTTTACAGTTAAAAACTCGTTTCGCAGCATAATAAACTCGGGGCCTAATAATTTCACTGCGCCCGGCAGGGTGTTGTATTGGATTTTTTCAGCCCCCAGGTTCTGGTTCAACAAAATATCCCCATGATAAAACGGCAGATGGTTGTAATCGTCAATGACCATGAGTTTGATTCCCTTGGATCTGATCTTTTCATGGTATTCCGGCAGAAAATGGTAACCGTCCGTCACAAGTATTTTTGCGTTCTTTTCTTTTGCCTTTTGCAGGGTTGTGTGAATATCCATGGGATCAGGAAAACTTTTTTTAATCAGGCATACTTCAAAACCCATGGATGTGAGTCTTTTAAGGACAGCTCTATTGGACAGGCACGAAACGAATAAAACAGGGCCTTTTTGTTGACGCCACTCCTGGGCCAGGGCAATACACCGCATGATATGCCCGGTCCCCATCCGTTCATCTGCATCCGCCCTGATGATAAGAGTGTCTTGGTTCATCTCCTTGCAGTCCCAAGAAATAACGGCGCAATCCGGCAGGCCATATCGTAATCTTCAGGTGTATCCAGATCTATGGCCCGGAGCCAGGGGATTTTATATCCAACCAGTTTATCAGTATAGAAACTTTTCTGTTGCAGAAAGCTCTCTGTCCGGCACCAGTAAAGTGTGCCGTTACTGGCCACGAGATCCGGATGGAACTGGGACTGATGTGTGCAATCCTGCCACCGGGGTTTTAAAAAGCCGCTCTCATCTTCTTCCAGAGACTGGAGGGGCTGAAGATTAAAGTCAGACACACCCATCACGCAATTTACCCGGGAATTCTGTTTTGCCAGGGCAAAGGATGAACACAGATCCTCGGGGACAATGAATATCGCTGTGGGATAAATACAGCAGAACCAGTCCGGCTTGATGCCGTGTTCGGCCAGGCGCGCCAATGCATCCAGGCACACCTGGGCCACGGTCGATCGGTCCCGGGCCAGGTGCGCCGGCCGGTCCATCACCTGGGCTCCAGCTTCCATGGCAACCTCCCGGATCTCCTTATCTTCGGTGGAAACGATGACCCGGTCAAAATATCCACAGTCCAAGGCGGCTTTAACCGGATAATGAATCATGGGACGCCCCAAAACAGGCAGGACATTCTTTCTGGGCAACCGCTTGGAACCGCCCCGGGCCGGGATCAACGCGACACGCTCCGTCATTATTCTTTTCGTCCCAAAATCAGCGGCTGGATCAGGGCCTGCATCTGCTCCACAGTTAAAAATTCCGGATTTGTTCCGGAACTGTATTCAAAATCGTCAGATACCTGCCCCAAACATCCATCCATGGGCATTTGCCCCTTGTTAAAAAAACTGAAATCAGGCTGGATCACATAATAATCGTCAAATTCAACAACCATCCTGGCATCATCCGCCGGAATCATGACCTCATGAAGCTTCTCCCCGGGGCGGATACCGACCACCTCATGCCTGCAATCAGGACAAACAGCTTTTGCCAAATTCGCAATATTCATACTCGGTAGTTTCGGCACAAACAGCTCCCCGCCCGTCATTTTCCCAAGGCAGGAGAATACGAAATTCACGGCCTGTTCCAGGGTAATCCAGAACCGTGTCATTCTCAAATCCGTAATGGGTAGAACGCCGCGACTTCGTCTTTCAAGAAAAAAAGGAATCACACTGCCCCGACTACCGATAACATTGCCGTACCTGACCACACTGAATATGGTTTTCACTTTGCGCCCCGTATATGCGTTGCCGGCAATAAAAATCTTATCCGAACACAACTTGGTCGCCCCGTACAGATTTATCGGGTTCGCCGCTTTATCCGTACTCAGGGCAATCACTTTTTTGACATGTTGATCAATGGCCGCATCAATGACATTCTGGGCCCCGATGATATTGGTTTTCACGGCCTCAAAGGGATTGTATTCTGCCGCAGGCACCTGCTTCATGGCCGCAGCATGGATGACAATATCCACACCGGAAAAGGCTCTGTACAACCGGTCTTTATCCCGGACATTGCCAATGAAATATCTTAAACACTCATTTTCGGCTGCCGGGAACATCTGCTGCATTTCAAACTGCTTGAGCTCATCCCGGCTGAAGACAATCAACTTTTGCACCGCATAGCGTTCAAGAATCATCCGCACGCACTGTTTACCAAATGATCCGGTCCCCCCGGTGATGAGCACCACTTTGCCGTCCATGTTACAATCCTCCTTGAACCCGGCTTTTCTTGTCAGACTAAATTATCGACCTTTTGACTGTTCGCTGTTGGAAAAAAATTCCTATATCCTAATTTCAAGCGCGATATTCCAAGATAAGTTTTAATTTCTTGAAAAGCAAAACAAAACTGTGGCAGGATGTATGATTCGTACGAGGATTTTCACTTTAATTCGCTGATTATCGGAATTGCAATGGAACATAGAACAAAGCCCGTTATATACTGGGTGCTCCAGGACAATCAAACAACGTCCGGCCTCATTGATTTTTTTGAACTGATCCGAACACGGGTTAAAAAATTTTTAACATTAACTTTCCTGGTACCCGAGACATCCACAAAAACCCTGAAAAATGCGGCAAAGCTGGAACCTGTTGTTTTCAACGTTGCATACGGTAAAAGTCAGAATTCCTATGAAGGATACCGCATAAAAAAGGAACAGCTTGGCGACCATGGGTTTTCCGATGGGCTAAAGTTCCGGCAGGCATTGCTGCTGGATGATCTTGGCGGCGGCAACCTTCTCCAGACGCGATTGACCCTGCCCAATGGGAAGCATATTGCAGGGATTATCGTCCAGGTTCCCACACCGTTAGGGTCTTCAACCCAGGAGGAAAAAATATTTTATGCCTGGGTGCACCTTGCAAAAAAGAACAATATGCCCGTTATCGGATACGAACTGCTTTCCCTTGCATCCCGGTGGACCTTGGCACCGTCCCTGATGGACGGCCTGATTACCACCCAGAAAGCAAGCTGGGACTATCTGAACAGCCCGGATGCGGATCTGACCACCAAAATCTGGCGAATCCCCAGGTTTGAAGGCTGCTTTTTCTCGCCCGCAACCCATCCGTCGTGGAGAGCAACCATGGGGCTTCGCTACCAGTCCCACGATATTCCCCAGGAGAAAACCATTCTTTATATTGCCCACAACGTGGCCATGACGTATGAGTATAAAAACCTGCTCGGCCTCCTGACCCCCATGGGTAAACATCTGCACCTGATGTTTTCCTACGGCAAGGACCAGGTAAGGGGCGCCCACACCCATCAGCAAACCATTGAAACCATATGCCGGGATGAATTGAAATATTTTTCATTCTCTTTTCACGACATGAACCGGTCCGCGGAAGTCACAATGGCGGATGCACTGGTATGTTGCGCGGACTGTTACAGCGCCGAGGTCTCCTCGGGCATTGGGGTTCCCACCATTATTTACGACCCCATGGTACCCGAAAACACCCAAGGGTATAAAATCTGGATTCAGAGCCCGGACGGGCTGATCCGGCAGATACGGCAAATCATTGATCGCCACAATGAGGAAACTGAACTGTCCCGTATATTGATCGATATCACCAAAAAAAATTTGGTCCCCCGGACACGGAAAGGAGACGCCGATGGATAGTTTCTGGAAAGATAAAAAGATCATTGCCTATATCGCCCTAAAGCATCACACCCGTTTCATTGTCCCTGTCATGGAAAAACTGTCGACCTTGGGCGCGGACACCCGTTATGTCGTGGCCCAGGCAGAACGAAGTCAGGAAATCACAGCCGTGGAGTGCGGCCTGAACTATATCCACATATTTGATTATCTATGCGTGGATGATAATGAGGACATCCATGCCAATTATCTACGGGAGCGCCGGGTGTTCAGCCAGGCATTGTGTAAAGATTTTGCCCTGGCCACCCAGGTGGTGACGGTCACGGATAAAACCCTTTATGCCACGGCCCAGGAATACATTGGCTTTAGAAATATGATCAGAAAAGAGAAACCGGATCTTTGCCTGGTCCTCCACGAATTGAACCGATGGGGCAAAACCTTTGCATTCTGGGCAAAAAAATTCAATGTTCCGTTTATCTCGCTGCAGGAGGGGCTGGGTTACAATCAGGACTTTGGATATACCGGGCATGTCCAGTATTCCACCTTAAACCTTGTGTGGGGAGAACGGATCAAAAGAAAATTCAGCGGTTATGAGGCACCCGTTGAACGAATCATTCCCGTGGGCAATACGCATATATCCCGGGAAAAGGCTCATCAGGAAGCGAATAACATCCGGGAAGGAATGCGAAAAAGACTTAAACTGAACGGCAAAACGGTGCCGCTGCTCATATTCACGTCGGTTCCCCCGGACCGGAGCAAAATCGACAGCTTGCTGGAAACAGTTGCAAAACTGTCCCATTTGAAGATGATCATTAAATTTCATCCCGCCTGCCGGTATCAGATTTATGAAAATTGGAAGGCATCAATACCCAACAAAAGCCTGATCATCGTGCATGGAGAATACAGTGTGTATGATCTAATGTCCGCAAGCGATCTTTGCGTCCTTGCGGCCCCATCCACAACCGGGATAGAGGCCATTGCATTCGGCATGCCGCTGGTTCAGTTAACCGGCCTGACCCAGGTGGATTCGCCCTACTCGTTTTCCGACCAGGGGGTAGCCCTTGAGATGAATCCGGAACAATTGGCCCGGGCCCTTGCTGAAAAAATGGACTTTAAAAACCACATCTCCAGCCAATCCATTGACCTGTTTTTTAAAAATGAACTGACCCAGACCACCGGTGCCACGGACCGAATTATAGATATTATGGCAGACACCATCCAGGCCAACACCCCGGAACCGATCACACCCTTGCCGGGGCCCAATACAGTCGCCTATGAGTGGACGCTGATTATCCCGGTGCCGGCCGATTCGCCCGAGGCGTTTCTCGTCCAGCTTGAACATGTTACCCGCCATTCCGAGGGGCAGGGACGGTATGAGGTGATTTTAATTGAGCCTGAAACCATCACACCTGAGACGGCCACAGTCCTGGACTCTCT